>CAZDKE010000032.1:0-42452 GCA_964506255.1 uncultured Lishizhenia sp. | reverse complement strand
CCACTACTATCAGGGCTAGGGCGTAATTTGATAAATCATCCAATTATGTAAAAACCAAAACATCAGGTAAAAACACGTATTGCACAGCACATTAAAAGTTCTTAAATTGCGTACTGAAATAATCAATTTCAAAGGGGGGAAACTAAATGATACCTAGAAATACAATCACTAAAAAAAGGATGAACGAAATTGCCTACCAAAAATTAATAGTTAAATAAAAATGAGGAAAATTATCTGTTTTCTTTATTTTATGTTTTTTAATTGGCTGAGCTTTGCACAGCCAATTAACTTGGTTCCCAATCCAGGGTTTGAATACTTTTCAAGCTGTCCATATTATCCTAACGTCATATATTCAGGACAGGAACAAATCTGTTTGGCTTCACCATGGTTTCAACCTAGCTTTCCAAGCCCAATTATTGAGTCTGGTTGTGGAGGTAGTTCCGATTTTTTTCATTATTGTGCTGATGCTATACCAAGAAATGTTGTTGGCTATCAAAACCCTAACACTGGTTTAGGATATGCTGGAATTGGTCTTTATTATTTTCAATCAAATGATGGCAGGGAATATATAGAAGTTAAACTAAATTCAAAACTTGAAAACAAAAAATATTGCACCTCTTTTTTTGTCTCCTTAGCGGATAAATATAATTTCATAGCAACAAATTGTATTCAAGCTAGATTTACAATGGATTCTGTTTTTCAACTTGACAACTGGATGAAATTAAATTTGATTGATGGAATAAACAATCTTAATATAATTTCAGATACAAGCACTTGGGTTTTGATAAAGGGTATTTATGAAGCTAAGGGAAATGAAAATTTCATGACTGTTGGATGTTTTGATGAATTTGAAATTGTTAACGACAATTGTATTAATCCCTCAAACTGTGGTTACGCTTACTACTACTTCGACGATTTCGGTGTTTATGAACTCCCTGAAATTTCCGCAGGGCTTGGTGGTGAGATTGATACTTTGGGAGAAATCGTAGGTTTACAAGCCAATTGTGAGGGTTGTTGGAACGATTTGGTCTATCGTTGGTGGCCAAGTGCCGGTTTGAGTGATACCACCATTCTCAACCCCATCGCCACGCCAGAAGTTACCACCACCTATTATTTTGGTTTAATTGATACTTCAGAAACCGTTCCCTGCATTGTCGATTTGGTAGATAGTGTTACGGTTTTTGTTACGATTCCGCAAGATACATTTAATTGCGAATTAAAAATTGCGAACGGATTTTTTGTAAGCGCTCTGCGCAAGATATTATATTCGTAAAATTAACAATGACAAACAACGAGGACTAAGGTTAGAGGATTGAGGCTCTCGAAGTCCGAAGTCTGAATAGTTTGCAATAAGCAATTCTTTTGTTCGCAATTAATAAGCATTCTGAACTTCCATTTTCAAATTTTCAAATCATCTAATTTTCAAATTATTTATGCGCAATTCTGTCGTTCGCAATTAATTAGAGTTAATACCTATTTTTACATTTTTATTAAAGATTCAAAAGTTTTATACATACTTAAATTTCAACTCAATACATGAAATCCGAAGCACTATTTCTAATCAAAAAAGGGGCAGCTGAACAAGCATTTGAACGCCGAACTTTTGAACTTTCGAAACTGGAACCAAATGAATTATTGGTTGAAAGTGAAGCTTTTGGCTTAAATTACGCTGATGTAATGGCACGCAATGGTTTATATCGAGAAGCTCCACCAATGCCTTGTGTGGTAGGTTACGAAGTTGTTGGAAAAGTCATTGAAGTCGGTTCTGCTGTGGATTCATCTATCATTGGTAAACGTGTTTTAGCATTTTGTCGCTTTGGAGGTTATGGAAAACACGTAATCACTAAAGAATATGGAATTGTTCCAATTGAAGATCATCCTGCCGAAACCGTAATGGCACTTTGTACACAAGCCGTTACTGCTTATTATATGTCGGATATACTTTCACCCGTTCAGAAAGGTGATAAGGTGTTGATTCACGCTGCTGCCGGTGGAGTAGGGACAATGTTAATTCAGTTGGCAAAACGCCGTGGAGCTTACGTTATCGCAAAAATTGGTAATGCTTCTAAAACACAATTAGTCAAAGATTTAGGGGCAGATTTTGTGGTAAATTATAACGAAAGTGATTATCAAAAAACGATTTTTTCTCATTTAAGAGGCGACCGAATTGATGTGAGTTATAATCCAGTTGCAGGCTCAACTTTTAAGAAAGATTTGGCATTAATCGGTTCAAGTGGTCGTCTGTTCATTTTTGGTGGATCTGAGCTAGTAGGAGGGAAGTATGGTATTTTTTCCACTTTAAACTTTGTATTTAAAATGGGATTCATTCTTCCAATTGGGTTAATGATGCGCTCTAAAAATATTCTCGGTGTCAACATGTTAAAAATCGGAGACAACCGCCCAATGATAGTTCACGATTGCTTAGTTGCCGTTGTTGATTTGTTCAATAAAGGGGAATTAAAACCACAAGTTGGTGCTGTTTTTCCTGTTTCAAAAATTGCAGAAGCACATTCTCTCTTAGAAAGCGGAAAATCAACTGGAAAGATTACGATGGTTTGGGAATAAAGACTTACAGCAACTCATTTGCTAAATTCGCCAATTCAGAACGCTCACCTTTTTCTAGTTTTACATTGGTAAACAAGGGTTGATTTTTCAAACGGTCAATTAAGTAAGCTAAACCATTACTGTTTTCATCAAGATAAGGAGAATCGATTTGATGAACGTCGCCTGTAAAAATGATTTTGGTATTTTCGCCAGCTCGTGTTATTATTGTTTTTACTTCGTGAGGTGTTAAATTTTGAGCTTCATCCACAATAAACATAATGTTAGATAGGCTTCGTCCACGAATAAATGCGAGTGGAGTAATAATAATTTTACCTGAATCTTGCATTTCTTGAATGGCGCGATTTTTCTTTTCGTTTTCTCTAAATTGTGATTTTATAAACTTCAAATTATCCCACAAAGGCTCCATATAAGGTCCGATTTTATCGTTTGCATCACCTGGTAGAAAACCAATTTCTCTATTGGAAAGTGGCACAATTGGTCTAGCAAGGATAATTTGATTGTACTGCTTATGTTGCTCCAAAGCAGCTGCAAGCGCTAAAAGTGTTTTACCAGTTCCTGCAACACCTTGCAAAGCCACAAGTTTAACATCATCATTCAGTAAAGCGTGAAAAGCAAAGGCTTGTTCTGCATTTTTAGGTTTGATCCCATAAACGAATTCCTTTTCAATCCGTTCAATTTGATCTGTCATTTGATGGTAAAAAGCCAACGAAGAGGTTTTGCCATTTTTTAAAATGTAATAGCCATTGGTAATTTTTTTCGCACCCAAAATTCCATTTTCCTCCATTCGACCTTTCAAGAACAGTTCTCTTATTATTTCTGAATCAACATTTTCAATACTATAAGAACTTTCGCTTTTTAGGTTTTCATTACTTACTTTTCCCGTTTCGTAATCTTCAGCAACCAATCCCAAAGCTTTGGCTTTGATTCTTAAATTGATATCTTTAGTTACTAGTACAACTGTTTGTTTACTTTCTTGTTCTTTTAGAAATAAAGCGGCATTAATTATTTTATGATCGTTCTTACCATAAGCATAAACTTGTTCAGCATTTATATTTACCGGCGTATGATCCATTACAATCTTGAATTTTCCTAGACCTTTCCCTAAAGAAATCCATTCTTGAAGCGAACCATTTCCTGAAAGTTTATCAATAAATCGGATGACTTCTCTAGCGGAGAAATTTTTGGTGTCGTTTCCAACTTTGAATTTATCCAATTCTTCTAAAACAGTTATTGGAATAGCAACATTGTTGTTTTTAAAGTTGGTAATTGATTGGTGGTCGTGCAGCAAAACAGAAGTGTCTAACACGAATAATTTTTCTTTCTTCGCCATCTTTTTTTTGATGAAATTAGATGAAATTATATTCTAACAAAAAAAAGAAAAATCAGGTTATTTACAAGCCAATGTTTAAATTAACAGTGAGTTAACGTTTTAATAACACACTTAATGTTGACTCAATATGCTCGTGTTGAAAAACGAATCCAGCGTTCTTAATTTTTTCATTGGAAGCATTTGTACTATCTAAAACTAAGGCTGACATTTCACCAAGCATTAATTTTAATAGGAAAGCTGGAACTTTTGGCATAAAAAACGGACGATTCAATGCTTTTGCTAATGCTTTCATAAAGTCGTGGTTACTGTCGCAATTTGCAGCTGCATTATAGGTTCCAGTGAGTTCATTTTCTATCGCATAAACGAAAAGATTACATAAATCTTCGATGTGAATCCAGGGAATCATTTGTTTTCCAGTTCCTATTGGCGAACCTAATCCAAGCTTTACAGGTAATAGCATTTTGTCCAGAGCACCACCGCGTTTCGAAAGTACCATCGAAATTCTCAGTTTTGCCACTTTACAATTGCTTTCAAATAAATCACTCATTGCTTCCCATTCTTTCACTAATTTGGAAAGAAAATCGTTGCCATAAGGGTCTGATTCTACGTGAATTTCATCGTCTTGTGCGTAACAATTAATTCCCGAAGCTGAAATGTAATATTCTAAATTCGGAAGATTGGCAACTAAACTATTTAGGAATTGAGTGGTTTTAACACGTGAATCACGTAAAGCTTTTTTACGATCGCTCGTCCATCTTTTTTCACCGATATTTTCACCTGTAAGATTTATGATGATATTGACTTTGTCGAGATGTTTTCCTTCAATCGTTTGCTGCGCGGGATTCCAATAAATCTGTCCTCTATGTTTAGCAGTACGTGTAAGCGTATAAACTTTGTATCCTTTTTTGGAAAGCACTTGATTTAACTTCTTTCCAATAAGTCCCGATCCTCCTGCAATTAGTACTGTTTTCATAAAGTAACTTTAAGTGATTAAAGTGAATAATTACTTACACTCTTTTTTTCGAGCAAGCATTTGTTCACCATCCATATTCACATAATCTTGACAAACTTTTTGTTTTTCCTTTTTCAATTCAACTGCTTTTTTCACTGTAGCAACATCGGATTTACCATTCAGAATCGCTTGATTCATAACGTTAAATTCTTCACTTTTAGCTAAGCATTCACAAAATTTCTCATCTTTTTGATTACAAGAAACCAATATGATTGAAAAACTGACTATAAACAGAAACTGCTTCATTTTTGTTTTTTGAAAGGTAAATATACTTTGTTTTAATGTTTTGGTAACACAAGAATTGTTAATTGCGACTTGCATAATTATTTTCGATTCTTTCCAGTTGAATTTGGGCTTGAGATTCATAAAAATTCAGTGTGTTTAAAAAATCGTATTTTAGTACACTAAAAATCAGATTATGAAAAACATTAAAAATTTACTTTTCATTTTGACCGTTTTATTAAGCGTTCAAAATTTAGCCGCTCAAGATTTAAGAAAAAACGGTTCAATCTTTGGCAAAATTGAGTCGAATGGTGACGTTCGCATCAGTGGAAGCATCAAAGGAAAATTTGAATCGAATGGCGATATACGTGTGAATGGAAGCATCAAAGGAAAAATTGAGTCGAATGGCGATATTCGTAAAAATGGTTCAATCGTTGGAAAAGTTGAATCAAATGGCGATGTAAGAATTAGCGGAAGTATTGTTGGAAAAATTGAATCAAACGGTGACATTCGCAAAAGCGGAAGCATTATCGGTTCGGCAAAAGGAGTGAATCCACGCCAAGCAGCAGTGATGTTCTTTTTTGATTTTTTTAATTAAGGTATATTGGATGTCTATTCGAAAGTAAAGATTGATGAAATCGTTTTTAAAAACTAATCATTTTGTTTCAAAATCACCATTAAGCAATGTTTTTAGCAAAAAATCTACAAATAAAAATATAAAAATTCGACCTCAATCAATCTAAAAAAACATTTAAAAAGATATAAAATCTAATATCAAAAAATTCAGCATTAAACAAAGTAGTATTTTTGCGCCATGACAAAAGTTGAAGCTTGGATTGAGGCTATGCGCTTGCGAACCTTACCGCTTTCCGTTTCTGGAATTATTGCTGGTTCTGGAATGGCAGCTGTACTAGAAAAATGGAATCCTTTTATTTTTAGTTTGGCTATGCTTACAACAATTGGTTTTCAAGTGCTTTCCAATTTGGCAAATGACCTCGGCGACGGACAAAAAGGAACTGACAATAAAAATCGCGTAGGTCCAAAAAGAGCAATTCAGTCCGGAACAATCAGTGTAAAAGAAATGAAAACTGGTATCATTATCTGCACGATTATTTCACTTGTATCAGCAGCGCTATTAATCTTTGTAAGTGCTCCAAATTTAACCCAAGAATTACTATTGTTTTATGCTGTTCTAGCCGTATTGTGTGTTGTTGCGGCAATTACATACACCGTTGGTAAAAATGCTTATGGTTACAGAGGTCTAGGGGATTTAATGGTATTTATTTTCTTTGGGTTGGTAAGTGTTTTAGGAGTGTTTTCACTTTACGGAATTGCATTCGAATGGCTGGTTTTATTTCCTGCGTTGACTATTGGTTTTTGGAGTGTGGCTGTATTAAATCTCAACAATCTTCGCGACCATGAAAACGACGCATTATCTGGAAAAACAACAATGGTAGTTAAAATGGGATTTCAAAATGGTAAAAATTATCATGCTTTTTTAATTCTTAGTGGAGTTGCAAGTTGGGCTTTTAGTGTATTTATGTTTTCTTACCTTACTTTTAACTTTTTTCTTCTCATTGCTTTAATCCCTGCATTTGGTTTACTTTTCCATTTGCAACGTGTTTACCAAATTAGAATTCCAAAAAAGTTAGACACTGAATTGAAAAAAGTCGCTTTGCTAACATTTTTCGCCGCACTACTTTTCGCTGTGATTTTGAATTTGTCGCTTCCAACTAATGAGTTTTAGAAGAAATACGTAATCTAAATTCAAAGTAAAGTCTCAGAAGTTGGTGTTTTAGAAAGTCTTTTCTTCCAATAAATTTCCTGAATTTCCTGGATATTTCCCTTACTACTTTAATTTAATCAAAACAAAAAATAAGGAAGGTAATTGTTAAGCAATGCATTATTAAAAAGATTTTCCTTTGGAGCTCATGCGCGGTCTCCCTTTTGGTCGGAATCTCTGTTAAACTCAATTACTTTTTAAACAACGGGAAGTAAAGGGAAATTCAATCAATCTAAATTATTTTCACTTTAAAGGTCTTATTTTCCAACTATTTACAAGGCCCATTGTTTAATAAAAAAGCGATTTAGAATAATTAAAAAGTTATCAGTTTTCAAACATTTATTTCCTTAAATTTGCACCACTAAAAACGAAAGAGAATGAAAATTTTGGTTTGTATCAGTAAGTCTCCAGACACAACTTCTAAAGTTGCTTTCACAGACGGAAACACGAAGTTTGATGAAAATGGAGTGCAATACATTGTTAACCCTTATGACGAGTGGTATGCACTTGTTCGCGCTTTGGAAATCAAAGAAGCGGGTGGTGGACAAGTAACAATTGTAACCGTTGGAGCTGCAGCTGACGAGGCTGTAATTAGAAAAGCACTTGCAATCGGTGCGGATGAAGCAGTGAGAATAGATGCAGATCCAAAAGATGCTTATTACACAGCAATTCAAATAGCTGAGTATGCAAAATCAAATGGTTTTGATTTAATCCTAACAGGTAAAGAAACAATTAACTACAACGGATCTCAAGTTGGTGGTATGATTGCAGAAGCTTTAGATTTACCATTCGTTTCATTAGCAGAGAAATTAGATGTTAACGGTTCAAGCCTTACATTAGAAAGAGAAATCGCTGGTGGTGTTCAAGTAGTTGAAGTTTCAACTCCTGCGGTTGTTTCTTGTGCTAAAGGAATGGCTGAACAACGTATTCCTAACATGCGTGGAATCATGGCGGCAAGAACAAAACCCCTTACGGTTGTTGCACCAGTTGCTGTTGATGATTTGACAAGCTATGTTTCTTACACGATGCCAAATGCAAAATCAGCAGTGAAAATGATTAATCCTGAAAACATGGATGAATTGGTAGAATTGTTACACAACGAAGCAAAAGTAATTTAATCGTTTAAAAAGATTTTCATGATACTAGTATATATAAACTCAACAAACGGTCTTTCCAAATCAGCTTTGGAAACTGTTACTTACGGTAAAAAATTAAGCGCTGATGTTACTGTGGTTACAAACGGAAACGCGAGTGCAGACTTACTTTCAACACTTGGTGAATACGGTGCATCGAAAGTAATCGTTGACAGAAGTGTTGATGGTGAAGATGCACAACAATTGACTCGTTTGATTGCTTCTGTAGCACAAACTGTTGGTGCAAATACCGTTATTTTTTCTCACGATTTAATTGGAAAAGCAGTAGCGCCAAGATTATCTGTAAGATTAAAAGCTGGTTTAGTTGCAGGAGCAATCTCTATCCCTGAAGCTGACGGAACTGTTAAAGTGAACGTATTCTCAGGAAAAGCGATGGGAGCAGTGAAAGTTAATTCAGCTACAAAAATTATTTCTTTATTGCCAAATAGCATTCAACCTGAGGTTACAGGTGCAGCATGTTCAGTTGAAGAAACATCTGGACAAGGCGGTGCAGCAGCAATCAAAGTTATTTCAACTAAAAAACCAGAAGGAGAAATTCCTTTACCGGAAGCAGAATTAGTTGTTTCAGCTGGAAGAGGATTGAAAGGTCCTGAAAACTGGGGAATGATTGAAGAAATGGCAAAATTATTAGGAGCAGCAACTGCTTGTTCTCGTCCAGTAGCAGATATTGGTTGGAGACCTCACCACGAACACGTTGGTCAAACAGGTGTTGCGATTCGTCCAAATTTATACATAGCAGTTGGAATTTCAGGAGCAATTCAGCATTTAGCTGGAGTTAACGGTTCGAAAGTAATCGTTGTTGTTAACACAGATCCTGAAGCACCTTTCTTTAAAGCAGCGGATTATGGTATCGTTGGTGATGCATTTGAAGTAGTGCCAAGATTAAATGAAGCAATTAAAAAATTCAAAGCAGCTCAAAACTAAGAGTTGATTACGAATTTCCTCTTTATTACATGCAAAAAGTTAAATTAGATATTACAGGTATAGCATACAGCCAGACTCAGTCTGGCTCGTATGTTTTAACATTAGTTGAATCAGCTGGCAAAAGAAAATTACCAATTGTAATTGGTGGTTTTGAAGCACAGGCTATAGCTGTAGAATTAGAAAAAATGGTTCCAAATCGACCACTGACACATGATTTAATCAAAACATTTTGTAAATCGTATGGTGTAAATGTGCGTGAAATCCTCATTTATAAATTCCACGAAGGCGTTTTTTATTCTAAAATCATTTGTGAAAAAGAAAATGCGATCACAGAAATAGATTCGCGTACTTCTGATGCAATTGCGGTTGGTGTTCGATTTAATGCACCAATCTTCACGCTTTCCTCTATTTTGGAAGAAGTTGGAGGAACAGAAGATTTGGATTTAGATTTTGACGATGAAGATGAATTAGATGAAGTTTTCAATGAAATGGAAGCTATTTCATTGGAAGAACTGAATGCACAGTTGGCAGAGGCGATAGAAAATGAAGATTATGAACTTGCCTCAAAACTCCGCGATGAAATCAATAAACGAAGCTAATTCAACAATAAAATTTCGACTAACCATTATGAGCTTTCTCCAATTTTTTGTTTGGGGAGCGTGGTTAACAACAATTGGAACTTACTGCACTGAAGGGAAAGGTTGGACATTTGGACAATTTGGTGCAATTTTCTCTACACTTGCGCTTTCCTCTATTTTAATGCCTTCTCTTATTGGAATCATTGCTGATAAATGGATGCGAGCAGAAAGATTATATGGATTACTTCATATTTGCTACGGTGGAATCTTGTTATTAGTTCCTAATCTTGCGTGGTTTCAAAGCCAATTTCCATCACTCTCTTCGATGCCAGAATACGATTTGTTGTATTGGGTCATTTTCGCAGGAATGATTTGTTATATGCCAACCATTTCTCTTTCCAATGCTGTTTCTTATCGTATTTTAAAAATGTTTGAATTCGATGTTGTAAAAGACTTCCCTCCAATCCGTGTTTGGGGAACAATTGGATTTATTTTAGCTATGTGGACAACGAATTTAAGCGGAAGCAAAGCAAATTCAACACAATTTATCATTGCTGGTACAATTGCAATTTTACTTGGTATATATGCATTTACACTTCCTGCATGCCGTCCTGAAACAAAAACGCAAGAAAAGAAATCTATTGTAGAAATGCTTGGTTTAAATGCCTTCAAGCTTTTTGGCAACTATCAAATGGCATTGTTTTTTGTTTTTTCTATGTTATTAGGTGCTGCTTTACAACTTTCTAATATGTATGGCGACGCTTACTTAAGTAGTTTTACTAAAGGCTCAACGGTTGAACAGTATTCAACAATAATTTATTCTATTTCACAAATTTCTGAGACGATTTTTATCTTAACAATTCCATTCTTTTTAAAGAAATTTGGAATGAAAAAAGTAATGCTTTTGGCACTTATTGCGTGGGTATTGCGTTACGGATTGTTTGCCGTTGGAGGAACATCTTTTGGTGTAATTTCTATCGTTTTGTCGTGTGTTGTTTACGGAATGGCTTTTGACTTCTTCTTGATTTCAGGCTCAATGTACATTGAAACAACGACGGATTCTAAAATTCGCTCAAGCGCTCAAGGTCTTTTCATTATGATGACAAATGGTTTTGGTGCCTTTTTTGGAACAATTGCTAGTAGTAAAATCATTGAGAAATATTACTTACTAACTAATGGTCAAACAGATTGGTCTGGAGCTTGGACATTGTTTGCGATTTACTCGTTGGTCGTTGCTGTATTGTTTGCCGTGTTATTTAAACAAAAGCACCAAGATGTTGATGTAAGTAAAATTTCACACTAATTACTTTACTTTACTCGTTAGCTCATTTCGTAATCCGCTCCATTCAACAAGGTGCATTTTCACAACTCCTACGGGAATTTTAGCTTTCACTAATATTGGTATTCTATTGGCATCACTTGTTACCCAAAAGTTTACATCTTCTTCACTTTTAAAATAGCGCCCAGTTTGAACTACGGGAACAAATTTCATACACTTGAATTTTCCTTTGCGAATATTTATAAACTCCTCGCCAACATATTTGATTTTTAAGTTATATAATTCATCATCCATAAAACAAGGAAATTCAAAGGTCTGTCCTTTTTTAATATTCTTGAAATTTAAAGTTCGCGCGTAGTAAAATGAAGAAATCATATCTTGCACAGCAGTTGGAACTTTAAATAATTTACCAGCTCCATTATCTACTTTTCCAACGTGATGTTTAAAAGTGTAATCTTGATTGATTTTATAACCACCTTCATCAACGCGACGCACAAAATACCAAGGAAATATTCCTTTTTTGTCTAAAAAAGTTTCGTAGCGATCATCCACTTTGTAAAATGAATTAAAACCACCGAGCGTTCTTCCAATTCCAACGGCATGAATCAACTCGCGACCATTTCCTTTTTTGCTAGTACTTTTCAATTCAAGGATTGCTTCCCCAGCATCCACAAAACCATAAGTAATGCGATAACGCAACTTCTCACCTACCTGAAATGCCTTGTTTTCAACAGTGGGTAAATCTGTTGATTTAGAACCTGATAAAATTAGGAGACTAATTGAAACTATAGCAATGGAACTAAATAAACGTTTCATAATTTAAATTTTTAAGTTCGTTTCAAATGACGTGCCAAGGTAGAAAATCAAATATTGAATGATGAATTATTAATATTGAAGTACATCCAATTTAAAAAATAAGGCACAAAAAAACACTGTGTTATTCACCTAAGAATAGTTACACAGTGTTAAGAAAGTTTTTAAGCTAGAATTATTTCGCTGCAGTATCGTTGTTTACAGTTTGTTGTGTACTTGAAAAAGCATCACAACTAACTTTTTTACTTCCACCACAAGAAGCAATTGCAAGAACGAAAAGAGCTAAACCAACGAATACTGTAATTTTTGATTTCATATTTTGATGAATTATTTGACTGTTTGAATGAGTTCGCTAAATTATAACTTTAATAATCAATAATCTAATTTTGAATGAAAATCTTGAAGAAATAATTCAATTTTTATCATTAAAAGCAAAAACCTCGACAAAATCGAGGTTTTTGTAATTAATTATTTTTTTGCAGAAGACTATTTCATCACATTGTCGCAAGACATTTCTTCTGGCGCATCAGCTCCCCAAGTTGGTACTGTTGCATACGTTCCACCACCTTTGTACGTGTAGCTTGCATAAACAGCGCATCTATAACATTTTCCATCTTTTCCTTTGAAAGCAACCCATAATTCGTGGTATTCATATAATGGTAAACCATACTCATTTTTCTTAACATAAGGTGTTGCTGTCGCTGTAATTGCTCTAAAAGTTGATGCAACTGGGCTATCTTTTCTTCCTGTTAAGTATTCTGTATATTCTGCACCTTTCACATAGTTAATTGCACCTGCTTCCAACGTTGCATTTTTTGTAGCTGCTTTTGGTAAGAAAACTTTAGCGATTTTCTCAGCATACAATTTATCTTGGTATTTTTTGAAAGCACCAGAACTAATATATGTTTCTGCATCTGTTTTCGTTTTCGTAACAGTTGCTTTTGCTTGTGTTAAAGCTGTAATTGTTGCAGCCTCTAATTTCAAACTGTTATCTGTTTCAATACGGGTTAAAGCAGCAAGGTATTCATCGCAACGTTTGATAACTTTATTAGGTTCAGCTGCTTTGTTTGCCGTGTTGTAATCAATTACATCTTTCGTTAAGTTTTCTTTCGCCGCAAATAATGCATAGTTGTTACCGTTCGCGATACAAGTTGTCATATTTGCGAATAACTTTTGTGTTTCAGCATTTTTATAACCTTGCAATTGAGCTGAAAGATCATCGTATTGTTTTTTCGCAGCATCAAATTCAGCTAAGGTTTTTACATCTGAACGATAATTACGACAATAACATTGCGGGTGAGAACTATAACCTTCTCCTCTGAAAGAAAGTACCTCTGGCTTTTTAAAATCAACTGGGGCATTAAAGTCTTTCTGGAACGATTTTTCCAATTTTACAATCTCAGTGTATGCAGCAATTTGTTTGTCAGCTTTTTCTTTTAAAGGAAGGTATTTTGCGTCGTAATTAGCTCGATCAATTTTCGGCTCTAATTTCATCACGTGACCTAAAGTGCGCTCATTTTCAAACATTAACTTAGTCAACACTTCGTAATCAACGCTTGCTTTGGCATATTCTGCCTCCATTGCAGTTAAGTTTGCAACAGCATTTTTACGGTGTACATTCGCACTTTCGTCGTTTGTAATGTTTTTAAACAATCCACTTGGATCTTTTCCGCCCAATCCAATATCTGAAGCTTTCACATCACTATTTCCTGGAACAGAAACATTGATTTTTGGTTTACTAATTTTTGGTAATTGACCATACGCATTGAAACATAGCGTGAAAGCACCTATTACCAAGGCAATTGATTTCTTTTCATAATATATAACTGTTTTAAGGGGCGACAAATGTAAGGATTTCATTTTCAAAAAAATATAACTTTTGTACTATTCGTTAGTATTAAATTGAAAATAATTTCACTGTAATAAATTAGTACTGAATTTTGAGCTATAATTCTGATTAATAGGCTCTTTCATTACGTTTCTCTACCCAATTGATAAATGCTTTATTAACCACCTTATTTCCTCCAGGTGTTGGGTAATTACCTGTAAAATACCAGTCGCCCAAGTGATTTGGACAAGCAATATGCAAATTTTCAACCGATTGGAAAACGATTTCAACTTTTGCTTTTATGGTTGGTGGTGTCAACAATTCTGCGATTTTTGCCGAAATCTGTTCATCAGTAAATGGCGCATAAATTTCCTTTACATAATTTCGAACTTGTTCTTTCGGTAAGTCTACTTGCTCCAAGCATTTTTTATAAACTTCGTCTATAATCGCTGTTTGATTGGTGTCATGCAATAATTGAATTGTCGCTTCAAACGCAATAAAATCTCCCATTTTTGCCATGTCAATCCCATAACAATCTGGGAATCGAATTTGTGGAGCAGAAGATACAACAACAATTTTCTTTGGATTTAAACGGTCTAAAATTCGTAAAATGCTTTGTTTCAACGTTGTTCCTCGAACGATACTGTCATCAATTACTATTAAATTATCCGTGTTAGGACGAATTCCACCATAAGTGATATCGTAAACATTCGCCACTAAATCATCACGTGAATCATCTTGGGTAATAAAGGTGCGCAATTTTGCATCCTTAATTGCAAGTTTTTCAATTCTTGCTCTGCGGTGGATGATTTCTTCAATAGCTTCCAAATTTGGATTAGCACCCAACGCTTGAATTTGCTTGATTTTTTCTTCGTTTAAATGTTCCTCTAAGCCTTTGATTAAACCATAAAATGAAACCTCGGCTGTATTTGGAATAAATGAAAAAACAGAGTTATCAAAATCGTAATCAACAGTTTTTAATACTTGAGGAACGATTAATCTACCTAATGCTTTGCGCTCTTTGTAAATATCTGAATCAGAACCTCTTGAAAAATAAATACGCTCAAAAGAACATTTCAAGGGTGTCAACGGTTCGTTGATTAATTCTTCCGAAACATTCCCATTCTTTTTGATAATCAAAGCATGACCAGGTTTTAATTCCTGTATATCATCTACTTTTAAGTTAAATGCAGTTTGAATTACTGGACGTTCTGAAGCTACTACACAAATTTCATCATCTTCATACCAAAATGCAGGACGAATTCCATTTGGATCGCGTAAAACAAAAGCATCGCCATGACCTAAAAGTCCAGCCATTGCATAACCACCATCCCAATCTTCAGAAGCTTTTTTCAGAATTTTTACAAGATTGATTTGTTCTGCAATTTTTTGATAAATATCTGTGTTACTGTAACCTAGTATTTTATATTGTTTAAATAATTCGTCGTTTTCTACATCTAAAAAATGTCCGATTTTCTCCAAAACAGTAACAGTATCTGATTTTTCTTTCGGATGCTGTCCAACACGAACCAACACATCAAATAATTCATCAACATTAGTTAAGTTGAAATTTCCTGCAACGACTAAATTTCTTGTAATCCAATTGTTTTGTCTTAAAAAAGGGTGGCAACTTTCAATTGAATTTCTTCCAAAAGTTCCGTAACGTAAATGTCCAAGAAATAACTCACCTGTGAAACCTGCATTTTTTTTCAGATAGTTAACATTTTTCAAGTTTTCAGGATTTTCATCGGCAATCTGTTCGAAGCGTTCGTTGATTTGATCAAAAATATCTTGAATTGGACTTTTCGCAATCGAACGAGTTCTTGAAATGTAGCGTTCTCCCGGTTGCATATCGAATTTGATGTTTGCTAAACCAGCACCGTCTTGCCCTCGGTTGTGTTGTTTTTCCATCAAAAGATGTAACTTATTGACTCCGTAAAGTGCTGATCCATACTTTTGAAGGTAAAAATCCAAGGGTTTTTTGAGCCTTAAAAGGGCAATCCCGCATTCGTGTTTTATAGCATCACTCATGGTCGCTGGAGAAAAAAATTTTTGCGAAGTTAACTATTTGGTAGCAATCTGTGATTTTTTATATTGTTTAAAAGAAGCTATATACAATCATCTTAATTAAAAAGCCTTAAATAAAACAAAAAAATGAACGAAAATAATTAGAGAATAATCGTAACTTGTTGTTTTACAACGCTGTAATTCAATTCTATCGTGTAATCCCCTTTTTTAAGTGAAATTAAATTAAGTATGGAGTACTGTGCAGTTAAGACTACTTCTTGAATTGTTTTTCCAGTTCCGTCAAGCACTTTTATTCTTGCATTCTTCAATTTTGAGCCATTCACTTGAATTTGATATTGACGGTCGCTGATAGGAATTAATCCAACAAATCCAATTTCTTTTTTGAAAAGTTTAGTATCATAAATCAATCCGATTTTTTTCTTGATTTTCGTTTCTGGAATAGATGAACTTGTTAAAACTTTATTTTCATCTCTAACTAAAATTTTTGGAGCACGTGAAGAAATTGGGTCATCATTCGATTTCCAAACACGCATATAATCAACTAAAAATTCATTCGGGAAAATCGTACTTTCATCTGGCCCTGGATTGAAAGGTCCGTAATCTACTGCGTTTGCAAGGTTAGCAATCAAATTCATAGAAGCATCGAAATCTCCTTTAAAATGAGAGACAGGGACACCATTGACATAATAAATCAAAGAGCCTGGCTTCCAAATTCCAGAAAAAACTACCCATTCTTCTGTCAATTTATGGTTAAGTTTTACCCAACCACCCCAATCTTTTTTGATGCCTAAAAACCCTGGTACTTTGTCTGTTTTGTCGGGAACATGCACATCCACATGCGTTTCGTATTCCTTTTCTCCTTTGATTTCCATGAAGTCAATTTCCCCTTTTCCATTTTGTCCAAAGAGCCAAAACGCAGGCCATAATCCCCTTCCTTTAGGAGCTTTACATCGGCATTCAAAATAACCATATTTAAATTCTTGGCGACTCATAATACTAGAATTCAAATATTTGATTTGTAACGAATTATCTTTTATTTCTATTCCAAGTTTTTTCGCTCCCTCTTTATCAAGCATCCATTCTGGAAACTTACGCCACTCGGTTAATGTATCAGCTCGCAGACTAATGTAACCTTCTTGGGGAACAGATAATTCAGGTACTATTAAAGTACGATGAAGTGTGTGTAATCCTCCCCATGGATAAACATCGTACCATTTATCTTTGTCTAAAGTTGTTGTAGAAAATTCATCTCCAAAGTGATAATTCCAACGTTCAATCGTGTCGGATTTTACATGCCACAAAATGGGTTGAAGCTGTCCGAATAAACTAAAACTTGAAAGTAAAAAGACAAAAAGTAAACGCATACCATTAATATTTAACAAAAATATTTTTTGCTTCCGTGAAAAAACGCAACGCTTCCCAACCGCCTTCACGACCAACTCCAGATGCTTTTACTCCACCAAAAGGTGTTCTTAAATCGCGCACCAACCAAGCATTGACCCAAACAATTCCGGACTGTAAATTGTCTGCAACTCGATGTGCACGTTTTAAATCAGACGTCCAAATTGTTCCAGCTAGACCGTATTCTGTTGAGTTTGCCATCATTAATGCTTCTTCTTCTGTGTCAAAAGGAGTGATTGTTACGACTGGGCCAAAAATTTCTTCTTGATTCGTGCGACAATCAAAACTCAAGCCTTCAATAATTGTTGGTTCGATATAATATCCTTTGTCGTAAGGCGCCTCTAAAAAAACACGCTTTCCGCCAGTTAATACAGTTCCGCCTTCTTGTTTGGCTAATTCAATATAGGATAGGATTTTTTCCATGTGTGACTCTGAAACAACAGCTCCAAGTTTTGCTTCTGGATCTTGTGGGAAAGAAACTTTTGATTTGGAAACCTTTTCGACAAATGCATCTCTGAATTTTGGGTAAAGTGAGCGTTCCACAAAAATACGTGAACCACACAAACAAATTTGACCTTGATTGGCAAATGAAGAACGTATCGTTGTGCTCAACATATCGTCAAAATCGCAATCTGCAAAAATGACATTTGGATTTTTACCGCCTAATTCCAACGAAAGTTTTTTAAACATTGGTCCAGCGGTTCTTGAGATATATTCACCTGTTTTAGTTCCACCGGTGAAAGAAATAGCTTTAATTTTTGGGTGCTTCACAATTGCATCACCCACTTTTGGTCCAGTGCCATGAAGAATATTCAAAACACCAGCTGGCATTCCTGCGTCTTGGGCAATTTTTCCTAATAAATAAGCCGTGTAAGGCGTAACTTCTGAGGGTTTTGCAATCACGCAATTGCCAGCAGCTAAAGCCGGTGCTATTTTCCAAGAGAATAAATACAATGGCAAATTCCAAGGAGAAATACAGCCCACAATCCCTATTGGTTTTCGTGTTGTATAATTCACTCCAACGCCTTCCATATAATGCGATTCAGAGGCAAAATGAAGAATAGCAGTTGCGAAAAAATGAAAGTTTGAAACCGCACGTGGAATGTCAACATGTGCAGCGAGAGAAATCGGTTTTCCATTGTCGCGACTTTCAGCTTGTACGAACTCATCCATGTGATTTTGAATTCCTTCAGAAAGTTTTACTAAAATTTCACTACGCTTTTCAATCGATAATTTTGACCAAATAGGAAATGCTTTTTCAGCTGCGTTTACCGCAAGTTCAACATCTTCGGAATCAGAATCTGGAATCCAAGAATAAATTTGTCCTGTCGCTGGTTCGTAGTTGTCAATGTAAAGACCATTTTTAGGCGCAATGTAAGCACCATCAATGAAATTTTGTAATTTTTCCATGTTGTTATTTCTTCTACAAAATTGAAGAAAAGAAATGAATAAATGGATTATAGAAGAGTGTTTAACGCAAAATCAATGAACCAGTTATTTCAGTTTTGGGAGAATTATTTCGTTTGTAAACATTCAATTCATTGTGAAGGATTCTTTAATTTTGGAGTTTACCAAAGAAAAAGTTAACTTTTTCTAAGAACTTTTCTTTTAATTTTTATTAAAAAGCTTTAAGATATTATTCTCAATTCATATTGCTTCTTACGAGAAAAGAAGTCGTGCTATCAATCAGCAATTGACGTTCATGCGATTCAGAAAGTGAATTTTAAGATTGGTTATTTGAAATGATAAAAGAATATCAAAACTCCCAACCAAAGCGTTCTTTTACCAACGAATAAATGTAAGCAAGAACTTCTTCGTTCTCAGTTTTTTCTAAAGCATCATTAACGAATGCACTAACCACTAAATTACGTGCTGATTTTTCAGAAATTCCTCTTGCGCGCAAGTAGAAAACGGCTTCTTCGTCCAATTGTCCTGTTGTTGATCCATGCGAACATTTCACATCATCGGCGTAGATTTCCAATTCCGGTTTTGAATTAACGTTGGCATCGTCACTCATCAATACATTCGCATTCGATTGAAAAGCATTGATTTTCTGCGCGTCTTTGCGAACAAAAACTTTCCCGTTAAACACTGCGGTTGCTTTGTCGTCAATCACGCCTTTGTACAATTCGTTGGACAAACAATGCGCTACTTTATGGTCGATAACCGTATGATTATCTACGTGTTGCGTGCCGTTTAAAATGTAAGCCCCGTAAAGATTCGTTTCACAATTTTGGCCGTTAACAGCAACATTTACATCATTGCGCACGAAGTTTCCGTTCAAAGTCGTTGTGTGAAGACTGAAATTTGAATCTTTATCTTGTTTACTATTTACTTTTGAAACATGGAAATTAGTTCCTGCCTCCGCTTGAATTTTGTGTAAAGTCAAATGTGTTCCTGCGCCAACTTCTACGTCTGTAACCACATTCAGCAAAGAATTACTTTTATCCACAGACAAATAGTTCATCACAATTTCCGCTTTCGAAAGTGCATCGACTTTGATTACATTTCTTAAAGCAACAAATTCATTTCCAGTAGTATAATGAATGATTTCAATTGCTTGTTCTAAATTAGTTTTTGCAGCTAAATGAATGTACAATCCATTACTCGCATACGCCAAATTCATCGCTTCGAAGGTGTTCAATTCAGTTGAAACGTTTGCTAATTCTTCTGCTGAACAATTTTGAATGCTTTTTACTGTCAAACCACTTGGCAAATTTTTAGGCTGTTGAATCAAGTTTCCATTGTGAAAAATGAATTGTAAAGATTCTGTACAAATGCGCAACGATGCGTCGATTTTGCTTTCGTCAGTTTGATCAAAACGCAAGTTCGCAATGCGCGCTAAACGTGTATATTTCCAGTTTTCGTGTTTCGTTGTTGGAAAATCGCTTGTGTTTAAAAAGTCGAAAGCCGCGTTAACCTTATCATCTGGAAAAGCCAAAGATGTGCTTGCCAAGTTCGCACGAAAAGCAGCTAATTTATTTGTTGAAATTACTTCTTGCATGGCTTTTTTAGTTTGCGTCAACTTCGTTTTTAATCCAATCGTAGCCTTTTTCTTCTAATTCTAAAGCCAATTCTTTTGTTCCAGTTTTAACGATTCTTCCATTATATAATACATGCACAAAATCTGGAACGATATAATCCAACAAACGTTGATAATGCGTAATTACAATCGTAGCATTTTCAGGCGTTTTCAATTTATTTACACCGCTCGCCACAATTCGCAAAGCATCGATGTCTAAACCAGAATCGGTTTCATCCAGAATCGCCAATTTCGGTTCTAACATCGCCATTTGGAAGATTTCGTTACGTTTCTTTTCACCGCCCGAGAAACCTTCGTTGACTGAACGTGAAGCCAATTTGCTATCCAATTCCACAATCGCTGATTTCTCACGAACTTTCGCCATGAAATCTTTCGCTGAAATTGGTTCTTCCCCTTTGTATTCAAGAATTTCATTCAATGCCGTACGCAAAAAGTTTACGTTCGAAACGCCAGGAATCTCTACGGGATATTGAAAAGCAAGGAACAAACCTTCTCTCGCTCTATCTTCCGTTGACAACTCTAATAAGTCTTTTCCGTCAAAATCGACTGAACCTTCGGTTACTTCATATTCTTCACGTCCTGCCAAAATACTAGCAAGCGTGCTTTTTCCAGCTCCATTTGGTCCCATTATCGCGTGTACTTCTCCAGCGTTTACTTCTAAATTCAAGCCTTTAAGGATCTCTTTTCCTTCAATGTTGGCGTGTAAGTTTTTAATTTTTATCATTTTATTCTAAATTACAGATTGGAAAATTACAGATTGCAGATTGAAAATTCTAAATTACAGATTGCAGATTGGTTGCTGGTTCTTTATTTTCAATCCTATTTTATTTATTTCCTTTATAACTTTTTAAATATTTTATAAATCCAGCTAACTGTTTACTTGTTGTTGCGCATTTTTCATTAAGTATGTTATATTCATTTTCGCTTAAATAGTCCAAATTAAATGCAATTCTCAATTGGGTTCTTACTTCACCGCACGATCCTTTTGCTATCGCTAGAAAATACAAAAACTGATTCTTTCCATCTCTTTCATAACCTTCTGATATATTCGATGGAACAGAAACGGAAGCCCTTCTAATTTGATCCTTTAAACCAAAATCTTTAGAAAATTTTTCTGTATTTGTTAACCTATATATTTCAGTACATAAATCCATACTAGCTTTCCAAACATCTAAATCCTCAAAGTTTCCTATTGTTGCCATATATTTAAATTACAGATTAGAAAATTACAGATTGCAGATTAAACGTAAATTACAGATTGGAAAATTGCAGATTGCAGAATAATGAATTACAGATTCAAAAATTGAAAATTGAAAAATAAATTAATTTGCAATTTGTAATCTGTTAATCTGTAATCCATATTATCCTACCGAGCCCTCCAAACTAATCGCCAGCAACTTCTGAGCTTCTACCGCAAATTCCATCGGCAACTGATTCAATACTTCTTTACAATATCCATTTACAATTAAACTAATCGCTTTTTCTTCACTAATTCCGCGTTGCATGCAATAAAACAACTGGTCTTCACCGATTTTTGAGGTCGTTGCTTCGTGTTCTATTTTCGCACTTGGATTTTTACATTCGATATATGGAAACGTATGTGCACCACATTCATCCGTCATTAACAAAGAGTCACATTGAGAAAAATTTCTTGCATTATGTGCATTCTTGCTAATTTGCACCAAACCTCTGTATGAATTTTGAGATTTTCCAGCTGAAATTCCTTTAGAAATGATTGTACTTTTTGTGTTTTTACCTAAGTGAATCATTTTCGTACCGGTATCTGCTTGTTGGAAATTATTGGTTACCGCCACAGAATAAAACTCTCCCACCGAATTGTCGCCTTTTAAAATACACGAAGGATATTTCCATGTCACTGCTGAACCAGTTTCTACTTGCGTCCAAGAAATTTTTGCGTTACGTTCGCACATACCACGTTTGGTCACGAAATTGAAAACGCCACCTTTGCCTTCTTTATCACCCGGATACCAGTTTTGAACCGTGGAATATTTGATTTCGGCATTTTCCAAAGCGATTAATTCAACCACAGCTGCGTGCAATTGATTTTCGTCGCGTTGCGGAGCGGTGCATCCTTCCAAGTAAGAAACATACGAACCTTCGTCAGCTACAACCAATGTGCGTTCAAATTGTCCTGTACCTCCAGCGTTGATGCGGAAATAAGTTGATAATTCCATCGGGCAACGAACACCTTTTGGTATGTAGCAGAACGAACCGTCTGTAAAAACTGCTGAATTCAAAGCAGCGTAGAAATTATCGGTAGTTGGAACAACTGTTCCCATGTATTTTTTTACCAATTCAGGATGTTCTTGTACTGCATCCGAAAACGAGCAAAAAATGATTCCCAATTCAGCTAATTTTTCTTTAAAAGACGTCGCAACAGAAACTGAATCCATCACGAAATCGACAGCAACTCCAGTCAAGCGTTGTTGTTCCTCTAACGAGATTCCCAATTTCGCCATTGTTGCCTTCATTTCAGGATCGACATCGTCCCACGATTCGTATTTTTTTGTTTGCTTTGGTGCTGAATAATAAGCAATTGCTTGAAAATCTGGTTTTGTGTAATGCACATGCGCCCATTCAGGTTCAGTCATTGTTTTCCAAATTGCAAAAGCTTTCAAGCGGTGTTCCAGCAACCATTCAGGTTCATTTTTCTTATCGGAAATCAAACGAATAATGTCTTCGTTTAAGCCAATCGGAACAGTATCTGTTTCAATATCAGTAACAAAACCAAATTTGTATTCCTGATTTTCGAGGTCTTTCGCTAACTCGTTTTCGGTATAATTTGCCATTGTCTGAGTTTAAACTGAAAAAGATTCGCCGCAACCGCACGTTCGATCGGCATTTGGATTTTTGAAAATAAAGCCTTTACCGTTTAATCCTCCCGAAAAATCAAGTGTTGTTCCTAGTAAATATAAATAGCTTTTTGTGTCAACAACAACGCGCATTCCGTTATCCTCAAACACTTTATCGCCTTCTTTTTCCTCGTTATCAAAAGAAAGTTGGTACATCAAGCCTGAGCAACCTCCGCCTTGAACGCCAACACGAATGAAAAATCCTTCTTTGCCCTCATCTTCCATCAATCTGATTGCTTGCTTTTTAGCAGTATCTGTGACCGTAATCATCGCTTCTTTTTATTTAGATTAATTATAAATAAGATGTAATTTGATTGCAAAAATACCACTTTTAAGGTATTGTTACAAACATTTCAATAACAATAATTCTTAAAAATAGTTTTTTGCCTTTTGATTTGAATTATAAACTGCTCTTATCTTTGTTAAATGGAAGATGAAAAACCACAGTTTAATTTCAAGCAACACATTCCTAAGCGTTTTGGGAGAACTTACGTTGTAAGAATGGTTATTTACATTTTAGGTTTTGCAGTGGCTTTAGGTTTTTTAGTTCAACGTTGGAAATCGGTTGATTCAAACAAAAAGAAAATTGAAGTGTTAAACGATACACAAAATAAGGAGATTGATGTTCAAGTCACTCCTGAAAAAAGAAATCAATGAAAACACTTTTAATTAGTTCTTTACTTTTCTTGTTGATGGAATCAAAGACTCATCAATTAACCATTGAAATCAAAAATATTCCTTCGACTAAAGGGAATCTATTCATTGGATTGTACCAACCAAAGAATGAATTTCCAGTTTTTGGCAAGCAATACATTGGAAAAGTGGTTCCAGTTTCAGGAAAAACAATGACTTATACTTTCAAAGATTTGCCTCAAGGAGATTATGCATTTGCTGTTTATCACGATGAAAACAAAAACGGTAAATTGGATAAAAATATGTTGGGTGTACCCACTGAATATTATGGATTTTCTAATAATGCCCGAAGAACTTTCAGTGCGCCAAGTTTTGAGGAAGCACGTTTTGACCTAAAAAAAGATGTGAAACAAACGATTGTTATAAAGTAAATCAGTCAAAAATTACTTTAAAAAAGTTTCAATTTCATCAAGCGCCTTTGTACCGAAATGTTCGCTTCGCCATAATCGGACAATTGTTTTTTTGTTACTAATTATATAAGTTGGGAAAGCTCCGTGTGTGATTTGACCAAGTTTTTGAAGATCTGATTCAAGGCGAAAGTTGCAATTTTTTGGAATTTTATCAGCGATTCCATGTGGGATTTCATTTGGTCTTGAAGCAATAATGTATTCAACTTTAATTTTTGAATTTCTTGCTTTTAATTTTTTAACCAAAGGAATCGTTTCTAAGCAAAACGGACAATCTGGAAGCACAACTACAGATAAAGTTTTATCAGAATTGAGTTCAATTGTTGATTTAGCTTTAACACCTAAATTGAAAATATCACCTTCATAAATTGGGTAAAAAGCGAAATAGATAGAAACAGGAATGAAAACGATAACAACATTTTTAAGTTGATTTAACCAGTTGATTTTTATCTTTTTATTTCTTAAAAAATAACAAACTAATCCTCCAAAAATTACGAAAATGAAATACGGAATCAATTTAGAAAATGTCCAAGAAATTCCAATATCTAGAAGAAAGTATTCAATGTTTTTCAATGCTATTAAACTTTTTTCAAAATTAAGGGTTTGGATGAAATAGCAACTTATTTAATTATTGACACGTTAAACTCAAGTTGTTTCCTAACTTTGATAAAAAAAAACATGGATTTCATTAAAGCATTTTTCGTTTTCGTTTTTTCAATCGGAATTTTCAATTATTCATTTTCTCAAGAAGCAGTTGAAGAAGAGGAGGTTGAAGAAGAACCAATTACATTTTCAGGTACTCGTATTATCAGTGGTCATTCTATAAAAACAATTGACAAAGGAATATTTGATATGCGCATTGAGCACCGTTTTGGGGATATTGCAGGAACAAATGGTGGAGCTCAAAGTATGTTTGGATTCGATAATTTATCAGATATGAGAATTGCTTTGGAATATGGAATCACAGATGAGTTAATGGTTGGATTTGGACGTTCAAAAGGAGCAAGAAATGCACCTAATTCTATTTCTCCCTACAGTTCATTATTAGATGGATTTGTTAAATACAGTATTTTACAACAGAAAAAAGGGGAGATGCCATTGTCAATGACGGTTGTTGCTGGCTCAACGTTTACCTATATGAAAGCTTCATCAGACGAATCTCAAGTAAATTATTTTCCGAAAACGGCTCATCGTTTTGCATATTTCACTCAATTAAACCTTGCAAAACATTTTGGGGACCGTTTTTCAATTGCTTTGATGCCTACTTATGTTTATCGAAATTATGTGGCGGCAGATGATCAAAATGGTTTATTCGCGTTGGGAGGAGCTTTTCGCTTGCGATTAACCAAACGTTTTGCACTGCTAACCGAATATTATCAAACATTCAATAGCAATGGTTTAAGACAAAACGGATACCAAAATAGTTTGGGTGTAGCATTGGAGTGGTTTACTTTTGGACATAACTTCACTATCAACTTTACGAATTCAACAGGCCTTGGCGAAACACAATTTATTCCATACACAGCCGAAAATTGGTTAGACGGACAATTTAGGTTTGGTTTTTGCGTAGGCAGAAAATTCTCATTTTAAAAAATAAAAATCATGAAAAACACAACAATTTATTTGCTTTATTTCGCATTCCTTGGTTTATCGACTTCTTTGGCATTTATTCCAACAGATCATTTTGAAGTTACTGATGGTCATTCGATAGATTTTAAAAGTAAAGATCCTTCTGGAACTTTTAAGAAAATGGAAGGTGATATTGATTTTGATGCTTCGAATTTAGAATCAAGTAAATTCAATCTAAAAATTGATGTTTCTTCGATTTCAACTGGAAATGGAATGCAGAATAAAAAAGCACAAACTGAAGAATGGTTTGATGCAAAAAAATACCCAATGATTAAATTTGTTTCTACCAAAGTTGAAAAAAAGGGTAGCGAATACAGCATTGTTGGAAATCTAACGATGAAGGGAATTACAAAAACAGTTACCATTCCTGCAACACTTTCAGAGTCAGGGAATAAAATCACATTTAAAGGCAATTTTAATGTCAATCGAATGGATTTTAAAGTTGGAAAGAAAAGTGATGTTGTGCCTGATGTTATGAAAATATCTTACGTTGTTCCAGCGGTTAAGAAGTAATTAATGTTCAAACACTATTTTTTTCTTGCTTTAATAACTGCTGTTGTTTCGTCACTAGTAGGAGGAATGTATGCTTACTATTATTATAAAATTCTTTTCGATTTTTCAATGATACTTCCCGTGTGGAAAATTGTAGCGGCTTATTTTTCAATTTCATTAATTGTTGCTGGACTACGTTTTCTATTTGATTTTATGTTTTTTAAATGGGGAGAATTAACTTTTAACGTTTTAATTGGTGCGCTTACGATGCTTAGTATAGTTCATCCAATTTTACTGAATGGCGATTTTGAAATGGCTGAAATGTATCCAGGTTTCGCAATTCCTCTTTACTTTATTTTTACAATTATTTGGTTGGCATTAGCACCAACATTTATTAAAAAACCTTTAAAATGAAAATATTAGCAAGCCTTTCAATTTGTATGCTACTTTTTAGTTGCACAAAAGATAAAGTAGCAGGAACGATTGTCGATCCAAATTGCACAGATTCTGTGTCGTTTTCAACCGATGTTTGGCCAATTATTGAACAAAACTGTACGAGTTGCCACAATGTTGGAAACACTACGGGTTACACATTAACAAATCATACTAATATTTCTTCTAATGCAGCAGCAATTGTTGGTTCTATGAAAGGTTCAGGCTTTCAACTAATGCCACAAGGTGGAGATGCTTTACCTGATTCAATTATTCAAAAAGTTCAATGCTGGATTAGTCAAGGAAAACTGAATAATTAGTTTTTCCGCCAGATTTTTAAACGACATATCTAAATTTCTTATTCTAAAAATTTAGTGTTGAAAAAACACTTAGATAATTGCTACATTTAAAAATACCTGAACCTCTGTCCTTTATGAAATTTCAAGGATAAATCGTAAGACAAACCTATTTCATAAGTCCCATAATTGTAACTTCTAATTGCTTGAGTAGAAAAATCGGAAGCTAAACTAATTCTAAATTTTTCATTGATTTGATACTGCACAAAAACACCTAATGCAGATTGCAAACGATACATTGCACCAAATACAAAACGCTCTTGATAAATGGTTGCCAGTGATAAATCTAAATTAATTGGTGCTCCAGAGATAAAAATCAATTGCGTGGTTGGTCGTAACTTCCAAGCTTCATTCAAATTAATTATTCCACCAATTTGGGTGAAAAAATGGCGCTTTTCCAAGTTATTATCCGTTCCATCAAGTGAACTTTGGAAAAGTTTTGGTACACTAATTCCTACAAACAATTGCTCTCTTTTAAACAACAATCCGGCGCCCATATTTGGCATAAATCTATTTTGTTGATTCGTGAGTTTTGAAGGGTCACTTTCAATTGTAGAAATTAACGAAGAGGTAATGGAACTCATCAAACCAAAACCTGCATTTAATCCAAAAGACAAAGAATTTTTTTCATCGAACTTTAAGCGATAGGATGCACTTAACTGTAGTTGAGTATTGCTCGTTGGACCAATTTCATCGCGAATAACATTTGCACCAATTCCAACAGATTCATACTTCAATGGCATATTGAATCCAAGTATTGAAGTTCTTGGTGCACCTTCAAAACCAATCCATTGTTCTCTATGAATCCCTGAAATATTCATCATTCCTGAACTTCCTGCATAAGCTGGATTGGCATATAAATAATTGTCAAAATACTGCGTCAAATGCCCTTGCTGTTGTGCATTCAAATCTAGGATGAACAATGAAATAAAAACAACTAAAACTATCTTTTTCATACTTAATTTCTTTTAGCGTTTCAAATAAACATAACCTTTGTAAATCATTGAACCGTCGCCGTTCATATCAAGGATGTAGTAATAAGTTCCTGTCGGTAATTCTCCTTCACCAATTACTAAATTGCTGGTCGTACTTCCATTCCATTCATTTTGGTACGCTGTTTTACTGAAAACTTCACTTCCCCAACGATTGAAAATTTGAATTGAATTATTTGGATAATCTTCAATTCCAGGAATTTCAAATGTTTCGTTTATACCATCGTTATTTGGTGTGAATATTTCTGGAATTTGAAGTAAAACGGTGTCTTGACAATTCGGCCCTGTGTTAATCGGATCACAACCATTAAGTGGATTACTTCCGCCGGTAGTTTCTTCTTCATTGGTTAATCCATCCTCATCGCAATCAAGCGAATTCCAAGCTATACTTGGTGCCACTGTTTGACTTGCAAGTATAAAGTTACAAGCTACTAATGGATCGGTTAAATCAGAAATTTCAGTTCCGTCAATAACGCCATCGCCATCTGTATCAGCATTCGTTGGATTAGTTCCTCCGGCGACTTCTTCTTCGTTGGTTATGCCATCTTCATCACAATCTAACGAACTCCACGCTAAACTTGGTGTCAATGTTTGACTTACAAGAATAAAGCTACAAGATTCTAATGGATTGGTCAAATCAGTTACTTCAGTTCCGTCAATAACTCCATCGCCGTCTGTGTCTGGGTTTGTTGGATTAGTTCCTGCTGTTACTTCTTCTTCATTTGTTAAGCCGTCTGTGTCGCAATCTTGTTGATTCCAAACCGTTGTTGGAACTAAAGTTTGTGAACTTAAAATAAACGAACAAGGATTGGTAGGTGAAGTGTTGTCTGTAATTTCTTGGCTATCATTCACGCCATCTCCATCTGTGTCTGGATTTAAAGGATTTGAACCAATTGTAACTTCCTCTCCATTTGGTAAGCCATCAAGGTCGCAATCTAAATTCGTCCAAACTGTTGAAGGAGTCAGCGTTTGATTGGCTAATTCAAAAGAACAGTTCTCCAAAGGATTAGTCGCATCAGTTACTTCCGTTCCATCTATGACCCCATCGCCATCTGTATCTGGGTTAAAAGAATTTGTGTTCGCTGTTATTTCATTTCCGTTTGTTAAACCGTCTGTATCACAATCTAAAAGATTCCAATTGGTTGCTGGAAGAATCGTTTGAGATGTTATAATTAAATCACAAGGGTCTAAAGGACTGGTATTGTCCGCGATTTCTGTACCATCAATTACCCCATCCGAATCAGTATCTGGATTTAATGGATTTGTGCCAAGTAAAACTTCCTCACTATTTGTTAATCCATCTTGATCGCAATCTGTTTGATTCCAAATCGTACTTGGTGGAAGAACTTGGTTTGCTAATACGAAATCACATTGGTCATTTGGATTTGTTCCGTCAGCTAGTTCTGTATTATCTGGAACTCCGTCACCATCTACATCTTGCGGGTAATCATTTGGATCTAATGGGTCAGTTCCAGCATCCACTTCGCCTCCATCAGGGAAAGTATCGCCATCCGTATCTGGGTCTAATGGGTCCGTTCCTAAATCGCCTTCTTCTTCATTTGTTAAATCATCTCCATCACAATCTAAATTCAACCATGCTGTTGATGGTATTACCGTTTGGTTTGCAAGAACAAAACTACAAGGGTCATTTGAATCTGTGCCATCTAATGCTTCACCATTATCCACTACTCCATCACCATCTGTATCCGTTTCATTTTGAACAGTTACGGTAACTATTGGAGCAGTAGAAGGACAAGTTCCAACGGTAATCTGTAAGGAGTAATTTCCAGTGGTATTGGCTGTGTAAGAAATTGTATTTGCTCCAGGAATTGCTTGTCCGTTGTAGTACCATTGATAAGCATCAGCACTTGTGTAAGATGATGTTAAAACAACTGATTCTCCTTGGTTAATAGTCGTTGGGCCACTTGCAGAAATAGCAAATGCAATGGCTGGTGTAACTTCAACTTGTGCATTTGCAGCATTGCTTGAACAACCATTTAAGGTATAAACAACACTATAAGTTGAGCTTGTTGTTGGATTAACAGTTATAGAAGAACTCGTTTGTCCGGTTGGTGTCCACGCGTAAGTTCCACCTAAAATTGATGGAATTGCCGTTAATGTTCCACTTTGACCTTCGCAAATTGTTAAAGAATTTACTGTCACAGAAGGAATTGGATTGACAACCAAGGATAAAATTACAGCATCTCCTATACATGTTCCTAAACTTGGGGTAACTGAAATATTAGCCGTATTTGGTGATTGGCTTGTATTAATCGCAGTGAAAGAAGGAATTACTCCAATTCCTAAAGCTGGTAAACCTACACTTGTGTTGGAATTTGTCCAGTCGAATGTAACACCAGCAACGGAACTTGTAAGTTGGATTGGCTGTGTTGTTTCGCCATCACAAATTGGAGTAATTGAGTTATTTGTTACCGTCAAACAAGGATGTGCTAAAATACTTGTTGTAATTGGAATTCCTGCACAACCAAATAACTCTGGAGTCACTGTTAATGTTGCTGTTTGGTCATCTGATGTTGGATTAACAACTGTGAATGCGGTGATTGTTCCTGCGCCAGAAGTTCCTAAACCAATGTTTGGATTGTCATTCGTCCAATTGTAAGTCGTTCCCACCAAATTACTCGTAAAGTTTATTTCAGTAGATGTATTTCCGCAGCAATTATCTTGATTAGAAATGGAGGCAATTGCAGTTGGTCGTGGTTTTACCGTTAAATCAAAAGTTTGAGCAGGAGTTGAACAACCATTTAATGAAGCTACCACAGAAATAGTTGCTGTTAGGTTACTTGTTGTTGTGTTTAGTCCTTCAAAGCTTGCGATATCGCCTGTTCCTGCGCTTGCTAAACCTATTGCAGGATTATCATTTGTCCAAGAGAAAACCGTTCCACTTGGAGCATCTGCAAATACACTTGTAGCAAAATTATCACCGACACAAATGGATTGATTTTGAGGTAAAGTAAAGGTAGGTCCTGAATTTACACCAATGGTCATTGTTGTAGTATTTGCACAAATTCCTTGATTGGGTGTAAATGTATAAGTTGTTGTTGCTTGATTATTGGCCGATGGCGACCAAGCACCAAGAATGCTGTTTAGTGAATTATTTGGAGGCAGACTCAATGCTTCACCTATACATATTGCAGGAATTTGATTAAAAAATGGCATTATTGGATTTGTAACATAAACATCCCAAGCCTCGCCAATTTGTGGGCAGACAGAAATGGAGTAATATACTTCGTAAGTTGTAATCTCTGTTGGAGAAATAGTAATCGTTTGAGTCGTTTCACCTCCTGGGAACCAAATGAAATTACCACCCTCCAATCCAACTGTTGCTGTCAAAGTAGAATTTTGTCCTATACAAGCTTCTGTTGATCCTGAAATGGTAATCGAATTTAAGCTACAATCACATGGTACAGGTGCTGAAAAACTTGAACTTGCCAAACAAGTCAAATCAGAAAAGGAAGCTGAAACCACACAACTATTTCCATTTGCTGTTAAATCTGGAACACTAAAACTCAAAGGTGAAATAAAAGGTGGATTTAAACTAATCGATGTTCCACAAGCTGTAATTGTCAAGGTTCCTGTGGATGGAGGATTGCTAAAAACTAACGTTCCATCTAAACTGTAAAGGTTGCTCGAACAAGTACTTGGTAAAGCGTTAATACTTTGAATGACACAAGAAGTTATTCCACAGGCAACTGGTGCGGCAAAATTTGTGCTTGCTGAACAACTCAGCGCAGAAGAAAAAGTTGCAGTAACCGTACAATTGGCTCCATCTGAAGTTAAGTCTGTAAACGAATAAGCGATTGGTGAGGTGAAAGGTGCATTAAATGTTTGGGATGAACCACAAGAATTAGTAACTATTAATGTTCCTGAAGTTGGTGGATTGCTAAACGTCACATTTCCCGAAAGGGTAAATAAATTATCCAAACACGAACTTGGAATTGCTGTTAGATTTTGAATAGCGCAAGGTGAAAGACATGGTGCTGGAGCTGTATAACTCGAAGAAGCTGTACAAGTAGGAGCTGCAGAAAAAGAAGCTGTTACCGTACAATTGTTTCCATTTGCTGTCAAATCTGAAAAGACATAATTAATAGGTGAGGAAAATGGTGCGTTAAATGTTTGTGTTCCTCCGCATGAACTAGATACTGTAAGCGTTCCAGAAGTTGGTGGGTTTGAAAAAGTAACGCTTCCAAAAACTAAATAAAGATTATCCAAACAATTACTTGGTGCTGCTGTCACACTCTGAATGGAACATGGTGAAAGACAAGATGCTGGTGCAGTATAACTTGAACTTGCTGTACAACTTGTATTTGCTGAGAAATTAGCAGAAACTGTACATGTTGCTCCATTGGCTGTCAATCCAGTGAAAGAATAATTTATAGGTGAAGTAAACGGTGCATTGAAAGATTGAGTTCCACCACAAGAATTAGTAATTGTTAATGTTCCTGAGCTTGGTGGATTTGTAAAAGTAATCACCCCAGAAAGTGAATATTGATTATTTAAACAAGCGCTTGGTATTGCTGTTAAACTTTGGATTGAACACGGCGAAACACAAGATGCTGGTGTAGTATAACTTGAACTTGCTGTACAACTTGTATTTGCTGAGAAATTAGCAGAAACTGTACATGTTGCTCCATTGGCTGTCAATCCAGTGAAAGAATAATTTATAGGTGAAGTAAACGGTGCATTAAAAGTTTGAAATCCTCCACAAGAATTTGAGACAGTTAAAGTACCTGTATTTGGTGGGCTTGTAAAAGTAACACTTCCTGAAAGTGAATATTGATTATTTAAACAGGCACTAGGTATTGCTGTTAAGTTTTGAATAGAACAAGGTAAAACACAAGCGGCTGGAGCTGAATATGAAGCGGTAGAAGAACAAGATGAAGAAGCTGAAAAAGTTGCTGTTAATGCACAAGCAGAACCATTTGCATTTAAACCAGTGATATTATAAGTTAATGGACTAGTAAATGGTGGATTAAAAACTTGCGAACCACCACATGAATTACTTACTGTAAGTGTTCCAACGGATGGAGGATTAACAAAAGTAAGAACACCAGATAAATTATACTGGTTATTTACACATGCTGTTGGGATTGCTGTAAATTCGGTTATGTCGCAAACTATGGAACAAGAAGCAGAGCCACTTCCAGTATTATTTACTTCATTTACAGAAATATTTCCCGCTTGATTGGAGAAATTAGTAACCATTAAAACATACGTTTGACCGGCTTGTGCATTTTGAATGGTTGCTGTCTCATTAAAATTTCCAGAATAACTACAAGATGCTATTGCACCTGTTGGAAAATTACCTGTAGAACAACCAGTTATTGAAGTTGGAGAAGCAAAAGGACCCCAAACAATGTAATCAACATCTAAACCTTGGCCAGTTAGCGCGGTTTGAGATAAGTTTAATGTAACTGTTCCAGGTTGTGAAATATTTAAGTAAAACCAAGTGGGGTTTGGTGTTGACCCTAAACAACCAACACTACCTAAATTAGGTTTATTCGTAGCATTTGGATAGGTAAATGATGTTTCTGAACACATTAAATTAGGATTGCTACAGCTATTTTGAGAAAAATCGCAATTATTTTCTGTTATACTAATTGTTCTTGTAGCAGTTGAACATCCGTTTAATGAATAGCTAACTGTATAATTTCCTGCTCCAGTTGGGGTTATTGAATTTGTAGTTGCTCCTGTGTTCCAAATATAAGTTCCTCCTGAATGAGTTGGCGTTATTGTAATTGTAGGATAAGGCGATCCTGGACAAACATTGGCGCCATTTATGTTGGAATTTAAGGTAATAAAAGGAGTAACAAAAACTTCTTTCGGTAAAGAATTACAACCATTAGTACTTGCAACAACTGTGTAAGTTACTTGATTAGGTGAGTTAACTTGCAAAGTATTAGAAGTCGCACCTGTTGACCAAAGAAAAGTACTATTTGATAAATTTGATGTTGCGGTAAAAACAGTATTAGTATTAAGACAACTATAACTTGGATTGACAACAACTTCGGGAACTGGTTTCACAAAAATTGATTTCGATGAAGAAGTTGAACAACCATTGAAAGAATATGTTAAAGTGTACGTTGAATTGGCAGTTGGTGAAACCGTAATTGATGCCGACGTTGCATTCGTTGACCATAAATAGGTGCCACCGACAGGCGAAACAGAAGGAACAATAGTGAAATTTTGTCCTGAACAAATCGAATCTGTAGCAAAAGGAACGATTGAAATCGGTTTAACAACTACATTCGCATTGGACGATACAACAGGATTAGCCATTGTTGTACAACCATTCATCGTATAAGTTACAGAATAGTTGGTGTTTGTATTTGGACTTACAGTAATTGTGGCCGTTGTAGCTCCATTCGACCATAAATAAGTCCCTCCACTTGAATGGGAATAAGCAGGTGAAAGCGTTGCAGATTCTCCTTGACAAATTGTTGTACTGCTTAAACTCACTGAGGCAGTGTTATTTACGACGATTGTTCCTGTTCCAATTACTGGACTACAAATGCCATTATTATAAGTTACAGTATAATTAGTAGTGGACATTGGAGAAGCGGTTAAAGTTGCTCCGTTTGTTCCATTTGACCAAACATATGTTCCACCAGGAGTACTTGCAGCAACTGTAATTTGACCAGAATTTCCACGGCAAATAGTTGCGTTTGAAAAACTCAAAATAGGACTTGTACTAACACTTACTGTTGAAGTAGCAATTGTTGGACAAAAGCCACCAAACGAATAAGTTAATGAATAATTGGTTGTTAAAGTTGGATTTACAATAATTGAAGAAGTGTTTGCACTAGTTGACCAAGCATAAGTTCCTCCTCCAACAGATACACTTGAAGTAATTGTTGCTTGTTGACCTTGGCAAATTGAAGGACTAGAAACACTTACCGGTGATTTTGGTCGAACAGTAATGGCCACTGTTTGAGCATTTCCTACACAGCCATTAAACGTTGGAACCACGCTGTAGTTAACAAGTTGATTATTTACTAAAGAATGACTTAATGTATTATTAAGAACATTATTAGTTTGAGTATTGGTACTCTCACCCGTAACAATCACATTATTATTCGCTGACCAAGCGAAAGTGGTCCCTGCCCCTAAAGTTGATGATAAAATCAAAGCAACATTATCTCCACTACAAATAGTTTTTGAATTTGCACTATTCATTACTGGAGTTTCACGTACAGTAATGGTTCGAGTTGCGACACAACCAGTTGATGTTGTATATGTTATTGTTACAGAACCTGTATTTACACCTGTAACTATACCTGAATTATTTACAGTCGCAAATGCTGTATTTGAAGATGTCCACGGATTAGTAAAAGCTGGTGTTCCAGACCCTGTTAAGTTTATGGTTGAACCAATACAAACAAAGTTGTTCCCAGTAATACTACATGTTTGTGTAAATGCAACAAAACTGAAAGAAAAAGCAAGAAAAAAGGTGAGTAATAGTCTGATTGACTTTTCCATATTGATAAAGGTTGAACCAAATGTTTGAGAATAAAGAGCTACAAATTTATTGAAATTAATCGCCCTTGGTAAATATTAACAAGTAAGAGACGAACATTTAACACTTTGGTTGCAAAAAAAAAGCACCCCGTAGGATGCTTTCTAATTATATGCATTTAAATATTACTTCTCTGAAGTCAATGAAGCAAATAAAAATTCTCTGTTCATGCGAGCGATATTCTCCAAAGAAATTCCTTTTGGACATTCGATTTCACATGCACCTGTATTTGTACAGTTTCCGAATCCTTCTTCGTCCATTTGGCGAACCATGTTTAAAACACGTTCTTTAGCTTCTACTTTTCCTTGTGGTAACAATGCATACTGAGAAACTTTCGCTCCAACAAACAACATCGCTGAACCATTTTTACAAGTTGCAACACAAGCTCCACATCCAATACAAGCTGCAGCTTCAAACGCTTTATCAGCATCGTCTTTTGGAACTGGAATCGCGTTTGCATCCATCGTCCTACCAGAAGTGTTTACAGAAACAAATCCTCCCGCTTGTTGAATACGGTCAAATGCACTTCTATCAACTACTAAATCTTTGATTATCGGGAATGCAGTAGATCTCCATGGCTCAACGTAAATGGTATCTCCATCGTTGAACAAACGCATGTGTAACTGACATGTTGTCGTTTCACTCATTGGCCCGTGAGCATCACCATTGATCATTAGTGAGCACATACCGCAAATACCTTCACGGCAATCGTGATCGAACGCTACAGGCTCTTTTTGTTCGTTTACTAATTGCTCGTTCAATTGATCTAACATTTCTAAGAAAGAACTGTCTGTAGATACATTGTCCAACTTATAGGATTCCAATGCACCTTTTACTTTAGCATTTTTCTGTCTCCAAACTTTAAGAGTGATATTTATCGTTTTCGCCGCCATTGTGTTACTTATTATTTACTACAAATTTTGTTACTTGTTTTTTTACGCCTTTATTTTCAATTGATATTAAATAAGTTCCATTTTTATAATTTCTTGTGTCAATTACAACTTCTCCTTGATTATTTAAAATACTATTTCTGGTTACTTCAATTCCTTCAATATTGAAAACAACATACTGACAATCCTTCAATTCATCTAAAATCTCCCACTTCAAACTTGTATAATTTTCAGCTGGGTTAGGATAAACTTCCAAATTGTAAAATAATTCAGTTAACGTATTCTCTGTTTTATCTTGAATAATCATCATTTTTTCTGAATCATCTTCAGTTTCTATTTCTAAACAAATATCATAGAAAAAACAAAGAATATTTCTTGCATAACCACCCACTTTATTTTCGAATAAAGCTAAACTCTGTAAATATTCAATTTCTGTTGGTTCTAATTGACTTAATTTTCTGCTACCAAGATTGGAACGAAATGCAATATAATCACCATAATTGTTGAAACGGAAATGTTCATCCTTTAGGTTTTCATCAAGCAGCGATTCATTCAAAATGGAATTAGCTTGTTGCCAATTTTCTGTTTCAATTGCTAATTCAATTAAGTCAATCTTTTTTTGAGAGTTAGTTTTTATTGAATAAACACTACTTATATCTTCGTTTGTTCGTTCTTCAGCAGTTGCTTGTAACCGAATCAACTCGTCCTCAATAACACTCTTTTCAGATAAAATGAATCCCATTTCGGCCTCCATTGTAGTTCTTGTTGTTCTTTCGTCATTATTTCTGATATAAGTCAACATATAGCTAGGAAGTGTATGAACTTCATTCAGCTGAGAAATGAATTTTTCATTTTTTGAAACATCTGGGTTGGCAAGACAAATTTCTAATATCATTGCATTTGGCAAAATATTCTGCTTCACTGCTTCTAAGAGCGATTTTTCAGAAACATAAGGAGATTTTGAGATTAATTCATTTCTCAACTTCCAAGCCGTTTCACTCCAATCATTTTTTATATTCTCAATAAATTCAGACGTATTTCCATCATCAATAATTGATAAATAATTGTATTTCAAATCATTGTAAACTGTCTGTAAACTATCTGAATTACTCTTCAATGCTTGTTTTCCTAAAACAATACTAAAACTTGATGCGCAACTATTAACATTCGATGTTGCAACTAAAGATACGTTTGCTGTGTTATTAGTTGGAATAGTAGTACCATTATTGTGGTAATAAATTATTCCATTTGGTGTACCGTTGTAGATTGTAAAAGCATTGGATGGTGTATTCAAAAAGGTATTTCCTGCCGATTTCAACGGTGAATATTCTCCTTGGTATAAACGAATACCATTTGTAGAATTATTCACAAGAACACTAACAGCTCGGGATGTGTTACCATTAAACTCGTTACATAAAAATTGAAAACCTTTCAAAGGGTCAGCTGAATTTCTATTTATTCCATTTAGTGATTGACCAAAGGTTAAACCAGTAAATTTGTTTTTATAAACTCGATTATTTTCAGTGCCACTATTTGAAATTGCAACACCATAAGTTCCAACTAATCCTGTATATTTTGAGAATTGATTTTCCTCTACTTGGTATCCTGTTGAGTTCGTTGAATTTATACCATAATAAGAACTAGGAGCTATTGAATAATTCGGATTACCTAGTGTTATTACAGAACGATTAACTGAAAAATTATCAAGATCAGAAAAATAAGCTCCATTTACATTTTTGTCAAAAATAGCTTGATTTATGATTACTGTTTTGGTCGTTCCTGCCCCTGTTGCTTCAATTGTCTTGTCAAAACCTGTAAAAGTTGATTTAAGCAAATTAGATTCAGGACAAGTACTTCCGTTTGGAACCAAAATTGAACAACCTGCATTGATGGAATAACCTGCATCAATTGAGTATATGGCTTTGTTTCTGTTCGCTAAATAAGATTTAGGGGATACATTATTGAAAAAATGACAATTGGAGTATGAAATACCATAAACTGACCACATGGTTATATGATTTTGAAAGTATGTTGGGTCGTCCAAATAATCATTGTCAATAATAAAGTCAGTATTCGTAAATCGTGACAAGTTATTCATTTTAACGGCTGGGTTTGTTTGAGAGAAATTTTCGTAAATAACAAACTCAACAGCTTTTTTGTTGTTCTTAAATACGCCGTTATTTGCGATAATTACACCACCAATTTTGCTATAATCATTTGTTTTCCAGTTTCGTGCACCAATCAACGCATTTTCAATCATTCCTCCATTTAGAATCTCAAGCTTTCCTTGATGAAGAGGTTGAGAGAGTGGATATTGGTGCTGTGAAGTAGTTCCCCAAACCTCTATTCCTTGCCATAAATTCCCACATTCATTCGTTATGGATCCTTCATCAATTATTAGTCTTGCATTTGGCTCAACTATGATTTTTCCATTTTGAGGAATGTGTAATTTACATTTAATAGTCAAAGTTGAGCCTGATTTTATAATTAAATCTCCTCGTAATTTTTTACTGCTGGTCCAAATATAATTCCCATTGATTTCTATTGTTTTTGTTGGATCAATTGTACAATAATCTTTTAAAACTGTTCGACTACTAGTGTTTCCTCCATTTAAGAAATAATGCATTTTACTTAATTGACATTGAGAAAAACCAGGGTATGGATTTGATGAATTATATCCTCCAGGAAAATAATCCATAAAATTATTACTACTAGCTTCTAATGGACAACTTAAATTAATAGGATCATTATCTGTACAATCATCACATTGAGTGCCATTAGGACCATTTCGAAAGTTATGTTGACACCCTAAAAAATGACCCAATTCATGAACAAAATTTTGAGTAAGTAGCCCTTGATAAGAGTTTGGGCCATTAGTATCGTAGTTATTAAACCATCCAGTATGGAATATTCCACTTTGTGTACCAAGACCCCAAGACCTTCCTCCAATTATATCATTATTATCTCCATTAATAAAAATATGCTCCACATTATCTTTCTTCTCTTGATTTATCATAACACCATCAAAATCATTAGTTACATATTTATCATATAAATAGTAAGAGTTACTTCCTGAATTAGCCCAATCAGAAGTATGAGGGTGAAAATAGATATCTTCTAAATAAATTCTAATTCTACTGTCTTGAATGTATGGTGTTGTTCCAATGTTCAGTACACCTAAATTAGATAGTAAATAATTTGTATGGTTAGCAATATTATTGAGGTAAGTTATATGTGATGGTATATTTTGAAAGTTACCTGAACTATTATCATCTTGCATAATATGGAAAGCAATTCGTACAGTGATAATAGGTGTTTGACTAGATACTAAAGGGGTATATTCTTCCCTATTAGAACATATAGAAGAAATTTTTAAACCAGAACCCTCATCTTCATTAACATTATGACAGTATTGTGCTGAAATTGAATAAGAGCTTAAAAAGGCAATAAGGAGAAAGACTATTTTTTTCATTTTTTAATTATTTTGAAATGTTTAATTTGATTCTCTAAATATATTGTAATTAAATAGATACCATCTGAATATTGAGAAATATCGAATTTTTGCTGATTTGTTACTTTAAACTCTTGCATAACTTGTCCATAAGAATTAGCTATTTCAATTTTTTCAACTTTTACATCAGCTTTTATTTCAAAATATGTATTTGTTGGATTAGGAAAAATTTTAATTATGTTATCTACTTCGCTTTCGTGAATATTTGAAGTATTTACATTTGAATCTGCAATAGCAGCCCAACAAACAAATACTGAATCGGAAGCTTCAAGGTAGTAATAATTGAAAGGGTATAGTGGCCAACTTTCAAATCCTGCGAAATCAATAAGAGTTTGTGGATTATAATATAAATTAGTTACGAACCCACCAGTATCAAACCACCCGCCTGGTAACATACTTGTAATAAATGTTCCTCTTCTTTCAGATGACTCAATATCTGTTGAATCACAAGTTATTCTAATTGGGAAGTGCTTAGCATGAATGTCTATTTCAATTCTATTTGTTATGAAGTAGGGTTGACTTAATTTATTCTGTATGCACTTTTTAGAGTTAAACGAAACCTGTTCATCGACTGCATTTTTGTCATAATAATCACTTATTCGTACCTCAAAAACACTATCCCAAGGTAGAGCAATAATATTTTCTTCTCCAAATTGAGCATCTATTCCATCAGTAGCAAGAGGATCATAACCTAAAGTAATTGTATCCCTATTACCTAAAGCATCTTCAAAATATAAATCAAATGAAAACTCAGGTTGAGCGATAAATGCAAATGGCATTAAAAACAATACAACTAGATAAGATTTCATATTTTGAATTTTTAAATTATTTTCATTTGTTTTCCTTATCGCTTTCAAGAAGGCTCAAATTGCTTTAGACATAAATCAAATCTTGCTTTATGTGTTCGTAGTAATTGGATTTTAAACTGTTTTTGGTAATAACATCTGTTTTTATCCCTAAACAAGCTTCAATTTCATCAGCCATGTCAATGAATTGAATTCCAATTTTTCCATTCAACTCAACCAAAACATCAACATCACTTTTCTCTGTAGCTTCATTGCGAGCATAAGACCCGAAAATTGCCATATTTGCCAAAGGATACTTTTTTTGAAGTATTGGCTTCAAGACAGTTAGTTGTTGCTTTATGTAAGTTAAAGTCAGCATTTTTATTTATAGTTACGAGCCGCTATCTTAATAAACTCATAATTCAAATCTTCTTTGTGCAACTCAGACTGAGTAACATCCATCCCTTTATATTCCCAAGCAGCAACAAACTTAAAGTTTTCATCATCGCGTAATGTTTCTCCTTCTTCGTCTTGGTATTCTTCACGGAAATGACCACCACACGATTCGTTTCTGTTTAAAGCATCAACAGCCATCAATTGACCCAATTCTAAAAAGTCAGCAACGCGCATCGCTTTTTCCAATTCTTGATTTAACTCATCTGCGCTTCCTGGAACGAATACATTTTTGTAGAAATCTTCACGAATTTCAGCGATTTCAGCAATTGCTTCTTTCAAGCCTTTTTCGTTTCGGGCCATACCAACTTTATTCCACATTACTAAACCTAAACGTTTGTGGAAATGATCCACTGATTTTGTTCCTTTATTGTTCAAGAACATATCAATTTGAGATTTAACAGCGTTTTCAGCTTCAACGAATTCTGGAGAATCTGTTGAGATTTTACCTGTACGAATTTCGTTTGCTAAATAATCAGAAATCGTGTAGGGCAATACGAAATATCCGTCAGCTAAACCTTGCATCAAAGCAGAAGCTCCCAATCTGTTTGCTCCGTGGTCAGAGAAATTTGCTTCACCTGTCACAAAACATCCTGGAATCGTACTTTGTAAGTTATAATCAACCCAAACTCCACCCATTGTGTAGTGAACAGCTGGATAAATTTTCATCGGTGTTTCATACGGATTCTCGTCAGTAATCTTTTGATACATTTGGAACAAGTTACCGTATTTTTCACTGATCCATTTTTTACCTAATTCGATCATTTTCGCTTCACTTGGATTATGATCTCCCAGTGCATAAGCTGCTTGTTTTCCTTTTGATTTAATCTCTGAAGCGAAATCCAAGTAAACACCTTCGTTTGTGTCATTTGCTTCGATTCCGTGACCTTCATCACATCTTTCTTTAGCAGCACGAGAGGCTACGTCACGAGGAACCAAGTTACCAAAAGCTGGATATCTTCTTTCCAAGTAGTAATCTCTATCTTCTTCAGCGATTTGTGTTGGTTTTAATTTTCCCGCACGAATTGCTTCAGCATCTTCTTTTTTCTTTGGTACCCAAATTCTACCTGAGTTTCTCAATGATTCTGACATCAATGTCAATTTCGATTGATTTGTACCATGTACAGGAACACATGTTGGGTGAATCTGAACGTAACAAGGATTTGCAAACAAAGCTCCTCTTTTGTGAACTTTCCAAGCTGCTGACACGTTACTTCCCATCGCATTTGTTGACAAGAAATATACGTTTCCGTAACCTCCTGATGCAATTACAACTGCGTGTGCTGCGTGTTTTTCTAATTCTCCTGTCACTAAGTTACGTGCAATGATTCCGCGCGCTTTTCCGTCGATTTTTACCAAATCCAACATTTCGTGACGGTTGTACATTTTCACACGACCTAAACCAATTTGTCTAGAAAGCGCTGAATAAGCACCTAATAATAATT
>CAZDKE010000031.1:25708-43332 GCA_964506255.1 uncultured Lishizhenia sp. | reverse complement strand
GTGAGTAACAATTTTCGTGTTTGGTTAGAGCTCAATGAAAAAAGAATTCCTCCTTTTAAAACAGATGTTTTCATTCAAGCGGTTGACAAAAAATTCTTAGATGTCAAATCGGATAAATGGAAATGGAAACAAGGCGATAGTTTTGTGCCAATAATAATGCCACGCGATTTTATCGTTATGCTCAATACCTTTATGAGTGCAAGCGGAATACCTCAAATTTCAGATGAACTTGCTTTGGATATTAAATTCAAATTGCGAATTTCCAACGGTCAAAAAGAAGAATGGGTAGATTCGAAAATTATTGGCTTTACGAATGAAATTCCAGCGCTATTGGTACCTGAAGAATTTATGGACTATGCCAATTCTAATTTTTCGGATGGTTCCGAAGCAAATATTACACAAGTGATGATTGCAGGAAAAGAAGGAGAATTTGGTAAATTGGAAGCGTACATGGATGAACATGGCTTAGAATCAAGAAATTCGCAAGTAGTTGTTAGTCGTCTAAAAAGCATTGTAGGAACACTTTTCGGAGTTATTTCTGGGATTTCAGTAATTGCAGTTTTGCTTTCAGGTTTGGTTTTGATTCAATATTTACAACTTTTGATGACGCACAACAAATACGAAATTCGAACACTTTTACGATTGGGTTTTGCCCCAAAAAAATTAATTAATGCCTTCTTCCTCTATTTTTTAAAGCTCTTTGTGATAATTGCATCTTTAGGATTTTTATCTTTTGTTGGATTAAAAATCATAGTGGACGAAATCTTTAAAACTGGAGGAATCAATCTCAACCAATCAATTTCTTGGATTTCAGTCATTACTTTAGCATTAAGTTTATTCATTTTTGCTATTTCAAGCTTAATAACTGCAAACAAAGGCGTGCTCTCGCTTCACAACAAATAAGAGGTTAAAGAAATGTTAATTTTTTTGTTGTCTGTTAAATTTAAATCAAATTCGTATCAACTAAACTCGTTTAATCCCATGAAAATTCAATTAAATAAAGTTCTATTCTTAGTACTTACTTGCATTTCTCTAAGTGCTACAAGTCAGAAAATCAGAATCAAAGTAAACGGTCAGAAAGACACTACAGTTTATTTGATTAAATATTTTGGGCAAAAATTATTCTATGCCGACACAGCTGAAATGAAAGGCGGAGAAGTTGTTTTTGAAGGTAAAAAACAACAACCTGGAATCGTTGGATTGTACTTGCCAGGACAGCGTTACTTTGAATTCGTTTACAACAATGAAGACGTTCAATTAGAAACAACAGGTCCTGATTTTATGGCAACGATGAAAGTTAAAAAATCAGCAGAAAACACGGTTTTTATTCCTTACGTTAACTTTATCAGTAGCAAAAAATCAAACATCAATAAACTTGCTGAAGAACGTAGCAAACTAAAAAATCAAGATCCAAAAGACCCAGAATACAAAAGATTATCCGACCAAATAGATGGAATCAATACTGAAGTGGAGGATTATCAAAAATTATTGATCAATAACAATCAAGGAAAATTAGTAGCGAAAATCGTTAAAATGTCGATGGAAATTGATATTCCTGAGCCACCGAAAAACGATAAAGGAGTTGTGATTGACTCAACTTTCAAATACAAATATTACAGAAAACATTACTGGGATAACGTTGATTTAAAAGATGATGCATTGGTTAACAATCCTGTTTTCCACAATAAAATGGAGTATTACTTCGGTAAAAATATGATTATCCAACATTGGGACACGGTTATTGCTCACGCTTTTGACTTCATTGATCGATTAAATCCTAAATCTAAAATGTACGAATACGTCGTTGGATGGGTGGCTTCAACTTATGGTAAAAGCGAAATTATGGGAATGGATAAAGTATACTTATATATGCTTGATCGTTATTTCTGTACAAAAAATGCAGAAGGAAAATATCCAGCCTTTTGGGTTGATGAAGCTAAGATTCCTGAATTGTGTGACAACTTAAAAAATAAATTGAACTTAGTGATGGGTGTTCGTCCTCCAAACTTAATTTTAAGAGATACAACAGATGTAACTTACCGCGATTTCTATAGTTTAAAATCAGAATATACCATCCTTTATTTCTGGGATCCAGAGTGTGGACATTGTAAAAAAACAACTCCAAAATTAGGACGTTTATATGATGAAAAATTAAAAGCTAGAAATATTGAAATCTACGCAATTGGAAAAGCAACTGGTAAAGATTTTGAGAGCTGGAAAAAATTCATCAGAGAGAATAATTTGAAATTTATCAATGTCGCTGTAACTGAAAAACTTTTTGAAATAGCGAAAAAAGAACCGGAAAAATTGGTACCATTATATCCTGGAGAAAAAGGAAAACCTACAACTTTAGAATCATTGAACTACCAAACTACTTATGATATTTTCTCGAATCCAGTTGTTTACATTTTAGACAAAGACAAAAATATCATTGCTAAAAGAGTTTCTATTTCTCAAATCGAAGATATTTTAGACCGCTTGCAAAATAAAACTGATTCACCAAAATTATTTCCTCCAGATCCAGAGGAAGACGAACAGATGCAAAAGAAAGAGTAATTTCGCAGTATGATACAACAACTGCAATCGCTTTTAGAAAATAATAATTCCATATTAATTACAACACATAAATCTCCCGATGGTGACGCTATTGGGAGTTCTGTTGCTTGGTATGAATTCGTTAAAAATTTAGGTAAGAAAGCCTTAATCATCATCCCCGATGAACCTTCTGCTTCTCTCCTACCCTTTTTGTCAGAAGTTGATTATTTGATTTATGACAAAAACGAAGAACAAGTAATCGCTTTATTGAATGATTATCAATTGCTTTTCTGTTTAGATTACAATGCCAAAAGTCGTGTTGGTAAAAACATGGAAGGAATTTTCGACTTGTTTTCAGGCAAGAAAGTAATGATTGACCACCATCCAAACCCAGAAGATTTCTGCGAATTAATGATTTCTAGACCAACCGTTTGTTCGACGGCGCAATTGATTTTTGATTGTATCTCAGAATTAGAATTAATTGACAAATTAAACATTCCAGCTGGAAATGGAATTTATTTAGGAATTCTTACAGATACAGGTTCTTTTCGCTTCCCATCTGTTGATAAAAACACCCATTTAGCACTTGCAAAATTGTTAGAAATTGGTGTGGAACATTACAAAATTCACGAAGCTATTTACGATGTCAACACAATGGATCGATTGCGTTTACGTGGTTTTGCGATTGCAGAGAAACTTGAAATTATCCCTAATCTTCCGATGGGAATTATTACACTTTCACAAGAAGAATTAAACAGATTTAATTACCAAAAAGGCGATACCGAAGGCTTGGTAAATGTGATTTTATCCATCGAAGGAATGTCGATTGCAGCGCTTTTTATGGAACATAAGGAAGGAATAAAAATTTCATTTCGTTCGAAAGGCAACTACTTTGTCAATGAATTCGCAGCCAAGCATTTTGAAGGAGGCGGTCACAAATATGCCGCAGGTGGTTTTAGTTCAGAATCATTAAATGTAACTTTATCTAGGTTCAAATCGTTAGTAGAGGAATTAATTCCATGAAAATAACAGTTGCTTCTTTACTTATTTTATCTTGCTTGCTACTTAGCGCTTGCCGTGGCGAGAAAAAAAAAGTTGAAAAACGCGAATGGAGTGACAATCACTCGGTTGATTATAACCAAGAAATCAACGAACGTGAGCAAATCCAAATAAAACTATTTCTTGCGCACTATTCGTATTTAAAAATGACGCTAGCAGAATCAGGTTTGCGCTATATGATTTACAAACAAGGCCCAACTGGAGCATTAGCAAAATCAGGTCAAACAGCGATTATTCGTGTAAAAGTTGAAACGCTCGATGGGATAGTTAGATACGAAACCGAGGCAGATAAAACAGAATCTTTTGCTATTGATAAAAGCGAAAAAGAATCAGGAATTCACGAAGCATTGAAATACATGAAAGTTGGGGACCGAGCAAAACTTATTCTACCCAGTTACTTAGGACATGGGTTACTTGGAGATAGACAAACCATTCCACCACAAGCGATTTTATACATTGATTTAGAACTTATTAGTTTAAAATGAAACAACTATTCACCCTTACTTTGATTTTTGCTTTTGCATTGTTTTCTTGTGACGACCCAAAAAAAAGCAAATTAAAACCAGCAAAAAAAAATACTGTTTCAGCTAAACCAAAAGCAGATGCTAAAGCCGTAGATACTAGTTTCACTGCAGCCAAAAGCAATCTAAAAAACTTCGAAAAAGGCAAAATTGAACGCACTAAAAGTTTAGATAACGGAATTGTTATCAAATGGATGGTCAAAGGAAATGGTCAAAAAATCAAAAAAGGTGATATGGTATTGATTGAATACCGTTTAGCGCTTCCTGATGGAAAAATCGTTGATGGAAACAATAAATTAAACCTTCCTGCCATTCCTTTTATTGTTGGATTTAATATGCAAACACCCGGTTGGGATTTAGCCTTTACTGAATTAAACATTGGAGATTTTGCGAAAATTGAAATTCCTTCTGAATTAGCTTTGGGCAAAAAGAGTATAAAAGGCGTTATTCCACCCGATTCCCCTAACTGGCTTTTTGCAAAACTTTACGCAATTGTTACTCCTGGTTTTAATGAAGATGGAATTACCTCTTGGAAAATAAAAGATGCCGAAAAAACGAATCAAAAAATTGAGGCAGACCGTGAAATCTCTTTTCATACAATTGTTTCAACAGAATCTAAAGCTGCTGTAATGAACACCTATCTTTCTAATTTTCCTATTAAGTACATTCCCGGACAAAAATCAATTGTTCCAGGTTTGCGAAAAATTCTTAAAAATGCCCAAAAAGGAGAGCGCTATTTAATCCTATTAGAAAGTCCTCAAGCTTATGGTAGCAGGGGTTATGCGAATTTAATCCAACCCAACGAATCGGTATTATTCAACATTGAAATCGTTGACGTAAAAGCTATTTGAGGATAATTCACTATATTTGGGCTTCCAAAAAATAAGCTTGCGCAAGTTAATTCATCTTATTCCCTTCCTATTTCTGTTTCTTCCAGTTAATTTGGAAGCGCAAAAAGTGTTGGATACCATTGATACTCAGTTTGGAAGAATGGTGATTTTTTCTAACAAAACTTGGGCTTTAGTAAAAACGAATACGTTTGATGGGGTATTGAATCCACGTATTCACAAGATAATGACCACGCAACAAGATGTACCTTATACCTTGCCTTGGAACAATGAAATTTGTTTTACAACCCGTAACAACGATTTATCAAAATTAAAAGATACTATTTGGTTGTGCTTAAACGACGAGGTACATTCTGAATTCAAAATACCTGTTCCTGGTGTTGTCACTTCAAGATACGGCCCCAGAAGTGGAAGAAATCACAACGGAATAGATTTAAACTTGAATACTGGTGATACTGTAGTTTCTGCCTGGGCTGGTAAAGTTCGTTACGCTAAATACAATGAAGGTGGATTTGGAAATTTAGTAATCGTGAGACATTACAATGGTTTAGAAACTTTTTATGCGCATTTGAGCAAGTTTTTAGTTTTTCCCGATCAGGAAGTTGCAGCAGGTGAAGTTTTAGGTTTAGGAGGAAATACAGGTCGTTCGTTTGGAGCGCATTTACATTTTGAAGTTCGATTCTATGATGCTCCAATTAATCCTGAAGAGATGATTAACTTCGAGACCAAGCAATTGAAAAACGAAAATTTATTCGTTCACAAAGGCTTGTTTAGACCGGGAGCAAAACCTAGCGATTTTTATGAAGCGCATCCCGATGAACCGATTGATCCACAAGCCCAACAACAACAAATCGTTAAACCTGTCGTTGTTAAAACACAACAGAATAAATTTTACAGAGTTAAATCTGGAGATACATTAACAGAAATAGCTGACAGAAATAATACAACCGTTTCAAAAATTTGCCAATTGAACGGAATTAAACCAACAACCGTACTTCAAGTTGGCAGAAGTTTAAGGATAAAATAAAATGAACAACTCTTTAAAATTTATAGTGCTTTTATTGATTCTTGTTTCGGCAATTTCTTGCTCAGATTACAATAAAATTGTAAAAGGAGACGATTATCAAGCAAAATTTACGAGAGCAAATAATCTTTTTGACGATAAAGAATATGATCGCTGCATCGTACTTTACGAACAAGTTTACCAACATGCACCAAAATCAGGTGAAGGTGAATTGGCTTATTATCGTTTAGGGAAAAGCTACTTCGAAATGGAAGATTATTATATGTCTGGTTATTACTTCAGTTCGTATATTCAACGTTTTCCATATAGTGCTAAAACAGAAGAAGCTTACTTTTTAATGTCAATTAGTAACGTTAAAAACTCGCCTGAATTCGCACTTGATCAAACAGAAACAGAGCAAGCAATCATTAGTGTTCAATCATTTATAGACCGTTATCCGAACTCAAAATTAATTGACTCTTGCAACAAAGTAATTGATAACCTAAGATTTAAATTGGAACGCAAAGATTTTGAACAAGTTCGTTTGTATTCAAAAACAGAAAATTTTAGAGCAGCAGTTACAGCAGCAGAAATTTTTATTGAGAAATACTCAACCTCTCAATACATTGAAGAAGTAAATTATTTGCTAGTTAAAAATTCATATTTGCTATCCATAAATAGTATTCCAAGTAAAAAGTTAGAAAGAATTGAACAAACTAATGAAAGATTCAGTAACTTTGCAATCCTTTATCCTAGCTCAACTTATCTCAAAGAACTAAAAGGATACATTGAACAATTGGAAAAAAGTAAAAATAATTAAACAGTTAATCGATTTAAAATGAGTCAAAAAGTAACTTTAGCAGAAAAATCAACTATTACAAGAGATACCATCCGTTTGGAAGAAAAAACTGGTAACATCTACCAATCGCTTGTTGCTGTTTCAAAAAGAGCCAATCAAATTAGCTCACAAATGAAAGAAGAGTTGACTCAAAAATTGCAAGAATTTGCAACAACAACTGACAACTTAGAAGAGATTTTTGAAAATCGTGAGCAAATTGAAATTTCAAAGCATTACGAACGTATGCCAAAAGCAACAGCAATTGCAACACAAGAATTATTAGACGATAAAATTTATATTCGTCAACCAGAAGAGAAAGCATAATGCAAGGAAAGCGCATTCTTCTTGGTATAACAGGAGGTATTGCAGCTTACAAAATTGCGTATCTCATACGGATTTTAAAGAAACAAGGGGCAGAAGTCAAATGTATAATGACTCCTGCCTCTTCTGATTTTATAAGCCCCCTAGTTGTTTCGACACTTTCACAAAATCCAGTATCCATTGAATTTTGGAACAAACAAACAGGAGTTTGGACGAACCACGTCGAACTAGCACTTTGGGCAGATATTTTTGTGATCGCACCAGCAACCGCAAATTCAATCGCAAAAATGGCAAACGGATTGTGCGACAATCTACTACTTGCTACCTATCTTTCAATGAAAACGAAAACAATCGTTTGTCCAGCAATGGATTTAGACATGTATCAACATCCAAGTTTTAAACGAAATATCGCTACCCTTTTATCAGATGGCGTTTTAGTGATTCCAGCAACTAAAGGTGAACTCGCAAGCGGGCTTGAAGGTGAAGGACGAATGGAAGAACCAGAGGTTATTGCTGCGTTTATCGCTAATTATTTTATTTCAACAACTACAAAAAGTACTGAAACAGTTCTTATAACAGCTGGCCCAACCTATGAAGCAATTGATCCAGTTCGATTTATTGGCAATCATTCCAGTGGAAAAATGGGCTTTGCATTAGCTGAATCGTGTTTAAATAGAGGAATGAATGTGATTTTGGTAAGTGGTCCAACTCAACTAGAATTGCATCATCCGAACTTGGAAGTAATAGCTGTAAAATCAGCGGAACAAATGTTGAAGGCAGTTTCAGTTAATTGGAACAAGTGTTCAATTGGGATATTCGCTGCTGCCGTTGCTGACTATCGACCTGTAAATCAAGAAGCTCAAAAAATTAAAAAGAAAGAAGAAACTTTAACTTTGGAATTAGTTAAAAATCCAGACATCTTACGTTGGGCATCAGAAAATAGAAACAACGCACAAAAAGTCATAGGTTTTGCTTTGGAAACAAATAATGCGGAAGAAAATGCGTTATTGAAACTAAAGGCTAAAAATCTTGATATGATTGTTTTGAATACACTAGAAAATAAAGGAGCTGGATTTCAAGGTGACACCAATAAAATTACTATCTTAGATAAAAGCAATGCCAAAAAAGAATTTGATTTAAAATCAAAAACCGCTGTGGCAGAAGATATTATGGAATCAATTTTAAATTTAAAATGAAATTATATCACTTACTTCTTTTGATGATTTTCCCAATTTCATCAAGTTTTAGTCAAGAATTAAATTGCCAAGTTTCTGTGTTGACAGATGCTAGAGTTGAAGTAAATTCAACGGAACAAGAAATCATCAAACAAATGAAACAAAGTGTTTATGATTTTATGAACGACACAAAATGGACGGAAGATGAGTTTAAAACCGAGGAACGCATCAACTGCAATATTCAGATTCAAATAAAAACAATTCCAAGTACCGGAAACTACACAGGATATATTCAAGTTCAATTTAGTCGTCCAGCTTTTAATTCAAATTACAACTCTGTAGTTTTTAATTTCCAAGATGATGACGTTGCGTTTTCATTCTCTAGAAATGCCGTTTTACTTTACAATGAAAATCAATACAAAGACAATTTAACTTCCATTCTTTCCTTTTACGCGTATTTCATACTAGGAATGGATTATGATTCTTTCTCTTTGAAAGGTGGAACTCCTCATTTTACAAAAGCACAACAAATCGTTACCAATGCGCAAGTTTCTGGAGCTGCAGGTTGGAAAGCAAACGAAACGGGAAAAAGAAATAGATATTGGTTAGTTGAAAACATCCTTCAACCTGCTTTTGAACCTGTTAGAGAATGTAATTATATGTACCACAGAAAAGGAATTGATATGTTGTATGAAAATAAAGTGGCTGGTAAAAAAGCAATGTATGATGCTTTGAATAAATTGACACCAGTTGTACAACGTAATCCAAATAATTTAAATACTTTAAATTTCCTTTATAGCAAAATTCAAGAATTCAAAAACGTGCTTTCTGATTCTGAAACGAAAGAAAAAACAGACTTTGTGAATCTTTTGAAAAAACTTGATTCTGGAAATTCCTCGCTTTACCAGGAAATACTCAACTAAAATGCTTCGTCAACTTTATATTTCTAATTTCGCCTTAATTGATGAAACAACTATCCTTTTGGAAAATGGATACACAGTCATCACTGGAGAAACAGGCTCGGGAAAATCAATTTTATTAAATGCTTTGAATTTAATTCTTGGTGAACGAGCTGACTTTGGGGTAATTGGGCCAAAATCAAATAAAGCAATCGTCGAAGCTGAATTTCAAGAATGTTCACAATTTCAAGCTTTCTTCACTGAAAATGATTTAGATTTTGAAGATTCCATTTTGATTCGTCGAGAAATTAGTAAAGATGGTAAATCGCGAGCTTTTATCAACGATTCTCCTGTTTCATTGACAACCCTTAAAGCACTTTCGATTCAGTTAGTTCAAATTCATTCGCAATACAATACCCTCGAATTAAAATCAAAAACTTATCAGTTAGAAATTCTCGACATTCTGGCTGGATTAACGAGCGAAAGAGTAGTTTTTGCTAACGCATTTAAACAGCAACAACAAAAGAAACGAGAACTTCAACAGAAAATTGAAACCTTGAACCAGGCTTTAAAATCTCAAGACTACAATCAATTTGTTTTAGATGAATTATCACAACTACAACTTTCAAAAACAGATTACTCGAAATTAGAAAGTGAGTTGTTGAAAATGGAGCAATCCGAACAGTTAAATGCCATTTTTAGTGAATTAGCTTCTTTAACAGATGATAATAATTTCTACGAATCGCTTTTACATACCAAAAATGCATTGGAAAAAGTTGCTCACTTAGATCCTGAAATTAAAGAAATAAAGGAACGTGCAACAAGTGTTTTAATTGAATTAAAAGAATTGGCCAATGATGCAGTTTCGTTTATGGAATCGAATGTGGATTCAGCAAGTTCAAGGTATGAACTAACTGAAAAAGTAGATGCTTTTAATCGAATTTTGAACAAACATCGATTGAGTACACAAGATCAATTGATGGAATTAGAAGACGAAATTTCGCAACAAACAAATAGTGTTGAAGAATTTCAAATAGAAGTTGACCAATTAAATAAAGTGATTGAAAAATCGCAACTAGAATTGTTAGTCAAAGCTAATTCAATGCACGAAAAAAGATTGAAAGCTGTTCCAAAAATCATCAAAGAACTGAATGCACTTTTGACTGAATTGAAACTTCCTCACACTAAGTTGGAAATCAAATTAGAACAAAACGAAGAGCTAAACTTATCTGGAAATAGTAACGTTTCCTTTTTATTTTCCGCTAATTTAGGTGTTGCACCCGTTCCGATTGAAAAAGCTGCAAGTGGCGGTGAACTTTCACGTTTGATGTTAGCGCTACAACAACTGATTTCAGAAAAAAGAGCTTTGCCAACCATTCTTTTTGACGAAATTGATACCGGAGTTTCTGGCGACGTTGCTCAAAAAATGGGGAACCTATTGAAAAAAATGGGCGAAAGCGTTCAGTTGATTGCCATTTCTCATTTACCACAAGTCGCTGCAAAAGCAAAACATCATTTTGTCGTTTCTAAAGAATTGAAAGAAAATCGAATGACCACAAAAGTGATTCAATTAACACAACAGGAACGAGTTCAAGAAATTGCGCGTTTAATGAGTGGTGAAGAAATTACGGAGGCAGCTTTGAAAAACGCTGAATTTTTAATGGTACAATAAATGAATTCGTTTCAATTTAGTTTTCAGATTCCAAGTCAAGAACCTAAGATTGAAATTGGAAAATCTATACTTTTTCTTGGAAGTTGTTTCTCGGATGAAATTGGAAATCAAGCACAACTTCACGGCCTTAAAGCTTTTTCAAATCCTTTTGGAACCTTGTTTCATCCTTTCGCAATTGGACAAGGAATCATTGATAGTTTAGAGGAAAACACGGTTTGCGATATTATTCAACGAGACGATGTATTTTTTCATTGGGGAAGTTCGGGTAAACTATTTGGTTATTCGAAAGAAGAAATTGAATCAAAGGTTATTGCTGAAAGAAAGGATTTGAAGGAACTTTTACAAAATGTATCCCATCTTTTCGTGACTTTTGGCACTGCCAAAGGCTACCTTCATAAGACAAGCAATCAAACTGTTGCAAACTGTCACAAACAGCATCCATCTTTGTTTGAAATTCAAAATAGTAATTCAACGGAAATCATTCAATTCTGGAAACCTATTCTTGAGAAGTTAATAATTTTCAATCCAACTATTCAAATCGTTTTTACAGTTAGTCCAGTACGACATTTGAAAGATGGTATAATAGAAAATAATCGTTCAAAAGCTCAATTACTTTTGGCAGCTGAAACATTGGCGAAACTTCTTAATTGCAACTATTTTCCTTCTTATGAAATTGTAATGGATGAATTAAGAGATTATCGTTTTTTCAAAAATGACTTTGCTCATCCGAATGAATTGGCGGTAGAATACGTTTGGCAACGCTTCGCAAACACTTATTTGACAGAATCGACTTACATTGCTTGTAAAAAAATTAAAGCAATTAAATCAGCTTTAAATCACAAACCACTTTACGAAAAAAGCAAAAAACTAGCTGAACATCAAGCAATAATTCTTGAAAGGAAAAAACTCTTGGACAACGAAATAGCTGGAATTACCTGGTAGAACTCTTTTCGATAAACGACTTCATACAATTCTCTAAATCCAAATACGACTTAATGACCTTAACTGTTTTTGGTAATTTATGCTCAAAATTCATAACTTGAGCACCACCTGCAAACACAGGAATTGAATTGGTGTCTTTTTCAATATTCTTGAAATAGTTTTCTATAAAATTTTCATCAACCGAAGATAAGAGCGAAGTCATCAAAGCTTTTGGTTTCAATTTTTCAATACACTCCATCAAAGAATCATATGGCAAACTTTGACCTAGGTAAATCGTATTGATGTCTTTTTTTCTTAGAATAAACTGATAAAACAACAAGCTCAACTCATGCCATTCATGTTCTGGAAGGTAGAGCATTATTGAATCTTTCTTCGGGTCAGGAATTGGCAATTTATCAATTTCACCAATAACTTTTTGACGAATAAGGTTAGTAATAAAATGCTCTTGAGCTGGATTAATAGTGCCAATCAACCACATAATTCCAATTCTGTCTAAAAAAGGAATTATATAATTCGTGAATGTCATTTCTAATCCGTGTTCTTTAATTAAAATAGCTAAAGTATCGCGAAATAGTGATTCATCTAATTCAACTAAAGCTAAAATTAATTTATCGTCTGAATTATCGGAAGAATTATATTTTAATTCCCAAACTAATTTGGAAATTTCTTCATTTTCTAACTTGGCGATTTTCGAAATCTTGTGCCCTGACTTATTTAGTAAACTAATATTCAATAAATAAGCTAACTCTTTATCCGAATAAGTACGAATTTGAGTTTCAGATCGAGTGGGAACAAGAATTCCGTAACGCTTCTCCCAAATCCGGATTGTATGCGCTTTAATCCCCGTAAGTACTTCAATATCTTTTATCTTATAAACTGCCATCGAACTTTAAACAACAGATGTTCAAGAATGTTTAGAAAAGTTGAAAAAAATGTTAAAACTACATAATTTTTATAGTTGACTTAAGATCGATTTTGCGGATTCGCAAATTAGCACATTAAAATCAATTAGTTTTCCAAAAACATTCTAAAACAAGTAATTAAAAGATTTTATGAAATTATTTTTAATTATGCGTGCATAATAAATTATTTTCTTTTACTTTTATGACACTGAAATTTAAAAACTAAATTATATGAGCACAAACGCAATTAAAGGAGGAGAGTTTATTATTAGAAAAACCAATCCAGAAGACATCTTTACGCCAGAAGAATGGACAGAAGAGCACCAAATGATTGGTAAAATGTGTGATGATTTCATTAGCCAAGAAGTGGTTCCCGTTTTAGACAGAATGGACAAAATGGAAGATGGTTTGATGCAATCAATCATTGAAAAAGCTGGTGAGTTAGGGATGTTGGGGTTATCTGTACCAGAAGAATTGGGAGGAATGGGAGTTGATTTTAAAACATCACTTTTAGCTACTGAGCGATTAGGAACAGGTCATTCTTTTTCAGTTGCTTATGGTGCACACACAGGAATTGGTACTTTACCCCTACTCTATTACGGAAATGATGCTCAAAAAGCGAAATATATCCCAAAATTAGCAACAGGTGAATGGAAAGCTGCGTATTGCTTAACGGAGCCAGGATCAGGTTCTGATGCTAATTCAGGAAAAACAAAAGCAATTCTTTCAGAAGATGGTTCTCATTATGTTCTTAATGGACAAAAAATGTGGATTACAAATGCGGGATTTGCAAATTTATTCACTGTTTTTGCTAAAATCGATGACGATAAAAACCTTACTGCATTTTTAGTTGAAGCAGATAGCGATGGAATTAGCTTGAATGCTGAGGAGAAAAAAATGGGTATCAAAGGTTCTTCAACTCGTCAAGTATTCTTTAATAACGTGAAAGTTCCAGTTGAAAACATGCTTTCTACAAGAGAAAATGGTTTCAAAATCGCTTTAAACATCTTAAATATCGGTCGTATTAAATTAGCTGCTGGTGTGATGGGTGGTGCAAAAGGAACAATTAACGAAACTGTTAAATACGCTAATGAACGTGAGCAATTCGGTCGTTCAATTTCAAAATACGGTGCTATTCGTTACAAATTAGCGGAACAGGTTATCCGTACGTACGTTGTTGAGGCTGCTACTTACCGTGCTGGACAAAACATCGATGATGCCATTGCTGCATTTGTTGCTTCAGGAATGGACAAAGGTGCTGCAACATTAAAAGGAATTGAAGAATTTGCTCCTGAGTGTGCGGTATTAAAAGTTGCTGGTTCAGAATGTTTAGATTACGTTGTTGATGAGGCTGTACAAGTTTATGGTGGTATGGGTTACTCAGCTGAATCTACAGTTGAAAGAGCTTACCGTGACGCACGTATCAATCGTATTTTTGAAGGGACAAACGAAATCAATCGTATGTTGACAGTAGATATGATGTTGCGTCGTGCAATGAAAGGAGAATTAGATTTAATGGGACCTGCAATGAAAGTTGCTGGCGAGTTAATGAGTATTCCTCCGATGCAAGAGCCGGTTACAACACCACTTGGAAACGAAGAACGCTATTTAGAAGGTTTCAAAAAATGTTTATTAATGGTTGCTGGTTCAGCTGTTCAAAAATTAATGCAAACCTTGTCTAAAGAGCAAGAGGTATTAATGAACATCGCTGATATCGCAATTTGGACTTACCAAGCTGAATCTGTTTTATTAAGAGTTCAAAAGAAAATCGCTCGTTTAGGCGAGGAGGCTTGTGCAGTTGATATTGCAATTTGTAGAACTTATTTCTATGACATCGCTGATAAAATCAATAAAGCAGCAAAAGATGCAATTTATTCTTTTGCTGAAGGAGATGAAGTTCGTATGATGACAATGGGGTTAAAACGCTTCACTAAAACTGAAGTTTACAACCACAAAGAGGCACGTCAATTGATTGCACAAAAATTAATCAACGACGGAAGATATAATTTCTAATTCTTTTTTGAGTTAATAGAGAAGCATTCGTCTTAGGGCGGATGCTTTTTTTATTCAAAAAAAAATCGGATACTGTTACCAATATCCGATTCCAAAAATGTAATATTTATTATACTGTCATTATGTCTTTTTCTTTGATTTCAACTAAATCATCCACCTTTTTAATAGCTCCATTCGTGATTTTTTGAACTTCATCTTCAGCTGTTTTAGCCATATCTTCAGACAATCCGTCATTCTTAAGGTCCTTAATCATATCGATTGCTTCCTTACGGTTATTTCTAACACCAACTTTAGCTTGTTCAGCTTCTGCTTTCGCTTTTTTAACTAAATCGCGACGACGTTCTTCTGTTAAAGGTGGAACAGAAATAATTAATTGTTCGCCATTATTTTGCGGATTCAAACCTAGATTTGAATTGATAATACCTTTAGCAATTTCACTCAACATATTTTTCTCCCAAGGTTGAACAAGGATTGTTCGTGCATCAGAGGTATTAATGTTAGCAACTTGCTGAATAGGCGTCATTGAGCCGTAATATTCAATCATAACCCCATTTAACATTGCAGGAGAAGCTTTTCCAGCGCGTATTTTAGTCAATTCGTTTTCAAGATGAATAAGCGTTTTACCATTTGCGCTTTTAAATTCATCAAAAATCATATCTAATTCTTCTGACATAACAGATACTATTAATTTTTTACAATTGTTCCTACTTGTTCCCCTTCAACCAATTTAATTAAATTTCCAGGTGTATCCATATCAAATACTATAATTGGCAAATCATTTTCTTTACAAAGAGTAAATGCAGTTAAATCCATTACATTTAATCCTTTAGCATACACCTCATCAAAGGTGATTTCATTGTATTTTGTTGCTGTTTTATCTTTCTCTGGGTCAGCTGTGTAAATTCCATCAACACGTGTTCCCTTTAAAATAACATCAGCATTCATTTCTATAGCTCTCAACGATGCTGCCGAATCAGTTGTAAAGAATGGATTTCCTGTTCCAGCACCAAAGATTACAACACGACCTTTTTCTAAATGACGAACTGCTTTTCTTCGAATGAAAGGTTCTGAAATTTCTTTCATTTCAATAGCTGATTGCAAACGCGTGTGAACTCCTACCGCTTCAAGTGCCGCTTGTAAAGCCATTGAATTAATCATTGTCGCCAACATTCCCATGTAATCACCGTGGGTTCTGTCCATTCCACCAGCCTCTGCTTGAACACCACGGAAGATATTTCCACCACCAATTACGATAGCAACTTCAATTCCCATATCGCGAACCTCTTTTATTTGAAGTGCATACGAATGGATTCGATTGTTGTCGATTCCAAATTGTTTCTCTCCCATTAGAGATTCTCCACTTAACTTGAGAAGTATTCTTTTATATTTCATAATTGTTGGCAAAGATAAATAATCGTTTGAATCCTAGAAAAAGATGCAAAAAAAAAAGCTACCGATTTCGATAGCTTTTAAAATATTAACTCAATGAGAATCGCTTGAAGTCTGTGACTGTCAAACCTTTTTCAGTTGAATCTAAGAATTGTTCAATTGTTACTTTATTGTCGCGAACAAATGCTTGACTTAATAATGTGTTCTCTTGGAAGAATTTATTTAAACGTCCCATTGCAATTTTCTCAGCCATTTCAGCAGGTTTACCTTCTTGAATAGCTAATTCTTTTCCAACTTCGATTTCTCTTTCAATTGTACGAGCATCAACACCGTCTTTATCGATTGCAATTGGATTCATTGCAGCGATTTGCATAGCAACTTGACGACCTGCTTCAGCAACTACATCAGAACCACTATTTAAACCAACTAGAGTAGCCAATTGATTCCCTGGGTGATTGTAAGCAACAACTTTTGCAGCGTTGATAACAGCGTAACTAGATAAATCTAATTTTTCACCGATAACACCAACTTGCTCAGTGATTTTTTCTTCTACAGTCAATTTATCATTATAAGCTAAAGCTTTTAATTCTTCTGCTGTTGCAGGTAATTTAGCTAATGCGATATCAACGATAGATTGAACGAAGTTTACATAACCTTCATTTTTTGCTACGAAGTCAGTTTCACAATTCAACGTTAAGATAACACCTGTAGTACCATCCGCTGAAGTTTGTGCTAAAACCAATCCTTCTTTAGCCTCATTATCACCACGTTTCGCAGCAATTTTTTGACCTTTTTTACGAAGAACGTCAACTGCTACTTCAAAATCACCATTAGCTTCAACTAATGCGTTTTTGCAGTCCATCATTCCTGCACCTGTTTGTTGGCGCAATTTATTTACATCTGAAGCTGTGATAGCCATGATAAATATATTTAATAGTTAGTTATAAATTATTCTGCTGATTTTTCTTCTGCTGCTGGAGCTTCTGGAGTTTCTTCAACAACTGGTGCAGCTTCAACAACTGGAGCAACTTCAACAACTGCTTCTACTGCAGCTTCTTTTGAAGAATCTTCTTTATCTTTTTCTTTCAAATTTTTACGATCTTCTAAACCTTCTTGGATAGCGTTACAAATTTGATCTAAGATTAAAGAAATTGATTTTGTTGCGTCATCATTTGCAGGGATAGGGAAGTCAACCAACTTAGGATTTGAATTCGTATCTACCATTGCAAAAGTAGGGATATTCAAACGACGAGCTTCAGCAAGTGCGATGTGCTCTTTTAAAATATCAACGATGAAAATAGCAGCTGGTTGACGCGTCATATCTGCAATCGAACCAAATGTTTTTTCTAATTTCTCTCTTTGACGAGTTTTAAATAATTTCTCTCTTTTATTTAGTGTTTCCCAAGAACCATCAGACTTCATTTTATCAATCGTAGCCATTTTACGAATTGATTTACGAGTTGTTTGAAAGTTTGTTAACATACCACCTGTCCAACGTTCTGTTACA
>CAZDKE010000031.1:24770-25698 GCA_964506255.1 uncultured Lishizhenia sp. | reverse complement strand
CGGCATATTTACTTTAGTTACTCTTTCAGAAACGATTTCTTTCGCTTGTTTTTTAGTTGCTACGAAAAGAACTTTTTTACCTGATTTTGCAATTTGTTTCATTGCTGCACAAGCTTGGTCAAGGTGAACCATTGTTTTGTTCAAATCAATGATGTGAATTCCTTTTTTCTCTTCGAAAATGTATGGAGCCATTGCTGGATTCCATTTTCTTTTAAGGTGACCAAAATGAACACCTGCTTCTAATAATGTTTCAAAATTTAATTTAGACATATTTTGTTTTTGTTTACTTTCCTGTTTATACTAATTGCACAACCAAAGAGGGTAATAGAGTTTATTAAAGTACTCAGTGGTTTGGATGCTAAACCTCCAATAACGATTAACGTTTCGAGAACTGGAATTTTTTACGTGCTTTTGGTTGACCTGGTTTTTTACGCTCTACCATACGAGGGTCACGTGTCATCAATCCTTCAACTTTTAATAAAGGTTTGTTTTCTGCTTCCAACTCAACTAGAGCTCTTGATATACCTAAACGAATTGCTTCTGCTTGGCCGTTGATTCCTCCACCGTTAACATTTACTTTAATATCGTATTGTCCAACTGTGTTTGTAAGAATGAAAGGCTGATTGATTTTTGCTTGTAAAACATCAATTGGGAAAACAGTTGTCATTTCTTTCTTGTTAACCAAGATGTTTCCTGTTCCTTTTGATAAATAAACACGCGCTACTGCTGTCTTTCTTCTTCCAGTTGCGCGATCGCGTTGGAGATCACCGGCTGGGTGACATGGCACAGCCTGGCCGCCGCCACGGTCGAGCCCGCTTCGTAAGCCGAGCAGAAGTACTTGAGGTTGCGCAGGTTCACGCGGCTTACTCCTGGAACTGCGGGAAGTGCGGCAGCGCCTTGATCACGTTCTCGTCGTGGGCCGGCACCA
>CAZDKE010000031.1:6206-24760 GCA_964506255.1 uncultured Lishizhenia sp. | reverse complement strand
GTCCATAATTTTTATTTGAGTGTATCAAGATTTAATAATTCTGGTGTTTGAGCCTCATGTTTGTGAGTTGTACCAGTATATACTTTTAAATTTCTGTATAATTGTCTTCCTAAAGTGTTTTTAGGTAACATACCTTTAACCGCTTTTTCAATTAAGCGCTCAGGGTGTTTTCTCAACATTTCTTCAGCTGTTGTAAAACGTTGACCACCTGGGTAACCAGAGAAACGAACGTATTCTTTGTCAACCAATTTTGTACCAGAGAAAGCAACTTTTTCTGCATTGATAACAATTACGTTGTCCCCACAATCTGCATGTGGTGTATAACATGTTTTGTACTTTCCACGGATGATTTTAGCAATCTTACTTGCCATACGTCCTACGGTTTGTCCTTCTGCATCAACGATAAACCACTTTTTGTCTGCAGTTTCTTTGTTGCCTGATAACGTTCTGTAACTTAGTGTATTCACGGTATTTTTTATTTTAATATAGTGCTTATTACCTAAAATTAGGGGTGCAAAGATACTATTTTAGTTTTTATTTACAAATGAAAAAGAAAAAAATATGCTTTATTTCTTTTTAAATGAATTTATTGCAGCAATTGTAAAATCACTTAGAACTAATTTCCCGCTCATTTCTGCGCGTTCTATTAATAAAGTATCCCAATTTTCTGTTCCTTGCCAAAAAACATTTTTTAACATACGCATCGCTTCCGGATTTGATTTGGAAAGCTGCACAGCTAAACGGTTTATTTCTGCATCCATTTCTGCAACGGTGTCAAAAACTTCCATATATAATCCTTTGGATTTCGCCCAAGAAGCAGATCGCCATTCTGTTGCATTTATTGCTAATTCACTCATCGCCGACAAGCCAATTTTACGTTCAACTGCTGGCCCTACAACGAAAGGACCAATTCCAACCGCAAGTTCAGAAAGTTTAACAGAAGCAGAATTAACAGCCAAACAATAGTCTACTGCCGATGCCACTCCTACTCCACCTCCAACTGCTTTTCCTTGAACGCGTCCAATAATGAATTTTGGACATTTTCTACAAGCATTAATCACACTTGCAAATCCAGAAAAGAATTTTTTTCCAACTTCTAAATCAGTGATTGAAATTAATTCATCAAAACTCGCTCCTGCACAGAATGCTTTTTCTCCTTCTGATTGTAAAACAATAACTTTAACGCTTTCATCTTCTCCTAATTGAGTGATTGTAGCGGCAAGTTTTTGTAAAATTTTTCCAGGCAATGAATTACTCATTGGGTGTCCAAAAGTAATAGTACCAATTCCTGTAGCTTGATCAATTTCAAAAGCTACACTTCCTTGCTCGATAATCGTTGACATATTGGTTAACTATTTTAAATTGATACTATCTGTTCCAATTAAAGTTCCATCACAATAGATTTTCACTTTGTAATTTCCTTTTGGTGTCCCCTCGCCTCTCAAATCGTAGTAAATTGTAACGTCAACCGATTGATTTTGATAGTCAATATCTTTTTTATCAGAATAAGCAACAGTTCCATTGTCTGTTTCTAATGTATTTCCACCTCTTGTCTGTAATGTTTGACCATCAGGTGAAATTATTTGTAAATACAACGTTTTCTTTCCAGGTGTTGTAAGTGTATTTTCTGAAAGTGTAAAGCTAGTTCTAAATTGAACAACGTTTTTTGCTTTTTCAGTTGGTTCTGTTGTTTTATTTAATTTCATTCTTAATGCTTCCGTATTTATTCCATAAGCAGAAAGTTTACTTCCTTTTTTCACAAGGTCTGTTTTTTCTTCAGCGTCTTTTTTGTAAATATCGCGTTCAACTGTTGTTGTTGTAAGTTTTGTTGTTGTTACATCTAACTCAGAAGTCAATTTGATATTCAATGTATTTAATGAATCGATTTGCTTCACGTAGCTTTTCATAATTTCACGCAACGTCTCATTCTCTTTATTCATTTTAAACAACTTAGATGCTGTTAAACGTCCGCTTCTTTTTGCTGCGTCCAATTCGTTCATCAAAGTCATAATTTTCTCTTTTTGCTTATTTAAACTGTCAGCTTGTGTAGCATCTTTAGCAATTAACTTATCGTAAGTTGCCAACATATTTTTGAAATCTTTTTTGATATCGTTAGAAATGTTCCCAACATAACCTTGCATCATATCGTTCATTCCTTGCATATCTGACTTTAAAGTCAAGTTTTCATTGGTACAATTGTTTAGCTCTGTTCTTTTTGATGACCACATATAAGACATTACTGCTAAACCTCCTAATAGAAGGAAAATAATGATCATAAAAACTCCATTGGAATTCTTTTTGTTTTCTGTTTCACTCATTTTGTTAGTTTTTGGAGTTCAAAATTAGTTATTTCATTTTTAAGAATACTAATCGAAATTTTGAAATGTAAGGTTTCTTAGAAATCTGGTAATACTTTGTGTGCCAACTGCAGTAAATCGACTATCAGATGAAGCTGGGTAAGGTCCTCCATGATTCATTGCTTCGTCAACACGAACGCCTGTTGGAATGCCATTTAAAATCAACCTTCCAACCTTCAAGGATAATAAATCAACTACTTCATTAAAATCAGGACTTTTACTGCTATCTCCTACAACTGAACCTGTCAATTGTCCTTCTAATTTTGCTAAACAAGTTTTCAATTCAGCGCTGCTTTCAAAAGTTATAATTAGTGCAAAAGGTCCAAAAACTTCTTCTTGTAATTGATTGTGTGCTAAAAATTCTTTTGCATCAACTTGTAAAATCGCTTGTCTTCCTTGTAAAGGTTCTAATTGTCCTTTTTTTTCTATCAATGAATTTGCCACTAAACGTTCACGCTCTTTTTTCAGTAATTCAAAATTGTTTTGAATAGATGGGTGAAGCATATAAAATGAAGTATATTCGATTACGTCTTCAATAAGTCTAGTTGTTAATTCATTTCCTTTTTCACTTTTTGGAATAAAAAACAAACCTGGCTTGGTACAAAACTGTCCTGCATCGTTACAAATCGAACCAGCAAAAAGTTTGGCAAAGTGATTTATTTTTTCTTCAAAACCATTTTCTAAAAAAACAACAGGATTAGCACTTCCCATTTCCGCAAAAACAGGAATAGGCGATTTTCTTTTACTTGCTAAATCCATTATTGCTCTTCCTCCGCGAATGCTTCCTGTGAAACCTACGGCTTGAATTCGAGCGTCAGTAATCAATTGCGTTGCGACTTCAAATCCATCATCTATTAAATGTTGGAAAATCCCTTCTTCTAAACTTAATTTTCTAATTGCTGAAAGAATACAGTTTGAAACTTCTAAACTTGTTCCAACGTGCATCGGGTGTGCCTTAACAATTATTGGACATCCAGCAGCTAAAGCAGCAACGCTATCACCTCCAATTGTAGAATAAGCTAATGGAAAATTACTTGAACCCATTACTAAAACAGGACCAATTGCTCGTGGTGTTTTTCTTAAGGAAGGTAAATTTAGACTCGCCGGAGTAAAGGTTTCTAGCTGCTTCCAATTGTTCAATAGAAAATTAGAAAAGGATGTTAATTGAAAAATAGTTCTAGTAAATTCAATTTCAAATCGCGCTTTCGACAAACCACTTTCACTACAATACAATGCTTCAATTGTTGGTTTGGCAGTTTCTAATTCTTGAGCAATTTGGAGCAAAAGTTCGCTCCTTAAAGCTGGACTTGTTTTTAAATAACTTAGAAATGCTTTTTGTGATTTTTCCAAAGCAATTTCCACCTCCTCGTGAGTGGAAGAACAATACCTTGTTGGGTTAAAATCATTGAGTTGAGGATTAAAAGTTTGAAATCCCCTCATTGCTTTAGTTTACCTCAGAAATTGAAAATACGTAGCTTTCCATAATCTGATTCGCTAACATTTTTTTGCAAGCTTCATCTACTTTTTCTTCAGCAAGTGCTTTGGAATCAGCTTCCACAAACAAACGGATATGTTTACCAATTCTAACTCCATCTATTTCAGCTAAACCTATGTTTTTCATAGAATTAGTAACTGCTTTTCCTTGTGGGTCTAATAATGCGTCATGTGGCATTACGTCAATTTCAGCTTTGAATTTCATTTTTTTTCTTTGTTTGATAATTTTCAATTAGCGATAAAAACAAGTACAAAAATACGATAATTGGAATAGCCCAAAAGGTTAAAAGTGGAATAATTATCAACGAAATTCCTATTAGGCTGAAACGAAAGTAATTGTCTTTCCACGTCCAGTTTTTAAACTTCAAAGCTATCATTGGAATATTGGAAACCATTAACAATGAAAACAAGACCGAAATAGCGCTCAGGGTATAACAATCAAAAAGCGCGTGAATAAACTTTGGCTGATGACCCCAATTTTGAAGATTGTAGGCAAAATACAAAGGGAAGAACAAAAAGAAAATGGTATTTAATGGCGTTGGTACACCGATAAATTTATCACTTTGATTTTCGTCAATATTAAATTTTGCCAAGCGAAACATTGAGAAAAAAGGAATCACCATCGCTACAAAAGGTAAAAATTTAATACTCGCATCAAAATTATTGGGCACTTCGTAAACTAATGCTTGAAACCAAGCTGCAACTTGAAAATAAACGAAATAACTTAAATCATTTTGATAAACCCTTGCCCCATCTTCAGCTGGGAGTAAAGAACTAATATCAATTCCCAAGATTATCATTACTAACATCAAAACACCAGGCGCCACACCAAAAGTTATCATATCAGCCAAAGAATCTAATTGCTTACCCATTGGGCCTGCAATTTTTAATTTTCGCGCAATAAATCCATCAAAAAAATCGAGCACTGCACCTCCAAGAATGAACAAAGGAGCAATATCAATTCGTCCTGCTAGTGTTAAAATAATGGAGACAAAACCACAAAGCATATTTGTGGCAGTAAATAGATTAGCTAAATTGAACATTTTACGATCAATTGTTTTTTAAAAGTGTTAATAATAACTTTGTTTGCTATAAATTTACAACTCAATGCAAATCAACTTGACAAAGAACACAATTTTTCGTCAAACTGATAGTTATTGATATAAATAAAATTTTAATGATTAAATCAATTAGCCTTTCAATCGCCGTTATAACTTGTTCTTTTTTACAAGCTCAAGAAACTACTATTGCTCCAAAATATTCGAATGAATTTTTATCTTTAGGTGTTGGCGCTGAATCATTTGGTATGGGAAATGCAGTTGTTGCAAGTACCGCTAATGCCAATTCAATTTATTGGAATCCAGCAGGTTTGACGAGCATAAATAAATGGGCTGAAGTTTCATTTATGCATTCTGAATATTTCGCGGGAATTGCTAAATACGACTACCTAGGAATTGCCCATTCTATTGACGACAAGAGTGCACTTGGCTTTGCTGCTATTCGTTTTGGCGTTGATGACATCCCTAACACTACTCAACTTATTGATAACAATGGCGTTATAAATTATGACAATGTTACTTCTTTCACAGCAGGAGATTATGCCTTTATGTTGTCATACGCACGAAAATTAAAAGTTCCAGGATTGAGTTTAGGAGGAACAGCAAAAGTAATCTATCGAAAAGTTGGTGATTTTGCAAAATCTTTTGGCTTTGGAATCGATGCAGGATTACAGTATCACTTACCAAAATATTGGAAATTTGGATTAATGGCAAGAGATGTTAGTTCCACTTTTAATGCTTGGGTTTTTGAATTAGATGATGCAACTAGAAATGTTTATATCAACACTGGAAATGCTATCCCTCAAAATGGCTTAGAATTGACTTTACCAAGAATTATTTTAGCTGCAGCTGGAAATTTTGATATTGGTTCAAAAGGTTTAAACGCTGGAGGTGAAATCAACTTTGACATTACAACTGATGGAAAAAGAAACGTTTTAATTAGTGCAAATCCTATTTCAATTGACCCACACGCAGGTTTATTTTTCGGTTTTAAAGAATTAGTAAAAGTTAGAATGGGGGTTTCAAACGTTCAACAATTCACAAATCTTGACGATTCAAAATACTGGGGCATTCAACCTAACATTGGAATGGGCTTGGCTTTCAAAGGATTTTCATTGGATTATGCTTTCACGCGACTTGGCGCTTCTGAGGCAAATTATTATACCCACATATTTTCAGTTCGATTAAAATTAGACAAACCTAAAAACGCAGTTAAATGAGAAAGTTTTACACTTTAATTTTTAGTTGTTTTTTTATTTCAATTGGACAATCGCAAACTTTTGGTAACGAATGGATTAACTACAACCAGAAATATTACGCAATAAATGTTGTCCAATCTGGAATTTATAAAGTTGATTATAATACACTAGCTTCATCTGGAGTTCCTTTGTCAACTTTTTCTTCTAGTAATATCCAAATTTTTGGACGTCAAAAAGAAATCCCAATTCACATTGAAGATGGAGGAGATAATGTTTTTGGACTTGGAGATTACCTTTTGTTTTACGGAGAACGTAATGATGGTTGGCTAGACTCAACTTTGTACAATAATCCTACTGGAATGGGTAATCCAAAATACAGCTTGTATAACGATACGATTCAATATTTTTTCACTTGGAATAATTCATCTAACAACAAGCGATTTATTGTAGAGTCAGATGTTAATTTCAATGGTTTGACAGCTGCTGATTTTGTTGAATTTGAAGCTTTTACTTTCTACAATCAGCAATATAACGAGGGCGAAAAATCTGCTGATGCTTCAAGTTCGTTTTTCGTGGAAGGCGAAGGTTGGGGAAGAACTCCACAAAATGGTGCAACCAACACCTATACGTGGGATATGAGTACTACTCAATTGAGTAATATCTATCAAGGAGCAAACGCGCCAAATGTTAAATACAATGCTGTTGTAGTTGGTACATCGAACGCAGCAGCACCATCAGGTTTACCAAATCACCATACGAGACATACAATTGGAACTTCAAATTTTGTGATTTACGACACTACTTTTCGAGGATACAAGGCAGTAATTGCAAACAAAAGTATTCCTGTTTCTAACTTTCCAAGTTCAGGAAATTTAGGTTATAAAGTTCAAATCGTTAATAGTTTAGGTGTAGCTACCGATTTTCAATCTTTGAATTATTGGTCCTTTAAATATCCAAGAATTCCTTCTTTTTCAAATCAAACCAAGGTAACTTTTAATGTTTACAACGCAAGCAATCAAAACAAAATTCGCTTGAATATTGCAAATGTCAATATGCCAAACCCAACAATGTTTGTTTTCGGAACTGTTCCAAGAAAAATTCCTCTAACAGGATTTAATGGTGGCTATTCGGTTGTAATTCCAAATAACGGGTCGAATGACTTACAACAAGTGGTTTTGGAAGATGCGATAAGTTTTATAAATGTTCCAATCTTAAAACCGGTAAATGGAACTGGTGACTTTACAAATTTTGCTGCAACTCCAAATATCGATGCGGCTTTGTTGTTTATTTACAATGAAAAATTAAGAGACAAAACGTTGGAATACGCTGCTTACAGAAGTTCAACTAATGGCGGAAATTACAACGTTATTCTTGCGGATATTGAAGAATTATGTCAACAATACGGTGGTGGAATTCCAAAACACATTAATGGTTTAAGAAGATTTGCTCACAAAATGTATGTGACCGCATCTGTTAAACCTGTTGGACTATTTCTTGTTGGAAAAGGAATCCGTGAGGCAAATATTACTTCAGCGACAAACATAGGTCCAGGCTCGAGAACAAATGCAGCAGCTTATGCAAATAATTTAATCCCAACTTTTGGTCAACCGTCTTGTGATGCTTGTATTACTTCTAATCTTCCACAAACCGATAAATTCACACCTTTGATCCCAACGGGAAGAATTTCTGTAATTTCTGAAGATGAATTACAAATTTACTTTTCAAAGGTTTTACAATATGAAGAACAACAAAAACAAAATTCAATTTACTCAAGCTCAACAAAGGATTGGCAAAAACAACTAATTCATTTTGCAGGAGGAACAGATGTAGCTGAACAAAACCAATTTCAAAATTATTTAACTGAAATGGGAAATATTGCTGAAGGTAACTTCTTTGCAGGAAATACGAGATTGGTAAAAAAGGAGAGCAGTAGTCCGATTACACCTTCCGAATTGCAATCTATTAAAAATAGAATTAGTGAAGGAGTAAGTGTTATGAATTTCTTTGGTCATTTCACAACTTCTGAAAGTGGATTCGACGTAAACTTAGATGAACCACAATTCTGGAATAACCAAGGAAAATATCCGATTCTACTCGCAAATTCTTGCTACAACGGTAACATCTTCCACAATTCTACTTCCAATTCTCAAAATTTTGTTTTGGCTCCAAATGGTGGTGTAATCGCTTACATTGGTACTATCAACTATGGGTTTTCTTTTGCCTTGAATTCTTTTTCAAAAACGTTCTACAAGCAATTCAGTCTTCATAATTATGGAGGAACAATTGGTGAACACATTAAAAACACGCTTGATTCAGCATTAACAACGAACCCATCTTTAATTACAGAAGCAACTTTTTGCCAAATGACTTTGAATGGTGACCCAATGCTTCGGTTGAACTATCACAACAAACCTGAAATTGAACTCACAGAATCTAGAGTAAATTTTGGACCAGAAAATATCTCGTATGCAACTGATTCGATTGAAGTTAAAATCCAATTAAGAAATTTAGGCAAATCAATAATTGACACGTTTAATATTGAGATTAAACGCGATTTTCCCAATTCATTAACCGATTCCGTCTACAACATTAAAGTATTTGGAATGGATTATGAGAAGCTCATTACCAAAAAAATGCCTTTCCAACCAACTATTGGTATCGGATTGAACAAGTTTACAATTAGTGTTGATATCCCAAATGTTGTCGCAGAGCAATACGACGAATCAGCAAACAATCGCATTATCAGAAACTTCTTTATCGGTGTTGATGGAATTGAACCTATTCAACCAACTGATTTTGCTGTAGTTCCTTCGAATCAAGTTACGGTTTATGCCTCTACGCTTAACCCAATGGCAGAACTTCAAACCTATCGCTTTGAAATAGATACCTTACCAACTTTTAATTCAAACTTTAAACGTTTCGCTGAAATAAGTGAAATTGGTGGTGTGAAATCTGTAAATCCAAATCAGTGGAAATTAGCTTCAAATAATCAACTTTCAAATTTAATTCTCGAAGATAGTGTTGTTTACTATTGGCGTGTAGCACTTGTAGAACCAACTTTGATTTGGAAACAACGATCTTTTCAATACATTCAAAATAAATCAGGCTGGGGACAAGCAGATTATCACCAGTTTACAGCAAATAATTTAAGCGGTTTAACTTTGAATTCTTCGACCGAGTTTAGAGAATTTGAACCTAATTATTCTGATATATCCTGTTTAGCACTTGCTGCAACACCTGGAGCGAATTTATACGAAAATGCTTGGTACCTCAACGGCATTCAGCAAGATTACAATATTTGTACAGTTACTCCGAAATTTCAAGTTGCGATAATTGACCGTTCAACTTTAACAGCTTGGGAAACACGATTTACTTATTCAAATGGTACGGTTGCCAATCCTAATAATAACTTCGGAAATGCGAATGATAACGGCGGTTGTGAACAAAGACCAATGAAATTTTTTACCTATAACCAAAATAACGCTACGCAACTAGCAGCCTTCAGAAATCTTGTAGAAAACGTTGTACCTTTTGGTGATTACATTCTAATATATTCACCTATTACAACAAGATATGATTGGTTAAATACTTTTGATCCAGCTGTTTTTCAAACTTTTGCGAATTTAGGTTCAGATAGCATTGTCCCGGGAAGGGCTAATCGACCGTTTATATTTTTAACGCGAAAAGGCGACCCGAATTTTGTGGTAGAGTTGTTTTCCCAAAATAATGAACCAATATTCTTAGATACACTTATTTCAGGAGTTCAATCTTTTGGAGTAGAAACTAGCCCTGTAATTGGTCCTGTTGCCGATTGGAAGTCTTTGTATTGGAACTACAAAAAAATGGAAGCTAATTCCCAAGACAGCACAACGCTAGAAGTTCAAGTTTTAAATGCCTTTGGTGCGTATCAATTCTCAATTTACCCAACATTAACTTCTGGAGATTCTTTATTAAATCTTGCTAATCTGATTGATGCGAATCTTTACCCGAATATTCGATTAGTTGCGAAATACAAAGACAACATTAATTTAACACCAAGTCAATTACAAAACTGGCATGTTGTCTATTCTCCACTACCTGAAGCTGCAATTGATGGTACTGCAGGAATAACTTGGATACCAAATATGGACTCAATTCAAGAAGGAAATCAAGCAAAATTTGCTGTTGATATTCGAAACATTAGCAACGTTCCTATGGATTCTTTATTGGTGAATTATTACATTACAGACGCTAACCAAGTAAGAAGGAACATAACTTATCCACGTAAAGATTCTTTAGGCGTTGGAGCAACTTTAAGAGATACAATTACTATTTCAACGAATGGACTAATTGGAACTAATTGGTTCAATATGGAAGTAAACCCATATATTGACGCCAACTTAACATTATTAGATCAGCCTGAATTGTCACATATCAACAACGTGCTTCAATTTCCATTTAAAGTTGTTGGAGAAGATAAAAATCCATTGTTGGATGTAATCGTAAATGGTCGCCATATAATGAATAAAGATATCGTTGCACCTACAAGTGAAATTGTTATCACTTTGAAAGACGAAAATCCATTCTTAATAATGAATAGCGATGCAGACACTGCATTATTTGGTATTTATTTAACAGATCCAGACGGAATTCAAAAACGCATTTTCTTTACCGATAATTCTGGAAATCAAATAATGACTTACGTTCCGGCAAACGCACAAAATAAAAAATTCAAAATAATTTATCCGACCTATTTTGAAAAATCGGGCACCTATACCCTACTCGTTCAAGGAACAGACCGTTCCGGAAATTTATCGGGCGATTTAGAATATAAAATCAGTTTTGAAGTCATTCACGAATCGATGATAAGTCAAATGATGAATTACCCAAATCCATTCTCAACTAGCACACGATTTGTATTTACAGTAACTGGCGACGCAATTCCAGACGATATTCAAATTCAAATTATGACAGTGAGTGGAAAAGTGGTACGTGAAATTAACGAAGCAGAACTTGGTCCAATTCAAATTGGTAGAAACGTAACACAATTCGCTTGGGATGGAAAAGATCAATTCGGAGACCCGCTAGCTAATGGTGTTTACTTATACCGAGTTAAAACCAGAATCAACGGCAAAGAAATCAAACAGCTTGAATCTGGCGCTGATAATTATTTCCATAAAGGATTGGGAAAAATGTATTTGATTAGGTAGGTTTTGATTCTTGATTCTTGATTCTTGATTCTTGATTCTTGATTTTTAATAATTAATGGTTTACACTGAAACTGTATTGTTTTTTTAGTTAATCTATGTAATTTGGAATGTTAAACAAATATCCATTTTCAATTTGACATTCTACATTTTACATTTAAAACATACATTCCCACCCCATAACACCCTTGTTTTTCAATCATTTATCAAAAAACATGTAACATTTATCAAAAAATAGCGTAAGGGTTTACTTGATGACTAGAATTCAAAAAATACTACCATTTTTACTCGGGATTTTTTTATTAATTGCTTGTGAAACAGTGACTAAAAAAGAAATTGAAGTAAGAGCAATAGATTTAAAAGAAATTCAAAAGAAAGGTAAACTAACCGTTCTTACTGAAAACAGTTCACTTTCCTTTTTTGAATACCGCGAGAAAAACTTAGGCTTTGAATACGAAATTTTAGAAGCCTTTGCTAAGCATCTTGGGATTCCCCTTGAGATAAAAGTTGTTCCAAAATACTCTAATTTGCGCCGCTTTTTAAACAACGGAGAAGGGGACATCATTGCTGCCAATCTTGCTATAACTCTTTCTGGACAGAAAAAAATCAATTTTTCTCATCCTTATTATTATTCAAATCAGGTACTTGTCCAAATGAAAAGTGATAGCCTAGTTCTAGATGCGTCGGAACTGATTGGTAAAGAAGTAATGGTTCGAAAAAATACAATTTACGACCGAAGATTGCGCGCGTTGCAAGAAGAAATTGGTGGACATATCAAAATCAAGTATGCAAAAGAAGATTTGATTGTGGAGGATTTAATCGAAAAAGTCTTAAAAGGTGAAATCAAATTCACTATTGCTCACGAAAATCTAGCACGTTTGAGTAAAGAAGAACATCCGAAACTAGATATAAAAACCAAAGTTTCTTTTAAACAACGTATTGCATTCGGTTTACGTTTAAATAGTCCAGAATTAAAAAAGAAACTCGACGAATTCCTTCAAAAATATTGTGAATCTGAAGAATATAAAGCACTCAAGCACAAATACTTTGATTTCATTCCCGAAGAAACAGGAGAAGTAGTCCAAATAAGTCGTGGGAAGATTTCTCAATATGACAAATTCTTCAAACAAGCAGCAAAATCCGCTGGTTGGGACTGGAAATTCTTAGCTGCAATTGCATACAAAGAATCACAGTTTAATCCGTATGCTAAAGGTGCGAGAGGAGCTTTTGGAATCATGCAATTTATGCCAAATACTGGTATTGATTTTGGAGTCAACCCAATGTCAAGTCCTGAAGTTCAAATCACAGCTGGCATGAAATTGATTAATCGCATTTATCAAACGTGGGCTTCCATTCCTGATAAAGAACAACGATTTAAATTCACTTTAGCTTCTTACAACGCTGGCCCGTGTCACATTTTTGATGCACAAGCTTTAGCAAAAGAAAAAGGTTTAAACCCTGAATTATGGGATGGAAATGTGGAATTGATGGTTGAAAAACTTTCTGATCCAGATTATTACCGTCGTCCAGAAGTGAAATGCGGAGCTTACCGTGGACATGCCGTAAAATATGTTGAAGCTGTAATTCGGATTTATAATTCATGGAAATAATTCCAAATTCTCGTAAGCGTTTAATTATTGTTCAAGGTCCAACTGCTTCTGGAAAAACAAGCTTGGCTATTGCACTTGCAAAACATTTTCAAACGGAGATTATTTCTGGAGACTCGAGACAGTTTTACAAAGAAATTAGCATTGGAACAGCAAAACCAACGACTTCTGAATTAAATGAAATTAAACATCACCTCATCGATTCGCATTCAATAACGAAAGAATTGACCGCAGCAAGCTATTCCATTGAAGCAAGAAAAATTTTAAATGAACTTTTTGAAACGAAAAACGAAGTAGTGCTGGTTGGAGGATCTGGGATGTTCATTGATGCCTTGACATTTGGTTTAGATGAAATAGAAACTTCTAGCGAAATCAAATTAGAAATAGAAAAGCGACTTGAAACCGAAGGACTTGAGATTTTAGTTAAAGATTTAGAACGCTTAGACCCTGAATTTGCAGCAATTGTCGATAAAAAAAATCCAGTGAGAATTGTTCGTGCCTTGGAAGTTATCTATTCAAGTGGTCAAAAATATTCAGCGCAAAGAAAAGGTTTCAAGAATGATTTAGACTGTGAAATTGTTCGGTTTTCGATTCAATGGGAGCGTGAAATACTATACGAACGCATTAATCAGCGCGTAGACAATATGCTTTCAGAAGGTTTATTGGACGAAGTGAAATCTGTGTTTCAATTTAGAAATTTAAAATCTTTAAAAACAGTTGGTTACAATGAGCTTTTCGATTATTTTGAAGAAAATTTGACTTTAGATGAAGCCATTGAAAAGATAAAACAACATTCACGCAATTACGCCAAACGACAAGAAACTTGGTTGAAACGTTACACCGATTTAAAACGATTAAATCCAACTAGTTCTGAAAGTTTACTCCAACAAGCTTTAACTTTTTTAAAAGAAAAAATCAAAATAAAATAAATAACATCGATTGTTTATTAAAGTTTTCTTAACTTTAATTTAACATGAAGATCTTTATCAAACTCATTTCAATCCCTTTACTTTTAGCAGTACTCGATTTTTATTTTCGCTCTGAATTATTGGAAAGATACAATGACAAGCAACTAAACTTCTATTTATCATCTGTACTAATTTCAATCGGCTATTTCGTGCTGATCTTATTGATACTAAAAGCAGTTGAACATAAAAAATGGTTGTTCTATTCGTTGATGATTTTGATTTTTCCGTGGTTTGTTTTTTCCTTCTTTGGTTCCTTTACTTTTTATTCCTTAAATGGGATTTTTCCGAATTATTACACTTTTCTATACTTCAAAACGGAGCCCAAAAGTGCTATGATGATTTTAAGAGATGCAACAGGTTGGAAAGAAGTTTTAGCTCTACTTTCGCTTTACACTTTATTATTTGTTTTTATAAAATGGTTTACGAAAAAGCATGTTCCAAAAATTCATTGGAGTTATTTACTAGTTTATGCTGTTGTTCAACTTTGTGCATTTGAAACACTGATTTATTTCCACGGAAAATTTGACCAATGTGCAATGGTAGATACCAATTTCGCTGCTTGTGTTCAACGACATGCTTTTACTTGGGACGATCATTCTGAATTTAAAGGTCGAGGTTTACAAAAACGAACGCCACCAAAAATGGACTTACAGTTGGCTAAAAAAGACTTTAATGTAGTTGTACTTGTCTTTGAATCTTACAGAAAAAGAAGTGCTTCGCTTTACGGAAACAAACATGAAACAACACCTTATTTCAAAAAATTAGCTCAAAACTATCCAGAAGAATTTTTCTATTTCCGTCAACCTGTTTCTGTTTCTTCAACCACGATGTTAGCAGTCCCAGCGATTTTAACAGGAATTGGACCGTGTCAAGACACTAGTATTTTATACCGTCAACCATTACTTTGGGAATATGCACAACTATTTGATTATCGCACTTTTTTTCTATCATCTCATACTTTAAAATGGTACCAATTTGATCAATTCTATCAAAAAGAAAAATTAGATCTTTGGTGGAACAAAGACAATTCAGGTTTACCTTACTTCAATGACTTAGGTGTTAAAGATGAGTATACTGTTCGGAAATTGAATAAGACAATCAAGCGTTTTAAAAAAGAACCTTTCTTCGGTGTCGTTCAATTCAATACAACGCATTATCCGTATGAAATTCCAGAGAAATACAATAAATGGACAGAAACATTCAGCGATTCTTATGATAATGCTGTTCGTTATCAAGATGAGTTGATTAAGCTATTTTTTGAAAACTTGAAAGCACAAGGTTTGATGGATAACACCATCGTTTTTATAACCAGCGATCATGGAGAATCCTTAATGGAACATCGAACAATTGGACATGTAGAAACTAATTACACCGAAGCGATTAGTGTTCCTTTGATTGCATACATTCCAAAAGGAATATTGAATAAAACAGAAACAAAAAACCTTAAGAAAAACCTACATCAATTGACCTCAAATATCGACATTGCTCCTACCCTATTTGATTTATTTGAACTTGAAAACGAAGAAAAGTTGAACCACTTTTATCAGAATTATTCAGGTTTTAGTTTACTCAAACCGATACCGAACAAGCGAACAGTAATTTCTTTGAACAACAATCAAGTTGCAAACTTTAACACTGGACTTTCTATTGCTCAAAAAGAATGGCATTATCTGTTCCGAACGAATATTGTACCCAACAAAGAAGAATTTTATTTCTGGAGAAAAGACATTGCAGAACTCAAAAACAAAAGTAAATCCTTGACAAAAAAACAAAGAATCCAAATTCTTAAACTCGTCGAAAAATATCCTGTTTGTGATAAATTGAGAGAAAAAGCCAAAAAGAAATATTGATTCTTGATTTTTGACGCTTGATTTTTAGTTAGATTTTGGGTCGAATAAAATTACAATTAACCTTTTTCCGAAGTGAGATTTAGTTTTCTCCTTATTGAAACGGTTAAGGAGGATGACTTCCAAAATTGAAAAATGTTCGCAATTAGCAATTATATTGTTCGCAATTATTAAGCATTATGTACTTCAATAGCAATTCGTATCTTTGAATCTGTTATGGCAAATAATTATTACAGCAACAAAGTCGTTTGGATTACTGGAGCTTCTTCAGGAATCGGCAAAGAAACAGCAATTCAACTAGCGCAAAAAGGTGCAAAATTGGTACTTTCTGCAAGAAATAGCGTTGAATTAGAAAAGCTAAAAGGTTCTTTACTGAACTCTTCTCAGCATTTTGTACTTCCGTTGGATTTAGAAAAATCAGACAGTTTCAATGATTTAGCCGCTTTGGTAGTAAAAGAAATGGGGAGGATCGACATTTTGGTTAACAATGGAGGAATCAGCCAGCGCGCCACGGCTTCAGAAACCACAATGGAAGTGAACCGTAAAATAATGGAGGTCAATTTCTTCGGAAACATTGCCCTCACCAAGTCCGTTTTACCCTACATGCAAGCTCAAAAAAGTGGACAATTTTTAGTTATCAGTAGTATTTCTGGGAAATTTGGTTTCTTTCTTCGTTCTGCTTATAGTGCTTCAAAACATGCTCTACATGGTTATTACGATAGTTTAGCTCTTGAAGAAGAACACAATGGAATTAAAGTAACAATCGTTTGTCCCGGAAAAATCAACACACCAATTTCAACGAATGCAATCGGCGGAAAAGGAGAAAAGCATGGTGTGATGGATCACAATCAAGCAACAGGAATGCCTGTAAGTAGCTGTGTTCGAGAAATGATATCGGGATTAGAAAAACAAAAACGCGAGCTGTTGATAGGAAACAAAGAAATAATGGCTGTAAAAATCAAACGTTTCTTTCCGAATTTGTTTTGGAAAATTATTAAAAAGCAATCGGCGACTTAAAGTCAAATTTTGGGTTACCAATTATACCTTCTTTCCAAAAATAAAGCAAAAAAAAAGCCTCGTTTCACAACGAGACTTTTAATACGGAATTGATACTAATTATGCTTTTTTAACATTAACTGCGTTCAAACCTCTACGACCTTCTTGTAGATCGAATTCGACAGTGTCGTTCTCTTTAACTTTGTCGATTAATCCTGTCACGTGTACAAAATACTCTTTGTTCGTGTCTTCATCAACAACAAAACCAAAACCTTTGGTCTCATTGAAGAACTTTACTGTTCCTTTATTCATTGTAATATAATTAATTTCCGTAAAGGTATACTTAATTAATTGAAAAACAAGTCTTTTGGAAAATCCTTTAAGAAATTAATTGAAAATATTGAAAATTAGACTGTTTGCTCTAATTTCTGGTTCTTTTCAAAGCCATCAAAATGCGTTTCCACACTCCAAGCTTCTGCTTTTGCAGCAAACCAAGGTTTAATTTTTGGCCATAATTCTCCAAACAATTCTGAGTCGCGATAGTTGTTCAAAGCTTCCTCTGAATCCCAAATGCTGTAAGTCATTACAATGCTTGGATTATTTACATCTTTTAGTAGTTTCATTCCATGACAACCAGGAAAAGTAGCTACCTTCCATTTTACTGTTTCAAAATGCTCAAAAAATGCAGTTAATTTATCTTCTTGAAAGGTTATTTTTACAATACGAGTAAGCATAAAATTAAAATAATGAATGAATGTCTTTTCGCGATCCTGCTGGTATAAACTCAATACGAATAATGTCACCAACACGAACTCCAAAAAGCTTTGTAGCTCCACCTGTACTCCCGTTCGCCCCTCGGTTTATTGCAATTTCAAGTAGATCATTACTGTTGAAAATCGCAACACGTTCCCCCATAGCTACATCGTTGTAATGCTCCGAAATAACATCAATATGGTAACTTTTATCGACGTAATAAATGATAAACGGTGTGTTCTCTCCAAATCGTTCGAAATCTGATTTTTTAACGTTAGTTATAATGTTTCCGAAAGTATCCGTGTGAATAACCGTTCCTTGAATTAAATACTGTTCAATAATTGGTTTCTGTAAAAAAGCTTTTTTGTAGGTGAAGACTTCCTCTGTAAAACTTAAAAGTGGAGTATTTTGAGCAATTTTCGCAGCCAATTCAACAAAACAACTTTTCGCTGTAAATTTTAACATTTCAGGAAAAGACCCAATCGAAGAAAAGCGATACAATTCATCGGGGACATTTTCATCTAAAAATGAACCAAAAAAACCATTATCGTTGCAAATAAAATATTGACCTCTGTATTTCATAATCGTTGGAAAACTCATTGAATTTCCTTTCAAAATTGGTTCGCTGTCTACTCCAATGATGTGAATACTTCCTGCTGGAAATTCCTCAAAACAGCATTGCAACTGAAATGCAGCTTCTGCAACATCAAATGGTTTTATAGAATGAGAGATATCAATGATGTTTGCACTCGGTAATTTCTTAAGTACAGCACCTTTCATCGCCGCAACGTAAAAATCTTGTAAGCCAGAATCTGTTGTTAAAGTTATGATTTGCATGAAAAATCAGAATTCAGTATTCTAATAATTTATAATTTTACCAAAAGTAATGTAATTCGAGAAACCCCAAACCAAATACCAAGAAAATAGTTGAATACTGGAACAAGAAATTTAGAGATTACGGGCGTAAATCCCGCTGAATTATTTGGGATCAATGATGCCAATTTCAGACACATCAAAACATTTTTCCCGAAGTTAAAAATCACTGCGCGCGGCAATGTTATTACCTTAATTGGCGAAGACGAAGTAATG
>CAZDKE010000031.1:0-6196 GCA_964506255.1 uncultured Lishizhenia sp. | reverse complement strand
CGAAAGTTTGATTTAATGGTGCAGCATTATCACAAATTCAATCACTTAACAGAAAACAACATTGATAATTTAATGTTGGCAGATGGTTCTAAAATGCTTTCTACCGACGATGGTTCTGAAACCTTGGTGCATGGAAATGGGGGCGCAAAAATCAAAGCGCGTACTGTCAACCAGAAGAAATTAGTGCAAGCTGTCGATAAACACGATATGGTTTTTGCTGTTGGTCCTGCGGGAACTGGAAAAACATACACCGCTGTTGCACTTGCTGTTCGTGCCCTGAAAGCAAAAGAAGTAAAACGAATTGTTTTGACACGTCCAGCGGTGGAAGCAGGAGAAAATTTAGGTTTCCTTCCGGGAGATTTGAAAGAAAAATTGGATCCATATTTAATGCCTTTGTACGATGCTTTGCGCGATATGATTCCTGCTGAGAAATTGGCGGATATGTTGGAATTTGGCGTGATTGAAATTGCTCCACTTGCCTTCATGCGTGGACGAACTTTGGATAAAGCTTTCGTGATTTTAGATGAAGCGCAGAATACCACTCCGATGCAAATGAAGATGTTCCTAACAAGAATGGGAATGACAGCGAAATTTGTGATTACAGGTGATATGTCGCAAGTAGATTTACCACATAAACAGAAATCAGGTTTGGCATACGTACTAGACGTACTAAAAGACATAGACGAAATTGGAATTGTTCGCCTCGGACAAAGCGATGTCATTCGCCATAGTTTGGTGAAGAAAATCGTTCAAGCTTTCGATGAAGTGGAGGCTGAAGAAAAGAAAAAAGAAGCAGCAGTAGCTGAAGAAAAAAGGAAATTTTATAAAGATAAACGCGACGAAAAATGAATGCAATAACTTCTTCGGAATTTAATTTTAAAGGACAAAAAGCGGTTTACCACGGGAAGGTACGTGATGTTTATACGCTTGAAAATGAAGTATTAGTGATGGTGGCTTCCGATAGAATTTCAGCTTTCGACCACATATTACCAAAAGGAATTCCTTACAAAGGTCAAGTATTGAATCAAGTGGCGACTTTGTTTTTGGAAGCAACAAAAGACATCGTACCAAATTGGTTGATTGCAACTCCAGATCCAAGTGTGGCTGTTGGTCTTGCGTGTGAACCAATCCGAGTAGAAATGGTGATTCGTGGTTATTTAGCAGGACACTCCGCACGTGAATACAACCTTGGAAAACGAACGCTTTGTGGTGTTTCGCTTCCTGAAGGAATGAAAGAAAATGATCGTTTTCCTGAGCCGATAATTACACCAGCAAGCAAAGCAGAAGAAGGACACGACGAAGATATTTCTCGTGAAGATATTATTGCAAAAGGAGTTGTTCCAGAACACATTTATGTTCAAATGGAAAAGTACACACGTACTTTATTTCAACGTGGAACAGAAATGGCGGCAGCTCGTGGTTTGATTTTAGTCGATACAAAATATGAGTTTGGATTGCGCAATGGTGAAGTGATTTTGATTGATGAAATTCATACGCCTGATTCATCGCGTTATTTCTACGCTGAAGGATACGAAGAACGCCAAGCGAATAACGAACCTCAAAAACAATTATCGAAAGAATTCGTTCGTCAATGGTTGATTGAAAATGGTTTCCAAGGATTAGAAGGTCAAACAATGCCGTTTATGCCAGATGAATTTGTGCAAACAATCACCGATCGCTACATTGAGTTGTATGAACGCATCACAGGAAAAGAGTTTGTGAAATCAGACACTTCAGATATTCAAGCGCGCATTCAAAAAAATGTGGATGCATACCTTGAGAACACTACGAAATAATTGAATTTGTAATCCGAAAATTGATTTATAATTTGTATTAATGAAAGCCAAAACCTACTAAAAAACACTAGTTTTGGCTCTCATTATTACAAAAATAGATGTTCTAAAGTGAGGTTATATTGAATCAATTGACCGCTATATTCGTTCTCTGTAATACCATGAATCGTAATCAAAGTAAGGAAAATACTCTTTTTAGTTTGAGTTGAATTTTTAAAAACTGCTACTTTATTCATCTTTTGCTCTCATTAATCACTTTTTAAGACAAACTAATGAAGCTTAAAACTTGAAAAAAAGGAATTTAGGGTCACCACGTGAAAGTCTGCAAATTAAACACTGATGATTTTTACTTTATCAATTTGAAAAACACTGATTTAGAAATCGAATAAAAATTAAAGTGTGATTTATTCTGTATCCACCTTCAACACATACGAAGTACTTCTTCCTCCTGCTGCTGATTTTTGGTTTAAATCATTATTATCTCAATGAAGAAACTTAAAATTATTTAAAAAAAAATAATTTTATCGTTGCATATTTTGCATCGAATAATAGGGTTAATCGTTGCAGTGTGACATTCTAAAGGTTATTTTTGATATAAGCCGGAACCACAAAAACTCCCAATTTCTAAAAAAAAGAATTTAATGGCAATTAAATGTTCGATGAACACACATAATTTTTTCATTTCCTTGCGCCAACTGAATACATTGAGAGATGATCAGCTAACGATTCAGAAGTGAGGTGAAATAAAAATTATAACAACTAAACATTAACTTAAAATAACGCTTGTATTACTTTCAACATCAGCGAGTTAAAATATTTTTAAATCATAATTTTTTGTTAAAATACAAACAACATTCAATTTGGATATTTGACTAAATTATTTCAAAAAGTTATTACAAACTTAAATTCCAAAGTGTAATGAAAGTTTTATATGCTATTCAAGGAACAGGAAATGGTCACCTTTCGCGAGCTGAAGAAATCGTTCCACTATTGAAGAAACATGTTGATACAACAGTTTTAGTAAGTGGTACACAATCGCAAATTCAATCCAACTTTGACATAGATTACAAAAAAACTGGATTGACATTCTTGAACGGAAAAAATGGAAATATCGATTTATTGAGAACTGTTTTCAAATCGCATCCAATTGATTTTTTGAATGAAATCCGCACTTTTCCTGTCAAACAATTTGATTTAGTAATCACGGATTTTGAACCCGTTTCAGCTTGGTCAGCTCTAATGCATGGAATTCCATGTATAGAAATGAGTCATCAAGCGGGGGTTATTCACCCAAACTCTCCTAAAACATCTGTAAATAATAGAATTGGAAAATACATACTCAATCACAATTGCCCCACGAAACATAAAGTTGGTTTTCATTTCGATGCTTTTGATGATAACATTTATACTCCGGTTATTCGCGGAGCCTTACAAAATAGTGAAACTCAAAATCAAGACTATTACACTGTTTATCTTCCTGCATTTCACGATGATGTAATTCTTCGATTTCTTCAATTATTTCCAGTTAAATGGGAAGTTTTTTCGAAATACACACTTTCAGAAAATACCATAAGTAACGTAACTTTTCATCCGATAGACCAACAAAATTTTCAGAAACATTTAATCAATTGCAAAGGCGTTTTGTGCGGAGCGGGTTTCGAATTGCCAGCTGAAGCGTTGTATTTGAAAAAGAAATTAATGGTGATCCCAATGAAAGGTCAATATGAACAACATTGTAATGCCGCTGTACTTGAAAAAATGGGTGTCACGGTTCTTGAAAGTCTAAATTTAGCACATCATAGAACGATCAATTTATGGTTAAGCCAAGGACAATCAATTCAAGTAAATTATCCAAATCAAACAGAAAATATCCTGTTAAACACCCTAGCATCTTTTGAAGCAAGAAAAATTGAATCTGAGAAAATGGATATTCAACTTGAAAAAACGATTTTAGAGAAACTATCCGTTTTAAGATATTTATTTTAAAAAGATGATTCCAATGTTAAGAAGTTGTCAATGTGAATATTGGGATGTAGACCTTCAAAAATAAAAGATGACTAAAAGGAAAATTTTTGATTAATCTGAATTGGTGAATGGAGCGAATGAACTATTGTAACCGAATTATTTTTTGTTTTTGATGGTGTCAAATATTGCTCCGAAAGTCCCACCAAGTGCCAATCCCATTGCAATGCTTTGAGCGTATTTTTTTGACGAAACACCATAAGCCATTCCAATAGCAACTCCAAGTGCTGCAACAATTCCTATGCCGTTTCCTGATTTTTTTTATGCTGGTTTTCTGTCATTAGCTAAATATAAAAAACTACCCCACCAAAACTCCCAATTTCTCAAAAGCATCTTTAATGTGTTTTACGGGCTCAATTACCAAGCGTAATTTTTCGTTTTGCTGCACCAAGCGGTAACCTTGTCCGATGGTGATTATGCGGTTCAGAAGTGTGGTGAATGTTTCTGTTTCAAAGAACGGCGATTGTGGATTGGCAATAAAATAACCGACCATTTTACCAGATTTAATGACCAAACGCTCCAAGCCCATTTCTTGTGCCAACCAACGCAACTGAAACGAGAACAACAATTCTTTAACTTCCTTCGGAACAGGACCAAAACGGTCTTTCAAACGTGTGGCGAAAGCTTCCAATTCTTCTTGGTTTTTCAAGTTGTCTAATTCTTGGTACAAGCTCAAACGCTCGGCAACGTTGTTCACGTAATTGTCTGGAATTCGGACTTCCATATCGGTTTCGAAAATGCAATCTTGCACAAACGAATGGAACGAATCGGTCTGGCGGTCGTCGAATAATTCTTTGAACTCACTTTCACGCAATTCCTGCATCGCTTCGTTGAGGATTTTTTGGTACATCTCAAAGCCAATTTCAGAAATGAATCCGCTTTGTTCGCCACCCAACATATTTCCTGCGCCTCGAATGTCCAAATCTTTCATCGCAATGTTGAATCCTGAACCCAAATCAGAGAATTGTACCAAAGCCTCCAAACGTTTGCGCGCCTCGGAAGTCATCACACTGAATTTTGGCGCAATCAAGTAACAAAATCCTTTTTTATTGCTTCGCCCTACTCTACCTCGCAACTGATGTAAATCACTCAATCCAAAGTTTTGTGCGTCGTTGATGATAATAGTATTTGCGTTAGAAATATCAATTCCCGATTCGATAATCGTCGTCGCTAACAAGACATCGTAACGTCCTTCGATGAAATCCAACATCACTTTTTCCAACTGTTTTCCGTCCATTTGTCCGTGGCCAATTCCCACACGAACACCAGGACACAATCTCGAAATCATTCCAGAAATCTCTCGGATATTCGAAAGACGATTGTTGACAAAAAAGACTTGTCCACCACGCGTTACTTCATACGAAATGGCATCGCGCAATAGCTCTTCATCAAAAGAAACGATTTCAGTCAAAACAGGTTGACGGTTCGGCGGTGGCGTGTTGATAATGCTCAAATCGCGTGCGCCCATCAACGAAAACTGCAAAGTTCTTGGAATCGGAGTTGCGGTCAAGGTCAATGTATCAACCGACGTACGAATCGTTTTCAATTTATCTTTTACAGCAACGCCAAATTTCTGCTCTTCGTCGATAATCATCAAACCTAAGTCTTTGAATTTGACACGATCGGCAACAATGGCATGCGTTCCCACCAAAATATCAATTTCGCCGTTGGCTAATTTTTTCAAGGTTTCGGTGGTATCTTTGGCACTTTTAAAACGATTGATGTAGTCCACTGTACACGGAAAATCTTTCAATCGCTCTTTGAAACTGCGGTAATGTTGCATCGACAAAATGGTTGTCGGTACCAAAACTGCCACTTGTTTGCTATCCGTAACAGCTTTAAACGCTGCACGCATCGCCACTTCCGTTTTACCAAAACCAACGTCTCCACAGACCAATCGATCCATCGGACGGGAAGCTTCCATATCCTTTTTCACATCTTGTGTTGCTTTGTTTTGGTCGGGCGTATCTTCGTACATAAACGATGCTTCCAACTCGTTTTGCAAATACGTATCAGGTGTAAAAGCAAAGCCCGGTTGACTTCTGCGTTTGGCGTATAATTGAATCAAATCGAAGGCTAACTCCTTGATTTTCTTCTTCGTTTTATTTTTTAAGGTACTCCACGTTTGTGTACCCAATTTATTCATTTTCGGAACGGAACCGTCTTTTCCTGTGAATTTTGAAATGCGGTGTAAGGAGTGAATTCCAACGTACAACACGTCGCCATCTTTGTAAACCAAACGAATTGCTTCTTGTGGTTTTCCGTTGACATCAATCGTTTCTAAACCCGAAAATTGTCCAACTCCGTGATCGATGTGCGTCACGTAATCGCCTTTTTGAAGGTTGTAAATTTACTTTAAAGTCAGTGCTTGTTTTGCTTGC
>CAZDKE010000030.1:13304-43853 GCA_964506255.1 uncultured Lishizhenia sp. | reverse complement strand
TAATGGAAAAATTATTGTTTAACCCAAAAGTTGCATTTGTCGCTTGAATTCAGCACTTTATAGTAAATAGTAATCGAATCATCATTGCGAATCACTTTTTATCTCGACAATAATTGGAACTACAATTTTCTCCTAAATGTTGTAAAATACTACACTCTTAACTTTTCTCTTTTAACTAATTAAAAAACCTTCTCCTCCCAATTCTCTTTTTCGACAGCGGAGATTAATTCCAAAGATTCGAGGGTATTTACCACATTTTCAATGCTATCTTTCATCAATGAATTATCGTAATTCCAATCTGTTTCGCTTAACCATCTTTTCGTTTGTTCTAGTTTTAAATTGTATCTCCAAGCGATAATTTCAGCAGCATTTGGATTTTCTTTTAAAGCTTTTGCTTCTTGATGAACTCGTTCAAAAACCGTTTTTAACAAGGCTTCATTTCCTTCTAAAAGTTCTGAACGAACAGCAATTACAAAACAAGACCAAGGAGTTACAACCTCATCAATATAACGACATTTTTTTTGTTCTGTAAAAGGATAGGTCGTGTATTTTTCCCACAGAAATCCTTGTGCTTGATTGTTTTCTAAAGCCCAAAGTCCACCGTAAACATCACCAACAACGTTAAACTTTAGATTTTTTAAATTCCAACCTTCTTGCTTTGCTCGTACATAAGTCATCAAATGCGAGCCTGAACCTTCACGAGAAATTGCAAATGTTTGATTTTCTAATTGTTTTACAGTTTGAATATCAGAGTTGTAAGGTACGTGTATTCCCCAACATAAAGGTGTTGTGACATAAACAGTCAGTATTTTTGCATTCAATCCTTGCAAAATTGATTTTGTTATTCCTTCGGTAAGTAAAACAGCGATATCCAAAGTACCTGTTTGCAAGCCTTTAATCATTTGTCCTGTTCCTCCTGTCATATCCGACCAATGCAACTCAACGCCCAAATCAACCAGTTTTCGTTCTTCAATCGCCAGTTTCCAAGGCAAATTAAAATGCTCCGGAACTCCCCCTATTTTAAATCGTTTCATTATTTTCTTTGTTAAAAAATTGCATCTCGTACAATTTGTGATAATATCCGCCTTTTTGAACTAATTCGCGATGGCTTCCTATTTCAATTATTCTTCCTTTATCTAATACAACAATGCAATCCGCCTGTTGAATTGTTGATAATCTATGCGCTATAACAATTGAAGTTCTTCCTTTCGTCAGTTTCTCGGTTGCTTTTTGAATCATTTCCTCCGATTCATTGTCCACACTTGAAGTCGCTTCATCTAAAATTAGAATGTGAGGATTGTAAACATAAGCGCGAATAAAAGCAAGTAATTGACGTTGCCCCACAGATAAAACGCCACCTCTTTCTCCAATTTGATATTCATAATCATTCGGTAAACGGCAAATAAATTCATGGGCACCAACCGCTTTTGCAGCTTCAATCACTGCTTCTTTAGTAATGCTTGGGTCGCCGAGGGTTATATTATTTAAAATACTATCGGAAAATAAAAACACATCTTGAAGAACGATTGCAATATTGCTTCTCAAGTAGTTTAATTCTAATTCATTGATGTTTTTATCGCCAATTAAAATCTCACCTTTTTGGTATTCATAAAAACGTCCTAACAAATTTACAATTGTTGATTTTCCTGCACCAGTTGCCCCAACAAAAGCAACAGTTTGACCTTTTTTAATCACTAAATCAATATCTTTCAATACGTAATCTTCATTATTGTAAGCAAAAGACACCTTTTTAAAATGAATATCTTGATCGAAATTATAAGATTGAACAGAGCCAGTATCTTGTACATTTTCTTGTTGATCTAAAACTTCAAAAATTCGTTCAGCTCTTACCGTACCTCGTTGTAGAATATTGAATTTATCTGCCAACTGACGAATCGGTCGATACAATTGATAAATCCAAAGCGTGAAGGCGATAATTTGTCCATACATTTCTCGGATTTCTGCATTTGATTTTCCACTTACATTCAAGGCTCCCCAAACTAGTAAAAAGGCAATCGAAAGTGAGCTCAACAATTCTACAACAGGAAAAAAGATAGAGTTGGCCCAAACAGCATTAACGTGTGCTTGACGGTGACCTTTGTTTATTTCTTGGAATTTTTCAAACTCTTGCTCTTGTCTATTGAAAAGTTGCACAATGGACATTCCTGTCAGTCGTTCTTGCACAAAAGTGTTGAGTTTAGTAACTTGGGCTCTTTCCAACTGAAACGATTCGCGCATTGCTCTGGCGAAAATGCGAGTGGCAATTATCAATAATGGAATCGGAATCAACGTCATTAAAGAAAGTTCCCAATTATTGAAAAACATCAGTGATAAAATGAAAATCAAGGAAATTAAATCTCCAGAAATATCCATTAATCCAGCAGAAAAAACCTCGGTGATTGCTTCCAAATCAGAAACTACACGTGTTACAATTGCGCCAATTGGAGTTTTATCAAAATAGCGCATTCGAAAGGAAAGTAGGTGTTTAAATATTTTACCTCTCAAATCTCGAATAACAGATTGCGCTAACAGATTAGAGAAGTAAGAAGCCGTTAATTGTAAAATACTTTCGAGTATCAAAATACCCACAATCACCAATGCCCAAAAGAGCAACATCGATTCATTCTGACTTTTGATGATGTATTTATCTACCATTTCACCAATAAAATAAGGGCGAAGGGGACCAAGAATAGAAAGAGAAACGATGCAAAAAACTGAAATTATAAAGTAACTTTTATAAGGAATCGCATAGCGAACAAGACGTCCGAACAAAGATAAATTCAAAGATTTTTTCTCTTTCATTGGTGCAAAATTACTTTAATTGCTACATCTAAAACACAATATTCCAACATTTGCTCGATTTAAGCACGAATTTAGGTTGGTTGCCATCAAATTTTGATTATCTTTGCGCCTCATTATTTCTAACTTTTATCAACGTGGGCGTAAAAATATTTGCAGGTAGAGAGTCAAAAGACTTAGCGAGTAGCATAGCATCCCACTACGGTAATCCTCTTGGTGATGTGAAAGTGACAGTGTTCAGTGACGGAGAATTTCAACCATCATTTGAAGAAACTGTACGTGGACAAGATGTATTTATTGTACAATCAACAATGCCTCCAACAGAGAATTTATTCGAGTTGTTGCTTTTGATTGATGCTGCAAGAAGAGCTTCTGCTCGAAAAATCATCGCAGTTATTCCTTATTTTGGTTTTGCTCGTCAGGACAGAAAAGACAAACCACGTGTTGCAATTGGTTCAAAATTGATTGCGAATATGTTGATGGCTGCTGGTGTTGACCGAATCATGACAATGGATTTACACGCAGATCAAATTCAAGGATTTTTTGAAGTTCCAGTAGATCATTTATATGCTTCTACATTGTTTTTAAAAGAAATTCAAAAATTAGACACAGAAAACTTAGTAATTGCAGCGCCAGATGTTGGAGGAGCTAAGCGTGCAAATTCGTATGCAAAAAGTTTAAATTGTGGATTGGCATTGTGTCATAAAAACCGCAAGAAAGCAAATGAAGTGGCTGAGATGACAGTTATCGGTGATGTAAACGGAAAAGATGTTATCATTATCGATGACATGTGTGATACCGCAGGAACTTTAACAAAGGCAGCAGATTTATTAATAGAAAAAGGCGCAAAAAGTGTGAGAGCATTTTGCACACATGCAGTATTAAGTGGCCCAGCTTATGAGCGCATTAATAATTCTTCCTTGACAGAATTAGTAGTAACAAACACGATTCCTTTAAAAGGAGAAAGTTCAAAAATAAGAATGATATCTGTTGCAGACTTATTTGGGGACGTAATTAAAAGACTGGTTAACAATGAGTCAATCAGTTCACATTTTGTAATATCTTAAAATAAATAATAAATGAAAAAAGCACAATTGAGCGGTTCGCTTAGATCGAACGTAGGGAAAAAGGACGCTGCTAGCTTAAGAAACGCAGGCATGGTTCCGTGTGTAATTTACGGTCAAGGTACACAAACACACTTTGCTGTAAAAAGAACAGAGTTAGACAAAATTGTTTACTCTCCAGAAGTATTTCAAGTAGAATTAGATCTTGATGGTAAAAAAGTAACTGGAATTATCCAAGAACTTCAACAACATCCAACAAAAGATACTATTCAGCATGTTGACTTTTTAGAGTTGAGCGATTCTAAAAAAGTTCGTGTTAAATTACCAGTTAGATTGACAGGTTCAGCACGTGGTGTTTTGGCCGGTGGTAAATTAATGACAGTTTTCAGAAACTTACAATGTGTTGGTTTACCTGGAGATTTACCAGATGCAATCACTTTGGATATCGCTAAATTGAAAATCGGAATGTCTATTCGTGTTAAGAATATCGAAATTCCAGGAGTTACTATTTTGGATCCTGCAAACGCAGTTGTTGTTTCTGTTAAAATGGCTCGTGGTGCTGTTAAAGGTGCAGATGATGACGATGATGAGGAAGAAGAAGCATAGTATTTTCTAACTAATTAAGAGAAGCCGTTACAATTTGTAGCGGCTTTTTTTGATTAAAAAATAAATGATTGTCCATAACTTTCCCTTTATTAAGTTGAATAAAATTATGGATTCTTTCAAAGAATCTAACATCAATTAAAGCCATAAATTTTATTTATCAGTATTAATTTTTAGGTAACTAAAGAACGACTCCTCCTTCTAGTCGGAATAAATCTAGAGTTGGAGAAAAGTGCGAAAATCTGGAGCAGTTTAAAATTGAACTAGACTCAAAAGTTATTCCGAAAAGTAACTATTTAACAAAAGAAGAAATTCATTATTCTATTTGCTTTTTAACCTGAAAATACAAGCAATTTGTAGATTGGGAATCATCTTTGAATTTCATAAAAACTATTCTCCCATCAATTTTTCCATGTTAGCAACATTGTACTTTTTAATATAATAACCAGGAGCAATCGTTTTTGATAACCAAATTATACTTCTTTTAACTGGATAACCTTTTCTTCCATTTTTACTTCCTTTCCGAATCGTGTTGAAGAAAAATTTGGTATTCATACTAGAAAAAACGGAGCATTGAAAATGATCGAAACGTTTCCCTCCTGATTGCTTACGAACAAGTTTACTTCCATTTGCTTTCATTTTATCATATGCAACAAAAGCATTAATGTAATTTACTTGTTCATCTGACTGACAATAACACAGTTGCATTGGTGCTTCTGGTTTCCAATCAAATACATCGTTATCTTTCAAAACTCTTTGTAATTTTTCAGGATTGCTAGAAATGTATTTTGTTACATACTCCTCTTTTAGCATTGTTACTGGAACTTCTGGCATCAAAGGATTTATATCCCAAATATCAAAATCTCCATTATAGTATTTGGCAACAACAGTATCGTATGGAGCTTTGAATAAAGTAGTAAAATCTTCTTCAAATAAGTCATATACTTCATCATAAGAACGTAACAAGTAGGGTAAATAACTTGGAAAAGCATATTTTTCAAACATACATTTACTTTGAACGCCAGATATATCGTAAGCACCAGACATTGGAGACGAAGCAGCTACATTGAACTCTTTACTGTATTTTTCTTGTATCATTTTATGCATTGCCATTGCGGCATGCCCACCTTGCGAATAACCTGTTATAAAAAGTCGATTGTCTGTTTTTACATTATTTTGCCTCATCAATTCATGAACAGCTCGCATCATATCAATTCCTGCTTGTGCTTCTGTTCCTGCGTGTTGATACAAATGAAAACGTTCTCCATTTCCTAGCCCAACATAATCAGGGAAAGCAACCACATAACCTTCAGCTGCAAATCCGGCACAAATGGATTGCTCTCCAATTTTGAGATTAATAGTTCTTAATTTACTTATTTTGGTTCCATGCAAATAAATTAGCTCTGATGGAACAAATTTGTTAGTGTTTTTGGGTATAAAAACCATTCCTGAAGCTAAAACAGTTGAGCCATCATGCCATTTTGTTTTGTAAGTAATATCAAATACCTCAAATCCAAATTTGATGGGCATAATCATTTTTGGAATGGCTGCTTCTTTCCATACTTTACTCAATTCTTTTTTAGTAAACGATTTCTTCGCTGTTATACTTACAAGATAACTATTCTCACTTGAATCGGCTGACAGTAATTTAGAATTGGCTTTACTAAAAAATGACACTATCACTAAAACAGAAATTGCAGCTAACCTATACATATACAGAAAATTAAAAGAAAGAATAATCCGAATAATAGTTTTTTTTCGGCTCTCGAAGTTACGCTAATTTGAAGCTGTTTATATAAATTATAATTGAAATTAATGTTAAACTTTTAGCTTTAGAACTACAACTAAAAAAACATCAATTAGACTTTTAATTTTTGGTTTTAAAATTGACTTTAAGGATAATTTTTTATGCAATTAACTTCCTTTTCTACTTCAAGCACTTAAAATAATCGTAAGGTTCTTGACAGTCATTGCATTGATACAATGCTTTACATGCTGTACTTCCGAATTGACTGACCATTCTTGTATTTCTAGAATGACATTTTGGACACGGAACAACGGTTGGTTCCGCAAATAGTACACTTTTATCTACTTCATGTTCAGGTGGTGCAATACCATACTCGCGTAATTTGATTCTTCCGTTTTCCGAAAGCCAATCTGTACTCCAAGCAGGAGCTAAAACTAATTCTACGCGAGCAGAATCAATTCCTTTATCTTTTAATTTCGAAAGAATATCTTCTTCCATTGTTTTCATAGCTGGACAACCGCTGTAAGTTGGAGTAATTGTTATTAACCACTCTCCATCAATAATTTGGGCGTCGCGAACAACGCCCAAATCAATTACCGATAGCACCGGAATCTCCGGGTCGCTAACTTCTTCAAGCCAATTATAAATTTGCTCTTTGCTTACCATTCCATGTTTGGATATGCTCGTTGCATATACTGTAACTCTGACAACAAATGACCAAAATGCTCAGAATGACGACCTTTACGACCTCCTTCAAATTTCCAATTATTTGTTGGAATTTCAAGAGTCGCTTCAGAAAAAACATACTTTACAGTGGATTCCCATTCAGCCTTGATTCCTGATAAATCTGGTAAAATTCCACTTGCTATTAATTCATTTTCAACCTCGTCGGTATAGAATAATTCGTCAGCGTAGCGCCATAAAGTGTTTAGTGAATTTTGAACGCGATCATGAGACTCTTCAGTTCCGTCACCTAAACGAATCACCCATTCAGAAGAATGTTTTAAGTGGTATCGTGTTTCTTTTAAAGATTTATCTGCAATTGCTGCCAATTGTTTATCAGAAGAATTAACAAGTCTTTCGTATAATGGTTTACGGAAAGCATCGAACAAGAATTGACGCATCATTGTATCCCCAAAATCACCGTTTGGTTGCTCCACTAAAAGTACATTTACGTATTCTTTCTCATAGCGCAACAATCCAAGTTTATCACAATTTCTATCCTTTCCTTCGATTACACCTGCATAATCTAACAAACTCATTGCTTGACCAATTAAGTCTAAAGAGATGTTTGTCATTGCGATATCTTCTTCAAGGATTGGACCATGACCACACCATTCAGATAAACGTTGACCAAGAAATAAACTATCGTCTCCTAACCGAAGTAAATAGCGAAATAAAGCTTCGTTTTTCATAAATTACATGTGTTTGATTCCTTCATGAACTTCGTAAAAAGTAGGATGACGGAAAATTTTTGTATCAGAAGGTTCGAAATAAGCATCTGCATCAGCTGGATCATTTGCATGAATATGATTTGATTCCACAACCCAAATACTAATTCCCTCCGAACGGCGCGTGTAAACATCTCTTGCATTATCCAGAGCCATAGTTGAATCCGCTGCCCTCAAACTTCCAACGTGTTTGTGATTTAAACCTTGTTTACTTCTGATAAAAACCTCCCAAAGAGGCCATTCTTTTGTTGACATGATTGATGATTTTGATGTGATTATGCTGTTTGTTTTTTCTTTCTTTTTTCTGCAAATGCCAAAGCTGCTTCTCTCACCCACATTCCTTCTTCTTTTGCTTTTCTTCTTGCATCAACACGTTGTTTATTACAAGGTCCATTTCCATTTACTACTTGCCAAAATTCATCCCAATTAATTGGTGTGAAATCGTAATGACCAGTTTCTTCATTCCATCTCAAATTTTCATCTGGAACTTTTAAACCAATCAATTCAGCTTGTGGAACCGTTGCATCGATAAAATTCTGACGCAACTCATCATTTGATAAACGTTTGATTTTCCACTTCATTGATTGAGCAGAATTTGGAGATTCATCATCATTTGGTCCAAACATCATTAAGGCTGGCCACCAAAAACGATTTAAAGCATCTTGAGCCAATTCTTTTTGTTCTGGAGTTCCTTGTGCTAATGTCGTTAACAATTCATAACCTTGACGTTGGTGAAAGGATTCTTCCTTACAGATTTTAACCATTGCACGAGCGTATGGGCCGTAAGAACAACGACACAAAGCAACTTGATTCATAATTGCAGCACCGTCAACTAGCCATCCAATTGCACCAATATCAGCCCAAGAAAGTGCTGGGTAATTAAAAATAGAAGAATATTTAGCTTTTCCTGAATGTAAATCATCAATTGTTGCTTCTCTATCAGCACCCAAAGTTTCAGTTGCGCTGTATAAATATAAGCCGTGACCAGCTTCATCTTGAACCTTTGCTAACAAAACAGCTTTTCTTCTCAAATTCGGTGCACGTGTAATCCAATTAGCTTCAGGTAACATTCCTACAACCTCAGAATGCGCATGTTGAGACATTTGTCTAATTAATGTTTTTCTATAAGCATCGGGCATCCAATCATTTGGTTCAATTTTAACCTCTCGATCAATTTTATCTTGAAATTTTTGTTCAAGATCAGTTGTTTCTAAAACTTTCATAAGCAATGATTATTTGACAAATATAACTAAAATTTGAGGGGCTAAAATATGATGTAAATCATAAAAGTTAACCCACTTACGAAAACATATAATTCATTCAAATGTTTATCTTTGACGCATTAAAATTCGAGTAATGACCCCTAAATTTCACACGCTTACAATTAAGGACATCAGAAAAGAAACAAAAGATGCTGTTTCCATTTCATTTGATATACCAGAAGAATTGATTACTGAATACAAATATGAATCCGGGCAGTATTTAACACTGAAAACTTCAATAAACAACGAGGAAATCAGGAGATCTTATTCACTTTGTTCTTCTCCATTTGAAAATGAATGGCGTGTGGCAGTAAAACAAATAGAAAATGGTGTGTTTTCAACTTATGCAAATAAATCTTTGAAGGTTGGAAATACGCTTGAGGTGATGACTCCTACAGGAAATTTTAAGTTGAGTACGACAAAAAATAGTAAAAAGTCATATGTATTGTATGCAGCAGGAAGTGGAATTACTCCTATTTTTTCAATTGCAAAAACTATTTTAGAGGAAGAAGATGGAGATGTTACATTGTTTTACGGTAATAAAGGATTTTATGGTGTAATATTTAGAGAAGAATTAGAGGCATTAAAAAACAAATATTTAAATCGTATTCGCATCATTCATGTTTTCTCACGTGAAAGCCCGGGAAATAAAATCCAAAAAGGACGCATCGACAAGGAAAAATGTGGCGAATTATTCAATGCTTTTTTAAGAAATCAATCAATTGACGAAGTGTTTATATGCGGTCCAGAGCAAATGATTTTAAATGTTCGTGAATCACTAATTGAAAATGGTGTCGATTCGAAAAATATTCATTTTGAATTATTCGCTACCAACGTTAAAAAAGAAAAAACAGCAGCAGAAATTGCTAATCAATCTCCTTCGTTTGATTCCAAAGTTCAGATAATTCTAGATGGAGATGTCATTGATTTCGAATTGGATTCGAATGGGAAAACAATTTTAGATGCAGCACAAGAAGCTGGTGCAGACTTACCTTTCGCATGCAAAGGCGGTGTTTGTTGCACGTGCAAAGCAAAAATAATGGAAGGTTCTGCGAAAATGGATGTGAATTATGCATTAATGCCTGACGAGGTTGAAAACGGATATATACTTACTTGTCAAGCACATCCAACAAGTGAGAAATTATTAATATCATTTGACGATTAATACATGGGGTTTTTTGACATATTTAAAAAGAAAGAATTTAAACCTAAAGGAAGCAAGGGCTTTCATGAAGTAAAAATTCAAATTACGCGACTTACTAAAGAATCTGTTAAGGTTACTTTTGATATTCCAAGTGAGTTAAAATCTACCTTTGATTTTACTGCAGGTCAATACATCAATGTAGAAGTATTCCTTAAAGGTAAAAATCAACGTCGCTCCTACTCTATTTGTAGTGGTAAAAATGAACCTCTTTCTATTGCCGTTAAAGCTATTGACAATGGTCTTGTTTCAAATTGGTTTAATGCAGATGCTAAAAATGGAGACATCATTCATATTTCTAAACCAGAAGGTGGATTTCATTTAAGTGAAGGACAGAAAAATGTTGTTGCAATCGCTGCTGGAAGCGGAATTACTCCTATTCTTTCGATTGCGAAAAGCTTAGAAACTAATGGGAAATTGACTTTATTTTACGGAAATCAAACTGTTGACAAATCTATTTTTGTTCAAGAAATAAAGTCATTAAGCAATGTGACACCAACTTTGTATTTGAGCCAAGAAACGAAAGAAGGTTACAAAAAAGGTCGCATTGACAAAGAAAATTTTACTTCTGAAATAAAACAAAATCTTGAATTATTAAAAGCAGATTGTTTTTTCATTTGTGGGCCTGAAGATATGATTCATTCTACAAAAGAAGTATTAAAATTTTTCGGAGTTCAAGATTCAAAAATTAAGTTTGAATTATTTACAACTCCAACAGCCGTTAATACTACCAAAAAAGAAATGAACTTTAAAGGGAAAAGTCATATCAAAGTAATGCTTGACCATGAAGTAACTTCTTTTGATATGCAAGTGCCCGGTGGAACTATATTAGAACAAGTTGAAAAATCAGGTTTAGATGTTCCTTATTCGTGTCGAGGCGGCGTTTGTTCTTCTTGCAAAGCAAAAGTTCTAGAAGGTGAAGTTGCAATGAAACTCAATTATTCTCTAACTGACGAAGAAGTTGCCAAAGGTTATGTATTGACTTGCCAATCAATCCCACAAAGTTCAACAGTTTCTTTGAGTTATGACGACTAAGAAAGTAGTTATAGTTGGTGCAAGTCGAGGAATAGGCAAAGCATTGGTAGAAAATTTTGCCCAAAGAAAGGGGTTTGAAGTTTTTGCATTGTCTAGAAATTTAGAAAAAATGCAAACGGATTTTGGAGTTTTATCTTCCGTTAAATGCTTTGAATTTGATTTAGAAAACGATGTTAGAGTCCAAGCTGAAAAACTGTTTTCATCCATTGGAAAAATTGATTACTTGATTAACAATGCTGGATTTTTGGTAAACAAACCTTTTGAAGAAATTACAAGTCAAGAACTTCAAAAATCTTATCAAATCAATTTGTTTGGTGTGTTTGAAACTGTACAAGCAATCATCCCATTTTTGAATCCAGAAAATTCGCACATTGTTAATATTAGTTCGATGGGTGGATTTCAAGGCTCAATGAAATTTACTGGACTTAGCGCTTACTCAACTTCGAAAGCTGCCTTGTGTAGTTTCACAGAATTATTCTCCGAAGAATACAAAGCATCAACAATAGCGATGAATTGCTTATGTCTTGGCTCTGTTCAAACAGAAATGTTAGAAGAAGCTTTTCCAGGTTATCAGGCGCCTTTAAATCCAAAACAGGTTAGTGAATACATTTCCGATTTTACCAACAATGCTCATAAATTTATGAAAGGAAAAATAATTCCCTTATCCTTAACAAATCCGTAACAATTGCTTTTTTCAATATTTTTTGTAACTTAGTTCACTAATCTAAGAAATGGCAAAACGAATACTGCTCTCCATTCTCGTTTTATCCTTTTTCCAAATAAGCTTTGGTCAAGACATACATTGGTCACAATTTAATGATAACCAATTATTTCAAAACCCTGGTCAAGCTGGACATTTTGATGGTGACTATCGTTTTATAGCTAATTATCGCGACCAATGGAGAAGTGTTACTGTTCCATTCAGTACACTTTCAATGTCTGCTGATGCAAAATTTAAGAATTATGGCGTTGGTCTATTGCTTTTTCACGATCAAGCTGGTGATGGGACATTCAGAACCGTTGAGGTTCAAGGAAATGTTTCACGGTTGTTTAAACTCACCAAAGACTCCACACACACCATTCGTCCGGGAATAAATTTTGGAATGAATCACCGACAAATTAATTGGGATGCTTTATATTTTGACAGTCAGTATAACGGTTACATTTTTAATCCTTCAGCGGCAACAAATGAAAACTACCAAAGCGACCGCAAAACTAACGTTTCCATTGGTGTAGGTTCCTTGTATGAATGGCGAAAAAACGAACGCTTTAAAGTGCTTTCTGGCTTTGGAATTTACAATTTAAATCGTCCAAATCAAGGATTTTATACTGAAAAAATTCAACGAGATATTCGCTTTACCATTTTTGCTAAGGGTACATTTAAAATCAACCGCAAATGGGATGCTGTTCCAAGTTTACAATTCAATAATCAAGGAAAATACAGAGAATTATTACTTGGAGGTTCAGCGAAATATTACGTAACATCCAACACAAAAATTTACCAAGCTTTATACGGCGGCGTATGGTATCGAAATAGAGATGCCGCTTACCTTACTTTTGGATATGACTATAAAGATTTTTTTGTAGGCGTTAGCTATGACATTAATTTTTCGAAATTGGTTCCAGCCAGCAACGCTAGAGGAGGTTTAGAAATCGCAGTTAGGTACATCATCCGTACATTTAAACCAAAAAAAATCATTCACCGTGTATGTCCAGATTACATTTAGTTTTTCTGTTTGTTTTTTTCAGTTTTCAAATCTTCTCCCAAGCGAAACTTAAACAAATCGTTTCATTTGCCGACGAGCAATATAAAAAAGGAGATTATTACTACGCACTTGAATATTACAAACAAGCTCTGGCACAGGATTCAAATTCGCTTGAACTTACTTGGAAATTTGCCGAAACACAACGAGCTTATAAGGATTATGTCCAAGCTGAAAAATATTACGCACTTGTTTATGCAAAAGATGTAGAAGAAAAATACCCGGCGAGCATACTGTATTTAGGATTAATGCAAAAGCAAAATGGAAATTATAGTAGAGCATTTGAAACATTGAAACTTGCCAAAAAGCGTTTTGCTGGTGGTGAATACGATTATTACTATAAAAAATCAATTCAAGAAGTGGATGCTTGTGCTTGGGCTTTAAAAAATTATTCAGATACTGCACAGCCAATGAAAAGATTGCCTTTGACCGTTAATTCTTATGATGCAGAGTTTGGACATTCAATTCGAGATAATAAACTTATATTCTCCTCCTTAAGAGCAGACTCCACAAAAGATGCAACACAAGAAGTTTATTCTAAGAATTATAAAACTAAGTTATACTCTTCAGATATAAAAAATGAGAAGTTTGAAGCTAACAAACAAATCCAAGAATTAATAATTCAAAAACTAAACACTGGAAATGGCTCCTTTTCGCTAGATGGGAAGAAATTCTATTTCAGTGCTTGTGAAGATGAAGGCTACAATTATCGTTGTAAAATTATGGTTGCAAATTACAACAATGGAAAATGGTCGAAAATTGATTCATTGAAACAAGAAATAAATCCATTTGGAACAAATAATACGATGCCTTTAATTTCTAAATTAAACGGGGAAGAAGTACTATTTTTTGCTTCAGATAGAGAAGGAACGAAAGGTGGTTTGGATATTTGGTATGCTTTTCCTGAAGGAGAAAATCGTTTCAAAGCAATAACAAACGTAAGTGCCATAAATTCTATCGACAATGAATTAAGTCCTTGGATGGATACTATTGAGAATAAACTTTACTTTTCATCTTCTTGGCACTATGGATTTGGTGGAACAGATGTGTTTTACTCTAAAATAAACGGAAATAAATTTGCTACTCCAACAAATGCTGGTTTACCAATAAATAGTCCTGCGAATGACCAATATTATTTCAAACATAAAGATACTGTTTATGTTTCGTCTAATCGAATAGGAAGTTATTATTCAAAAAATCCAACTTGCTGTAGTGATATTTTTGCGATTTTCCCACCAAAAAAAGCTCCTGAAATTGCCGAAATTAAAACGGAAACGAAAACGGAGACAAAAACAGAAGTAGAAACGAAAAAAGATACAGAATTCCAAAAGCGAATTAAAGAAAAACTTCCTGTGACACTATATTTCAGAAACGATGAACCAGATGCTTCATCGATGGCAACAGTTACAAAACAAAACTACATTAATACCTATAAATTATACCAAGAACGTTACTCATTATATAAAACCGAGGTTGCAAAAGGACTTCCACAAGACGAAGCCTCAAAAAAGCAACGCGACCTTGATGAATTCTTTCAAAAAAACGTAGATAAAGGTGCTGCTGATTTAATTTCATTTACGGATATGATTTTGCAAGAATTGAAGAATGGTTCTGTTGTTACACTTACCATCAAAGGATTTGCAAGTCCGGTTGCGAAAACAGCTTATAATGTAAACTTAACTAAAAGAAGAATTTCGTCATTAACCAATTATTTCAATGAAACGAATAATGGCGAGTTCAAACAATACATTCAAGGAAAAGCAAAAAATGGTGGGAAATTGATTTTTGCAATTGTCCCTTTTGGAGAATATACTGCCAATCAAACTACAAGTGATGATGTTAAAAATCAAAGTAACTCTGTTTTTTCTAAAGAAGCTGGAATAGAAAGAAAAATTCAGATTGAAAACGTTAGTTTTGATAAAGGTGAAGTTCCATTTCCAATCGAAAGTTTAAACCCAATTTTTACTGCCGGCGAAGTTAAAAAAGGTAATAAAATAACAGGATCATTCAAAATTGAAAATATCAGTACTGAATCTATTGAGCTAGAATTGGATAATCAAGACCCTTCGATTCAAGCAAGTTTCAGTTCAATCAAAGTAGCACCTAAATCAAGTGCAATTGTTACTTTTGTCGTCGATACGCAAACTATGTCGGGACTTTCTAAAAACATGTTCAAAGTAAAAGTGAAAGGGTTCCAAGATAGTATCGAATTTTTTATCACCTCAGAAGTTAAATAAAACTAAAGCTATAGTGTCAGAAATATTACTCAACAAACAGAATACTGAAATAGTAAAAAAGCCTAGATTACAATTTATAGATATGGCAAGAAGTTTTGCTATACTCTTAATGCTTGAAGGACATTTTACTGGAGCTGGTTTAGCCAATCAATATCGAAATGAAGATTATATTTTATATAACATTTGGCATAATCTTCATGGTTTAACCTCTCCACTTTTCTTCACTGTAACAGGATTAGTTTTTGTTTATCTACTAACAGGAACTAAATCTACAGAACCATTTTTTCAAAATTCACGCGTAAAAAAAGGATTTAACCGTGTTTCGATGTTGCTATTTTGGGGGTATATTATTCAATTAAACCTTTGGAGTATTATCAAATCAATTTATTATGGTACCCCTTTTCAATTGGATTGGTTTGCTGCATTTCATGTTTTACAGTCTATTGCTTTTGGCATTGCATTCTTACTTTTGATATATGGAATACATCTTTTAATAAAGAAAGGGGATATTCATTGGTATTACTTAATTGCTGCCCTTTTAGTATTCATTGGCTATTCACAAATGAAGGCATATATTCAAGCCGATGAATTGAGAATCGCTGGAACATCACTTAAAGCATCCTATTGGCCAAATGGATTTCCTTCGTTTATTCAAAATATGTTCTACGGTAAATACTCTGATTTTAGCTTTATGCGTTATTCTGGCTATGTTTTACTTGGTGGAATGACAGGAAGCATCATTCGGAAATATGAACATCTGACGAAAAAAAATTGGTTTGGAATACTATTTATTTTGATAGCTCTATTTTTAAATGTATTTATTCAATCCATATTTGTTCAACTTGATTCATTTACTGAAATGATTGGTCTTTGTAATCGTGGAGTCTATGAATTAAATAGTACATCCTTTATGCGATTTGGACAAGTTATTGGTTTGATTGGAATCTTAATGTTAATTGATGGAAACTTCAAAGTCAAAGCCCCTTTATTCTTAAAACTTGGACAGAATACTCTTCCAATTTATGTAATTCATGTTATTATATTATATGGAGGAATATTTGGTTTAGGATTAAAGCCTGATGTAATTAACCTAAATTTAAGTCCTTATGCGGCAATAGGTGTGTCAATTATTGCAATGATTTCCTTTACTATTATGGTAAAATATATAGAGCCTTTAGAAGAATTCTATAATGCTATTTTAGGTAAAATCTTTTTTTGGCGCAAATAAGTTTAATTTTTACGCTTAACATCAACCGCTTTTGTTGGTTTCGATTTTTTCTTACTTACAGGTTTTGGTGGGGCTTGGTATTTAACTGTCTGTGTATAAACTCTCTGTCCACAGTTATCATTCACTGTTAATTTTACTTTGAATTTCCCTGGAGATTTGTAATAATAAACCACATTTTTATCCGTTTTTACCACCCCATTTCCAAGTTCCCATTTATATGTGGCCAAATGAGAATAATTTGCATTTAACATCAATTTATATTTCCCTGTATTTGTTCTTTCAGATTGAATACTAAAATAGTTTTTATTTAGCCCTAAGCCTTCGAGATTAGATAAAACATAATTCCCTGCTTCCCTTTGTATAATTGTTGCTGTTTTCCCATCAATAGTTGATGTGATTGCACCTTCTGGAGATTCTTTAAAAATGGAAGCGTAAAAAGTACAAGCAGCGAGATAAGAACCATTTTTATTTGGGTGTTGATCATCCGCATCATATAGATTAATATCTGGGTACTTTGATCTAATATTTCTCCAAACTACTCCAACTGGTACAATAGGAAAATCGTAACATGTACTAATATAAGTGTAACCATTAATAATATTACTAGCCATTTTATCGTAGGAATTCATTTCAGGAATTTCTTCATATCCATTTTTATATCCCCATGTTAAATAAAATAACACATTTGTACATGCATTATTTGATTTAATTGAATCAACTATTGTATTTAAATATGGTAGTGTTTCCTTATCTATTTTATCATAATTATGAGCAAATTCACGAGAATACCCTTGAAGAATAACATAGTCCCATTTTCTACTACGAATCGCTTCGAACATATCTTCTCTTGTTACATGAACAGAAAAAGAAGCACCTGCTCTTGTGTTCATTTGCACATATACAGGTTTGGCTTTGTCTTTACATAATTTCTCGAAAATTTTTGGCATCACATTCATATGCGTATATGAATTTCCAATGAACAAAATATTCATAGAATCTGAGCTAGCAGAAAAACTTGAAAAAACTAAAAAACAAGAAATAAGAATAGAAAAAATAACCTTTAACATGGAATATGATTTATTCGTTTTAATCAATAATTAAACCATTTTAAGAATTAATTAGTTTTTGTATCTCCAACATTCGGTCTTGAGTTAAATTAAGTTTTTGATTACTAAAATTCATATCAGAAATTGAATTCATAGGAATCAAATGAATATGAGCATGCGGAACCTCAAGTCCAATAACTGACATTCCAATTTTCTTACAAGGGATTTTAGATTTAATTTTAATTGCCACTTTTTTAGAAAACAAAATTAGATTTTCTAAATCTTTATCTTGAATGTCGAATAAATAATCCACTTCTTTTTTAGGGATAACCAATGTATGGCCTTCTTTTAATGGATTAACGTCAAGAAAAGCTAAATGAAATTCGTCTTCCGCTATTACAAATGCTGGAATTTCTTTATCAATTATTCGTTTAAAAATAGTGGACATTATCTAGTTATGTCTAAGATTTCAAAGTTCATTATTCCAGCTGGAGTTTGAATTTCAGCTATATCATTTACCTTCTTTCCTAACAAACCTTTACCAATAGGAGAATCAACAGAAATTTTCTTTAATTTAATATCAGCCTCATTTTCTGCAACTAAAGTGTATTCTAATTCCATTCCATTTGATTGATTTTTAATTTTCACTTTTGAAAGGATATATACCTTAGAATTATCCATATGGGTTTCATCAATCAATCGTGCATTTGCAACAATTGCTTCCATTTTTGAAATTTTCATCTCCAAAATGCCTTGTGCTTCTTTAGCTGCATCGTATTCTGCATTTTCAGATAAATCACCTTTATCTCTTGCCTCTGCAATTTGTTCAGAAATCGAAGGACGTTGAACTGTTTTCAAGTGATACAATTCGTCTTTCAATTTTTGCAGTCCTTCTGCTGTGTAATAATTTATTTGTGACATAACTACGATTTTATTAAACAAAAACAAGAGAGCCCAAAATGAGCTCTCTTGACTTATACAAAAGTAATAAAATTATTTTAAACTGATAGTAGCACCAATAGTGTGGATAGTTCCAAATATACCTGCAAATCTAGCGCAGTATTCAAGACCAATTGCGCTTTTGTTTTTACCAGCAAGAGCATCTATTGAAAATCCAGCTGTTGGACCAACCAAGGCATTTGCACGGTTTTCTACATTTAAAATGTTTTTTTCATAAACGTATCCAGCTCTTACATTGAATGCCAGTTTTGGTGTTACCATTCCATAATCTAAACCAATTCTATATTGGTCATTCATAAAAGAGTTAGCGGTAAAACCTAAAGCCAAATTTAGTTTACTAACCTCATTGAATATAAAATCATATGAACCACCAATCGAAAGTAATGAAGGCATTTCAAACGTTGCAGAACGTTGTTCTAAGGACGCGATATATCCAGTAGAAACGTAAGTAACTTGCTGTGCTAAACCATCACCTTTAAATCGCATCACTGGTCCAACATTTTTTAGAGCAATACCAAATTTTATTTGATCATTTTCACCTGTTACATATCTGATACCTGCATCAATTGCTATACCGTTTGCCTTCATATTTGATATGTTCTCTGAAATAACTTTAAAGTTAATACCACCATAAATACTAGATGAAAACTCACGAGCATATCCTAAATTAAATACATTCGCTCTTGGAGAGAAAAAACCAATATTCCCTTCAGGATTTTCAACTGTTGTTATTGGAATATCTCCAAAATTCATAGATTGTATACTAATAGCTATTACATCTGATTCAGAAATTCTTTGTGCTAAGCCTGCGCTATTAAATTGAATACCTGCTGAACCCATCCAGTTAGAGTAATTGAATTTAATTTGGGTTTTATCAGTAAATGCCAAACCTGCAATATTAGTGAATGTTGCTTCTAAACCATTCGAATTCGCTATTGTTGCGTCAGCTAATGCACTACTTCTAGCCCATGGATTCACTAATAAATGTGAAGCACCTGCTGAACCAACTCTGTCTTCATTTCCAGCTGACACATTTAGCGTTGAAACTAATGAAAGCCCTAATGCTATTTTTTGAACTAAACTTTTCATACTGTCTAATCAATTATATTAAATACCTTGTAAATCAACTTGTCTCATTCCACCGAAGAATTTTAATACTTTCTCTCCTACTTCAGGAACTTCTATATGTATTAAATATATTCCACTTGCGATTGGAATTGCTTTTGCATTAGTTAAATCCCAATCAAGCGATGTTACAGGGCTATCTTTTAAGAATGTTCTAACCAACTTTCCGTTTGTTGTGTAAATTCTAACTGTACACTTCTCAGGTAGGTTTGTTATTTTAACTTTTGTCTCTATTCTTGTTCTTTCATATTCTGAGAAAGCATAATATGGATTCGGAACAACATTAATCAAATCTAATGCTTCTTTCAATTGGTCTTTAGAACCAACAACTGTTGCAATTTCGTCCATATTCCATGAGTACATAGGTTTACCTCCATTTTCGCCTGAACCAGTAAAGTTTTTATATTCTTTATTAATTCTCAATCTAACAGTTACATCTGTTGGTAGACCATTGATTGGATCAATTTCATAACCCTCGTTTGCTAAAGGATAAGAAATCCAAGATAGACTTCCATACAATTCTCTTTTTGCTGTTGCATCATTTGTTTCTACCTCCAACCATTTTTGGTATAGAAAATTAGTTGCGTTTGTTTCTGCCTCACTAGGAATATAAGCAGGGAAATCAAACCCAGAAACGTAACCATTAATTGTTGCTTGCTTGTAACTGAACACGTAAACAGGATGCATACCTCCCATTAAAGGAGTACCAACATTGCTTACTAATCTATCAGTTGGATTCCAAATCATGTCTGCTCCATTTTCACCACCTAAGAATGAATTCTCACCAAAAGCCATGTATAAACGAGCCCCTGATTCTAAATCCACTGCATAACCTGGGAACCATCCCATACCTGTTCCTGTTCCATCTGGGTTACCATTCTTATCTACACTTTGACTTTTTCTCATTGCGCCTGGTTCAGCATTACCAACGTTTAAGTTCGTGTTACGACCTAATTCAATTACTGGACAACGAGTCCATAAGCTTTTGTCACTTGTCATAACAATATTCACACTTGGTAGAAAACTAATAGATGCATTGGTTTTTGCAGAACCTGGACTACTTGTGAATCTGTAGTAAGCTAGCGGCATATAGTCAGATTGGTATCCAACTAATCTGTGTGGTGCCATTGTCCCATTTAACAAAGCTTCATATTTTTGATTTGGATCTGCTCCAGGTTCATCTGAATAATTACAAGGATTTAAATAAGTTGCTCCATCTGGTAAACAATCTACATCAGTATCTGGTGTATAATCTCCAGAACGTACCCAGTTAGTTGGATAGTATGCATCATTATCGGAAACACCTGTTAACCATCTTTTTGAAGAATCTGCAAACTCAATAGAAGATTCAATCATATCAGTTGAACGCGCCGCTAAATTTCCAGTTCCTGAAGGGAAAAAGTATTTGTTTTGAAAAATTTGAACTGAAATACCCCATTCTGGAATAATTTGTTCATTATCACTTGCTATTGTTCTTTCTGAACCAACTGAATCTAGTAAATTTCCTCCTTTTTGATCATAACGGTAGACTACCCAACTAGCTGTATCTGCTGCATTTCCAGAAGTACCAACAGTATAATCTCTGAATTTACATTCGAAATAACCATTGGCTAAGTTTAATGGGTCAACTACTTTAATATTGATCGGACCTTTTCCATAATCATATGTAGGATTTGCAACAAAACCATCAGTTAAAACTGAGTTTAATGTGGTAGCTGTAAACTCCAACGATCTATTACCATTACCGTAACCATCAAGTCTAGTAATCAGAGGAGACGAGCCATACTCTATTAATTGATCAGTACCTCCAGCCTCAGGAATTGGATTGTGAGGAACAGCAGAAACTGCACTAATAGCTGTACCATCAAAATTCAAACGAGAAGAAATATAAGGTATTTTTTGACCGTCTAAAAACAAAGCATCATTTGGATCATATTTCTTAAAATTATTGTATGCATATGCAACCGCAACATAATAGTAAGTTTTATGATTTACCAATGTTCTAGTTCCTAGTGCAAATGCATCCTCTGTAATTCTATATGAATGTTTTATTCCTTCATCAGCACCATCAACTTTTTCAACTGGTACAGAAAAACCAAGAGCTTCATCAAATTCAAAATTTATAACTCTACTAATACCATTTTTAATATCAGATTGTGCCACTAATCTAGCTTTTGTTACATCAGTAATATCAGCTACGGATACATCAGGACTTTTTAATTGATAAATTTGATAACCTTCAAATCGATAGAATCGATCAACCGTTGGGTCAATTATATTAATTTCATCTTCTTCTTGATATTTTTCTTGATAATTATTTGAAGAAGATGGATTTTCTAATAAAAGAATTAACTCATTGTTCAATTCTTGTATTGTTAATTTTGGAGCATCAGGAGGAGAAAGTATTTTAAAACATGCATCGAATAAAGCTTGAGCTTTAGTATCAGCACGTTTCATTGCATTTACTGATGCAAATAAATCACCATCTGTACTTCTTCCATAAACAATACCAACTGTAATGTTATTTATTGCACCTGGGCGAAGTGTGAAAGGTCCAGCAGACTGAACGAAACGTCTATCTCCAGGTGGGTTATTATTTGTAGATTCATCCCATCCGTTTGGAAACAATCCTGACATATCTTCCCCGCCAGTCGACCAATGTAAAGGATCTGAGGCACCTGGGAACATATAATCAGATAAAACTGTTGAAACACCAGTAGAACCTTGGTATCCTAGTCCTCCGTAATACATTTCAGAACCATTTGCCCATTGACCTTCCATAAAGTTATAGAATTCCGCAGCAGGACCTGGGTCATTATATGGATAAGCAGAAGTTGATGTATAGTAAGTAAATCTTCTCATACCAAAACGCTCGTTATCAATTATTCCATCTGAATAACCAATACCAATTCCTTTATAAACAATTCCGTTATTAGCTAATGCATCAATTACCGTTGGAACTATATCAGTTTGAGTTGCCTCATCAAAATAAGGACCAGGGTTGTCTATACCGTCAGCATCTTGATATGGTCCTTCGAAGAAATCGACACCAATAGCAGGTGGATTTTCACCATAACCCAATCGTCCACCATCACTTTCATCATTTAAGTCTCCATTGTACATGTAGCCTAAACCTCTTGAAACATCACATCCAGCATAATCATCTGCATAATTTCCAACATCTGCATCAAGGTATTGGGCGAAATAAGTATTATAAAGTGTTTGTGTCCCTCTGTTTATCAACTCATAGTTATAAAAAGTCATTCTGTTAACTTCGTCATTTGTTGCAAACGTAAATGCTTGAGCACGAATTTCCATACCAATTGGGTCACCGCTTGTCTCCGTATGTATATTTCCTTTATCATTAAAAACCCACCAATGAGTTTCATCACCATAAAGAGAAACCCGTCTATCAACACCACATTCAATATCATCACGATCTAAAATATCATCATACCATGGGTGATCACCATTATCAGGATTATAATTGCCATCACCATCTCTGTCATAAAAAGGTGCTAAGAAATAATCTTGTCCACGAGATACATCTCCATGAGCTGGCCAACCGTAAATTCTATTTAATTCATCGTTTGAAGGCTGAACAACATCATCGCAACCATCAGTTGTGATTCCTGCGTTACACTCCCACCAAATATTAAATCTAATTACCTCAGCTTTTCTAATTGTATAGAATTTATCGTAAGCAAGACATTGATCAGGGTCAATATTGGCTTCACCAAAATCTCTAACCGCATCATCTCCAACAGGACTACCTGGATTAAAATTACCAGTTCCAGGAGTAACAGTTAGTGGACCAGGCCAAAAGTCATTTCCTTGACGAAATTTTAAAGCTGCCAATTTAAGCTGACCGTTGATGTCAGTACCCCCCATCCAAAGGGCACCAGCAAAAATTGCAAAGCGATTACTTCCCTTCGGTACCTCATAAGCAGCGACGCTAGCTGCTCTATTTTGGAACATACTTCCACCTTGTTCTATCAAAGCCTTAACGTCATTGAATTCCATGATTAACTTGGCTGTTGCAGGACTACAATTTGCACCTTTTGGCTTTGGCTTTTCCTTACCAGACTTATCATTTGGACCATAATATCCAAACGCATTAGAACAGAAGAATCCAACCCCAAAAACTAATGCTATAATTTGACTTTTCATATCGCTATGTTTTTCTTTTTATTAGAAATCTAATTTAATACCTAATCTAATTGTTCTTGGAGAACTAATATTGAAAGGATTTTGAATTTTCATCATGTAATAATCTCTGAAAGATTGCTCATCAATTTGATTTTGAATAGATGATTGAGTAGAAGCAGCTTGTAAGTAACCATCATCATCCCAGTTTCCTGTCGCTCGATAAACATTTAAAACGTTGAATTGATTAAATAAATTTGTTGCTCTTACATAAATATTCAAGAAAGCCATTTTTGTTTTATTATCTTTTTTCTTGAATTCCAAATTAATTGTCTTATCTAGCTGTAAATCTAATCTATAAGACCATGGTAATCTAGAACCATTCAAAGTTCCATTCAAACCAGCATTTAAGTTACCGATTGCTTCATCAGTAATAAATGTTTGCGAAGAATAAGGAGATCCTGAATACACATTGGCAAATATGTTCAAACCAACGTTTTCAAAAAGTTTAGTTTTACCAATCATTGGACCATTGTAATCTTCTCCTTCACCATATCTATAGTCAAATGTGAATGCGAATGCATGACGTTGATCATATGAGTATGGGAAAATGTTTCTCAAATTTGGTAAACCTGCATTTACCAATGACTGAGCCGAAGTCGCATCAGAACCTGTTCCATCTGCGAATTGAAGTGTGTAGTTTGCTGTCATTCTAATGTTTCCTGTTTGTCTTAAATCGTAAGCAATTGTTAAACCTTTAACTGTTCCAAAGTCACGATTACCGAATGTTCTGTATGTTGCAGGATAAGCCTCAAATACATTTAACAACTGTACATTGTTTCTTTGTTCTCTATAGAACGCAGAAATCTTCACAGAGGAGGTGCGAGATAAAACTTGTTGGAAACCTAACTCGTAATCAACAGTAGTTTCTGGCTTTAAATTAGAGTTATCAATAATTGCATTTCTAGATTGAATAAATTGGTATTCAAATGGATCAAATCTAAATCCAGAAGTTGGACGTTTTGTCAAAATGTCATAATGAGCGAAAAAAGACGCTTCATCTGATATAGGGAATGAGAATGCAACACGAGGCATCACATTAATTTGAGCTTTGTAGTCTTCAAAGGCAGATGCATTTGGTGTTTCCAAAGATGGATCTAATAACCAAGGTGCAATACCTGCTGCCCCTCTTACAACTTTAGGGTCTTCAATTGGAGTACCTACAGCGTTGTACCAGCTTTGTCCAGTTCTGAATCCATTAATTGCAGATGGGTTATTTACATCATTTACATAAACTACATAATCATCACCAACACTTTCTGGAATTTCAACCCAAGCATATTGATTTGGGTCAGATTCTTTTAATGCTCTTGCTTCTTTAGCTGTTCTTGCATTGTAAAACAAATAAGGATCTTTTAAAACAGGTTGATTTGCATCAAATACGTCAACACGAACACCAACGTTAAAAACGATATCATTAAAAGCAAATTTATCCATAACATAACCTGCCATGTATATTGGTTGAAATGCTCCAACAAATCTTTTATAATTTCCGTTTTCATCAAATTCATTAAAATACTTGTTGATATCTGTTACTCCTTTAACTTTTTTACCAGTATGATCAAAGCCCCAATATGACACAAAAGAATTTCCTCCATTTAACAATTCATCAGGCGAAAACATATCAAATTGAAATAAAGATGGATCATAGTTATCAATATCAACAAAATCGTTTCCAGAAACACTTAACCCTAATTTATTTCTTAAATTATAATCAAAAAAGGATTGATTGTCATTATTTAATTGACCTCCATACTCTCCTGTTCCAGAAGTATTGGCATATCCAGTATTTAAACGATCATATGTAATAGTTTTAAATGAACCTGAATCTGAAATAACACCACTATTTAAGTCAAGCTCTGTAATGTGAAAGTTAGCTAATTGTCTAGCAATTGTCCAAATTCCAATTGGACCATTATTTCCTCCACCAGTAGTAGTACCAGCTGTCCAACCTCTATCAACACGTTGTTCATATTCAAAACCTAGTGAGATACTGTGATCTCCAAGAACTACTGAACCAGCTCCTGTTACTCGGAATTGATCATTCTCTGTTTTACCAAAAAAGTTAAAAGGTGTACCTATATTACTCCAAATTCCATAAACCGAAGCAGGTGCATCACCATTTCTTAACGCATTACCTTGTTGAATTTGGAAAAGATTTTCATAACGTCCAATTGGTGAATCTTGATAAATATCAAAATACTGAGTAGTTATAGCAGCAAGAGCAGCATTGGTCTCCGAGGGTGTAAATGCCACTTCAACATCTCTAAAACCATTATGAACATAGGTTTGTGTTGCTGGATCGAACTCATAAGATGGACGTCTTGTTGTTTCAAAAGTTCCAACATGTCCATAGTTAAAAATATTGTACTGATGTTTTGGATCAAATCTGTCATTAATAGATTTTGAATAATCGACCATTATGTTATATAATGCAGATTTAATTTTAGAACTGCTTCCTTCTTTTTCATTATTGAAACGTTGCGTTAAACGTCCAAAAACTCTGTAGTCAAGTCCTTGAGATATTCCAAAATTCTGAAAATTCAATAGGGAACCAGAATAATTATAATCATTTCCTGTTCTGTAATTCATTGAACCACCAAATTGTAAGTTGACTGATGGCCCTGTATTAACGTCTATTTTCGCTTGAGCAGAGAAATCTGTATTTCTTGTATTCATTCTCCAAGCCACTTTCTCAAAATCAGATTCTCTTAAAAATAAAGCATTATGGAAAGTACCAAATCCTGTAGAAGTTGGACGAAGCGGGTTAGCAATTAATTCATCTCTAACTTCTTTTTTGATTCTATACCCACCACCAGCTAGGGGACGATTGTCCAATTGGTCAGTAAAATTTGCAGAGATTAAGAAACCTAATTTCGGCTTTGTTTTTTTACCTGTAGAATCTTTTTGCATTAATAAAGGACCTGATAACATTCCTTCGAAAAGGTTATAACCAAACTTATCTAAACCAAATACTTTACCATCATAACCATCTGGATCTTCTCCTTTTAAATATATCCCTGAAGAAACTGCCTCAATACTACCAAAATAAGTAGCTGACGGACCTCTAGTTGTGATTGAAATGATACCCCCAGTAACGTCACCGTAACTTGCTGGAACACCTCCCGTAATGACAGAGACTTCTTCTAAAGCAGATTTCGGTAAACTTGCCGAACCCCTAACTTTTATACCGTCAATGTAGTAATAAGTACCATCTGAACGAGAACCTCTCACAGAAATTTCACCTGAGCCTTCATTTGTGTTAACCCCTCCAACAGTTGAGGCAACACCTGCTGCAGAACGTACAGGTAAACGAGAAATATCTTCTCTCGTAACGGTTGAGCCTGAAGCACCACCATCTTTATCGATTAATGGTACACGATAAGCAACAACTTTTACCTCCTCTAACTCTTTTACATCTTTAGGTTTAGCTAAAGTTAAATTGTCGAGGAAAGTAATTTTATCTGGAGAAACATTTACTCCTGTTATAACAGAAGGCTGATAGCCATCAGCATTACGAACTTCTACATCGTAAATTCCAGGTTGTACACCATTAATTTGAAATTTACCATCAAAATCCGTGTTTGCCCCCCCTTTAATGTTTCCATTCTGGATCAATAAAACTTTACTCAATGGCAAAGTTTGTCCATTGGCTTCGTCTTTTACTGTTCCTTTTACTGTTCCCAAACCTGATTGAGAAAAGAGATAAGTGCTTGACATCAATACACTTATTAACAATATTTTAATCTTACCCACCATAATTATGCGTATAAAATGTTATAGTTTTTGCAAATTTAAGCCCGTAAATATAGAAAAAATCAAGTTGCAACGCTTCATGTTAAAAAAAATTAAATTGAATTTATTTTAACATCTTTGCCTGTAACCTTTAATTTTAAAAAATAATTAACTGATTATTAGATGCAAGAATTGAAAAATTACATAAATCTGGAAAAAAATAATTTTTTATCTCTTTTTGTAGAGCCCAAAAATGACATTAATACTACTTATATCACTGATAAGGAACAATTATTATTAAGTTCTATTTCTAATGAGAATAGAAAACAGGAATTTCTTCAAGTAAGAAAATTACGAAATGATACAATTGGAAAAATGGAAATATTATATGGTGAAGATGGAAAGCCTCTATTATCAGATTCAGATGAATTCATTTCAATAAGTCATTCACGAAACTTTATTGGTATTTTAAAAGCACCATTTAATATTGGATTAGATATTGAAGAATTAAATGAACGCATTTTAAAAATTAAAGAACGTTTTTTAAATGACGAAGAACTTTACATGTTTGGTAATAGTATTGAAAATATCACAACAGCATGGACTTTAAAAGAAGCAATGTTTAAATTAAACGAAAGAAAAGGTATTGATTTTAGAAAAGAACTATTAGTTATAGAAAAAACTGAAGTTGGTTTTTTAGGGAAGATGCTAGACATAGATGGTTGGCGATTAGTCAATTTAAAAACTTTACAAAAAGAAAACTTGATTATAAGTTATAACTTTGAACCTTCAATATTATTATGAGTCATGTTTTAACTTTATTTCAATCTTCTCAAAAAGCAATTGCTGTTTTAGTTGACCCTGAAAAATTTGTAAAAGGTGATCGACTTTCTTTTTTACAAAAACTAAAAATTGCTCAACCTGATTTTCTATTTATAGGTGGAAGTACTGTAACAAGAAAAGATTTTGATACCTGTGTTGAGTTTTTAAGTTCGAATTGTAAAATTCCTTTAGTAATTTTTCCTGGAGCTTCTCATCAAATTCATGAGAAGGCAGATGCACTACTTTTCTTATCTCTTATCTCTGGCAGAAATCCAGATTATTTGATTGGTCACCACATTCAAGCAGCTGATGAATTAGAAAACATGGACATTGAAATTATTCCAACTTCTTATTTGTTAATTGATGGTGGTAAAAAAACTTCGGTTGAATATGTATCGCAAACTACACCAATTCCAAATGATCAAGCAGACATTGCAAGAAAAATTGCTTTAGCTGGAAAATTACAAGGTAAAAAATTAACTTATTTAGATTGTGGTAGCGGTGCTCACCAAACAGTTGCTATTAATATGATTCAACAAGTAAAATCAATTGGGCTACCATTAATTATTGGTGGAGGAGTTCGAACAATTGAAAAAATACAAGAATTACATTCAGCAGGAGCAAATGTGGTGGTTATTGGAAATAAAATTGAAGAGGATGTAGATTTCTTACTCGATATTGCCAATCTTCAAAAAGAAAAGAATGAATCAAATTAAAAAAATTGCTGCTTTATGTTTTGCGCTTTCGTTTGTTTGCATGGCACTTTTATTTGTCAAATCTACTGCTACGTATGAGTATCGATCCGAACTTAAAACAGGATTTTTAATTTTTGGTGCCTTAGCTATGGTTTTTAACTTAATCAGCTACAATTATTCAAGTAAAGGTAATACGTTATTCAATTTTCTTTTTTGGGTTGGTGCAATTTTAATTTTCTTCGGAATAATCTTCAAAATGTTCCACTACCCTTTCCACAAACTTCTGATTTTAGCTGGAATATTTATAAGTGCTTCTTCATTTATTGTTTCCAAATTTTACAAGGAAAATAAAAAAGAAGATTCAGATTTAGTGGATCAACTTTAAAATGTTGCCTTCAAACTTAAGTCTAAACTTTTCACAGAATGCGTCAATGCGCCCACTGAAATGAACTGCACACCTGTTTCTGCGTAAGAACGAATAGTGTCTATGGTAATTCCTCCAGATGCTTCAGTTTCGTATTGTGCAGGGATTAACTTCAAAGCTTCTTTCAAAAGTTCAGGAGAGAAATTATCTAACATTATTCTATCAACGCCACCAACTTCCAGAACTTCCTTGAGTTCATCCATATTTCGAACTTCAATTTCTATGCGCAAACATTTATCATTTGCTACTAAATATTCTTTCGTTTTTTGAATTGCTGGTTTAATTCCGCCCGCATAATCAACGTGGTTATCTTTCAGCATAATCATATCGTATAAAGCAAAACGATGATTTTCTCCTCCTCCTATTTTAACAGCCATTTTCTCCAAATAACGAATTCCTGGAGTGGTTTTTCGTGTGTCTAAAAGCTTCGTTGAACAACCTTCAATAACCTTTAAGATATTCGCTGTCTGAGTTGCGATTCCACTCATTCGTTGCATTATGTTCAACACAAGTCTTTCCGTCGATAAAATAGATTGAGATAATCCATGCACCGTAAATGCAATTTCGCCTTTTTGAATTGTATCTCCATCTTTTTTAAAAAATTGAATTTCCAAAGTTGGATCATACATTTCATAGATACGTTTTGCAACTTCAACACCAGCAAGAATTCCGTCTTCTTTAACTAATAACTTTGCCGTACCTTTTGCGTCCTTTGGGACACAAGCTAAAGTGGAATGATCGCCCTCACCGATATCTTCAAGAAGCGCGTTTTTAATTATTTCATCTAACATAAAGCAAAGTTAAAATTATAAGACTAATTGCTAAATTTTTGTTTTTAATTTTATGCCATGTCTACAACTGAACACGATTTAAAAGTTCAAATTTCACTTTTGCCTGATGCGCCCGGCGTTTATCAATATTTTGATAAAACTGGAAAAATCATTTACGTTGGAAAAGCAAAGAATCTTAAAAAAAGAGTTAGTTCTTATTTCAATAAAAATCAAGACAATAATAAAACGAGAATTCTTGTAAGTCATATTCATCAACTTAAATTTATTGTGGTTGAATCAGAGATAGACGCTTTGCTTTTAGAAAACAATCTAATTAAAACCTATCAACCAAAATACAATATTGCACTAAAAGATG
>CAZDKE010000030.1:0-13294 GCA_964506255.1 uncultured Lishizhenia sp. | reverse complement strand
GACAAAACTTATCCTTGGATTGTAATCAAAAAAGAACCTTATCCAAGAATATTTCAAACAAGGCAAAAACGAAACGACGGCTCTAAATATTTCGGTCCTTACCCGAACGTTAAAGTGATGCAATCTTTACTAGGTTTGATAAAAGAAATGTATCCTTTGCGAACCTGTCCTTTAGATTTACAACAATATAAAATAGAAGAGGGGAAATTTAAAACGTGTTTGGAATTTCATATCGGAAGATGTTTGGGCCCTTGTGTGGGAAATCAAACCAAAGAAAGCTACGATAAAATGGTGGATGAAATTGAATTGTTACTGAAAGGGAAAACCTATTATTTAATTCAATTATTAAAATCTAAAATGCATGATTTTTCAGAAAAATATCAGTTTGAAAAAGCGCAAGAAATGAAGGTTTTAATTGAACAAATTGAAAAATACCGTTCAAAGAGCTCTGTTGTTTCTTCAACGATTTCAGATGTAGATGTTTTTACAATTGAAGTAGCTGAAAATCGATTTTTTTTTAATTTCTTAATGATTCAAGAAGGTGCAATTATTCATGCTTATACTTCTGAAGTGAGCAAAAAATTAGATGAAGATTTAGAAACAATCATTTCTTATGTTTTACCCGAGATTCGCCAGCGTTTTGAAAGCACTTCGAAAGAGGTAATTGTTCAAAGTCAGTTAGATTTTAGCTTACCAAATATCAATTTTTCTGTTCCTCAAATTGGAGAAAAGAAAAAACTCATTGAACTTTCATTGAGAAATGTTAATTACTACCGTTTAGACAAACTTAAGAAAGAACATTTAAACCTTACAGAACGCGACCCAAATAGGGTTTTAAAGCAAGTTCAAACGGACTTTAAATTGAATGAATTACCTATTCACATGGAGTGTTTCGACAACTCAAATTTTCAAGGAACAAATGCAGTTTCAGCTTGTGTTGTTTTCAAAAATGGTAAACCTGCCAAAAACGACTATCGTCACTTTAATGTTAAAACGGTTGTGGGTCCGGATGACTTTGCAACAATGCGTGAAGTTGTTTACAGAAGATACAAACGCATGTTGGACGAAAATCAAAGCTTGCCTCAATTAATTATTATTGATGGTGGCAAAGGACAATTAGGCGCAGCTATGGAGGCGATATCGGAACTTTCGTTAAGAGGTAAAGTTGTAGTTGTTGGAATCGCGAAACGATTAGAAGAAATATTTTATCCTGGAGACCAATATCCGATTTATATTGACAAACGTTCTGAGAGTTTAAAGTTGATTCAATTTATGCGAAACGAAGCGCATCGATTTGGAATTACACATCATCGCAATAAAAGAAGTAAAAATTCGATACAATCCGAGCTCCTAAATATCAAAGGAATTGGTGAGAAAACAATGCAAGAATTATTCAAAGAGTTCAAAACAATTAAAGCAATGAAAGAAACCTCTTTGGAACAACTAGAAAAAAAAATAGGACGATCAAAAGCGACCATCCTATTTAATTTCTTTGCTGAAAATTAGTCTTCTATTTCACTACAAATTGCATTGTTTTTGAAGAAGAAGCAGTACCAATTGTCAAGAAGTACATTCCCGCTGTTAAAGTGTTTGTATCAAACATTACCAAGTTAGAACCTTCATTCGCTTTAAATGAATGTTGTTGTGTAATTTTTCCGCTTAAATCAGAAATAACAAATTTCATATCCTCTTTTTTATCGATACTGAATCTTAGGTTCAATTCATTTTCTGTTGGATTTGGGAACAACTCCAATGAGTTAAAAGAATTCAATTCATTAACTCCAACCACTAAATTATCCGAAGGAGATCCCTCATATAAATTAATATCATCAAGGTAGAAATTATTTCCTCCTTCACCTTCAAAACGGAATTTCATTCTAAAGTTTTCAGTGAAATAATTATTTGTAACATTAATCATATGCACTGTCGTCCAATCGCTTTGTTGGGATGGTTTCCATGTTGTTGAAGAAGTTAAACTAGAAAGTTGACTTCCTCCTATTGTTCTCCTTTGTGCCCAATCTGTTCCACAATCTCCAGAAATAAACACTTTCAAATATTCATAATCTGCAGAAGCCTTCTTTCTATAAGCATATCTAAAACTTAAAGTTACTGAACCGCTTGTAGGAACAACTGATAAATCAATTGGTGCAGAAATTAATTCGTCGATGTTTGATGGTGCTTGTCCGAAGTTAACAATCTTAGCACATTGTGTACCTGAATGGGCTGTTGTATTTTCTAATGTAAATGCATTATTATTATTTGGATTGTAAACTTCCCAATTAGTTAAATTATCTAAGGAAGAATATCCTTCAAATCCTTCCCAATAAGGAATTGTGCTTGATTCTGGTAAAATTCTTAAGAAATTTACTTTGATTTCCTCATCCGTTGTTGTTCCATCAGTTGAAGTTAACTTTACGGTATAAAGTCCAGATTGAGTGAAACTAAGTTTCGGGTTTTGAGATGTTGCAGTAGTACCATCTGTAAATGACCAACCTGAAGTAGGAGTAATTTCCCATGACCACCCAGTTGCTGCATTGTAAGTATCATCTAACAATTGAACTTGCTCACCTGCACACACTGTTTTTTTATCTGCAGCAAATTCTGTTTTGCATAAAACTAAATTTCCAGTTGCACCCGTTGCAGCCAAGTTATTTGCTGTCCAAAGATTTGCTCTTCCTGTGGAACCTAATTGTAGAGCAGCACGCATTCTTGCAACTTGACCTGCTGTGTACATTTTTGAACAATATGAATAATCCATATAATTTTCTACGTTATCTCGAATATCGAAGCCCCAATATGCGTTGTCATCATCGCATGTATTAGCATTTAAAACACATGCTGTTACTCCAATACATGTTGGTGTATCTGCTACTTGATCATCTGAGGAGCAAGAAGAAGCATTTCCAGGATTGTTATTTGGACCCCAAGTGTGTGATAAATTCAACCAATGACCAACTTCATGTGTTAAAGCACGACTTCCGTTAACAGATCCTGTACCCATAGAACCAACATAATTGTGTAAAATCCATATTCCGTTTGTCATGGAGGATGCTGACCAAGATGCTGGATTTGTTGTATATCCTGCAGCACCACCAATTTCTCCACAAATGAATACATTCATGTATCTATTTCCAGGCCAAATACCTTGGAAAACGTCGTTACCGTTTCTAATGGCGGTTACTTGAGCATTTCCATCATCACCTTGGTATGACATGGTGGACATTGTTCTTGTTATTCCTTTAAAACAAGTACCATTTGGAGCTTTAGTTGCAAGAACAAATTCTATTTCAGCATCACTTGGCATACCCTGAAAATCAGCATGAACTGTTGCTGTATCAGCATTTAATTTTCTGAAATCACGATTCAAAATAGCGAGCGCATCCATGATTTGATCATCAGAAATATTTTCTACTCCATTATTATGTAACACGTGAAACACAATGGGAATTTTGTAAATAACTCCCTTTGGAACAGGTTTTTTTAAAGCTTTTTGAAACTCGATTTCATCTTGTTGCTTCATTTTAAGATACTCTTGATTTTGCATCAGAAGAGCTTGTTTCTTGTGTTGATGACAGTATTCAACATCTTCACCATCTCTAGCATTTGTTGCGTCAAAAGCTGGTTTTTTCTGAGCGTTTAATTGTTGAAATAGGGATAAAACAAAAACTGTAATCAGAAGTAAAAAATTATTTTTCATAATTTAAATCTTGAATTAATGGATTAATAAAGGCTTAATAGTTGCCCTAAATTAAGCAAATATTTAATAAATGCTAATTCTTTTGTATGAAGTTTTTAAAAAAGGGATAATTGGTAAACGAATAATTAACTTTGCAAAATGAAATCAAAAAGAGCAGTTGAAACGTTAGCTATAACAACAAAAATCGTACTTCCAAACGATACGAATACACTTGGAAATCTATTTGGGGGTCAACTTTTGGCTTGGATGGATGTGATTGCAAGTGTTTCTGCACATAGACATAGTAAGCGAGTTGTCGTAACAGCTTCTGTAAACAATGTTTCTTTTCAAAAACCAATCAAACATGCTTCCATTATAACATTAGAAGCAAAAGTTTCACGTGCATTTAATTCTTCAATGGAGATTTTTGTTGATGTATTTGTAGAAGATCAAGTTACTGGACAGTTAGAAAAAAGCAATGAAGCTATCTATACATTTGTTGCTGTAGACCAAAATGGTGGCCCAATTCAAGTTCCAGCGTTGATACCTGAAACTGAACAAGAAAAAGAACGCTACAAAGGTGCTTTGAGAAGAAAACAGTTAAGTCTTATTCTTGCTGGCAAAATGAAAGCATCCGAAGCTACTGAATTGAAAAAATTGTTCTTAGAAGATTAGATTTATTTTGAATTAAAATTTACCATAATGTGGTAAAAAAAATCGATTATAAGTACCTTGCTTTATTTATGCAAGTTTTCAAGAAAAAAATGGTGTTATTTTAAGAATGGATAATCCATCCCATCTACATTTACTTCAAAGATGTCGTAATTATAAACGCCTTCATTTTCTTCTATTCCAGCTAATACTGCTTTTTTAATAGAAAAGTAAATTTGAAAGTGACTATCGTCGTTTACGGTATTAAATCTAGCACCTAAATTAACTGGCTTTCCCCAAGTTGACCCTAAATTTTCCGCGTAATAAATATCGTATCCACCCATACCTGGAAGGGCATCTGAGCTAAAGAATAAATATTTTCCGTCAGGAGTAATGAAAGGTGTTGTTTCTCGACCATTAGAATTAATTTCCTTTGGAAGTAATTTTGGTGTTTGCCAAACCCCGTTCTTTTTCTCAACAGAATAGATGTCGGTTAATGTTTTATCACCTGTACGATCTGAAACAAAATACATCGTTTGAGAATACGTTTCATCTTCATTATATAATGTGTCTGTTATAGAGGCTGAACCGTCAAAAAAAGAATTGTTGATTCCTGAATTTTTGATAATTTCAACACCTCCCCACGTTCCTGGTATATCTGTATTAATTTCAAAAATATCCGAACTTGTAGTTGTTTTTTCTTTGGATGCACTTGTATTTATTGTTCCAAGTCCATACAATCCATCTCTTGAAACAAAAGATAATGCATCAAATCCTTCAGTATTAATTCCGTCAAAAGTTTCTTCATTCAGATTCCACTCGCCTGTTTCAGCATTCCAAACAGCGTGATACATATCTTCAAAAAAACGTTGGTCTTCTGGGTTCAAATTTCCTCCTGTTGTTTCAGAATTTCGAGCAGTGAAAAATAATTGTTTTCCACCATCGATTAAAATTGGAGCGTATTCATCGTATTTCGTATTTAACTTACTTGAAATAGCAATTCTTTTATTTTGTACCCCATTTTTTTGTTCGTTCAACGCAAATTCACATTGTGCAATATAAATGGGAATGTCGTAATCAACAGCTAATTTATCGCCAAAATCCAATCTTGCATTCTTGAAGTGTGTGATTGCACTTTCAATCATATTTAATTTGTGGTTGATTTTACCTAAAAGTAATTGCAATTCTCCATCAGATTTTTCTTTAGTTAGTTCTAAAGCTTTACTTGCATTCATTAATGCTTGATCGTAACTATTTAATTCAAATTCAGTTGTCGCTAACCAAAAATAAGCTTTCCAGTTAGTTGGATTTTTAACTTTCGCTTGTCTAAAAAACATTAATGCATCTGATGTTCTACCGACATTATACATTTCAGAACCATCACTAATATATTTGGTGCTTGCTAGTTTGTCAAAAAATTTAACCTTGGTGTTTTGAGAAAAACCAGAGAATGAAATTCCAACAAGAAGCATTAAAAGAAAACGAATCATGTTATTTTTTTAAAGTTTAACAAAGAAACACAAACAAATGTTACAATGAAACGCTCAAATGGTTTATTTATGAAAAATAGATAGTTGAGAAGCTGTTTTTTTTCGAAAAGGTCGTTAGGACTTAAATAGGGAATGATCAATGAGGGAATAATGGAATGATTAGTGAGAGAAGGTGAGAATGACTAGAATTTTACCGCGCAATTAATAAATATTATGGTTTTACGTTTACAATAAGCAATTCTATAGTTCGCAATTTCTATGCCTTATGGGAATCCGTTCGCAATTCGCAATTAATAAGTTCGCAATTAATAAGCGTTCTGCACGTCAAAATCTTCCTCTCGCTTTAAGCTCCAAGTATTTATTGATAACGTTGGCAGAAAGTTCCTCTGGATTGGTTAAAATCGTTTGGATTCCGAATTGTTTCATTTCTCTTGCCATTCTAGCCTTCATAGTGATCATTCGCTCGGCAACAACTGAAGTGTATAAATCTCTAATAGTGTATGAGCGATTGTAGGCAAGTTCCTTTAAGTCAGAATTTTGAAAAAACACAACCACTAACAAGTGCTTTTTATTCATTTGGATTAAATACGGCAAAGCACGTCGCATCGCAAATTCATTCTCAAAATTGCTGAATAATAAAAGGAGTGATCTTGTTTTAATCTTTTGTCTAACAACACTTTGGAGCAATTCAAAATTGGCGTCTTTAAACTTCGTTTTTTGATCATAAAGCAAATCCATTATTCGCTTCATTTGTGTGGATGATTTATCCGCAGGAAGCTGTGAGCCCATTTTATCCGAAAAAGTCAACAATCCAAATTTATCGCCTTTCAATAGGCAAATATTGGAAAAAACTAAAGTAGAATTGATGGAGTGATCTAACAGCGTTAAACCATTAAACTCCATTTGCATCGTTCTACTTTTGTCAATTATACAATAAATCGGTTGTGATTTTTCATCCTGGTATTGATTCACCATCAACTCATTTTTGCGACTTGTAGCTTTCCAGTTGATCGTTTTAAGTTCATCTCCTGCAACATAATTTCTGATTTGCTCAAATTCAGTGGCATTACCCAAACGTCTAATTCGTTTAATCCCAGCACTCGTTTTTTGTTGTTGAAAAACAAGTAACTCATATTTTTTCATCTGAATCACCGATGGATAAACTTGAAATTCATTGGTTTCGCTGTACACAACTCTTCTTTCAACCAATTTTAAAAAGGAAGAAAGAAACAAGTAAGCAGTATTGAATTGATAGCGTCCGCGCTTGGTTGGGCGAAGTACGTATTTTATTTCTACCGATTTTGTTGCGGAAATTGTACCTTTAAAACTGGTGCTTCTGTCTTGCTTAAAATCTGGAAAACCTTCGTTTAACTCAAAATTCCACACAAAAACTCCTTGCGCTTTTAAACGAAGAGTAATTGTGTTTTCATCCCCCAAATACAAGCGTTCTTTATAGCTTCGTTCAAAAAATGGTTTTCTCCCAATCAGCAAAAGCAACATTAAGTCAATCGCCAATAGAATAGCAATTACAATAAATCCGTATTGAGCAAGTGTAGTCATCCAAAGATTAATAAAACCTGTGGCATAAACGATTATTAAGGAACTAAAAATCCAGAAAAATCGTTTGGTTAATACGATGTTGCTCAGCACTGACATTTATCTTGGAACTTCGATTGATTCCACAATTTCTTTAATGATTTCTTCCGAAGAAAAACCTTCCATTTCTGCTTCTGGTGTCAAAATCAAACGGTGATTAAGAACAGGAGCTGTAACAAAACGAATATCTTCAGGTGTTACAAAATCTCTTCCTCGAATGGCCGCAATTGCTTTCGCAGCTCTCAACATCGCCAATGAAGCACGCGGTGACGCTCCTAAAAATAGTTTTCCGTGATTTCTCGTTTTGTGGGTAATTGCAGCGATGTATTTTAGCAAATGATCTTCTACGATGATTTCTTCCATCACTTTGTGGATTTTTGTAAGGTCTGCAGCTGAGAAAACAGGATTAATTGTGTTCAAATCTGCCGCGCCAACTTGATGTTTATATCTTCTTAAAATATCCTCTTCTTCCGCCAAATCAGGATATCCAATTTTTACTTTGAATAAAAAACGGTCTAATTGTGCCTCGGGTAAATTATAGGTTCCCTCCTGCTCTACAGGATTTTGAGTTGCCACCACCAAAAACGGAAAAGACATCGGATATTCAACCCCGTCATAGGTAATTTGACGCTCTTCCATCACTTCAAAAAGTGAAGCTTGCGTTTTCGCTGGTGCACGATTGATTTCGTCAATTAGAACAATATTTGAGAAAATCGGACCTTTTTTAAAGAAAAATTCTGATTCCTTCATATTGAAAATACTCGTTCCAAGTACGTCAGATGGCATCAAGTCGGGAGTAAACTGAATTCTTGAAAAATTGACATTCAAGGTTTTAGCTAAAACTTTTGAAGAAAGCGTTTTCGCCACACCAGGAACTCCTTCTAAAAGTACGTGACCATTTGCAAAAATTCCAGCAATAAGCAATTCAACGATTTCGTGTTGACCAATTATAAATCGACTAAGTTCTTCTCTTACTCTATTAATTTTATCCGAAACCCACACTAAATCGTGGTTTGTTCTTTCAAAACTTAAACCCTCTAAAGTGGAAGAAGTGGTAGCATCTTTTTGGAGTTCTGTTTGCTCTTCTGAATTAAAATCTGTGTTTTCAGTTGTCATAAAATTTAGTTAAGTGAATAAATCTTTTCAATTGCGATACATCTATTTTCAAGGTATCAAATAAAGGAATTTGTATAGTCTTTGTTTTTGTAATGATTTGAATGGAAGATTGTTGCACCTCCATTGACTTTATTATATCGAAGGAATAAATAGTAGGAAAACCAAAAGAATTAAAGTAAGTAACTTGATTTTTTTGGATGCTCAAATGTGGACGAAGGAATCTTAAAACACCATAAACCAAAAGTAAGAATCCAGCAATCCAAATGATTACCCCAGCAGCGTTTGACTTTGTTAGTAAATATAATCCTGTCAGAAAAGCAAGGAAACCAACTGTCAAGAAAAAACTTGAAATCCACATATTTCTACTTATCTCAAAGGATTGTACCCTTGTATCGATTTTGTCTTCGATAATACCACAATGCTTATAGAAATCGTGTTGTAATTTGGCTAATTTAATAATGTAATCATTTCCAACTGCTTTATTTTCTGCATCTAAATGACTAATCAAATGGTTCAATTCGTTGAAATCATAATTCGTTTTTTCAGCTAACGATTTAATAATTGTTTCTTCTCTTTTCTTGCTCAAATCGACGTAATAATAGCGGTAAACGGTGTCAAAAAAGTTCTTTCTTTGCAGTGCAAGAATACTCGAAGGATTCTGTTTGTTCAAATAAATGGAACCAATTGTCTCTGCAAATGCTTTGGTAATATTGACTTCTTGAGGAATCACAGGAACCACTTCACGTCTTCTTTTTGTTCTAAAAATAACGAATAATAAACCAGTAAAAAACAACAACATCATTGAATTGAGGAGAATTCTATTTTCATAAATCAACTGCATCAAATTGTTTTCAGGTTCAATTTGTTCTTCTTCTTCACCTTTATTTTGAACCCTTGCGAAATCAACAAAATAAATCGTTTGCTTCGTTGGTAATTGATTGAGAATAAAATCTATATACTTAAAAGCGTTTTTACTTTTTGCGTTAATGTTCTGTAAAGTCGTTGGATTTGAGTGAATTAAAACACTACTTTCAGGTAATTTTAATTTCAGTAACGAGCTTAAATTCTGAAAACGAATTAAATCTGAAACAGGATATTCTGACTCATTTAGCACTTTTTTGAAACCGTACCATTCATCGTAAATTGAATCATTTTGAAAGATGGAATGAAAGCGTACAGTGTCAGCATTGAAATGAAATTTGACACTTTTTTCATACACAAAAGTAGGTCTCAAGCGAATACTAAATGTATCAAGTAACTTTTCACTAAACAATGAAGCACTCAACAAAAGGCTGCTTCCTTCCAATATTCTTTCTTGCAAACGTTCGGATTCTTCGGGCATCAAACCAACAGTGTCGGCAATCATATAAAAAGTAGCTTTTTCTTTCAGTTTAATAATTGAATCGTACTGATATTTAGTTGAAATTTGGACAATTCGTTGCTTTGGATTTTTGAGTTTTACCAAATGAAAAAACAAATACAAACCAAAAGGATGTTTACTTTCCAAGCCATATCTTTCTGACCAATTATTGGAAACAAAACTCGCATCGCTTTCATCATTACCACTACTATCCCATTTTAGAACAAAAAAGAGTGCTAGCGCAAAAATCAATGCCACACCGATACTTATTAATTTAAAGTTTTTATTCATCCTTTTTCGCTTTTAAAGTTTGAATAAATCGTGTGAAATGTGGCTGTATTTCTTCAAATTTAGTACGATCAATATTGTATTCTCCATACCAAACGATGTCAAAATAACGTGTGCATTTTCGTAACTCAGCTCTTAATATTTGATTTTTTACTTCGTAAATATATTGTTGATTTGTTTTTTCTAAACGCCATTTAATTAACTGTAATCGAATCAATTCTTGAAGAATCAACGTGAAATAAATACGAATTACTTCTCTGTAAACTTCATTTTTCAAGGCGTTTTCTAATCTGCTTTCCAATTCAGAAACAGTAATAACTTCTGGATTCCAATTGTCGTCAACGATTTGATTTATTTTCGAACTGAAATTTTGACGTTTTAGCCAATAGTAAAGAAGCAAGATTACGATTGCAAAAAGCAGAATGAATAAAAGTGTTCTCCAAGTTGACTTAGAAATTTTCGAAGGATCTGGAGCATCAACGTCTACATCCATATCAATATCTGGATCATCAAATTCTGGCGGATCAAATTCAGGAATTTCAATTTCTCGTGGTTTTTTGAGATTCTTTTCTGAACCTCCTTTTCCTGCTTCTATCGAACGATTTCTGCTGATGATTCCATCGATATCTCTTTCGGGTTCCGTTTCAAAAAAACTTTCAGGACTTGAATTTATTTCGTTCGGAGTTGAAGAATGCCAATCTTCAGGTCCTTTGTATTTACTCTCTTTTTTGTAAGCAATAGACTTATTTTGTTTCGACCAATCTTTCGCTAATCCAGCATCTTTCTGTGCAATGAGTGAAATACACCAAAGCAACGCAAAAAACACAAGAACTACTTTTTTATTAGTCTTCAAAATCTTTAGTTTCTTTAAAACGATCTCTTTTTCCAAATTTATAAAACTCTTCCTTTAAGAATTTTGATTCTTTCTTTTCAACTACCGAGAAATACATCAAACAAGTTAGAATTAAATACAAGGGTAAAGCTAAGAGCATAAATACGAGATAGACAATTTGACGAATCACATTTGACCAAAAAATGCCATTTGCGCCATACGTATCCGCAATTTTTATCACAAAATCGGCAAGCATATCTAAAAAATCTGGAACTATTGGTTCTTTTGTATACTCGTTCACAATGCTAAAAACAAAAGCTATAGGTTGAGAAAAAAGGAATCCAATTGCAGCCAAAAGAAAAAGTCCAGCAGTTGAATTAAAATAATTTGCCATTCCATATTTAATTCCTTTCGAGATTTTTTCTTTCATTGCTCCATTGTCAAATACAATTGCAGGAATCAAGAACTGGAAGAATGGAAGAAGAATTAAATAAAGGATTAAAAAATTCCAGGTTAATAAATAAACAGGTATTAAAAGTAGGGTTGTAAGCACTGAAATTTTCAGAAAATAAGTTTTTAGAAAGGCAATAAATGATAACTCAAAATAACGATTGTTACCTATGTGATGTAGCACTTTACTGGTAACCAAGCTAAAAAGAAGCAACCAACTAAAAGCCAAAACAAAGTCAAACCAAAAATAAAATCCATAGCCAATGATGAATTCCATTTGTCCCGACCAATCAAACCAATAGATTAGAAACAAATCTTCAGGACGCAAATAGTTTCGGAGACTCACTAAAACCAAGGCTATGATAAATACGAATGAAAAAATGAAAGCGAATAGTTTTGAGAAGTATTTAGAATAATACATCAACGATTCTCGAATCATTTCACCTAAACCTTTAACAGTATTAAAAACGGGTTCAAATTGGTTGGTGCTACTGATTTCCTCCTCTTTTTCAACAAGTGAAGGATATCTTTTTGCTAAATAAAAAGGATAAATCACAAAGGCAAAAAGCATCAAAATGAAAGAAAAAGCAATTATTCCAAGTTTCGACCAATCGGGCAAAGTATTGTAATGACGCGTGACATAACTTTCTAAAAATCCAGCCATAATGATGAACGGAACGAGTAGCAACATAATACGAACGCCACGTCGCATTGCTAGTTTTAAACTTTGAAATCGCGTAAATGTCCCAGGAAAAAGCCACCCGTTTCCGATGGTGATTCCAGCCCCACCTGCAATTACAATAGCAGAAATTTCGAATGCGCCGTGAATCCAAATCCCTAGAAAACTAGTGATTAATAAACCTTTGGTATAGAAATAATGTTGGAATGCTCCAAGCATTACACCATTACTAAAAAGCATAAGATGAGTTCCTAACGTAAAAAACAATCCAACAAAAAAGGTCAAAAACGCGACCATCAAATTGTTGGTTGTAATGCGAATAAACATTGACATTTGATCCATACTTTGATAGACACCCAAAGGATTTCCTGCTTCGATATTGGAAATAGTCATATCAACATAGTCGTCGCCCATTACCACACGCGGAAAATCAGGATTGATAATTGTGGAAACCACTCCAATTCCTGCATAAATCAAAAAGGCAATCAAAGCCGTCAATAACGTTTTCCGTGCGCGATAAATTTCTAGCGGAATTTCTGTTGTAACCTGTCGAAGAAGTGTTTTAAACGAATCTTTTTTATACTTGTTGACCCCAATGAAAACATTTTGAGCCAATTGATTGAGGTAAACGCGGACTGTTCTTCGTTGGTAATGTGTTTGTGAATAAGCTAAATCATCGGTAATATCAATATAAAGATTACTAAGCTCTTCTGGATTAGCTTTCGTTTGGCTGTTTAGATTTTCGAATCGTTGCCATTTCTCTTTATTTTCCTGAATAAATTTAGTTTCCTTCATTGATTGAAGTAAAAATAAGGAAAAAAGAATAATATCGATATAGTTAAATAGGTTTAATAAAAATTATGTCAAAATGTATTTAAAATTTACTCTCCTTAAAAATTAGGCATAAAAAAAACCCCAACTCATAAAAGTTGGGGTTTTTAAAAATCGGCATCGACTTACTCTCCCATCCTCAAAAGGACAGTACCATCAGCGCAATCAGGCTTAACTTCTCTGTTCGGAATGGGAAGAGGTGGACCATGATGCAATAGACACCTAAAGTTGTTAGATTTTAAGATTTTACGATTTTAAGACTTCAGGACTGAGTCCTTTTTGTCTTAAGATCATATCATCCTATCATCTTAATATCTTTAAGATT
>CAZDKE010000029.1:40741-43893 GCA_964506255.1 uncultured Lishizhenia sp. | reverse complement strand
ATTTTCCATCCGCTTTGAAGAAGCGTTGATAGAATTGCCATCCTAAATAAGATGCTGCAGCGAGAATGCAAACGAATACCAAAAGAACTTGCATCAGCTTAAGATTAAGTAAGTAAAGAATGCGCCTAAATAAGCCAAAGCTCCCATGAAACCCATTTGAATCAACGGCCATTTCCAGCTTTTCGTCTCACGCTTGACAACGGCTAATGTTGCCATACATTGCATCGCAAAAACATAGAAGATCATTAAAGAAACACCTGAAGCTAGCGTGAAAATTGGTTCGTTATTGTTGTTTTTTTCTGCCTTTAGACGATCTATCAGCCTTAAATTTTCATCACCATCGTCTTGAACTGCATATATGGTTGCTAGAGATCCAACAAATACTTCTCGTGCTGCAAATGAAGTAATTAATGATATTCCAATTTTCCAATCATAACCCAAAGGTTTAATTGCAGGCTCAATCGCTTTACCAAAAATCCCAATGTATGATGATTCCAATCTTGCAGAAGCCACTTTTTGATTTTGTTCTTCTTCAGGTAATTGAGTGAAATTAGGATTTGCTCTCACATATTTTTCGGCATTCTCCATTTTCCCTGAAGGCCCAAAAGTTGCTAAAGCCCAAAGAATTATTGAAATTGAAAGAATGATTTTTCCAGCATCGATTACAAATATTTTTACCTTTTCCAATACGTTAATTCCAACATTGGGCCAACGAGGCATTTTATAGCTTGGTAATTCTAAAAGCAAGAACCCTTTCTCTTTCTTTTTAATGAGGAGATTTAAAATAATAGCGATGAATAAAGCTGAAATCAATCCCAAGAAATACAATCCAAAAAGTACAATTCCTTGTAAATTAAAGATTCCTAGTACGGATTGTTTGGGTATAACAAGAGCAATTAGTAAGGTATAAACTGGAATTCGTGCGCTACAACTCATCAAAGGCGCAACGAGAATAGTAATTAATCTTTCTTTCCAATCCGCGATAGTACGAGTTGCCATCACGCCTGGAATCGCACAAGCAACGCTAGAAATAAGTGGTACAACGCTTTTGCCATTCAGACCAAAAGGGCGCATTAAGCGATCCATAATAAACACAACTCGCGATAAATATCCGCTTTCTTCGAGAATAGAAATGAATAAAAACAGCAAAGCTATTTGTGGTACGAAAATAATAACGCCCCCAATTCCTGGAATGACACCTTGACAAATTAAATCGTTGAGTAATCCAGTTGGAAGTTGATTGGCAATGAAATTGGAGAAATTAGTAGTTTGGGCATCAATAAAATCCATTGGGATGCTTGCAAACGAGAAGATAAATTGAAAAATAACGAATAAAACTGCCGAAAAAATCAAATATCCAAGAATTGGATGGATTAAAATTTTGTCAATGTTTCGGGATAAAGTGTCTGTTTTCGTTTTTTCAACGATTTCAATTTTCGCAATTATCTTCTTTAAAAATTGGTAGCGAAATTGCGTCTCTTCTTCCTGTTTCTTTTTGTTTTCAAGTTCACAAAGTTTAAAATCCTCAACTATTAGATTAGAGGCAGCAATTAATTGATGATTTTTTATTGCTTGAATTAATCGATCCTTTCCAAGACCAATTCTTGCATTTGTGGTGACAATCGAAATCGATGGAAAACAACTTTGAAGTTGCTCGATGTCAATATTAATTCCTCTCTTTTGAGCGAGATCCCACATATTTAAAACCAGTATAATCGGAATTTTAAGGTCGTAAATTTGCGTGAAAAGCAACAGGTTTCGTTCAAGGTTGGAAGCATCAACCACAATCATTGCTAAATCTGGAAAATCAGGATGTTTGGGATTGGAAACAACTTTATAAACTACTTCCTCATCTTTTGAACGCGGATAAATGCTATAAACACCAGGGAAGTCAATTAACTGATGTTGTTGATTATCAATTTGAAACGAACCACTTTTTTTCTCTACAGTAATCCCTGCAAAGTTTCCAATGTGTTGTCTTAAACCAGTGAGAAGATTAAAAACAGAACTTTTACCTGTATTTGGATTTCCAAAAAGTGCAATTTTCATCTTACAAACATACTAAAAAGTTAAAGTGAGTTGGTGTTTTCAACCTCTATTGTTGCTGCTTCTTCTAAACGTAGAGAAAGTACAGAACCATTTAATTCAATTGCAATCGGGTCACCAAATGGAGCTGAAAAAACAACTTCAACTGTTTGTCCAGTAATGAATCCAAGTTCAATTAATTTATTTGAGAAAGAAGAATCTAATATGTTTTTAATTTGGACTTTTTCACCAAACGTTTGTTTTGCCAACGAATTCGATTTCATAGTGCAAATTTAAGTTTAACTCAATGTTAACTAATACCTTTAAAGTGGTATTTAGATGCTTTTCAAAACAAATCTTGCAGTATGTCGTGTTCGTTGTTGAAGAATAATTTCTTTGTTTTTTGTTACCCTTTCAATTGTTGCATCGTCATAATGTCTAATCGTAACAAGCTCTAAATCTTCATTGTAACGCACTTCGTAATTTGTGCTAAATAGATTTAAAATCATTTCTGGATTCGTTTTTTGACTATCAACTAGGATTGAAAAGCTCAAAGCTGAATTTTGCATCAAGTTTATTTTGGCTTTAGCTAATGAAAGTTGATTAAAGATATCGCTTAAGTTTTCTTCCACAATAAACGAGAAATCTTTAGGGGTAAAAGAATAAAGTGTTTGTTCTTTCTTGAAAATAAAAGACGGCACTAATTCGTCATTAGAAGTCGAACTTTGAATAACTGTACCTTCAGCTAATGGTTCAATAAATGATTTTACAAACAAAGGAATTCCTTTATTCTGTAATGGTTTTATTGTTTTCGGATGAATCACACTTGCGCCGTAATAGGAAAGTTCAATTGCTTCTTTGAATGAAATTTTATCCAATTTGATGGTGTCTTCAAAGTATTTTGGGTCCGCGTTTAACATTCCAGGAACGTCTTTCCAAATGGTAACACTTTCTGCATTTCCACAAAAAGCAAAGATTCCTGCAGTGTAATCAGAACCTTCTCGACCAAGTGTTGTAGTAAAACCTTCAGGTGTGTGACCTAAAAATCCTTGAGTAACTAATATGTTTGAGTTCGAAAATTCAGGTAAAAATTTGGATTGAATTAAAAATTCTGTTTTTGACCAATC
>CAZDKE010000029.1:33717-40731 GCA_964506255.1 uncultured Lishizhenia sp. | reverse complement strand
ACTTTTCCTTCTTGGTAATTATTATCTGTTCTCACTAATTGACGAGCATCCATCCAATGTGCAGAAAAGCTTTGTTCAGTAAGAAAAGCTGCAACGATATGGGAAGAAATCACTTCTCCAAGTGAAACAATTTGGTCGTATTCAAAGCTTGTATTTTCCGAAAATGGTTTATTAATCTTTTCCTTTAATTGTTCAAAAATAGCCTCGATTGTGTTGTAAATCGAAAAGTGTTTTTCAGGAAATAAATCAGCTAAAATGTCTTCGTGAAAAAGTTCTAATTCTTCAATAAGACCCATAAATTCTTTACGATCTTGGGTTTTTAAGGCGCTTACAATTTCTTCCAATTTATTGGTGGTTTTACCCATCGCCGAAACAATTACAGCTAATTTTTCACCTTCAAACAATGATAAAATGGAAGCTACATTCTTTACTGCATCAGCATTTTTAACAGATGCTCCACCAAATTTAAAAACTCTCATATCCTAAAAATTACGCGTGTAAAATTAACTAAATGTGTTTGATTTGATTCGTAAACTGCAGTATTTAGTATCTCTTAACTATTCAATCGTGTTTTTAAAACAAGCTTTCCACTTTAAATTCCTACCTTTGCGGGTAATTATTTTTAATGGCACATAAATCAGGTTTTGTAAATATTGTTGGAAGTCCAAATGTGGGTAAATCAACGCTAATGAATCAATTAGTAGGAGAGAAACTTTCGATTGTTACTTCCAAAGCACAAACGACACGTCACCGAATTTTGGGAATTGTGAACGATGAAGACTATCAAATTGTTTTCTCTGATACGCCCGGAGTTGTAAATGCAGCGTATAAATTGCACGAAACGATGATGGATTATGTGAATACGTCCATTAAAGATGCTGATGTTTTGTTGTTCATCACGGATACGAAAGAGAGCGAAATGAACCAAAAAGAAACATTGGAAAAAATCAAAAGATTACAAGTTCCAGTGTTGTGCATCATCAATAAAATCGATTTATCAAACCAAGAAGAATTAACGAAACGAGTGATTTATTGGCAGGAACAATTGCCAAATGCACTTATTTTTCCAATTTCAGCGTTGCACGGTTTTAGCATCAATCAAGTTTGGAATCGAATTTTAGACTTGATTCCTGAAAGTCCACCTTATTACGACAAGGATTCGATTTCAGATAGACCAATGCGTTTTTTCGTTTCAGAAATTATTCGCGAGAAAATATTTCTGTACACCGAGAAAGAAGTACCTTATAGTTGTCAGGTAGAAATTGAAGAATACATTGAAGAAGGCTTGATGGTTAAAATTCGTGCTTTGATTATCGTTGAGCGTGATTCTCAAAAAGGAATTATCATCGGTAAAGGTGGAGAAATGCTACAACGAATCGGAAAAACAGCACGCGAAGAAATCGAAAAATTTACTGGAGCAAAGGTTTATCTAGAGAACTTTGTAAAAGTTGATAAAGATTGGCGTTCAACAGATGCCAAATTAAAAAAGTACGGATACTAATATCCAAATTAGCGAAAGGATTATCAAATGAGTAACATTTTAGCAATTGTTGGTCGCCCAAACGTTGGGAAATCGACATTATTTAACAGATTGACAGAATCGCGCGATGCGATTGTAAAAGAAGTAAGTGGCGTAACACGCGATAGAATCTACGGAAAAGGGGAATGGAACGGTTATCAATTTTCAGTTATTGACACTGGAGGTTACGCAACAGTTAAAGAAGATATTTTTGAAGGAGAAATACGCAAACAAGTCGAACTAGCGATTCAAGAAGCAACTGTCATTGTATTTATGGTAGATGTTATGACTGGAATCGTTGAAATGGATGAGGTTGTTGCGCAATTACTTCGCAAAAGTAAAAAACCTGTGATGATTGTCGCTAATAAAGTAGACAACACAGATAGAGTAGGGATGTCTTCCGAATTTTATTCCTTTGGTTTAGGAGAAGTGTACGACATGTCTGCTACAAACGGAAGTGGAACAGGAGAATTGTTAGACGACGTAGTAAAATACTTCGATAAAAACGACGAGTCAATTCGTGAAGAAGATTACTTACCACGCTTTGCAATTGTTGGTCGTCCGAATGTTGGAAAATCGTCAATGGTGAATGCTTTCACAGGACAAGAACGAAATATAGTAACTGACATTTCAGGAACTACGAGAGATTCAATTCATACAAGATACAAAGCATTTGGTTTCGACTTCTTGATGATTGACACTGCAGGGATTCGTAAAAAAGCAAAAGTGACGGAGGATATTGAGTATTATTCAGTATTGCGCTCTGTTCGTACGATTGAAAATGCAGATGTTTGTTTGTTTTTGATTGATGCTGGGGAAGGTTTGCAGAAACAAGATTTGAGCATTTATTATATGATTGAGAAAAACTCAAAAGGAGTAGTTGTTCTTGTCAATAAATGGGATTTAGTGGAGAAAGACCACAACACTATGCTTGAGTACGAAAAGAATTTGAGAGAGCAATTGGCACCGTTTAATGATGTTCCGATTATCTTTACTTCTACAATTACTAAACAACGTATTCATAAAGCTTTGGAGACAGCGATGAGAGTTCATGAAAACAGAACTCGTAAAATTGCAACTTCAAAATTGAATGAAATAATGTTGGATATAATTAATGCAACACCTCCACCAGCGATTAAAGGGAAATACATCAAAATTAAGTACGTTCAGCAATTACCAACCCATTCACCTGCATTTGCTATTTTCTGTAATTTACCACAATATGTTCCTGAATCATACAAACGTTTTTTAGAAAATAGATTGCGTGAACAGTTTGATTTCGAGGGAGTACCAGTAAAGATTTTCTTTAGGAAGAAATAAAACCTAAAGTATTAAAACAAAAAAGCGAGGTTTCAAATGAAGTCTCGCTTTTTTGTTTAATATGAATTCTAAACTCATTATCTCATTAGATTAATATGTCCACTTACAGTTACTTTTTCATCTGTGTTTGTAGGTTTGAATCTTATTTTATAAGAATAAATTCCGGAAGGTACTTTTAATCCTTTTTTACCATAAGTTCCATCCCATCTTTCTTTAGCGTCGTGACTTTCCCAGATTAATTCTCCCCATCTATTATAGATATATAAATCAAAATTAAATGGGTCAAATCCAGATGTAAAAACAGGCCCCCAAGTTTGATTAAATTGATCTTCATCTGGGGTAAAAGTATTTGGAATATAAAAAACAGGTTTATCAATATAGGTCAAAGTAACTAAGTAGGAACTTGTACAGCCCAAAGGTGTAGATGATGTTAATGTTACATTAAAGTTACCGTTAATATTAGAATATAAATGCGTATTATTTAAATCAGTTGAAGTTGAGCCATCGCCAAAATCCCACAAATAACTTTCACCTCCAATTGTATTGTTTGAAAAAACAACTTGTTGACTTGTGTTTTCAAGAATTGTTGGTGAGGCAGAGAAAAATACAGAAGGTGCAGTTTCTACACAAATCATATCAGGAATTGTAGTTGATTGGATACATCCGCTATTGTTAGCTGTTAAAGTAATATCGTAACATCCTGCATTTGTAAATGAATAATTAGCTGTTGGATTAGTTCCAAAATTAGTATTGTTTAAAGAGTAACTGTAATTAACATTTGGAAGTGCTGGTGTTGAAAAAGACACGTTTAAAGGAGTACATCCTTCGCTAACATTCGATGTAAATGGTGGAGCAGCTATTGGAATCACATTTATAACCATTGAAGCGTTAGAGGTACATTCAGCTACTGTAGGAACAAAGTTATAGGTTGTGTTTCCTGGTAGATTTGATTCGATTGTTGCAGGTGTCCAAGTACCAATTACTCCATTAGTTGAAGTTGTTGGAAGAATACCAACAGGGTCACCTTGACAATATGGCCCTAATTGAGCAAATGTTGGTGCACCTTGTGGATTTACAACAACAGTCATAGAATTGGGTAATCCACAAGCATTAGGATTTGGAGTAAAGTTGTAAGTTGTTGTATTTGCGGTTGCGGTATTAATTGTAGCTGGGGACCAAGTACCTGCAATTGAATTATTAGAAATTGTTGGTAAAATTCCAGGAGTATCAGTCGCACAATATGGACCTAAAGCAGTAAAAGTTGCTTGAATTGGTGGATTTACGGTGACTGTTGTAGTTGCAGTAACATCAACACAGCCATTTATTGAATAAGTTACAGTGTAGGTGGTCGTTGCTTGTGGAGCAACAGTTATTGAAGCTCCAGTTTGACCATCAGACCAAGTATATGTTCCACTTGAACCAGCAGTTGCAGATAAAACTGCATTTTGACCACCACAAATTGGTGCAGGTGTGTTGACTGTTAATAAAGGAGTGCTACAACTAAAACTTCCAACACCTAAAAACAATCCAGAATCATAACTTTCATCTCCAGCATCGGCAATTATAATTTTCACATGGTACGTAGAACATGCGATAACAGATAACTGAGCTGTAAGACCATCAGTATAGCCATCATATTGAATTACACCTGTATTATTTGTATTGTAATATTGTGAATTAGTATTGGCATTTACGTTGTCAATACTTACTAATTGTCCGTTTGGTAAACGGGCTACGTTATAGTTATTGTAATTTCCTCCTGCAGGATTTGGACCTGATATAAATATTCCAAAACCATCATTAAAAGAACCTGTAACAAACTCAGGATATTCTTCTGATCCAAAAACAAAATTAACATTGAACGCTGCACAACTTGGTTGCATATCAAATTCAAGAACACAATTATCTCTATTCGGTGCAGGATTTCCAGCGCCTGGTTGGGTTGTTAAATGGGGGTCAGAAAAATCATAACCAGCAACAGCTGTTGAGGAAGATCCTGTGGCATTTGGTCCATCAGCATTTGCGGCTGACCCAGTAGTCATTACAATGCCTCCATTACTTAATTGTGAACCGCCTGCTTGCAAATTACCTGTCCAAGTTCCGCAAGCTGTTTGAGCGCAGTTCATTGTTGCATTTGTTACAGTAATTCCAGGAGCTACAATGTTGTTGGCTAGTTGAGTTGCAGTAGCTCCAGGTGTAATAACAATTTGAGCAAATGAAGATAGGTTGAATAATGAGATTGAAAATAATAGTAGAAAATAGTTTTTCATAATTCAGTTATCTAAGTAAGTTTACTTGACCAGTTATAGTTAATTTTTTATCAGTCTCTTTTGGTTTGTAGTCAATTTTCCATGTGTAAGTTCCTTGGGGACATTTTAGTCCGTTTATTCCATAGTTCCCATCCCATCTTCCTTTAGCATCTTTACTTTCCCAAACGATTTCACCCCACCTATTGTATACAATCATATTAAAATTAAACTCATCAAAACCTTGGGAAAATACAGGTCCCCAAGTTTGATTAAATTCATCTTCATCTGGTGTAAAAGTATTTGGCACATAAAAAATTGTTTCCTCTTGGTACGAAATTACAACAGAAAAAGAACTTGTGCAACCTAACGATGAAACTGCTGTTAGGGTTGCTAAAATGTTTGAATTTATTCCATTGTAGATATGTGCTGGATCTGTTTCGCTAGAAGTTTGTCCATCTCCAAAATCCCAAGAAAAGGAAGTAGCTCCTATTGAATTGTTGCTAAATTGAATAGTTTCTGTACTATTTGAAAATGAGTTGGGAAATATATTGAAAAGTGCAGTTGGTGCAGCTTCAACACAAATCAAATCATTTATAGCTGTTGTAGATTGACATGAACCAAGACTAACTGTTAAACCTATATCGTAACATCCAGCATTTGAAAAGGTAGAATTCAAAGTAGGTGTTGAGCCGATATTTATTCCATTAGATGTCCAGTTAAAAATTGCGTCTGATGCTGTGGTTGTGCTTAAAACAACATTTAATGGAGCACAACCAGATGTAATATTACTGTTAATAGTTGGTTGAGGAGTGGCTGTAACTGCAATTGACATAGTTGTGTTCGTAGCGCATTGTCCAATTGTTGGGGTAAAAGTATAGTTTGTTGATCCTACATTTGCAGTTGAAATAACTGTTGGGTTCCAACTACCAGTAATTGAAGGGGTATTATTTGAATTAATTGGTAAAATTGGACTATTATCATTCTGACATAGAGGACCAATTTGATTAAAGGTAGGAGTTACTAATGGATTTACAATTATATTCATTGTGGCGGTATTAGCACATAATCCCGTATTTGGCGTAAATGTATATATTGTATTTCCTGGATTACTTGTATTTATTATACTCGGATTCCATGTTCCTTGAATACTATTTATGGATGTGCTTGACAATTGTTCAGCTGCTGTATTTTGACAATAAGGCCCTAAGGCTGTAAATGTAGGAGTAGCATTTTGGGTCACATTTACAATTCCAGAACCAGTAGCGTTACATCCATTTAACGAATACAACAAATTATAGGTTGTTGTTTGTGTAGGTGAGACAGATAAGGAGCTTGCCGTACTATTGTTAGACCAAAGGTAAGTTCCTCCGGTAGGAGTGACTATTGGGATGATTGAAATAGTTTGACCTGAGCAAATGGATTGTGAAGTCAAAGTAACTGTTGGAATTAAATTTACTTGAATAACCATTGTTGCATTTGATGAACATTGATTTGGATTTGGAGTAAATGTGTAGGTAGTAGATCCTGTAGATGAAGTATTTACTGTGCTTGGATTCCATGTTCCAGTAATAGCTGGGGTATTTGTTGAACTCGTAGGTAAGGTTACTCCACTATTTTGACAAAGTGGTCCAATTTGATTAAAAGATGGCGAAATTAGAGGTGAAATTTGTACTGTTATTGAAACAGGATTTGCGCATTGACCGGCATTTGGAGTAAAATTATAAGTAAAGGAGCCAACCGTTGTTGTAGAAATAGTGTTTGGATTCCAAGTTCCTATTACAGCAGGACTGTTTATTGAGGAAGTGGGTAGTGGTGGTGCGGTTGTATTTTGACAAATTGGTGCTATAGGATTGAAAGTTGTATTCACGCTCGGATTTACAGTAATTGTAAATGTCGTTGGTGTTCCTTGACAAGTTCCTGAGGTTG
>CAZDKE010000029.1:0-33617 GCA_964506255.1 uncultured Lishizhenia sp. | reverse complement strand
CCGTACCGCTAAATGTTACAGCGGTCGTTTGTTGACCAGCACAAAGTGTTTGAGAGGTTGGTGCTGTCATGGTAGGTGTTATGTTAATGGTAATTGTAAATGTTATAGGTGTTCCATTACAGCTATTCGCACTTGGAGTAACAGTTACTGTTGAGATAATCGGTCCTGTAGTGGAATTTGTTCCAACGAAAGATGCAATATTACCCGTTCCACTTGCCCCTAAACCAGTTGCAGTATTATTGTTAGACCAGTTAAACGTTGCTCCCGCGCTTCCACTAAAAGTTATAGCTGTGGTACTTTGACCAGCGCAAATACTTTGATCTTGCGGCGCAGTTGCGGTTGGACTTGGATTTACAGTAATTGTAAATGTCGTTGGTGTTCCTTGACAAGTTCCTGAGGTTGGCGTAATAGAAATTGTAGCTGTAATTGGATTTGCAGTTGAATTGGTAGCTGTGAATGCAGCCATATTTCCTGTTCCAGATGCACCAAGTCCAATTGCAGTATTATTATTTGCCCAAGAATAAGTTGTTGCCGTACCGCTAAATGTTACAGCGGTCGTTTGTTGACCAGCACAAAGTGTTTGAGATGCAACATTATTAACAGTTGGTGGTGGGGATACAGTTATGCTAAAGTTTTGAGCCGTACCAGGACATGTTCCAAAAGTAGGAGTTACCGTTATATTGGAAACATTATTGGTCGTACTTGTATTTTGTCCAAGAAATGAAGCGATATTTCCAGTTCCACTAGCCCCTAAACCTGTCGAAGTGTTATTGTTCGTCCAGTTGAATGTTGCACCACTTGTACCCGAAAAAGTAACAGCTGTTGAGTTTTGTCCAGTACAAATAGTTTGATTTCCTGGGTTAGTGACAGTTGGACTAGGATTAACAGTAACAATTACAGCAACTGGAGTACCTGGACAACTTGTTGCGGTTGGTGTAATGGTATATGTCGCTGTTCCTGGTGTTGTTCCATTATTCGTTAATGTTTGGTTTAAATTTAAAGATGAATTAACACCTGTTCCAGTTCCCGAGCTATTAGTTGCTCCAGTTACTCCGCTCATGGAAGTTGACCATGTATAGCTTGTATTTGCAACAGAACTTGTTAGCGTAAGACCAGTACCTTGTCCAGAACAAATTGTTTGAGGGTTTGGAGTAATGGTTACGGTAGGTGAAGGGTTTACTGTTACAGTACGACTAGAATTAACAACAGTTCCACAAGCATCAGTTACAGTAGAGTAAATTGTAAATGTCCCTGAATTCGGAAAACTAAAGGTACTACTAGTACCGCTTCCATTTGAAGGTGACATATTACTATTTAAACTCCAATTATAGTTGTAGGGTGGAACACCAAAACTAGCGGCAGTACTTGCATTTATTGTTCCACCTTGACATACAGTAGTGTTATTTAATGTGATTGGTGTGGAATTTGTGTATTCTAAAGTTCTACCAACAATTGTCATTGTCCATGGTGAAATAGCACCTATGCAAGAGTTACTACAACCAGAACCAGAAGACCAGCATCTATGAAATCTCATAGTAAAGTTTAAGTTTTGAGGGGTACAACTTGGTGCAGGTAAACAAGAAGAAATGTCATTGTAAATTGAAATATTTGTTCCTAAACAATCTCCAGGGCCTTGAGGATTCTGATTACAAAACCAAAAAAGGTTATTTTGTGCAGGACTTCGACATGTACCTAATAAAAAAGTTACTGCACCTTCTGATCTGTAACATGGACTTATTGCTCTATAATTAAAACTCCATTGAGCATCAGTTACTGCAGCATTAGCAGGTGTTGGTACTATTAAATTATAACTACAAAACCCATTAAAGCAAGTAGCGTTGTATCCTGAACCTGTAATTGATGCTTGAGCTAAAGTGTTTGTGCTTGATACAACTGGGTCGATTATTAACCTATTGTTTTCATTAAGATTTTCATTAATCCAATCCATTGGAATTACAATTCCCATTTTATTTTCATGAATTATGTATTCGGCATTTTGTGATTTCTCTTTTTCCAAACCTTGAGGGTATATTAATGCCATACCAATTTCAAGTGTATTTTCAGAATTAACTTTGTACAATAATTCTCCAACACCTCTCGTGGTTTTTGAACTATTCTCAAAAACAAAATAACCAGGTGAATTTGAATTAAATTCATCTTCGAAAATCAATGATTCAAATTCAGAGAAATAATTTTTAACTACAACAAAATTAGATTTTATTGATCCTCTTGAAAATTTTAGCTCTAAATCAATGCCTTTAAAAATATTTTTTATGTAAATCCCGTTTTCTCCTACGGTATAATCAGACCAATCAGCCGTGGCTATTTCATAATTAACATTGTTTTTCAATCCTTTGAGTTTCCAATTATTGAATTGAACTGTACCAAGAGGAGTTTTAATGAAAGCATTTTTTTGTTGAGTATTTAATCCAGTTGGATCTATTTGATTTTCAGCAAAAAACAAATTATTATCGATTTTCTTCAAACGTTCATCAATGGTAAGCCAATTTCCATTTTTATAAAAATTGATTGCTCCGTAAGATTTTTGTTGATAGAAAACGGATGAGTTTGAAGTAGAAATAAAGTATTTTTCATTTTCCATTCTTTTGGATAAGTCTTCTATGCAATCTGTGCAAGGAGCATTATAAGGCAGAATCCCAAATTCGGGGTGTTGGTAAAAACTTGGAGAATTAATTAATTTCCATTTTTCAATGGAGGGTGATATATTTTTTTCAGGAAAAGTACTGTAGTTAGATGCTACATTAGTCATTTCTTTTTGTTGGGCAAAGAAAGGACTGAAAAGAAATGTAATTATTAGAATAAAAAAGAACTTCATAATTAATGAATTTAGAATTTATTAACGTTTTTTTACAATGTAAGTTGCCTTTAATTATTGTTTATTCAACTCATCAACCCTTTTTTGTCTCTGCATTGGATTCTCTTTAACTTGTTGTTGCTTAAATAGTTGATATTTCGTTGGAAGAAGTTCTAAGGGCCATGAATTATTATTTAAATCCGTGTCTGCAGTTTCTAAGAAAGGATCAAGTCGAAGTGATTTAACTTCTTTTTCAAGGATGAATACTTTTGATACTTTGTCTTCATGCATTCTCCAAATCTCAGCTGGAATACGAACCACTTTTTTGGAGTCATCAATAAAAGTAAATTCTATAATCAAAGGCATTGGTAAACCTCCAATATTGCTAAAAGTTACCTCATAAAATTGGCTATTAGCTTTTAATAATTCTAAGTCCTTTGGATCAGTTTTGGACAAAAATTCCTGATATTCTTTTTTATCTAAAGCATCAACAACATATTTATTTTTTCTAGCATTTGCATAAAAATCATCAATGTTTTTATCCTTTTCATTGACTGTTTCTTGAATGGACAATTTATTTCTTTCATCTCCGATGAAATTATCTTTTTTAGCATCGATTTCTTTTTTGAATGCTTTTTCAGTTTCTGGATTTTGGGTATTCAATTGAAACCATTTTACCTCATCAACAGAAATATCAACATTATCAGTACCATAAAACCAACCTCTCCAAAACCAATCTAAATCAACTGCTGAAGCATCCTCCATAGTTCTAAAAAAATCTGCAGGCGTTGGGTGTTTAAATTTCCAACGTTCACAATACGTTTTAAAAGCGAAGTCAAATAACTCTCGACCCATGATTGTTTCTCTTAGTATATTCAATGCTGTTGCGGGTTTTCCATAAGCATTGTTTCCAAATTGAAAAATCGATTCAGAATTGGTCATAATTGGTGAAATTGTTTTTTTATCACCTCGCATATAGTCAGCAATCAAATACGCTGGGCCTCTTCGAGAAGGATAGCCACGTTCCCATTCTTGTTCTGTTAAATATTGAACAAATGTATTTAATCCTTCATCCATCCATGACCATTGGCGTTCATCAGAATTTATAATCATTGGGAAAAAATTATGTCCTACCTCATGGATAATAACTCCCCACATTCCGTATTTTTCTTGTTCAGAATAAGTACCATCTGCTTCTGGTCTTCCTCCATTAAAACAAATCATTGGGTATTCCATACCAATCCATTTTGAATGTACGGAAATAGCAACAGGGTAGGGGTAATCCACAGTATATTTTGAATAAGTTTTAATTGTATGCGCTACTAACTTCGTTGAATAACGCTCCCATAAAGGATTTCCTTCTTTTGGATAATAAGACATACATAGAACATTTTTCCCTCCTACGGTTACGTTTTGTGCATCCCAGATAAATTTTCTTGAACTTGCAAATGCAAAGTCACGAACATTCGTTGCCTTAAAATTCCAAGTTTTCGTTTGTTTTGATTTATCATTTTCAGCTTTTTCAGCTTCAGATTGCGTTACAATTAGTATGGGTGAGTCAGATTTTCGAGCTTGATCCAATCTTTTACGTTGTTCAGTTGTTAAAACACTAGATAAATTTTGACATTCACCTGTTGCCCCAACAATGTGATCAGCAGGAACCGTAATACTCACATCATAATCTCCAAAAGGTAAAGTGAATTCGCCACGTCCAAGAAATTGCTTGTTTTGCCAACCTGTGACATCGTTGTAGACACACATTCTAGGGAAATATTGAGCAACAGTGTACAAGTAGTTTTTATCTTTTTCAAAATACTCATATCCTGATCTTCCACCAACTGCCATTCTATCGTTTATATTGTACCACCATTTAATTTGAAATGTAATGCTTGTATTTGGTAAAAGTGGTTTGTCTAAATCGATACGCATCATTGTTTTATTGATAAAATAGCGCATTTTTTGTCCATTTTCTGATTTGATTTCTTCAATTTTGAAACCACCATCGTAGTAAAATGTTTTTTTACGAATGTCTCCTACAGTTTTGAAGTCTTCCATTTTTTCAACTTCAATTATTTTCGAATCTGAATCAACTGAATAGATGTTTTGATCTAATTGAAGCCATAGATATTCTAATTTGTCTGGCGAATTATTAGTGTATGTAATAGTTTCAAAACCACTTAGTTTTTGTGTTTCGTCATCTATTGTGATGTTCATTTTATAATCGGCTTTTTGCTGATAATAATTATGACCTGGTGCTCCAGCGGCGTTTCTGTATTCATTTGGTGTTGGAAGCTCTTGGTCTAATTGAGCAAATTTTTTCTGAGCAAAAATGCTTACTGAAATTAGCTGAAGAAGGGAGATTAAAAGTATTTTTTTCATTTTTCTAATTTTATAGAATGAGTGAATTGATTAGCGATAAAATTCATTGTTGTTTTCTGACCTCGAAAAATAAACGTGAGTTTATTTTGTTCTTCTGGAAACTCATTCATTAACAAGGAATAAGTGAATAGTATTTGTTCTGATAAATCAATTGGATTTGAACTTAAGTAAAAGGTAGTTAATCCATTTAATCCTATTTCATTTCCTTCTAAACGAAACTCAACATTTCTATTTTGCATTGTTATTTGAAATCCTTCATTTATTAGAGTAACAATGTTTTGTTTTAACTTATTGTCGTTTAGAGATGTTTCTAGATTTTTGTTTAAAAGGTTATTTTTTCTAAGTACTTGTTCAAAGTCATGAGTAGTAACAGTTATTGAAGATTCAAAGCATCCACAAAAATCATTGTATTCCACTTCAGCGAACGAAAAATAGTAATTGTGGGCAAAAGAAAAGTTTCCCAAAACAACTAGAAAAGAAATAATTAAGAACCTTTTTATCATGTGCGTAGCGAATATAAGCATTTTATTTTTTTAACAATAGCGTGTTACTAATAGATTAACTAACTTCGTGACATGTGGTCAAATAATTGGTTTATATGTTATACCATCATTTTTTTATCAGTCTTTCTTTTTTCCTGTATGAAAGAACTAACTCCTTGTGAATGTGGTCGAAATTTATCTCAACCGTTTGATAAAATAGATCAAGATTTAGAAGTAAAATGCGAAGAGTACCTTTTAAAATTGAGTAATAATGAACGTAGGATTTGGAATAAAAAGGTGCTTGATTGTACTTCTGATAAATAAAAAAACCCTGACGAATCAGGGTTTTCATAAACAAACAACAACAAACAAATCCCTTCTTTAATAAAATTAACGAAGGAAAATCTTTTCTCCTTTTGGCAGTTGTTCGTCAGGAGAAGAAATTTGATTCTTTCTCATCAGTTTTTTTAGCTTTACAGCCTCTTTTTGCGATACTTCTCGCAAGGTCATCGTTCGTTCAATTACAATTGTATTTTTAGTTCTTGAATAAAATCGTTTAGGTTCTAGGTAAACTATATCTCCTTCTTCCAAAATATCTTTTTCAGGATTGAAATCGTTATAAGAATGAAGTTGACTTAATGTCAAACCGTATCTTTTAGCAATTTGATAAAACGAATCACCTTTTTTCGCTACAATGTAATCAACATTGTTTTCATGGCTTTTCTTTGCTAAAATCAATGAAGAATTGTTCGTGCTTATAGGTGAAATAGTAGAACCGTCAAGTTTATAAAGTTCTAATTCTTCAATCAATTTGATTAATTCTTCTGCATATTTTGGATTTGTAGCATATCCTGCTATTTTTAACCCATATGCCCATCCTCTATAATCAGTAAGAGATAGAGAAAAAAGCGATTCATAGCGTTTACGGGTTATTAAAAACATGCTATGGTCAATATAAGAATCCTCTACTTTTGGATAAGAACGAAAACACTCATTTTTGGTATCATCATCAAAGTAAACTTTCTCTCCTTTCCAATCTGTATGACATTTAATTCCAAAATGATTGTTAGCTGTTTTGGCTAGTGTTGAATTTCCACTTCCAGATTCTAAAATCCCTTGCGCCATTGTAATACTCGCTGGAATTTTGTACTGATTCATCTGTTGAATAGCAATTTTCTCATATACAGAAACATATTCTTTTTTCGATAGATTGCTAGTAGCATTCAAGCAAAAAGAAAGGGTTAAACCAAGAACAAATAAACCAATTGCTTTCATAACTTATATGTTATGAGAACTAAAACGCTATTTATTTTATAAGGTTTCGCTTTTGAAACTAAATTCTAAAATTATTTTCAAGTTCAATGATTAAAATCCTCAAAGGAATTCAATTATTTTCTCCAATGCAATTCCCCTTGAACCTTTTAGAAGAATTAAATTTTCTGAGAAACCTTGCGTTTTTATAAATTCAATTATTTCTGTTGTGTTATTAAATCCTGAAGAATTTTGTTTTTTAAAATGAGCACCAACAGAAAGAAATTTGATATTATTTTCATTACAATATTCAATGATTTTTTGATGTTCTTTTTCACTTTCTAAACCTAATTCAAACATGTCACCTAAAATGGCTAATTTTTTAGGATGGTTGATTTCTTGAAAACTTTCTAGTGCTACCCGCATGCTTGAAGGATTGGCATTATAACAGTCAATAATTAAAGTATTTTTTTCTGTCTTTTGTACTTGAGATCGGTTATTCGTAGGAACGTAATTTGATATGGCTTGATTAATCTTTTCATTCTCAACTTTAAAAATTGTACCGAACGTTATAGCAGCCAAAAAATTAAGAAAATTGTATTTCCCAACTAAGTTAGTTTGAATGGCTGGTGAACAGTAGTTGTCCTTCTTCCATTTTAACTTTACAAAAGGATTTAATTGAATCAACTCTCCAACTATCTGATTTTCTCCATTGCTTCCGTAGTTTATTTTTTCTAATTGAAATGAATTTGCTTTGTTATTTAAAATTTCATCATCGCCATTGATAACTATTTTCCCGTGTTTGTTTTTTACAAATGAATATAATTCACTTTTAGTTTCTATAACCCCTTCAAAACTTAAGAATCCTTGTAAATGTGCTTTACCAACATTGGTTATAATTCCATAATTTGGTTCAGCGATAAAACACAATTCTTCAATATCTTTCGGTTTATTCGCTCCCATTTCAATAATCGCAATTTCATGATCTTTTGTTAGATTCAATAAAGTTAGAGGAACACCAATATGATTATTTAGATTGCCTTCAGTGCATAAGACATTGTATTTTGTTGAAAGTACAGCATTAATTAATTCTTTTGAAGTAGTTTTACCATTACTTCCAGTAATTCCAATAAATGGTATATCAAATTGTTTTCTATGATGATTTGCTAATTTCTGAAGAAACAATAAAGCATTTTCGACAAAGAATATTGTTGTATGGTTCTCAAAATCTTTGTTATCAACTATTGCGTATTTTGCACCAAGTTTAATTGCTTGAGGCGCAAAGTTATTTCCATCAAAACTTTCTCCTTTTAATGAAATGTAAAGAGAATCTTTTTTAATTTTTCTTGTATCGGTAGAAACGCCTGAGGTTTGATAAAATATTTGAAATAATTTTTCCATAAAACAAATTTCAAAAAAAAAGCCCGATTAAATCGAGCTTTTTAGTTTATTTATTTTTTTCCTTTCTTGGAGTTAGGTCTTGAACTTCCAACTCTGTCCATTGCACATCTAAATCCAATCATTGCAGAGCCCTTATCTTCGTCTAGGTATCTTCTATTTCCTGGAGATAACCAATATGCTCTATCTGCCCAAGAACCACCTTTATAAACTCTTGATTTATCTGAGATTAAAGTTGTTGGCCATCCACTAGATGAATTATTGATTGAATTCCCTTCTAAATCTTCGTTTTCATGTTCACTTTGATACATTACTTGTTTAGAATTTCTTCTTCCTTGATTAATATCATTTTTGCGCGTTGGGTTATTGTAGAAAATAGAAGATTCTAGGTCACCATCCAATGCATCTCTATAGTCATCTTGGCGATAGTTTAAGCGACCTGCATTTTCTTCAACAGTAACATTTCTCCAACGTTGCTTTCCTTTAGTTTCAGTAATAAATTCAGTTAATCCATTTCTTAAAGTAATTATCCATGTAGTTATAGTTGGATCTAAATAATAAGATTGAAACTTAAATTCAAGATATTCTTTACTAAATATATGATTTGGATCACCTGCTACCGCGATACCCATATATGCTGGTGGAGCAGCCATGTTAAATGCTGGCATCATTATATTCTCAAGTAAATTTACAGTTGTTGCTCCGTCTTTTATATCTACTGGCAATAACTTATTAAATAAAACTCTTTCGATATATGCTGAAGCTGCAACTGTTCTTCCTTGGTTGTAAAGTGCAATAGAGGTATCTAATAACATGTTCAAAGTGTCAAGAAATTCAAATTGTATTCTTTCTTGATCTGTGAATTTATTTTTGTTTGAAACATAACTTGCACTTGGCGAATTAAACTGATATTTTCTAGGATCTTGTCTTGAATATATTCTAGAATTCATAGGATTATTATTCACGATACTATCATTTTTTGTTGCCGTTGCACCTGCTGGAGTATTGGTTTGATAAGCAGCACCTTTTCCTTGTTGGTATCCAGAATTTGCGTAAGCTAAGTATTTAACACGAGCAAATTCGTTCACAAATTCTTTCATTCCATGAACATCATAAACATTTTCTGTTGCTTTAACTGGTTTATCATAAAGTCCGTCTGGAACTAATAATTGTGTCTTATAAACATTCCCTCTGAAAGGCATAAATTCTTCAAATACTTCACTAGACATTGGGCGATAAACATCCATTACCCATTCTGACACGTTACCTGCCATGTGATATAAACCATAGTCATTAGGCCAAAAATCATCAACGCGAACTGTTATATCACCACCGTCATTTAAATTACCAGCAACTCCCATCATGTCTCCTTTGCCCCTTACAAAATTTGCTTGAATTGCTCCAGCGAATTGTTGTTCTGCTTGACGTACATAATGTCCATCCCAAGGATAAATTCTTCTATCATTAATGTTTTCAGAATTTGGATCAAGATTACCAATTAAGCCTAGTGCAGCAAATTCCCATTCAGCTTCAGTTGGAAGACGGTAGTTAGGTAATAATATCCCATCTTCTAATTTAACTGGTCTAGAACCAAGGCGACCGCTTTCAACGTCTGCCATTACTGGGTCGAAGTTCTCAAGTTGATAAGGGTCTCTAGGTATTCCACGTCCAGTTTTTTTATCTAGTGGAATTTTTTTGGTTCCATTATCTAGGGTATAGCCACCTTTTGCAACACCATTTTCATCTACCGTACCAGTCTCTATGTTGTATGCTCCATTTAAATAATTCTCAGTACTGAACATATTCTGAGGAGTAGACACCATTTTTTGATAATCTTTTTGAGGAGCGTTAGCTGCTCCAACGTCTCCCATATCACTTCCTCCTTTGTAAGTGTTCAAGTGATTTGAATTGTCAGAAAAATGCCATTTAATAACTCCTTCACGAACTAAAATTGCCTCGTTTACTCGGTCAGTTCTCCATTTACAGAAATCATTTGCTTGTAACCAAGAAACACCTACAACTGGATAATCACGGTAAGAAGGGTGACGTAAATAGTAAGTTACATATTTTTCTCTGTATCCAAGAGCTGATCTCCAAGCTAAAGTATCTGGTAAACTTTTCTTGTAAACATGGGGGTATGTTTTGTAATATACACGTTTCATCCAGTACATGTATTCTAACCAGTGTAAATTAGTTACCTCCGTTCTGTCAAGATAAAAAGAAGATACAGAAACTCTTGCTGCTCTTGCATTCCAATCATACATTACATCTTGTTCAGTACGACCCATTGTGAAAGTTCCTCCTTCAATCATAACCAATCCAGGGCCCGTTTCTTGTTCCCTAGCATCGAATTTTTCGAATCCACCATTTTCGTAGTTGTTGTACTCCCAACCAGTTGAAGAGGATGTTTCTTTGGCACAAGATGAAATAAGCACCAATCCAATTAGTGTTAATCCAAATAAATTTAACTTAGTTATTTTCATAATATGATGTCTAAATGTAGAAAATAAATTCAAAAACATTAAAAAGTTACAAACTATTTATAAATATTAAAAAGAAGGACAAGAGATTTTTCTGAAATTCTTAGCTTTCTTTTTACATTTTAGGTTGAGCCCCATAGATACTTCATGTGAGCCACCTGATACGCCATTTCCTAATTTTGAAACAGTTAAGTCATAGCTATATCCAATTTTAAATTTCTCAGTTGTAATACCAAAACAAAGAATAAATGCATCTCTGTTTCTGTACCAAGCACCAACAGTAAAGTTTCCGTATTTGATATAAGTACCAATACTTAACTCTTGAAATCCATTTTGATATTGATAAATGATATTAGGCATAATACTAGTTGTACTTGCGTATCGACCTTTAGAACCAATTGCAATATCTGCACCTGCATGTCCAGTAAAACGCATTGGAAGTCTTGACTGACCTAAAATCATGGATTCATCAGGTCGATTTAAGTGATGAACTGCACCACCGAAATAAAAACCTTTACCAAATCCAACAAATCCTGCAGAAGCATCAAAGAAACCTCTTCTTCCGTTTCCTCTAGGAACATCCCCAGTTTGATAAATGAATCCTCTTCTTGCATCAATCATATCGCCAAAAGTCAATTTGTCCCAATCTAAAAACTTTTGAAAATAAGCAGCTCTAGCGCCAAACATTAAAGAAAACTTTCGATTAACTTTTAAGTTGTAGGAATAAACTCCACCAATCATTGATGTTTGAATTGTTCCTTGACCTTGCTGATCATGCAAAGCAATTATTCCAATACCTCCAGATATACTTTTTGCATAAGTATCAAACGCAGCACTGTAAGTTACGTAATTACCAGTTAATTGAGGCCATTCATTCCTGTAATTCAAAGCTATCCTTGGACAACCAGTCGAACCAGCAAGTGCAGGGTTTAAGTATACCGGATTGGAATAAAACTGAGTAAATGTAGGGTCTTGAGACCAACTTGCATTACCAAGCGAAGCAATGAATATCATTGCTAATATAAATAATTTAGAGCCGTATGTCTTCACAAACTTAGGTTTAAGCACGAACAATCTTAACGAGGTTTTGGTTTTAAGGTTACAAATATCGAATATTTATTCAAATAAAAAAGATGTTTATTCGTTTTTTCTTAGTTCATCCTTGAAAACGTTAAAAAGTATGCAGTGTAAAAATATAATATTAATTTTTCTTTTCTTTCTAAATATTACCGTATTTGCACAAGAATTTAAGTATAATTTAGAGTGGCGGCAACAAACACTGATAAAAGAAACAGGTGAAAGTTTAGTATATCCAGAAGTTAAAGATTGTGGGCTTGATAACGGCATCCCATTTTTTTATTCAAGAGAAGATGTTAAATTTAAAAATGCATCAGTAAAAATTAAAAGCATAGATTTTGAACTTGCTCCTGAGATTGATAAAAAACATTTATCTACATTAAATTACGATCTTTCAGAGAACATAAGTATTTCTTACAAGGTAACCTCTGCGGGAAATCAAAATTATTTTGTAGTTTATTCTATTCCTTATAAAAAAACAAACAATCAGATTTATAGATTAAAAAGTATTTCGTTTGAAATTACTAAAACTGAATCTAATTCAATTCAAAAAGATTTTGTTGAAAATTCGGTATTACGCGAAGGTTCTGGAACTTGGTTTAAAATTTCAGTTCAGAAAGATGGTATTTATAAAATTGATAAGGCGTTTTTAGAATCTTGTGGAATAAGTACAGCTGGGTTAAATCCAAATCATATTCATATCTACGGAAATGGTGATGGTGTAATACCAGAATTAAATTCGATTTATAGACCGGATGATTTAATAAATAATGCTATTTTTATTAATGGCGACCAAGACGGCAGCTTTGATGCGAATGATTATATTTTGTTTAATGCTTGGGGTCCTCATAAATGGTATCCAAATGGAACTACTGAATTCGAGCAACGTAGAAATCCATATTCTGATTATTCATTTTACTTCATCAATATCAATTCAGGCGTTTCTCCAAATAGAATTTCCACATTACCACTAAACGACAATATAGCCGATACAACTTTTACGAATTATGATTTCAGAGATGTTTATGAAAATGATATTTTAAATTTAGTAAGTGGAGGACAACGTTGGTATGGTGAGTTATTTGATGTTGAGTTAGAGAGAACTATTAATTTTTCAATTCCAAATATCGAAACGGCACCTATTCGTTTTAAGTCTGCAATGGCTTCTAATGCAGCATCTTCTGCTGGAACAAGTCAACGTTTTTCAGTTAATAATCAAACTTTGTTAGATGATTTATTGCCAGGAACAGGCGGCACAGATTTCTCTAGATCAACTAAATCATTTAATTTAGTTAATCCCCCATCAACAATTCCTCTTAAAATTTCTGTTACAAGGAATAATCCAAATATGTTAACTTACTTGGATAGAATTCTTTTAAATACGAAAAGAAAATTAGTTTTTTACGGAACTCAATTTGGTTTTAGATCATTAATAGTCAACCAACCTACAAAGGTTGCAGCCTATACTATTACTAGTTTTCCAAGTAATGGTTTTGTTTGGGATGTATCAGATAGACAGCAACCTAAAAGAATAAGTGGTGTACTTGCAGGTTCAAATTTCACTTTTAAAACAAGTTTAGAATATAAAGAATTTGTAGCATCAAATGGTTCTTCGTTTTTTACTCCTGAATTGGTTGGTCCTGTGGCTAATCAAAATTTACACGGTTTATCTCAAGCAGATTATTTGATTGTAACACATTCTGATTTTATCTCTCAAGCTAACCGCCTTGCAGATTTACATCGTGAGGAAGGCTTAACTGTTCACGTGGTTACAACTGATGCAATTTTTAATGAATTTAGTTCTGGAGCAAAAGATGCAGGAGCAATTCGAATGTTTGCAAAAATGTTTTACGATCGAGGTGCCTTAAATCCTTCATCCAAACCAAAGTACTTATTGCTTTTTGGTGATGGAACTTACGATCCAAAAGATAGAGTTTCAAACAACAATAATTATGTCCTAACTTACCAAGTTGATAATAGTGAAAATCATATTTCAGCATTGGTAACTGATGATTTCTTTGGAATGCTAGATGACAACGAGTCAATTGAGTCTACTGATATGTTGGACATTGGAATTGGTAGAATTTTAGCAAGCAACATTACACAAGCAAAACAACAAGTTGATAAAATTGAACATTATATGAAAAATGGGTCAAGTTTGTTTGCAAATCAAGGTGCTTCTTGTTGTCTGGGAGATAATAGTGCAAACACTTACGGAGATTGGCGATTGAAATTTGTACAAGTTGCTGATGATGAAGAGGGGGGGTATTTCCTAAAATATGATACTGAACCACAGTATAATTGGGTTAAAAAGAATCATAGAGAAATGAATTGCGATAAACTTTATATGGATGCTTTTCCGCAGCAAACTTCTGCGGGAGGTCAACGATATCCGGATGTTTTCAACGCTATAACAGATCGAGTTCAACGTGGGGCATTAATTGTAAATTATGTTGGTCATGGTGGAGAAGTTGGACTTGCAGAAGAAAGAGTGGTTACGATTCCTCAAATTCAGTCATGGAATAATATCAATGCTTTGAATTTATTTGTTTCAGCAACTTGTGAATTCACAAAGTATGATGATCCATCAAGAGTTTCAGCTGGTGAGTGGGCGTCTTTAAATCCAAATGGAGCAGCAATTGCCTTGATGACAACTACACGTTCTGTTTACTTCGGTGTAAATTCTAATACAGGTTTAGCTTTTTACCGAAATGTTTTTCAACGCGATGCACAAGGAAATCCAAGAACTTTTGGAGAGATTGTTCAAAGAACCAAAAATGAGGCAGGAAATAGTGACAATAAAAGAAGTTTTACTTTGATTGGTGATCCAGCTTTAAAAATTGCTCTTCCAAAATTTAAAATCGTAACTGATAGCATAAATGGTAAAAATCCTTTGGTTCAGATAGACACTTTAAAAGCTTTAAGTAAAGTAACTATCAAAGGACATTTGGAAAATTTCAATGGTGATATCTTGAATGATTTCACGGGCATTGTTGTTCCTTCTATTTTTGATAAAATTAAAACACAAAAAACATTAGGGCAAGACCCAACTTCACCTGAAATGAGTTATGAACTCCAACGAAACATCGTTTACAAAGGAAAAGCTTCTATTAATGCTGGTTATTTTGAGTTTTCATTTGTCGTTCCGAAAGATATTGCGTTAAACTTCGGTGATGGAAAAATTAGCTATTATGCTTTTAATGACAACGACGATGCTTTTGGGTATGACACAACTTTTGTTATTGGAGGAATAGATCCAAACGGTATTGTTGACAATCAAGGTCCAACTTTAGAGGCATTTATGAACGATGAAAAATTTATAAATGGAAGCGTAACGGATTCTGAACCTGTACTATTATTAAAAGCATTCGACGAAAATGGAATTAACACAGTCGGAAACGGAATTGGTCACGACATTTTAGCTGTTTTAGACGGTGATGTTGCAAATCCAATTAATCTTAATGATTTTTATGTATCTGAATTAGATAATTTCCAAAGAGGTGAAATTAGGTATCAACTTAAAAATTTGGAAAAAGGAAAGCATACCTTAGAAATTAAAGTTTGGGATGTAAATAACAATTCTTCCACCACAATAATTGATTTTGTTGTTCAAGAAAAAGAAGAACCAAAATTAGATCACGTTTATAATTACCCAAATCCTTTTACAACCAAAACGTCATTTATGTTTGAACATAATCAAGCTTGTAACAGTTTAGAAACTCAAATTCAAATCTTCACAGTTTCAGGACGTTTAGTAAAAACTATTAATACAAATGTTCCAACAACGGGCTTTCGAGTAGAAGGAATTGAATGGGATGGCAAGGATGATTATCAAGATCAATTAGCTAAAGGAGTTTATGTTTATCGTTTAAAAATTAAAAATTCTGATGGTTTAACAACAGAGAAAACAGAAAAATTGGTTATTTTGCGCTGATAAAACAATAAAACTTTCACTTTTACGTATATTTACAAATCTATATTTCAACAATTCTGAATGAAAAATACTGGTCTAATTATTTTTTTTACAATCATTTCGTTTATTTCATTTGCTCAACCAACAGGTTCAGGTGTTACAGACAATGACTTACAGTTAAACACAATTACTACAGCATTACCTTTTATGTCAATCACGCCAGATTCAAGAGCGGGTGGAATGGGAGATGCAGGAACAGCATTAAGTCCAAATTCAACCTCTGTTTATTGGAATACTTCTTCATTAAGTTTTTCTAAAATGAAATCAGAAGTAAGTTTATCTTATGTTCCTTGGTTAAGACAATTGACAAATGACATTCATTTATCTTATTTGTCTGGATATGTGCAATTAAATAAAATTCATACAATTGGAGGTTCATTACGATTTTTTAGTTTAGGTGAAATTACATTTACTGACGCTTCTGGAAATGTAATTCGTGATGATAAACCAAGTGAATTCGAGCTTACAGGTGCTTATGCATTTAAATTGGCGGACAAATTAAGTATCGGTTTAAATGGAAAATTTGCTTATTCGAATTTAACTGGTGGATTGACAGTTGGTGGAGTGAACACAAAACCAGGAGTTGTTGGTGCAGCTGATTTATCTTTTACATACTACAACGATGACGCAAAAATCGGAAAACTAGATGGAGTTTACACGTTTGCTGCAACCTTTAATAATATTGGAAACAAAGTTGCTTATTCAGAATTATCTCAACGAGATTTCATTCCAATGAATATGAAAATTGGAAACTCATTCAAAGCAGAATTTGATAGATACAACCACGTAACTTTTGCAGTTGATTTGCAAAAATTATTGGTTCCTACTCCAGGAATTACAAAATCTACAGTTGGATATGAAAGTTTACCTAGCGATGCATTCATAGGAAGAACAAATGATGTTGGTGTAATTAGCGGAATGATTCAATCTTTTTATGATGCACCTGGTGCATTGGCAAAAGATGAAGACGGAAACTTTATTCAAAACACTGATGGCTCTTATGAAATCGTAAAAGGTTCAAGATTAAGAGAAGAATTAGCTGAAATCAATATCGCCGCAGGAGTAGAGTGGTGGTATAACGATGTTTTTGCTGTTCGTTCTGGTGTATTCATCGAAAACAAAAACAAAGGTAATCGTCAGTTTTTAAATTTCGGTGCAAGTTTGAAATACAATATGTTCGCATTTGATTTTTCTTATTTAGCTTCTATAAGTGGTCGCCAAAGTCCATTAGCAAATACTTTAAGATTTACGATTCGCTTATACTTAGGACAAGGTGGAGGCACTGCAACAGCTGGAGAATAAATGAATATTCGAATCGGATATGGTGTTGATGTGCACCAATTAGCAGAGAATTATCCTTTATGGATTGGAGGATTGAAAATAGAATCTGATTTAGGTGCTGTTGGTCATTCAGATGCCGACGTGCTTTTACACGCTATTTGTGATGCTTTATTAGGAGCAGCTAATCTTCGCGATATCGGTTTTCATTTCTCAGATACTGATCCACAATTTAAAGGAATAGATTCAAAAATTCTACTTAAAGAAGTTTATAGTAAAGTTAACGAAAAAGGTTATTCGGTTATAAACATAGATTCTACCGTAATTTTAGAAAAACCAAAGTTGAATCCGCATATTCCTGCTATGCAACTTGTTATTGCTGAAATTTTGAAGATAGATATAGATGCTGTTTCAATTAAAGCTACTACTCACGAAAAAGTTGATTCGTTTGGAGAAAGAAGAGCAGTAAAAGCCTATGCAGCTTGCTTACTTGAGAAAAAGTAAATTTAATCAGTTCCACTTTTTTTCACTTTTCACTCTTCACTTTAATTTTCAGTTCTACATTTTCAATTCTACATTTTCAATTAATTACCCATTCAGTTCTTATATTTGCACTATGAAAGTAAATCCAAACTATCAAACCAAAGAGCAACTTGTTGAATTATACAATAAGCCATTACTAGAACTTGTTTTTGAAGCAGCTACAATTCATCGCCAATATCATAATCCTAGAGAGGTTCAAATGTCTTCTTTGTTAAGTATTAAAACAGGTGGATGTGCTGAAGATTGTGGTTATTGTCCTCAAGCAGCTCGTTATCATACAGACGTCGAAGCTCAAAAATTAATGACAGTTGAATCAGTTATTGAGCAAGCAAAAAATGCGAAAGCTAATGGTTCTTCAAGATTGTGTATGGGTGCAGCTTGGCGTGAAGTTCGCGATAACAAAGATTTTGATAATGTGATTGAAATGGTTCAGTCTGTAAATGACTTGGGAATGGAAGTTTGTTGTACATTGGGTATGATGAACGAAGACCAAGCGAAACGATTGAAAAATGCAGGTTTATTTGCTTATAATCATAATTTGGATACTTCACCAGAGTTTTACGGTGATGTAATTTCAACGAGAGAATACGAAGACCGATTAAATACAATTGATAATGCTCGGAAAGCTGGTATAACGGTTTGTTCAGGAGGAATTATTGGAATGGGAGAAGCTGTTGAAGATAGAATGGGATTATTGTTGAGTTATATGCAAATGGAAACTCCGCCTGAATCCATTCCAATTAATGCTTTGGTGGCTGTTGAAGGTACACCTTTAGAAGATCAAAAACCAATCGAACAATGGGAAATGATAAGAATGGTTGCTACGACGCGTATCGTTTTCCCTGAAACAGTTGTTCGTCTTTCAGCTGGTAGAACAAAAATGAATATGGAAGCCCAGGCTTTATGTTTTATGGCTGGAGCAGGTTCTATTTTCGCTGGAGATAAATTATTAACGACACCAAACCCTGATTTCAATGAGGATAAAGAAATGTTTGATATTTTAGGTTTAATACCGAAAGAACCTTTTAAAGATGCTGAGCAACCTGTAACTATTCCCGACGAAAAAATCGAGGCTCGAAAAGCAAAGGAACTTCAACGAGAAAAGGAATTAGAAGCGGCTAGATTGGAAGCTATTGAAAATGGCTTCGTACCAAGAAAAGTAAGTTCTGTTGATTCCTTGTAAATGGATTTAAAACTTCTTGAGAAACTAGAAAGGAGAAGAAAAGAAGGTACAATTCGTTCTTTATCCCTTTCGAAATTAGAAATTGATTTTTTTTCGAACGATTATCTAGGTTTTGCTCATGATGGTTTTTCAACAATCGAAGATTTTAAATCCAGAGGAGCGACAGGTTCGAGATTGCTTTCTGGAAATTCGGAAGAGGCTCTAAGTTGTGAATCTTTTTTAGCTAAGCATTTCAATGTAGCTTCTTCTTTGGTTTTTAATTCTGGTTATTCTGCAAATTTATCCTTACTGAGCACAATACCGCAACGAGGTGATACCATTTTATATGATGAGTTAGTTCACGCAAGTATTCGCGATGGAATTCGTTTGTCATTTGCAAAAGCAATTAGTTTTAATCATAATGATTTAAGCGACTTAGAGGCAAAACTTAAATTAGCTTCAGGATCTGTATACGTGGTTGTTGAATCCTTGTATTCGATGAATGGCGATTTAAGTCCACTCAATCAAATAGCAAAAAAGTGTTCGAGTAATAATGCTTTTTTAATAGTTGATGAGGCGCATTCAGTTGGTGTCTTCGGCAAAGAAGGACAAGGATTAGTGCAAGAATTAAAACTTGAATCTACAATTTTTGCTCGCGTTATTACTTTCGGAAAAGCTTTTGGTTTTCATGGCGCTGCAATTCTCGGTTCAAAAGATTTAATTGACTTTTTAATAAATTTTGCGCGACCATTTATTTATACAACTGGATTGCCACCAAGTGATTACCAATTGATTGAAAGGTTAGTAAACCATAAAATAATTCAATCAAGACAAATTGATTTACAAAGTAATATTGAATTATTTAGAAAAGATTTGATTGATAAACATCGTTATCCATCAGATTTAAAATCACCAATACAGATAATTCAAACAGAAAACATTGAAAATACAATTGCTTTAGCTGAACGAATGAGAAATAATGGTATTTACACGAAGCCAATCTTTTCACCCACTGTTCCGCTAGGTAAAGAATGTATTCGTATTTGTTTACATTCTTTCAATTCTGAAGAAGAAATTACTCTATTAAAATCTTTATTGTAAAAAAAATCCTACCGAAGTAGGATTTTAAATTATCTATTTTGGATTATCCACCAAAGTCGTCGAATCTAACATTTTCTTTAGGCACTCCCCATTCATCACACATTTTTAAAACTGCGTTATTCATCATTGGAGGACCACAGAAGTAAAATTCAATATCTTCTGGAGAATCGTGTTTTGACAAATATTGGTCAATTACCGCCTGATGAACAAAACCAACAAAACCATCACCTTCCGTGTCATTAGTATCTTTTTTAGCAACCCAATTATCCTCTGGTAAAGGTTCTGATAAAACTAAATAAAATTTAAAGTTTGGAAAATCTCTTTCTAAATCTCTAAAATAGTGGATGTAGAACAATTCTTCTTTTGAACGACCACCATACCAGTAAGTAACTTTTCTACCAGTTTTAATCGTTTTGAACAACTCATATAAATGAGAACGCATCGGAGCCATTCCAGCACCTCCTCCAATGTATAGCATTTCTGCATCTGAATCATTTATAAAGAATTCTCCATAAGGTCCAGAAATGACTGCTTTATCACCAACTTTTAAGTTAAAAATGAATGAAGATGCAATTCCTGGATTTACATTCATCCAACCATTTCTCGCTCTATCCCAAGGTGGAGTTGCAATACGTACGTTTAACATTACTCTTCTTCCTTCAGCTGGGTATGAAGCCATTGAATAGGCTCTAACAACTTCTTCTTCGTTTTTCATAACTAAATCCCACATTCCGAATTTATCCCAATGTTTTCTGAATTTATCAGGCTCACCAGGGTGATCTTGTGGATGAGCAGCAATATCCATTTCTGAATATTTAACTGTACATGCAGGTATTTTAATTTGAATGTATCCACCTGCTTTGTAGTCCATATCTTCAGGAATTTCTACAATAAATTCTTTAATGAATGTTGCAACGTTGTAATTTGAAACAACTGTTGCTTCCCATTCTTTAATACCAAGTATTTCTTCCTCCACATGAATTTTCATGTTTTCTTTTACTTTCACTTGACAACCCAATCGCCATTTATCAGCTATTTCTTTTCTAGAAAAGTTTGGAATTTCAGTTGGTAAGATTTCTCCACCACCTTCTAATACTTGACATTTACATTGTATACAAGTACCACCTCCACCACAAGCAGAAGGTAAGAATACACCTGCATTACCTAAAGTTCCAAGTAAAGTTCCTCCACCATCAACTTCAAGAATTCGTTCACCATGATTAATATCAATGGTAATTTTTCCTTTTGGTGATAACTTAGCTTTTGCAAATAATAACATTGCAGTTAGCAAAAGGGTAACAAAAAGGAAAATGATAACCGTTACGGTCATTAATACACCTAAACTCATTTTGCGTCTTTATTTGAAGTGGATAATTCTGCTACTTTGTTAGAAGCATTTTCTGTTAAAGCTTCTTTTTTCTCTTTCTTCGGTTCATCAACATATTTAATTCCACTAAAGCTCATGAAAGCTAATCCCATAAGACCAGTGATAATAAATGTGATACCTAATCCTTTTAAAGGCGCCGGAATATGAGAATATCTAATTTTCTCACGAATACCTGCAATTAAAACAATCGCTATAGCCCAACCAATTCCTGAACCCATTGAAAAGGCTGTAACATCCATAAAAGTTGAATATTGTCTTTCTTGCATAAAGAGTGCACCTCCTAAAATAGAACAGTTAACAGCAATTAATGGTAGGAATATCCCCAAGGCACCATAAAGCGCTGGAGAGAATTTTTCAACTATCATTTCAACCAATTGAACAACAGAAGCCACAACGGCAATAAACATAATGAATGAAATAAAGCTCAAGTCGATTTCTTTCCAAGCTGGATTTAACCATTCTAATGCGCCAGCTTTTAATAGATAATTTTCTAGTAACCAATTTAAAGGAACAGTTACAACCAAAACGAATATAACAGCAGCACCAAGACCGACGGCTGTTTTTACAGTTTTAGAAACAGCTAAATAAGAGCACATTCCTAAAAAGTAGGTAAAAATCATATTTTCAGAGAAAATAGCTTTTACGAATATATCTAATGTAGTTTCCACTTTTTTAAGTATTAATTTGTTTAATTTTCTTCTTGTAAGCTTTTGTTTTTAGCTCTTTGAATCCAAATAATTATCCCAACAATAATCAAGGCCATTGGAGGAAGAATTACTAAATTGTTATTTGCATACCCCATTGTGTACAATCCCCATTCTTCTCCTGGAATTGCTGAACCAAACAGTTTTATTCCAAAAAGACTTCCTGAACCAAGTAATTCTCTTATGAAAGCAACGATAAGCAGTAAAACTGAATAACCCATTCCATTTCCAATTCCGTCTAATAAAGATGGCCAAGGTTTATTCGCCATAGCGAATGCTTCAAAACGCCCCATAATAATACAGTTGGTAATAATTAAACCAACGAAAACTGAAAGTTGTTCTGAGATATCTGGTAAGTATGCTTTCAATATTTCATTAACAATGATCACAAGCGCAGCAGCAACAACTAACTGAACAATAATTCTAATCTTTGAAGGCATTATATTACGTAATGCAGAAATAACAAAATTCCCTAAAGCGGTTACGAATATTACAGATAGTCCCATTACAAGTGCAGTATCCATTTTTACTGTAATTGCAAGCGATGAACAAATACCAAGAACTTGAACTGTTACAGGATTATTATCTGTTAACGGATCTGTAAGTAGTTTTACATTTTTTTTCGAAAAAAGTGGCTCGCTTGGAGCTTTAACTTTTATTGTAGTTTCACTCATTTTTCTTATTTTAAGTTTTTAAAGTAAACAGTGTAAGGAACAAGGCAACGATTAACCATTTCTTCTACTCCTTTTGAAGTAATTGTTCCTCCTGAGATTCCATCTATTTTCGTTGGATTTGGTCCAGAACCATCTTTTACAACCTCAAATGGAACGAAATCTCCATTTTCATCAGAAATTTTCTCATCTCCTTTTGTCCATCTATCGATGAAAAATCCTTGTGAAATTTCTGCTCCCAATCCCGGAGTTTCACCTTGATGACCGAAAGAAGCACCAGTAATAGATCTTTTATCTTCAGAAACACAAATATTCCCCCATACTGGACCCCAAAGTCCTTTACCAATTATTGGAATTACGTACAGTTTTTTACCTTTTTTTTCAGCAATAAACATCGGGAAATTTCTTTTCGATACAGGAAGAGTTTTGTCTTTGTATTCTGATTTAATGTCAACGTTAAATGCAGCATCTTTTCCTTCAACTTTAACCTTACCATTTTGATCTAATACAACTTCTGCTTTAATATATTCTGAATATTTTGCCTCAGCATTTGACCTAGTAATTGTTTGAAATTCTTCAGTTGTTAAAAGAGCTTTCAGAATTTCCATTTTCTTTTTAATCTTACCATTGGCCTCTTGCATAGGTTTTAAACTAAGCGATAGAAAAGCCAAAATCCCTCCAACCGCAACAACCATAACTGTCGCGAAGAGAATTGTATATGCGTTACTTTCTTTATTGATAGCCATTATTATGCAGTTTTAGTTCGTTTTAATCTTCTGTTAATATTTCCTTGAATTACATAGTAATCGATTAGTGGAGCAGAAATATTCATAAATAGAATTGCCAACATTACTCCTTCAGGGTAAGCAGGATTTAATACTCGAATAAGAATTGCTAAAAGTCCACCTAAGAATCCATAAATGATTTTTCCTGTTGCAGTTTGCGCAGCAGTAACAGGATCTGTTGCCATAAATACAGCACCAAACGCAAAACCTCCGAGAATTAAATGGAAATAAGCTGGTAAATCAAAATAAGGATTTCCTCCAACAGCATTTAATAAAAGACCCATTGCTAAACCTCCTGCAAAAAACGAAGCCATAATTCTCAATGAACCAACTCCTGTAATTAATAAAATTCCAGCACCAATTAAACAAGCTAAAGTTGATGTTTCACCAACTGAACCTGGAATCATTCCTGTGAAAGCTTCCCAAGCTGTGTATTCATTTGTGAAACCACTTAAATTTTCAAAGATTGGTTTATCTGACATAAACGTTGCTAAATCTCCTAATGCGGTTGCTCCTGAAACACCGTCTGTTTCTGTTCCCGCTAACCAAACTTTGTCTCCTGACATAGAAGTTGGATAAGCAAAGAATAAAAATGCTCGAGCTGTAAGTGCAATATTTACAACGTTCATTCCTGTTCCTCCAAAAATTTCTTTTCCAATAACCACGGCAAAAGCAGTTGCAACTCCAACCATCCATAAAGGAACGTCAGCTGGCATTGTTAATGGAATCAACATTCCCGATACCAAGAATCCTTCGTGAAGTGAATGTCCTCTTAGCATTCCAAATAAAAATTCAACTCCTAAACCTACACTGTATGATACAACTATTAATGGAAGAACGATAACAAGTCCATTCATAAATTTGTCTGCAAAATCAGCGAAGTAGGTTAAATTTCTATCTCCTGTCGATGCAACCATTTCCCAATGACCTGTATTGTAAATACCAAAAAGCAAACAAGGAATCATAGCTAAAATAACTGTCATCATTGTTCTTTTCAAATCTACACCATCGCGGATGTGTGAGCCTTTGGTTGTAACTAATTTCGGGGTAAAAGCGAAAGTAGCTATAGTTTCAAATAATGGATTCCATTTTTCATATTTCCCTCCTTTTACGAAGTTGGGTTCCATTTTGTGTAATATGTTTTCTAAGAATTTCACTGTTTTCTATTTATTTAATTACATACATTCTTTAGCAATAACATCTAATCCTTGACGAATTTTGTCTTGAATATCAATCTTCGTTGTACAAACGTATTCACACAAAGCAAAATCTTCTGGTGCTACTTCGTAAATACCAAGATTCTCCATTCCGTCGATATCGTTTGTAATTGCAGCTTTTACAAGTTGCATCGGTAAAATATCGAAAGGAAATACGCGATCTAATTCTCCAGTGACAACGAATGCTCTTTCTTCACCATTAGTATTTGTATCTAAAACAAACTTTTTAGATTTTGGCATTAAGAAAGTTGGAAATAACCTAGAATTAGAGAATTTATCGAAACCTAAACCTAACCATCCTTTCGTTAAGAAAAATTTATATTGATCTCCCTCAGGAATGATTGTCACTTGATTGTGATAATATCCTAAATACTCGTTCAATTCTTTTCTTTCTCCTGTTAATACATTTCCGGAGATATATCTAACGTGGTTGCCTATCACTTTTCCGTTAACAATTGATTCCATGGAAGTTCCAGGAACGACTTTGTAGTACTGCGGATTTGAAACTTCCGAACCTGTTAAAGCAATAGTTCTTGTCAAATCAAATTTTCCAGTATTGAAAAAATGACCAATAATTGCAACGTCAATTGCGTTTAAAGTCCAAGCAAATTCTCCTTTGTTTATAGGGTCAATGTGATGGATTTGAGTTCCTACATTTCCTGCAGGATGTTTTCCTGCAAACTTATTGATTTCAACACCTGAAATACTTGAAAAAACACTACTTTGATTAGGGTTGATATTCAAATGAACTTTACCAGTTGTTAGTTTTGATAATGCTATTAAACCAGCTTGTAAATCTTTCTCTCTTCCTTCAAGAACAAAATTAAAATCTGGAGCTAATGGAGAAGAGTCAAATGCTGTAACAAAAATCGCTTTGGGACTTTGGTTTGGGTCTGCAACTACATCCAAAGGACGTTGTTTAACAAGCGGCCATAATCCATTCGCTAGCATTTTAGATTTTACTTCTTCTAATGAAGCATTTGCAACATTAACAGGATCAGATTGGCGATGAACTTGCTCAGCACCTGTTTCGATTAACACTTGAAGAATTCTTCTTTTTTCACCTCGAACAATTGCTTTCACAATTCCACTTGCAGGCGTACAATACATTACGGATTCATGTGCTTTATCAAAGAAGATAGCATCACCAGCTTTAACTGCGTCACCTTCTTTCACAACCAATTTTGGGTTTAAGCCATGAAAATCCAACGGGGATATACAAATAGTTGGAGATAGAGGCAAAGTAGAAATATTCTTCGCTGCTTCTCCTTCTAGTCTGATATCCAAACCTTTACGGATACTTACTGTTTTGGACATGCATTAATTGTTTAAATTGACCAACAAAAATATAAAAATGATTTACCAATGTTAATTCTTGTGAATTTAAAATGACTTATTTAATTAATTTAGAATGATTCTAAACTATATTTAAAACCATTTGTTTTCTTTGTATTCGTAAACTTTTTAGAATGTCAAAAAAGACAATTAATTCTGTTCAAATTCAAGTCAACACTGCTTTTAGAGGGGATGTTTCTAATATTGACAGTAGTTCTTATTTGTACAATTATCGCATTAGAATTCAAAATTTTGGGGAACATCCAGTGCAACTTTTGAGACGTTATTGGAAAATAGAACATCTAAATCACGGGTCTTCAATTGTTAGTGGTGACGGAGTTGTTGGTGAACAGCCAATTTTAAAACAATTTGAATTTCACGAATATGTTTCAGGCTGTCAGATTATTGTTCCAATTGGAAGAATGAGTGGTTTTTATACTTTTCAGGATTTAGTGACAGGCGAACAATTTCCAGTTGAAATTCCAAGTTTTCAATTGGTATATCCTGCTTTATTGAATTAAATAACTACGTGAATTACTTTCTTCGTTTCGAAAAAATCTTCAGAGTAAATATCACTAAGTAGAAACTCTTTATATTTCTGTTTTACAGTACTCATTTCTTCACTCAAATCTCCACCTTTTAGGTATAAAATTCCGTTTTTTCGTTCGTGATTTGATTTACTTTTGATTTTACCTTTCACCCAAACTAGGAAATCAGGCATTCTCGTAACTGCTCTACTTACTACAAAATCAAATTTTCCTTCCACTTGCTCAGCTCTGCAATGAATCCCTTTTACATTGGTTAGACCAATAGCTTTTGCAACTTCATTTACAACTTTGATTTTTTTTCCAATGGAATCAACCAATGTAAAGTTGCTTTCAGGAAACAAAATTGCTAATGGAATTCCTGGGAAACCACCACCTGTACCAACATCAAGTATTTCACTTCCAGGTTCGAAAGTTTGAATTTTTGCAATTCCTAAAGAATGTAGTACGTGTCGTTCGTAAAAGTTCTCTGTATCTTTTCTTGAAATTACATTGATTTGATCATTCCAAAATTTATAAAGCTCTTCCAATGCTTCAAATTGTTTAATTTGATTTGGACTTAATGCTGGAAAATAATGTAGAATTTGTTTCACTTAAATAGAATCTTTTGTTTTTTCAATCATTGCTGCCAAGAAATCTCTAGCTCTAAAAAGTTGCGCTTTAACCGTTCCTAATGGTAAATTCAATTCTTCAGCGATTTCTTCATAACTCATTTCTTCGAAGTAACGTTTTTCTACTAGTTCACGGTATTTTGGCTTAAGCTTACTCACCAAAAGACGCATGTGAGTTACTCGCTGACCTTGCATAATTGTTTCTTCTGGATTTAAGGTCATAGCTTTTGCGTCCACGTGCATTCGTTCACCATCATCAGTAACGTAGCCCGCGTCAATGGAAGTAACCTGAATACGTTTTTTACGAATGAAATCTATGGAATTGTTGGAAGCGATTTTGAATAGCCAAGTACTAAATGCAAAACTTGGAGAATATTGTTCGAGGCGGCTAAATGCTTTCCCAAAGGCTTCAATGGTTAGATCATCGGCATCGTCTGGATTTTTAACCATTTTCAACATCATAAAATAAATAGAATCACGATAGCGATCCATTAGCTCAGCATAAGCGCTTTGTTTACCTTGCTTTGCCAATTCAACAAGTACTAAATCTGCCTTGGCTTTGTCTGATAAATGCTCGTTTTCTACCATTTATAATATTTTTTGCGTTCTGAAATGTAATATAAAATTGGAATTAAAAGTGCATAAAACAAATCCCAAAAAGGGAAAAATCGTGCAAATTTATGTTCCTTCAGTTGATTCAAACAACGACCTTGAATCCACCATTTAAAGAGAATGATAACTAAAAAAATACAGCTACTTATGAAAATCATTTCTTTAAAGAAAAACAATGGAATCACTGAAATCCACATTAAAATTAAAGTCAACGGATAAATTCCAAGTAGAAATTTCTTGAATTTTTTGTAACGACTCGAAGTAGAATAATGTCTTGATTTTTGATAAACCCAACGCGACCAACTCGGTGCAGCAGGGGAGTAACAATGCGAATCAGCATCAATTTGAATGGTGTAATTATTTCTCTTCGCAGCCTCTTGTATGAATAAATCATCGTCGCCTGAAGGAATAGAGTAGTGGGATTTGAAACCGTTTACAGAATTGAAAACACTTTTTGTGTAGGCAATATTTCTTCCAACTCCCATATACGGTAATTTTGCTAAAGCCATTGAAAGGTAACTGACACCAATCCAAGCGGTGTCGAAACGAATGATTTTATTAATAATTCCTTTGCTTTTTGTAAAAGGGCCATAGCCAATAACTATTTGTTTTTGGTCGTTAAATTTCGATGCCATTAAGCGCAACCAATTGGAACTTGTAGGTTTACAATCAGCATCTGTCAATACAAAATGTTCGTATTTCGCAGCTTTAATAGCTAGGGTGATTGGTAATTTTTTACCAGGACGCAAGTGTTTATTCCTACCTAATTCTACTACTCGAAGGTTCGGAAATTGTTGACAAAAAGCAGTAAGTAACCAACCGCTATCGTCGATTGATTGATTGTTGACAACGATAACTTCAAATTCTGGATAATCTTGACTTAAAATTGAAGGCAAGTTTTCGTATAAATTGTCTGATTCATTTCTAGCAGCAATAATTATACTTACTGGAGGTAATTTTGGTTCAGTGGGAGCAGGAACTTCTTTATAAAAGGCAAGTTTTCGGTGAATGAAAAAAACGTAAAGAAATTGTATCAGAACGAAGCTACAAAAAACGATAAAAATCGTGTTTGGGATGAGTTGCTTAAATTCTGGAATCCAAATCATATATGCTTCTTCAGTTCAAAGTTGATTTGCGAAGTTAAATAGATGTATCTTTGCCGAATGTAATTTTCGACATATTTATGCACTTTGAGTTGTTGAGTAACGATAAGGATACAAATGCAAGAGCTGGTATTCTTCACACAGATCACGGAAGTATTGAAACTCCGATCTTTATGCCCGTTGGCACAGGTGGTACTGTAAAAGGTGTTCACCAACAAGAATTACGCGACGATGTTCAGGCGCAAATTATTCTTGGAAATACCTATCATTTGTTTTTGCGTCCCGGTACAGAAGTACTTGAAGCTGCAGGTGGTTTGCATCAATTTATTGGTTGGGAGCGACCAATTTTAACAGATAGCGGTGGTTATCAGGTATATTCAATGTCTGGTTCGCGAAAAATAAACGAAGAAGGTGTTAAGTTTCAATCTCATTTAGATGGAAGTTATCATTTCTTTACGCCAGAACGCGCGATTGAAATTCAACGTTCAATTGGTGGAGATATCATAATGGCCTTTGATGAATGTACGCCTTATCCTTGTGAATATGGTTATGCAAAACGTTCGATGCAAATGACGCATCGTTGGTTGAAACGCTGTTTTGAAGCATTCGATGCCTCTGAACCGAAATATGGATATGAGCAGTCTTTATTTCCAATTGTTCAAGGTAGTACTTATAAAGATTTACGTACTGAATCAGCGGAAACGATTGCTTCTTTTGAAGCTAATGGTTACGCAATAGGTGGTTTATCAGTTGGTGAGCCCGAGTTGGAAATGTATGAAATGACGGAGCACGTTTGTCAATATTTACCGAAAGACAAACCACGCTATTTAATGGGCGTTGGAACTCCTTGGAATATTTTGGAAAGTATCGGACTTGGAATTGATATGATGGATTGTGTGATGCCGAGTAGAAATGCGCGTCACGGTTTACTTTTCACTTGGAACGGAACAATTAATATCAAAAATGAGAAATGGGCGAAAGATTTTTCTGCAATTGATGCCGGAAGTGAAGCGTATGTCGATCAAGTTTATACAAAAGCCTATTTGCGCCACTTAATAAAATCAGGAGAATATTTAGGAATTCAAATTGCAACAATACACAATTTAGCGTTCTATTTGCAGTTAGTTAAGGAAGCAAGAAAACAAATTCAAGCAGGTTCTTTCAAAGTTTGGAAAGACCAATTGATTCCAACTTTGAAACAGCGATTATAACCTATGCTTTCTATCCTCGATAAATACATTATAAAGAAGTTTTTAGCTACATTTTTCTTTATGTTGGGGATAATTATGTTGTTTGCAATGGTTTTCGACATTTCAGAAAAACTCAGTGAATTCATTTCTAATCAAGCACCAATTTCAGCTATTCTTCTTGAATATTATTTGACCTTTTTGTTGTTTTATGGCAATATGTTTTCGTCGATGATCATTTTTATTTCGGTGATTTGGTTCACTGCGAAATTGGCGCAAGACACAGAGATTATTCCGATGTGGTTTAGTGGTAAACCTATTACTCGTTTTATCCGACCTTATATGATTGGCGCAACGATTTTGACAGTTATGTCGCTGATTTTAAATCATTTTGTGATTCCAAGGGCTAATAAGGTGCGTTTAGATTTTGAAGAAAAATATTATCGCGATGCCATTCAAGTCGAAGATTATCACGCTGATTACCCTGGAAATCAAACTGTTTTCTTTTCAAATTATTCCAATTCACAAGTCGGAATAAATGATTTAACCGTTCAAAGATGGAATGATTCCAATCAGCCTGTTTATTTTTTAAAAGCAAAAACAGCTATCAACAAACCAGGAACTTTTGAATGGCAATTGATTGATTATTATGAAAAAAGTATTGATTTTCCGAAAGGTAAAATTATCCACGGACAGAAAAAAGACACGATTTTTTACTTCAAAATAGATGAAATGGCGCAACGTGAAAACTTGGCTGAATCGATGACTTATTCAGAATTGAAAGGTTTAATTGAACGCGAAAAAATCAAAGGTTCGTCCTTGGTTCCGTTTTACGAAATCGAATTGCATCAACGTACCTCTTATCCATTTGCCACCTATATTCTAACGATTATTGGGGTTTCAGTTTCTTCGCAAAAAAAGCGCGGTGGAATTGGAATGAATATAGCTATTGGTTTGGGATTTGTATTCATATATATTTTCGCAATGAAAATGATGACAGTTGCATCCTTGAATGTTGGTTTCCCTGTGCTGATTGCTGTTTGGATTCCAAATTTACTTTTTAGTTTAGTGGCTTTCTTTTTATACCGATTTGCTCAAAAATGAAATGGATTTTTGTCTTTTTACTTTCATTGATTGGTTTTTCAATTTCAGCACAAGTTGTAAATATTGAAAATAAACGAATCTATGATGATACTGTCGGATGGAGTGGTTCGATTGCAGCTGCTTTTAATGCGAATAAAAATCAAGTTTGGTTAGTGAATGCGAGCTTACGTCCACAAGTTCAGTATAAAACAAAGATGCACTATTTCTTATTGTTGGGAGATTTGGGTTATTCTCGCGGAGCAGATCAAACCTTTGCGAATTGGGGAATGTTGCATTTTCGCTACACCTATCGCTTGAATTTTTTGCCACATCATTCCTACAAAAGTCCTTGGAAATGGGAATTTTATACCCAAGTACAATACAATCAGCTGTTACGTCAACGTATGCGTGCCATTGCAGGAATGGGCCCACGATTGAAAATTTTGGAGACAAAGAAAATGCGTTTGTTTATTGGTACTTCTGTCTATTATGAGCACGAAGATTTATTGGATGGAATTTTAAATCAAGATTTTAGATCAAGCACCTATTTTTCCTGGTTTATGAATTTTGATGGAAATTGGAGTTTTTCAGGGGTAAGTTACTATCAACCACGTATAGATTTATGGTCTGACTCTCGTTTTCTAGGACAATATTCCTTTAGTTATCGATTGCGAAAAAATCTAAGCTTACGTTGGGATGCCTCCATTTATTGGGATTCTGACCCCGCGCTAACAGTAAATAAATCCGCTTACAACACTACTTTAGGTTTTCAGTTGGGGTTGAATTAAAGTTTCTCCAAATTCACCACCATTCCGTCTTCTGCACTAATCGTATTTTCGAAAATTGATTTCGCTTCTTCAATATGTGTTGCTGAATTTTCGTAGCGAGAAGAGAAATGTCCGAGTATTAGTTTTTTAACATTCGCCTCTTTTGCAACTGCTGCTGCTTGTTTAGCTGTAGAGTGAAAGGTAGCTTTCGCGCGATCGATGTGTTCTTCCGTAAAAGTAGCTTCGTGATAAAGCAAGTCAACATTCCGAATGCTTTTGATGATTGTTTCATTCGGTTTTGTGTCGGAGCAAAACGCATACGAATGAGCAGGTTTTGGTGGAAAAGTATAATCTTCGAAGTAGCGAATTTCACCATTTTCAAGTACAATATTTTGTCCTTTTTTTAGCAAAGGAAAATGTTGAATCAATAAACCTGCATCTTTGATTGCTGTTGCATCTAATTGAAATTCTTTCTGTTTTTCTTCAATTTTAAATCCACAGGTTTCAATGCGGTGTTTCAATGGAAAACTACTAATTTCAATCAATCGATCTTCGAAAATGAGTTGTTCATCTTTATATTGAAGTGGAACAAAATTAATTTCAAAAGTCAGTTTATTTTTGCCAACTTCTAACATTCCTTTCATCAATTGCTCCAATTCAGGATGACCATAAACGGTAATTCCTTGATTTCGGCCTAATAAATTCATTGTGCTCAACAACCCAGGTAAACCAAAAAAATGGTCACCGTGAAGATGCGATATGAGAATGTGTGTGATTTTCTGAAGCTTGATTCCGTACTTTCGGATTTGCGATTGCGTTCCTTCTCCACAATCAATGAGTATGTGGCGATTGTTACATTCAATGTATTGAGCTGTTGTGGCTCTTACTGCAGTTGGTAATGCAGCACCACTTCCTAAAATGGTAAGATTAAAACTCACAGTGCTAATGCAGAAACGGCCTCTTCTTTTTCGTTACAGATAGTGAATACTTTGTCTAACTGCGCAATTTCAATCATTTTTTTGACGTTTGCTTGCAAACCACAAATTGCGAAAGAACCGTTGGTGTCTTTACACAATCTATTTCCTACAAGAATAGCGCTAAGACCTGTAGAATCGCAATATTTCGTTTTAGACAAGTCCAAAATCATTTGGTTTTTACCTGTTTTATTGATGAGTAAAAAATGAGCTTTTAATTCAGGAGCATTTCCAGCATCTAGTTTTTCAACGTTAGATTGAACGATGATAATGTTTCCGATTTGTTCGTTTGAAAAGTTCATGGCGCATCTGTTTTGTCAAATGTAATTATTTTCAGCGTTCAATCTTCGCTGCGAGCAAATAAATTACAGCCATTCTTACTGCAACACCATTTTCAACTTGTTGTAGAATAATACTTTGCTTGGAATCTGCCACATCACTCGTGATTTCAACACCACGATTTATTGGACCAGGATGCATTACCACAATTTCTTTTGAAAGTGAATCCAGTATTTCTTTATTCAATCCAAAAAGCATTGAATATTCGCGTAAAGACGGGAAATATTTGATGTCTTGACGTTCCAACTGTATGCGCAACATATTTGCTACATCACACCATTCTAATGCTTCGATGAGGTTGTGAGAAACTTTCACACCTAATTCGTGAATGTATTTTGGAATCAAGGTTGTTGGACCA
>CAZDKE010000028.1:0-44548 GCA_964506255.1 uncultured Lishizhenia sp. | reverse complement strand
TATGGTGGCAGGACATTCATTAGGTGAATTTTCAGCTTTAGTTGCAAATAAAACATTGAGTTTTGAAGACGGTTTGAAATTGGTTTACCAACGCGCAATGGCGATGCAAAAAGCGTGTGAAGCACAACCTTCTACAATGGCAGCAGTTTTGAATTTAGAAGACGAGGTAATTGAGAAAATTTGTGGTGAAATTGACGGAGTTGTTGTACCCGCAAATTACAACTGCCCCGGACAATTAGTAATTTCAGGTGCGATTCCAGCGGTGGAAGAAGCGTGTAAACGTTTATTGGAAGCTGGAGCAAAACGTGCCTTAATTTTACCGGTTGGTGGTGCTTTTCACTCACCTTTAATGGAACCAGCGCGCGAAGAATTAGCAGCAGCGATAGAAGCAACGCAATTTTCTACTCCGATTTGTCCCGTTTATCAAAACATCAATGCAGCAGCCGTTTCTGACCCAGCAGTGATTAAAGAAAATCTTGTTCTGCAATTGACAGGAGCTGTAAAATGGACACAAATTATGCAAAATATGCTTGCTGATGGTTGTACTGAAGTAATCGAAGTTGGACCAGGAAAAGTATTGCAAGGATTATTCAAAAAAGTGAGTAGAGATTTACCGACAAGTAGCGCTGGGTTGATCTAATTAGACACTTTTTCAAAATATTAAATAGCGATGGATACTTCTGTCGCTATTTTTTTTTGAGAATGAGAACGAGTTTTGAAAAATGGAAAAATTCCTCCTTTAATCGGAAAAACTGTCTTCTTATATGGTTATTCGAAAACAACTTGCATTTTCGACTCTTTTACCCAATGAAGAGAATCATTCTGACCACAAGGAGGAATTCTACTTTGTTTTCATTTCAATTTATACTATTCTTAAAAAGTTACCTTAAAGATGTACAAATTTTTGAGAAATTTTAATTCCACAAAATTGTTTCGAGTAACTGAACTTTTAAATCTATTTCTTCACATCAAAACGATCCAATTCCATCACTTTTGTCCAAGCAGCGATAAAATCTTTCACGAATTTTTCTTTTGCGTCATCACTTGCATATACTTCTGCTAAAGCGCGCAATTCAGAATTTGAACCGAAGATTAAATCCGCACGAGATGCTGTCCATTTTACGTTTCCTGTAGTTCGGTCTTTTCCTTCAAAAACCTCTTTTTTGTCGTTTGTTGCTTTCCAAACTACATTCATATCTAGTAAATTAACAAAGAAGTCATTCGTCAATTTATCTTGATTTGCTGTAAAAACACCTTTTGTTGAATTGTCGAAATTGGTATTTAACACGCGCATTCCTCCAACTAAAACAGTCATTTCAGGAGCAGAAAGTGTTAATAATTGTGCTTTGTCAATCAACAATTCTTCTGTTGGAACGGTGTATTGTGCTTTCGTGTAATTTCTAAATCCGTCTGCAATTGGTTCCAGTACAGCAAATGAATTAACATCTGTTTGTGCTTGTGAAGCATCCATTCTTCCTGGTGTGAACGGAACAGCAATTGGAAAACCAGCATTTTTTGCCGCTACTTCAACTCCAGTGTTTCCAGCCAACACAATTAAATCTGCCAATGAAACTTTTTTGCCGTTAGTAGCTTTTGCATTAAAGTTCTTTTGAATTTTTTCTAATGCTGTCAGTACTTTATTCAATTGTTGTGGATTGTTCACCTCCCAATTTCTTTGTGGTAAAAGTGCGATTCTTGCGCCGTTTGCTCCACCTCTTTTATCCGAACCTCTAAATGTAGAAGCTGAAGCCCAAGCTGTTTCGATTAGTTCACTGATTGACAAACCTGATTTTAAAATTTCAGCTTTCAATGCAGTAATGTCTTTCGCATCAATTAAAGTGTGATTTACAACTGGGATTGGATCTTGCCAAATTAACTCTTCTTTTGGTACTTCTGGACCTAAATACAAAGAGCTAGGACCCATATCGCGGTGCGTTAATTTGAACCATGCACGTGCAAAAGCAGCAGCAAATTGATCTGGATTTTCCATAAAACGTTTTGAAATTGCTCCATAAACAGGGTCAAAACGCATGGACAAATCGGTTGTAAGCATTGTTGGTAATTGTTTTTTCTTCGGGTCAAAAGCATCAGGAATAGTTGCAATTCCATCTTTAGCTACCCATTGATGTGCTCCAGCAGGACTTTTCGTCAATTCCCATTCATAAGAAAAAAGATTTGTAAAATAACCATTTCCCCATTTCGTAGGTGTTGAAGTCCACGTAACTTCTAATCCTGAAGTGATGGCATCTTTACCTTTTCCAGTTCCGTAAGTACTTTTCCAACCCAAACCTTGTTCTTCAATTGGAGCTGCTTCTGGTTCTGCTCCAACGCTTGTTGCTGGACCTGCTCCGTGTGTTTTTCCAAACGTATGTCCACCTGCAATCAAAGCAACTGTTTCTTCGTCGTTCATTCCCATTCTGCCAAAAGTCTCACGAATATCTTTCGCCGCTGCAATAGGATCTGGGTTTCCGTTCGGTCCTTCTGGATTCACATAAATTAATCCCATTTGAACGGCAGCCAACGGATTTTCCAACTTGCGACCTTCTGCATAACGTTGGTCATCCAACCATTTTTTTTCTTTTCCCCAATAAACATTTGATTCTGGCTCCCAAACATCTTCGCGTCCACCTGCGAAACCAAACGTTTTGAATCCCATATCTTCAAGCGCCACATTTCCTGTCAAAATCATTAAATCTGCCCAAGAAATTTTCTTTCCATACTTCTGTTTAATCGGCCATAGTAATCTTCTTGCTTTATCTAAATTGGTGTTATCAGGCCAGCTATTCAAAGGAGCAAAGCGTTGTTGACCCGCACGAGAACCGCCACGACCATCACCTGTTCGATACGTTCCGGCACTGTGCCACGCCATTCGAATAAAAAATGGACCGTAATGTCCGAAATCCGCAGGCCACCAATCTTGAGATTGCGTCATCAGAGCGCGAATGTCTTTTTTCAAGGCTTCATAGTCCAAACTTTGGAATTCTTTTGCGTAATTGAAGTTAGAACCCATTGGATCGGAAAGTTCAGAATGTTGACGAAGCACTGACAAATTCAACTGATTTGGCCACCAGTCATTGTTGTTAGTTCCGTTCATTCCTTCTTTTTTCACGCCCGCATCGGAAACGCTCGTAGTAGTTGGCGTGTTGCTAACTGCTGTTTGCGCACCTGAAGCAACGCCGTGTCCCATCGGACATTTACCTGAACTTTGGGCAGAATCTTGTGCGTAAATCAAAGGAATTTGCCCCAAGAAAAGCACTAAAAATAACTGTTTCATAATTTAAAAATTAATAATTGGTAAAGTACGAAGGTACAGCCTGTGGAATGTTACAAACTATTGATAATTTCTATACAGTCATTGATTTAGCTTATTTTGAGGGTTGAACGCAATAATTTGGATTACTGATTTGTGAGAATTAAGATTAATTTGGTTTAGGAAATAGACGGAATATTCATTTAAAAGTATATTAAATATTGGGGTAGAGACGACAAGATCGTTAAAAGTAATTGAACGTTACAGGAAAATGAATTCCGTATGAAATTGAATAACAAATGAATCTATTTAACATCCTAAACATTCAGAATAATTCCAATTTGGATTTATTAAAAGCTGCTGCTGTTAAAGAAAAATTGGATGCATTTCTAACCCCTTTAATGAATGAAATGGGTTTAGTTAATTGGGGTGAAAATTTTAAATGAATATTGGTTTAAGGCAAGTGAAGGTTTTGCAATTAAAAAATTTTAACTTCCCTAATGAAATGAATTATAAAAATGAACAGAAACCCTTTAGGTTTTTAAACTATTCTGAGAACCAAGATTTTGTTCTATTCAATTCGAAAAATTATAAAATTAGTGAGAGACGAAAGGATACAATAATTTGTAAAGTTTCAGAAAAAAATATTATCCTTTTCATTGATAATAATTATCTGTAGTATTAACCTATAATTTCGAGGTGGTTAATGAAAATAACTTTTAAATCACTTTGCAAAATCACTTTTCAATTCTTCCACCACTTCTTTAACGGTACGAATTTTAGTAACATGTTCAATGGAAGGTCCAGCGCACCAAACAGTTTTATACGTTGAACTGAAAGCTGCATTTTGTAAACTTTTCATTCCACGCATGAAAGTCAAAGCTTTAAACCATTTTTTCAAACGTTTATTTTTGTTTAACAAGCGCTCCAACCAATTTTGGTCAGTACCTATTTGTTTCACATAAGGCGTATTAATTACTGTACAAGGCGTTCCTGAAAGTTTTGTCGTTTTAACGATGTCATTTGCACCGTATTGCACACACGCATCTTTGTATTCTTTAGAAACAGGTGCTTCTTCTGTTGCAATGAAAATACTTCCCATTGAAACACCATCCGAACCGTATTCCAACATTTGCTTAATTCCTTGTCCTGTTCCGATACCACCAGCAGAAAGAACTGGGATTTTACACGCTTTTTTCAACTCTGGAATTAAATCTTTGTAGGAAATGTTTCCAGCGTGACCTCCCGCTTCTTTACAAACAGCAATAACTGCGTCTGCTCCCAAGGCTTCCACTTTCAAGGCAAATTTCACATCTGTTACATCACAGAAAACTTTAATGCCGTGTTTATGCGCTTTGTTAATTGTTTCCTCCGGTGAACCTAAAGATGTAATGAAAAAATCAATCTTTTCTTCGCAACAAACTTGTAGTTGTTCTTTATACAAGAAATTAGATTGATTTACGATTAAATTAATTCCAAAAGGACCTTTAACTTCCGTTTTGATGTGTCGAATTGCTTTGCGAAGTTCTTCTACTGTTCTATAATTCAACGCGGGAATGGCTCCAGTTATTCCTGATTTGATGCCTTCAATGATCATTTTTTCATTGGAAACTAAAAACATGGGTGCCATGATTACTGGAAATTCAATGTTTAATAGTGAACACAAAGCTGCTTTTTCGGACATAGGATAGTATATTTGTAGGAGACATTAATTTTACGCCCAAAGTTAATGTAATCTTTCTGTAAAATACAGTTCTATTTTTATGAATTTTCGCTTTTTGTTATTTTTTTTCCTCTTGAATTTCAGTGCTTTTACTCAAAAAGGCTATTATGTGGAAGATGATTTGAAATATACCAACGAAGCAATCAATGAAGATTTGTATAAAATCAACGCAGAATTTCAACCTTTCGTTCAATTGGACACAATCGGTTTTTCGGAATTTGGCTTACCGATTTTAACTTTAAAAATACATTCAGAAAGTCCTTTTAAAAAATACCCCATTTGGTTGGTTGGTAATATTCATGCGCGCGAAGACTATAGCTCAAAAATGGTCATGAAATTTGCGAATCTATTTTTGCTTTCAGTTGTTGGGATGGATAGCACGTATGAAAAAGCAAGTCAATATTTGGAATTATTCGATATTTACATTTCTCCAGTTGTCAACCCCGACGGCTTAAAAATCGCTCATGAAGATTGGGTGGGAATCGAGCAATTCAAAGATTCAGTTCTGAAAATCAAACGTATTGATGGTTTAAGCACATGGAAAGCAAACGGTCTTGGTGTTGATTTGAATAGTAATTTCGACGATGGCAATCACCTGTATAAATGTACTTCCATTTCGCAAGAAGTTCCCGCTTCTGAAGGATATAAAGGTTGTTTTCCAGCTGAAGCAAAAGAAACGATTGCGCTTCAAAATTTTGCAAATGAACTCAAACCGATTCTAACGCTTTCTTTTCACACCAAAGGAAATGTACTTTTTTGGGGTGATTGCGATACATACGAAAAATTCAACAACGTCGATAGTTTAATCAGTGGAAAAGTAGCCCGAATGACTGGCTTAAAAATGATGAATTTGTCTTATAATCCAATAACTTATGGTTGTGGTTTAGAAAATTACATTCGAGCAAAATTAGGAATGTTGGCAGTTTGTGTGGAGCTTTCACCTATGACAAGCAGAAGAGAACAACACCCTGACAATCAATTCAATAAATTAGTGTGGTCAAAAGTTGGGCAACTCCCAATAATCTATTTAGAAGAATTGCTGAAAACAAAAGAACTGTGGCCTGACCAAATGAAGGATTATTTTGTGGAGTAATACTAAATCTTTAAATTTTAAATTGCTTAACTTTACTTGTTATTTTATAAAACCTTGATATGCCTTTAATTACCGACATTTCTAAACTAGATCTTAAAAAGCGTTATTCTTATGCCGATTATCTAACTTGGGTTTTTGACGAGCGTATTGAGCTTATCAAAGGATGGATTTATAAAATGAGTCCTGCTCCGAAAAGAAAACATCAAGAGGTGTCATTAAATTTGACTTTAGCGTTTGCGTCTTATTTTAAAACATGTGGGTGTAAAATTTACGAAGCTCCTTTCGATGTTCGTCTAAAAAAGAATAAAGGAATTGATAGTGAAATAGATACTGTTGTTCAACCAGATATTTCTGTGTTTTGCGATTTGACTAAACTGGATGACCGAGGTGCGATTGATGCTCCTGATTTGGTTGTTGAAATCACCTCTGATAGCACAATGAAAAAGGACTACAATGAGAAGTTTAACTTGTATGAAGAAAATGGAGTTCAAGAATATTGGATTGTGAACCCTGACTCTAAAAGCTTGGAAATATTCACCAAAATAGATGGGAAATTTGAATCTGCTGGTGTTTTCAATGTCAACGATGATGTATTAGAGGCGCAATCAATAATGTTCCCAAGTCTTAAAGTAGATTTAGTTAAAGTTTTTCAAGATTAAGATTCAATCCCTGAAAATTGATTGTTTTTAATTCCATCATTCTAGTTTCATTCGTAGCAAAAAATTAACTTTATTCCCTACTTTTGAAATCAAATCAATTCCTATGAAGAAATTAGTTTTAATCGCTTTCTTAACGCTCGCTGCCACTTCTTTAAATGCTCAAAAAATCTTTTCTGTTGACGCTGAATACAAAGCAAATGTGAAAGTATTTGTTGTGGATGCAGAATACAAAGCGGATTTATTGGTGTATAAAGTAAATGCTGAATACAAAGCTGGCTCAAACGATGGAAAATGGTTTTTCGTAGATGCAGAATACAAGGCGCAAAAGAAAATCTACTTTGTTGACGCGGAATATAAAGGAGAATTAAAAGTGTTTTTCGTCGATGCTGAATACAAAGCAGGTTGGAAAAATGCTTCTAAAAAACACTTATTGTACTAAACTTAAAAGTGAGTATCCTAGAGATTATTGCTGTTGTTCTTGGACTTTTATACCTCGTTCTAATTTCATTTTCGCAACGAATTGCTTGGATTTTCGGAATCCTTAGTTCAGCGATTTACGTTTATATGGCGTTTATTGGTGCGATTTACCTTCAAGCAGGATTGCAATTTGTGTACGTTGTACTTGGTATTTTTGGCTTCATCAATTGGGGAAAAAGCGCCGAAACGAAACTTAAAATCTGGTCGCTACGAAAACATCTTTTAGTCGGGATTCCAACGCTACTCTTGGCTTTAACGCTAGGTTTTGTTTTTTCAAAAACGGATCAAAAACTACCGTATTTAGATGCATTTATATCAGCGTTTGCAATTTTGGCAACTTATCTCACTACCAAATCAATCCTTGAAAATTGGCTGTATTGGATTGTTTTAAACTTACTTTCAATGTATTTGTGGCACGAAACTGAACAAGACTTGCAGTATACTGTTTTTCTTTTTGCTGTCAATACCTTAATGGCGGTTTTTGGATATATTTTTTGGCGCAAAAAATGGAAAAGTGAACAAACGAATTAAGATAGCTTTTACAGGTCCAGAATCAAGTGGGAAAACGACTTTAGCAAAACAAATTGCCCAAAAGTTCAAGGCAACTTATTGCGAAGAATTTGCACGACCATTTTTAGAAGGGAAATCAAGTTATACCCAAAAAGATTTAGATTTAATTGCAAAAGGACAAGCGAAATCCTGGGATGTTGAAACTGATTTCTTAGTTGCCGACACTGAAATGACAGTGATTTGTATTTGGTCACTTTATAAGTATGGAACAATTTCCACTGAAATTTCAAGCTTGTTTTCTCATCAACAATTCGATTTACTATTTCTTTGCCGGCCTGATATTCCTTGGGAATATGATGTTTTGCGAGAAAATCCAGAAAATCGAGAAGAATTATTTGACTTATATCATAGTTTTCTACTTGAAAAAAAGCAAAACTTTGTCGTCGTTGAAGGCAATGAACAGCAACGTTTGTCGATTGTTGAAACAGCAATTGCATCACTTTTGAAAAATTAAATTATGAAGAGAATAGTTTTTTTAGCTTTGTTATTTGCCGTTTGTGTCCCGCTTGGTTATTACATTATGAATCAAAAACCAGAAACTGTTTTGCCAGTTATCAATCCGATTGACGTGCAAGAAGAAATGGTTGACCCAGAACTGTTGCGCGTAGGTCAAGGACATAAAGTTAGTAAATTTTCATTTCAAAATCAAGATAATCAAACGATTACAGAAAGCGATGTGAAAGGTAAAATCTATGTCGCCGAATATTTTTTCACTACTTGTAAAAGTATTTGTCCGATTATGAACAAGCAAATGCAACGTGTTCAAAAAGCAATAAAAGGTAACTCAAATGTGAAAATTTTAAGTTTTACAGTTGATCCAGCTGTGGATACTGTTGCACAAATGAAACGCTACGCAACTTCCCACAATTATGTCAAAGGTCAATGGCATTTCTTAACTGGAAAAAAAGAGGATTTATACAGTTTAGCTCGCAAGTCATTCTTTGTTTTAAAACCTGCTGAAGCTCAAAATATTGGTGATGCCGGAAGCGATTTTATTCATACCAATAACTTTGTGTTAGTGGACGGACAAGGAAGAATCAGAGGGTATTATGATGGTACAAACGGAAAAGAAGTTACTACGCTTATCGCCGATATTAAACGATTGGAAGAAGAGTAGATTGAAGGTATGGGCTTTCGCTTTGTTCATTCAGCCTCAAATTGGATTGGGTGAGATTACTTTTCTGAAAAATACAAATTAAAATTCAAATCACATCCTAGAAGGATTCATCCTTTTAGTCGGAAAGACTCTTGGGTTGGGAAATCAGGCGAAAATGCTTTGCATTTTCGCAAACCTCTCCAAAATCCAGTCTTTCCGAACAGAGTTAGGAAACTCTTTTGAATAAGGAATATAATTTAACTCTCAGAAATTTTCAATATTAGCGAATCGAAAGAACTCATAACAACACCGAAGGAAAATCTTATAAAGCGTTGGTATTTAATCGATTAATAATCAATTTGGGATAAAAACGAATGAGCAAAAAGTCTCTTTATTCTAACCTCTAAAAACTAAAAGAAACCCCTAATTTAAAACCATTGATTTGAACAAATTTCGGGTCGTAGCCTGCAGCATCTTGTGGTTTCAAATCATAAAATTTCTGACTTAACGTAAAGTGGCGCTGATAAGCCAACTCAATATTAAATGAACCACCTTGTTTGAGGATAAATCCAAAACCGTGACCAACCGATACAAATAAAGTTGAAAATTCTGTTTTTGGATAATAAAAACCAGAAACAGAACTATTTGGAGTTACTTCTGTGTAAGGCAAGCCAGAATTTTGCAAAAACATGTTTTGGTATTTCAATTCAATTGGAACGTATTTAGAAACATTGGTTTTTCGTAGGTCGTATTCAAAATTATAGCGCGCACCAAAATTATAATACTGTTGGCTCGTCATAACGCCAACCTCAGCAGTTGCACCCAAAAAATGAGTTCTAGTGAAGTATTTTCCAACAGTGCCGTAAACACCTAAACCTAAACCTGTTGTCTCTTTTCTGGAGTTTAAATCATCAGTTTCGATTTTTTCGAGGCCATAAAAATAAGCTGTATTAACACCTAACGAATAACGTAATCCTTTACTTTTTCTTTCATAAAGTCCTTTTTGCTTTTTGACTTTTATCGGGAAATGTTCTTTTTCACGAAAGTATTTATATTCCTCACGACTAAAATTATAGACACGCCCGTAGACATCTTTAAACGAAATTCCACCAAGCTGTGAGTCATACGAAAGTATTTGACCTTTTAGAATGCGATTGTCTTTCAAATAAATAACATCAAACACTTCATATTGAGTGGAGTCTTGTGCTGAAACTGTATTGGAAGCGAATAACAAGAACAAGGCAAATACTAGAAACTGAAATTTATTCATACTTTTTTTGAGGTAAAAGTAACTAGTAATTCAAAAAGTGACCAAAATCTGAAAAAAGTATTTTAGAGAAAAGTAGATTTTTGGATTTGCAAGAGCATCAATCTTAGCATTTAAACCTACTGCAATTAATAATTTTGGTGTTTTTAACTGTATAGCTAAAGCCTAAAACCCACAAACGATTCTACGAGAAAACCGAATTGGAATAAAATTATTTTTTTAGAATATCAATTAGTCAATAAATAACAAGAAACTGCGTTTGAGTAACATGCGAAATTTTGTTTTAATCTTTTTTATTGGCTCCATTCAATCTCTTTTTTCTCAAATTGGAATGGGAGAATGGCGCTTACATGTCACCTCAGCAAAAGCTCTTGATGTTGCAGTTAATGAAACAACTGTTTACACCGCATTTGAAAATGGTCTTTACGTTTTAGACTTATCAAATGGTGAAGAAAAATCTATGATGAATGCTATCAATGGGCTATCAGATATTCAAATCAGTTGTTTGTTTTGGGATGAAATTGACCAATCACTTTTTATTGGGTATGCAAATGGAAACATAGACAAACTCAAAAATAATCGCGTATATAATATTCCTGCGATTCGTTTAGCAAGTGTTCCAAACTCCAAAAAAATCAATCGTTTTGAACGAAATGGTGATTTTATTTATGTTGCTTCCGATTTTGCTGTTTCGCAATTAAATCCATTAAAAAACGAAATAAAAGATACCTACTATCCAACAAACAGCTTGGAAAAAATAAGCGATATTGCTTTTTCAAACGATACTATTTTTGCCCTTTCACCTTCACGTTTACTTTATGGTAAGCTCAACAACCCTGCCCTACCCGATTTTTCACAATGGACTACTGATTTACGATTAAACGCAGCATCTAACCCCAATTTTTATCACGAATTAGAAGCTGTTAATGGAAATTTATACGTTTTATATTCTAACCCAATCTATGGAAATGATTCTGTTTACAAGTTGACTGCAACCGGAAAACAGTTATTAACTAGCCCTGCTTTTTCTTTAGAAATAAACTCAATTAATCAACTTGAGAATCAACTTTCTGTGAACTTAGATGGCGGTTTCTATCTATATAATTCAAACGATTTACAAGTTGGTTCTTATGTTGCCACGAACTTAGGTGTGTTTGTTTCTCCCTCAAGAACAGGAAAAAATGCAATGGGAATTTGGGCTTCGGATCTAAAAGATGGATTAAACTATTTTCCTTCTGAAGTTGCTTTAAAGAATTATCCAATTACCGGAACAAAAAATACATCCTTTTATTCAATGGATTGGCGCAAAGGAAAGTTAGCAATTGCAAGTGGTAGATTGTTGTTACGCTTACCTTCTTTTAGTAAAAATGGGGTTCATTTATTTGAAGATGAAAATTGGGAATTGAAAAGTGAATCAAACGTTGCAGAATGGCAAGGTAAAGATTTGTGGGATATTTTAGATGTTTCAATCAATCCTAAAAACACCAAAGAGTTTGCAATTAGCACTTACTCAAAAGAACCGTTGACAATTTTTAAAGAGGATAGTGTCATACTTTTTAATGAATCAAATTCAACACTGAAATTATCTGGAATCAATAATGGATGGTCATTGGTTTCTGATGTTTGTTACGATGAAAAAGGAAATTTATGGGCTTTAAATGGATATGCCGATAAACCACTAAATGTGCGTGATAAAAATGGAGTTTGGAAAAATTTTGATTGTGGTTTGGCTGCCAGAAATATTTTCACAACGAAGATGATTGTCGATTTTAAAAATATTATTTGGTTCGCTTCCTTAGAGGATGGAATGTTTGGTTACGATTACAGCGGAACATTGGATGATGCAAGTGATGATCGTTATATACATATTTCTACAGGTACTTTGACAGGGGATTTACCTTCTAAAAATGTTACTGCACTTGCTGCCGACTTTGATGGTGAAATTTGGGTGGGAACAGATGCTGGTTTTGGGATTTTGTATAGTGCAGCCAATTCTTTTGACGCAGAAGCTGGAGACTACAATGTGCAACGTGTAAAGGTTCAATTTGAAGGAAATGTTGAATACGTTTTAGGAAATACACATATTACAGACATCGAAGTGGATGGCGGAAATAGAAAATGGATTGCAACTGCAAATGCTGGTGTTTTATTGTTGTCGGTAGATGGATCGGAGATTTTAGAGCAATATACGATGGCTAATTCTCCGTTGATTTCCGACAATGTTTTCGATATTAAATTAGATCAAAAAACGGGAGAATTATACATTATCACGGATAAGGGCTTAGTTTCTGTGCGAACAAACGCCAGTTATGAAGATCCAGAATACAGTGATGTTGTTGTGTTTCCAAATCCTGTTCGACCAAATTATTTTGGACCAATTACCATGCAAGGAATTAGATACAACTCAGATGTTAAGATTACAGATGTTGCAGGAAATTTGGTTTACAAAACAACTTCTAACGGTGGAACAGCAACTTGGGATGGAAAAACACTTGACGGACAAAAAGCAGCAACAGGAGTTTATTTAATCTGGACAGCAACAAACGAAGGAAACGACAAAAAAGTAGGTAAAGTTCTTGTTGTGAAGTAAGGATTTATTAATTCTTGGTTGCACCCAAAATCTTAAACTCTGTTCTTCTGTTTAACTGTTTATTTTCGGGGGTATCATTCGGTGCGATAGGTTGTGTTTTACCATATCCTTTCGCAATCAATCGAGTGGCAGGAATTCCTTTTGTAACCAATGCTTCAACAACAACTTTTGCACGATCAAATGACAATTTCATGTTTTCAGCATCGCCACCAACATTGTCTGTATGACCTGAAATCTCTACGTTAATAGAAGGATTTTGAACTAATAAATCATATAGTTTTCCAATTTCTAACGCAGAAGATTCTGTTAACTCAGACTTTCCTGTTTGGAAAAAGATATTGTTTAAGACAATTTTCTTTCCTTCTTCAATTTTTTGCATTTTAACTTCTTTCTTAATTTCCTGGAAAACAGCAGTATCTGAAACATTAAAGTTTTCTGAATAAAATAAGAAGTTGTCTTTACTCACAGTCATGGAATAATTACGACCTGGTGTTAAAATCACTACGAATTTCCCAGTTGCAGAATTTGAAACATACTCTCCAACTAAGGTAGCACTATCAATATCTTCAACTTTAATAGTCGCTTCAATCGGCAAACCAGAGACCTCATCGATAACGTATCCAACAAAAGTTATCAATGACGATTTTTTCTCTTGTGGATAAACGATTTCATAAATATCATACGATCCCAATCCCCCTTCTCTGTCAGAAGCAATATATCCTTTTAATCCTGATGGAGTTTGCACAAAATAAAGGTCATTTTTCTCCGTGTTAATCGGATAGCCTAAATTTTCAGGCTTGCTCCAAGTTCCATCATCGTTTAAATTTGATTTATAAATGTCAATTCCACCTATTCTTGGCGTGTGGTTGTTTGAACTAAAATAAAGGGTTTTACCATCCGGATGAAGGAATGGAGAATATTCATTTCCATCTGTATTAATTACTCCTCCGAGGTTTTTTGCTGGTGTCCAAATTCCTTTCTCATTTTTTTTCGATAGCCATAAATCTTGGTCGCCATATCCTCCTTCTCTGTTAGAAGACCAAACCATCGTTTTTCCATCTGCAGAAATGGAAACTTGTGCATCCCACGATTTTGAATTAATCATAGAACCTAGGTTTATTGGTGTATTCCAAGTGTTTCCAGTTAATGTTGCACCATAAATATCACAACTTCCATATCCATCTGGCTCGTTGCATCTTCCGCAAACAACAAATTGACCATCACCTGTAAAAGAAGCGATACCATTGTTGTTTTTGGTGTTTACGGGCGTTCCGAAATTTTGAGGAGCACTCCATTTACCGTCTTCCGTTTTCATACTGTACCATAAATCTTCATCAAAAACTCCTTCTTTATTTTTTCCGCCAGTACTTCCTTCACGAGTTGAGGTGAACAACAACATTGATTCATCAGCAGTTACTGAAGGGAAATAATCAGCTTCTACACCATTAATTCCTGAACCAATATTGTTTACTTCTACTTTTTCTGGAGTTAATTTAAGTGCTTGTCCAGCCTTCAATTGCTCTTTATAATTGAGCATTTGTTTTTTCCATTTATTCAATAAATCCTTTTGTCCTGTGCTTAAAGAAAATTTATCTAAGGTGTAATTTAACCACTGAACAGCAGTGTCGAATTCTCCTAAACTTTTATAAGCTAAATACATTCCGACAGGTGCCATAAAATCAACCGTTGGATCAATTTCTAAGGCTTTTTTGAGGTATTTGATTCCTTTAACTTCAGAACTATCTTTCCCATCGTTGACATAGCTCATTCCCAATTTATAAATAAACTGAGCATCTTTCTTTTTAAAGTTTTTAAGTGTTTTATAAGCTGTTTCAAAATTGGAAGTAGCTAATGAATAATTTTTATTGTCGTAAAATAAATTCCCAAGTTGAATATAAACCTTAGCCTCTACTTCATCTTCCTCTAACATTCCTTTGGGAAGTTTTTCATTTAAAAAAGGCGCATCATTTCCAATTTGAGTTCTAAGTTTTTCCATTGCTTTAAGAAACGATTTATCCTTCGCTTTTGCTTGAGCGTCTATAGATTTGTGACCCCAATAACAGGTGACAAATGTAATATGAGAACCTTTTGCACTGTATGTTTTAATTATTTTTCCTTCTTTATCTTTTACCTCTAATTCTAATTCAGTTAAACCTTTTCTGTGACCAACAGGAATTCCCACAAGTGCTGCCGTTCCTGCTGTACCGATAGAAGTTGCTGTACAAAAGACAAACCACAATGGATTTCTAGCCACTTTACTTTTAATCTCTTTTAATTCAAAGGACCCCATATTTTCCTTGTCTAAACCCAAAGAATCTTTAGCCGTTAATTGACAAACATTCTCAAGCATTTCATACTCATAAATTCGTTGTTCAGTTAAATCTAAATAAGAAGAACTATTCACCTTTAATTCAACTGGTTTGACTTTGGTTGCAATTTTATCTTCTGAGGGTTTTAAATCGATTGAAGAATAACTTCGGCAACCAACAGTTAAAAATAAAATTGATATGATTAAAATTGAGTATAACTTATTCATTGTTAATGGGTTTTGCATTCTAAAAAGAAGATTTCTAATCCTTATATTCCGAAGTTAATAATAATGTTTTAAAAATGTTAAAAAAACTAAAACTTGTTCGTTTGTAAACTGTTCATTCAACACGATTTTAAACCAAATATCAACCTAAGAACCTAAATTTTAACAAAATAAGACTTCAATTAAAATAGAATTGCTGATTAAAACTTGATGAAATAGTTTATATCTTGTTATCAATTCTTAAAATGGCGTTTAATCAAAATTCAATTCGTATCTTCGTTTTCTATGGAAAAGAAATTTCAATTCAACTATCAGTTATTAGAGTCTTGGAAATCATTGGAGGAAGAAGAACGTTATTTGGTTTCAAAAGCCTATGAAGCCATGAATCGAGCTTATGCTCCTTACAGTAAATTCAAAGTTGGCGCTTCTGTTCAATTATCAGATGGGACGGTTATATTGGGAAATAATCAAGAGAATATTGCTTATCCTTCCGGTCTTTGTGCGGAGCGAGTTGCTTTATTTTATGCTGGAGCTAACTTTCCAAATGAAGCAGTTGAAACGATAGTTATTGTAGCGAAAGGGGATTTAATGCCAGACAAACAGTTGCTTTCACCTTGTGGGTCGTGTCGGCAAGTGATGTTAGAAACCGAAAACAGACAACAAAAACCGATGAAAGTCATTCTTATCAATCAAGATGATCGCACGATGGTTATTGAATCTGTTCAGCATTTATTGCCTTTTGGCTTTGGGACTTTTAATTGAAAATGATTTCTATTTTCCAAAACTCAATGGCAATATTTGAACTAGGTAAGAAATCTCTTTTTGTGATTATAACCTTTTAGTATACGAGTTATTATGTAAAAATTAAAAAGTCTTATATTGATTATTTCAAACTTTAAATCAAATAAACGTTAAAGAAATTAAGTAACAGTTTGTGAGTTTTATTTTTGTTGAAGTTAACGGATGATAAAATCTTCCACTTATTATTCTTCAAAAATCACCAGTATGAAATGTCCAAATTGTAATCTAAATCTTGTAATGTCTGAACGCAGTGGAGTTGAGATTGATTATTGTCCAGAATGTCGCGGTGTATGGTTAGACAGGGGCGAATTGGATAAAATAATTGAGCGATCAAATCAAGCCCAACCGAAAGAGGTAATTATTAAAGAATCTGACAAAAGAAAGTATTCATCTGATGATTATAAATACAAATCAGATAACGACTACAAATACAAAAAGAAAAAAGGTTTCTTAGGCGATTTATTTGATTTTTAGGAGCTTGAATTCTCAAACCCTCATTCTCAAATTAGATAATTAGCACATTGATTAATTAGCACATTATCTAATTAGAATTAACGAATTCAGCGCTTTAACGCTTCTTCCACCCAAGATTTCCCCCAATTCTCATATTCTTCAGCTGACCATAATTCAGGGTAGAAAATGCGTTTTTGGAATCTTGGAGGTAAGTATTTTTGCCAGTTAGTTCCACCTGTAGCAGCAATATCGCTCGTGTCTTTTGCTAAATATCTCACAGCAGATTTATAATGAGCTAAAGGCCAATTGACATTGACGTTTGTATCGTTTGTGCGTAACGCTTCTTTCACTTCTGGTTTAGCTTGGTCTTCTATACTCAAACGCAAGTAACTTTGCCACAAGTTTTTATCTCTACATTTTTCACCTAAAGCAATAAAGGAGTCTTTGTATTTTTCTTCAAATTGTATTAAAGTTAAAGTCTTTTTACCTGTCTCCACTTCTGTAGCACCTGCTTTCCAGTAAATGTATTCAAACATTACGTCAATTGCGTCATTGTTGTTGAAGTTCGCTCGTTCATCTTTTGCAACCAAGTTGATGAAATCTGTACTGAAAATCTCGATATAACGGTATTGCGCTGATTGAAAACCACTTGCAGGAAGTAATGACATTCTAAATTTTAAAAATTGATCGCGGTCCATTCCTTGTATCATAATCTCAAAACTTTTAATCAAAGCTTCAAAATAGCGGTTGATTCTTGAAACTCTTTCTACAAAAAATTTAGCATCAATATTTTCTTTATTTCCAATTTGTTCAAACTCAAGAAGTGCTAATTTAAAGTATAATTCGGTGATTTGATGGTACATAATAAACACCATTTCATCAGGAATTTTAGTTTTAGGTTTTTGTAAACTCAACAAAGTTTCAAGTTCGATGTAGTCCCAATATGTAGTAACATCAGCATATAACAATCCATCTAAATAAGAAAGTAAATCTTGACCTAAAGCTCCATATTTTTCATTAAGTAATTCAAGTCGCTGTTTGATTTCAGGAGTAATTTCCATTGTATTGAGTTTAACGTATAATAACTTATTCGAAATTACATATTTTTCAGCTTTGATTATCTTTGAGCAAATAATAAAATGATAAATTACAACCCCAAAAACTGGATTACGCTCATCTTTTCATTTGATAAAAGCGACACATTCAGAATGTTATGGAAGGAATTGGTTTATATTGGGCTGCTTTCGTCTTTAATCACTTTTCTTGAAATTCATTTTTTCCCAAAGGCGGAAGGGCTAAAAAACTTGATTGCCGTTTATTCGTTGCTTGGTTTTGTGATTTCCTTGTTGCTCGTTTTTAGAACAAATACAGCCTACGATCGCTGGTGGGAAGGCAGAAAAATTTGGGGTGGAATTGTAAATGATAGTAGAAATATTGCCTCGAAATTGAATGCAATTTTAGGTGATAACCTTTCTGAAAAAAAGTGGTTCGCAGCGATGATTTCCAATTTTTCTTACGCCAGTAAAGAGTATCTAAGAGGAAGTTTTAATCTCGAAGAATTAGTTTTACAAAATAACCAAGATAAATTGGCGATTCAAAATGCGGAACATAAACCGCTTTGGGTTATTAAACGTATCCGAGAACGAATAACTGAACTTTATAAACAAGGTGTAATCAAACCAGAAGATTTATATGTTTTGGACAAGAATTTGAATGCTTTGATTGACGCTATCGGTGCTTGTGAACGCATCAAAAACACACCAATTCCTTATTCTTATAGTTTGTTCATCAAGAAATTTATCTTCATTTATGTAATCACTTTACCGCTAGCTTTCGTCAACTTGTTCGGCTATTATTCAGCATTAATAGCAACGTTTGTATTTTACGCTTTGGTGAGTATGGAAGTCTTAGCAGAAGAAATTGAAGACCCTTTTGGTGAAGATGATAATGATTTACCTACTGACCAAATCAGTGCGACCATTCGAAAAAATGTAGGTGAGTTGATGGGTGTTTAAAAAAAACCGACGCTTTTTCTGAAAGTTCAATTTTCAAAAAAAAGTGTCGGTTTTAAGATTTGTATTATTAAATGATTCTTTTATTGAATCACAATTTTAGATGATAAAGCTCTGTTATTCAAAAACATATTTACAACATAATATCCTTTTGGTAATTGATTTGCGAAAGAAACAAATTCTGAATTTTCGCCAATTTTCGCGATTCCAATATTTCTTGCAATTACAGATTTACCTGTTAAATCAACAATATTAATGTGAATTCTATCCGCTTTCAAACTATTAAAGTTTAACTGAACTCCATTTTTTTCTGCATTATAAGAAGCTTTAAAAAACGACTTGAATTCATTTTCTTCTATTCCTGCTGTTGACGGTGCCGTAATCACATGTTGAGAAAGATAGATTACGTCTCCATTATCATTATTATTACCATTTGCTTTATTGGAAGAAACATAAAAAGTAACGTCTCCAACGTTTGTTGCGGGTGCTGTCCAAGTCCAAGACCAAAGTGGAGTTGAACTAGAATTGCTCGTACTTTTGTGATTTGCATATTTTCTTTGTCCACCAGAAACTGTTGAAGTATTTACTTGAGTTGTTGTTCCTGCTGTAAAATTACCTGCCATTGCATTTGATGCTGATAAAACTGTTGATTGAAACCCTTTTTTTGCAGGATTTGATGCCATTGCTAAATTAACCGTGTAAGTTTCTCCTAGAATATAGGATGATACTGGGTTGTTGTTTGCATCTAAAACTGTAAAGACATTTTCAGTTGTTCCTGCTTGTGTTGAACCGCTATGACAAGCTGTACAATTTTGCTCACCTGGTGCACCTGTTCGAGCAGCTGGACTTCCTCCTCCATTTAATGGACTTTTGTGAAATTGATTCAAATTCGTTAATTCACTTCTAAAAGCGAAGAAACCAAGCGATGTTGTTAGAAGTACAACTGGAAGTAAAAGTTTTTTCATAATTTAATTATTGTATTAGTTGCTATTTGACTCTTTGTGGTTCTTAAACGTTGCTTTTGCTTATAAATGATTAATAATTTTTTGAATTGGAGCATCGAAAGTAATCATTAAAAAGTAGCGAAATACTTTGCAAATTACAATTAGTAATTTTTTACCTCTTCCGTCTATTCTCCAACCAACTAGGTATTTGCTTTTCAGATTTAGTTTTTTCTTCTCCTAATAGTTTCTCAATCAAATCTGGACGTTTTGCTTTTTCTAATCGCTGTTTAATCCACGCCTGGTTTTCGCGTTTGTACCAGAAAAAGAAACGATTTTGATTCAATTTTTCTTCTTTGGTTTTAACCGTTTTAACTGGTTTCAAGGTGTAAGGATGAACGCCAGTATAGTATATCACCTCTGCAACGGTCATTGGAGTAGGTGTGAAATCTTGCACTTGTTCCAATTGAAAACCCATATCTTTCGTTTCTGCAGCCAAATTTGCCATGTCTTCCTCCTCACAGCCTGGATGCGACGAAATGAAGTAAGGAACCAATTGCTGTTTCAACCCATGTTTTTCAGAGATTCTATCGTATTTCTCTTTGAACTTATGGAAATATTTAAACGACGGCTTGCGCATAACACGTAAGGTCGCATCTGAGGTATGTTCCGGTGCCACTTTCAATCTCCCGCTGACGTGTCGTGTAATGACTTGCTCAATGTATTCGTCGTGGTTGCCGTCTTCGTTATTTTTATTGAAGTCATCTACCAATAAATCGTAGCGAATTCCAGAACCAACAAACGCTTTTTTAACTTTAGGATTGGCGTCTACTTTGCGATATAATTCTGTCAAAGGTTTGTGAGACGTATCCAAATTGCTACAAATCACAGGATGAATACAGCTCGGAGAAGTACATCGCGCACAAATCGCTTCGTCTTTCCCTTTCATCTTATACATATTCGCTGAAGGACCACCTAAATCAGAAATGTAGCCTCTAAATTCAGGGTGATTTACGACTTGTTCTACTTCTGCTAAAATCGATTTTTCACTTCTTGAAGCAATAAATTTCCCTTGATGCGCGGAAATCGTACAGAAACTACAACCACCAAAACAGCCACGATGCATGTTGATGGAAAACTTGATCATATCATACGCTGGAATCGCACCTCGTTTTTTATATTTCGGATGTGGCATACGGGTATAAGGCAAATCAAAGGATTTGTCCACCTCATTTTCCGTCATCGTTTTGTAGGGCGGATTGATTACCAACGTTTCATTACCAACATGTTGAATAATGCGGTTCGCTTCCCATTTATTGGATTCAACTTCTACGATTTTGAAGTTGGCAGCGTATTTAATTTTATCTTGTAAGCAGTCTTCGTGACTTGCTAATTCAACTGTTTCCCAGTTTTTGTTTTTGGGTAAGTCTAATTCTTTTTCTTGCAAAAAAGCAACTTGTTTTAAGGTTTTAGCTTGATTAAACGGCACACCTTTTTTCAATAATCGCAACAATTCGCGTAAGGGTTGTTCGCCCATTCCATACACCAATAAATCAGCTTTTGAATCTACTAAAATAGATGGCATCAATTGGTCTTTCCAGTAATCGTAATGCGTTACACGACGTAAAGAAGCTTCAATACCACCTAAAAGCACAGGCACATCTGGAAATAAATCTTTTAGAATGTTACTGTAAACAATCGACGCATAATCGGGACGAAAACCTGCTTCACCACCAGGTGTGTAGGCATCTGTGGAGCGCAAACGTTTATTTGCTGTGTAATGATTCACCATCGAATCCATGCAACCAGCAGTTACACCAAAAAACAAACGTGGTTTTCCCAATTTCTTGAAATCGCGCAAATCGTCTTTCCAGTTAGGTTGCGCCACAATTCCGATTCGTAAACCTTCGTCTTCAATGATGCGACCAATCACCGCCGTTCCGAATGCAGGATGATCTACGTAGGCGTCACCAGATATTAATATCACATCAAATTCTTCCCAGCCACGCTTTTCTGCCTCTTTCAAGGACATAGGTAGCCAGTCGGATAATGGTCGTTCGTTATTCATGGTCCAAAATTACGGATAGAAGTTGAGATTGTGCGATTTATACCAAAGATTGGGCTTTATAAAATCATTGTGAAAACGTTATGCTTGTTTCAAAAAAGTTAGGGATTGAATGTGTAAATAATAGGGTTTATGAACGATTTAAATTTTATGTAATCTCGGAATTTTATCTATGTAATTTCGGAATAATCTTTATGTAATTTCGGAATTTACCAAATTAAAACACTGTAAAACAATCATTTAAATAATTAATTAAATTTTGGGAAATTTTCAAGATCTTTCCAAGAAACAATTGTTTCGTTTGTACGGTTTTGGGTTTCATCGAAATAATTCACCATGTGATGGATCAATTGATAATCAGTAATAAATTCATCTAAGTAATGAAGTGCTTTAATATGCTCTGATCTAACGGTTAGTGAAGCTTTCATTTCAAAGCAATGGAGTTTTTTTCCATCCGCAATTAGCAAATCAATTTCATTTTGATTGCTGTCGCGCCAGTAATAATAATTCAACTGATTACCCTTTGCGTTTTGTGCTTTCATTATTTCGAGTAGTACATAATTCTCAAAAATTGCTCCTTTGTAGGAAGATGTAGCTATTTCATCCTTGCTTTTAATTCCTAATAAGTAGCAAAGTAGGCCTGTGTCATAAAAATACAATTTCGGAGTTTTTACAACTCGTTTTGGCAAATTTGTATGCCACGGTTCAAGGGTAAATGCAATGTAACTTGTTTCTAAAATTGACATCCAACGTTGAACGGTTTTACTATCAATATTTAGTTTTTTAGCAATTTCTGAAGCGTTGAATTGTTGACCTGCATAATGCGCTAATAACGAAAGTAGCTTCCGAAAAACCTTGATGTCCTGTACATTCAAAATGGTTCGAACATCACGTTCAACATACGTTTTGATGTAACCAGGATAAAAATCCTTTGGCGCTATTTCCATATTGTACAGCCGTGGATAAGAACCAGCAAATAATTCTTCTTCAATTGTTGTTTCCTTTACTTGAGAAATCTCAGAATGATTCAATGGAAGTAGTTCCATCAAATAGACTCTTCCCGCCAATGATTGTGTGATTTTTTCAAGTAATAAAAAATTTTGAGAACCACTTAAAATGTAATGACCAGCCACATTAGATTCATCAACAATTTGTTGAATGTAGGAAAACAATTCAGGTGCATTTTGAACTTCATCAATAATGACATAACAATCATAAATAGCTAAAAATCCGCGTGGGTCTGTTAGTGCAAATTCTAAGTTCTGTGGGTTTTCCAATGATACATAACGGTAAGTAGGAAAACTCATTTTAGCAAATGTCGTTTTTCCCGATTGACGTGGACCCGTAAATACGATGACAGGAAATTTTTCCGCCATTGCTTTTGCTTTATCAACTGCTGTTCTTGTAATCACATTTCAAAGATAATTAATTTTATGCAATCTCGGAATTTTATCTATGCAATTTCGGAATAATTATTATGTAATCTCGGAATTTGTTGTATGTAATTTCGGAATTTTTTATTTTAAGTTATTGAATTTTAATGCTTTTATTTCATTTATGAATTTTAGTTTTTATCAGATTATTTTTTTTGTTTTTATTCGAGTAATAAAGATAAAAAACAAACCGAATCCGAAACAAATTAGACCGCTTTGAAGCACCCATAATGGTAATTCTAAAGGTATATCAAGATGTGTGGTGATTCCCATTATGCGCGAAAGTCCACCGGGAAGAACAAGTAATTCGTCATTGAGGTAAGTCAACATATTTTCAAGGCCGATAAAATACACACTTGCGCCACTAACTAAATACATCATTCCTTGCACGAGCAGTACTTTTCCAAAAGCTTGAAATCCGTTGTCTTTTCGCTTGAATTCGAGCCATAAACGCAAATAAATCCAAGCAGAGATAAGAATCCAAATGGTGAAAAATGCAGTTCTGAAATTCTCTGAAGTCCAAAATGGTAACCAAAAAGAAATAGGACCTCGAATGGCAATCGCAAGCATCGGGAACAGTAGCAAACTCAAGCTTAACAAAACAATCGGCCACATCCGTTGCGCAATAGACAAAATATATTGACCTAAAAGTAGGCGAATTGTTAGTAGGTAAATTAAAAACAAACTGAAAAGCCAAGTTGTAAATATCGGTGCTAAAAACGCGGAGAAGATAAGCAATGCCAACAATAACCAAAGGACCAAAAACCGCATATTTCGAGTGAGTGCCATTGCTATTTTTATATTTTGAGGTACAAAAACACTACTGATTAATAATCGTCCATCTGGATTTCGCGATAATCTAAGAAGCTGTAATCCAAAAATTAACAACCAAGAAAGTGCTAACCAAGAGACGAGTGTTGAACGTTCTAAAATTTCAACTCCGTGCGCTGCTTCGGTAAATGAATAAGCAGGAAAATCAAGGTTTTTACCATATTTTAGTTGGTGTTCTTTTGCTCGAATTTTAAAAGTTGCCAATGCTTTTTGACCTGTGATTTTTGAAGCTTTATTTCCAGTTGCAATCCAGTCATAATATGCCAAAAAGAAAGTGCGATATGCTCCCAAGGTTTTAAAAAGTTGCTCTTGATATTTAAATGCAGCTATCAATTTTCGAAATTCGGCTTTGTTTTTTGTCACTTTTCCAGCAAGGTTTTCCAACTCTTTTCGCATACGAATGGTGCTTGAAATGGCTTCATCTCCTTTTTTAATGGCTAGTTTGATTTTACCGCTACTCACGTGATAAATTGCACCTAAGGCCGCACTTGAACCACCAACAATATCCCACTCAAAAATCCATAGCATCGGCGGAGGCTCCAATCCCAAGGCTTTGACATACAATTTTGAATAATTTCCAATGTACAATCCTTTTTCAATTGCCTCGTGAGATGCTAACAACACTTCACTGACTTTTTCTTTTACTTGTGGATTTGTACCAAATTTTTCTGACACCCAATTCTGAGTAATCGAATCAATCGATTGATTTGGGTTTTGTGCAAGTTGTGTTAAAGCATACACATTGGCGTCTGTGATGGTATTGAAACCGTAAAATGGGTACGTCGAAAGTGGACCTGCGCGCAATGGACCGCCTTCTTGCGACCACAACCACATTCCTTGAATGCGCGGATTTTTTCGATTCAATTGCACCAAAGATTGCTGATGTAAAAGAGCGACATAATTCGGCAAAGCGCCCAAACCTTCAAATTCTCTTCGCGCTTGAAATTCAACAATTCGATTCTGTTTTCCTTGGTATAAAGTGCTATTAAAAGGAAGCCAACTGTAATAATCACCGTTGCAATATTTCGTGGAAATGATGAGGTTCGGCGAGCTTTGTTTTCCTAAAACTTCTTGATAAGTCACTGGATTGGTGTGCATATCACCAATTTCTCCAACACCAACCGACCACGAGCGAAAAATGATTTTTTTGTTATAACGTTCCGCAACTTGTAAGAATTGATGCAACATTAATTCCACCGCCTTTTTATCCTTCACATAGAGTTCACTGAAATAATCCCAGCCCGGTTTGTTGTAAACACTTCCCGCTTCTCCAATACGAATCATTAAGCCTTCTACGTTGGGCATATTTTCAAAAAGTTCTTCTAAACCTGCTTGATAGACTTTCCAAAATTCCTTTTGCTGCACGTCAACTTTTCCAAATCGCTTCTTGAAATAAGCTTTCAAAGGCTTTGTTAAAGTCACCATATCCGTGTAGAGGTAGGTTTTTAATCCATTGGAATTTGCTATTTCTGCCAACGAATTAAAGGCAGTTCTTAGCGCTAAATGTCGTTTGATATAAGGTGTTTCTGCTGAATAAATCAACGACTGATCGGGATGTTTTGAGAAGGTGACAAATTCAAGAAACAACGGAAGTACGATTCCATTCATTCCTAAATCGCCCATTTTCTGGGTGTAAATTTCAGTTTGCGCTTGAATCCGTTTAAAGGAATTTTCTTTTACAAAAGGATAATTTTCCAGTAATAAATCCTCAAAACGATGAACGTTGTGCTCGTAATTATTACCCCAATTTGCAGTGTCGGGTAGAATCCCAACGCCACCAAAATCAACAAGTCGTAAGCTTAAAGAATCAGCTTTTTTTTCTGGAATTTTTTCATGAGATTCAATTTTCTTCGCTTTGAAAGAAATCTTCAAAAACCCATTGATTTCTTGTGAAACCCACCAGCCGAAGAAACCCGTTGTAAGAACAAAGCAAAAAATCAAAATCTTGGACATAGAAAGCTGGTTAACGTTGTTTGTAAGGTGAAATATACGAAAGACTTTTCAGATTGGAATTGGTTGGAGATGAAAAGGTATTCTACTTAACAAGATTCCTTAATTTGGTAACAATTACATGTTTCTTTAATTAAAATAAGGCTATCTGGTTTCAAAAGAAAGGACAATTTTAAAAGTATATTTTTCGAAACGAAAAGTACAGATTCATAACAACTTTTAATTAATGGTTAGGGTTTCTCCAGTTGTTGTTGTTTTGTTAATACAATTTGGGAAAGCGTTAGATCGTTTCAAGGTTCATAATCGAGGTTTTTCAAAATTTAACATCGCAGTTAGCCCATGTTAATGAGAATGATAAATTTTTGAAGTAACGATGAGTAAGGGGTTTTGCAACGGTCTTAGTATATTTGCACTTCAAATTAATCAATACTTTTTGATGACAAAACTATCCGACAAAACTATCCAGATTTTAATTATCATAATCGGAAGTTTTCTTTTCATTCCTTTTATTGGTCAAAGTCATTTATTTGATTGGGACGAAATAAATTTCGCGGAAGCGGCTCGCGAAATGTTGGTTACCAATGATTGGCTAACGGTTCAAATCAACTATTTACCTTTTTGGGAAAAGCCACCTTTGTTTATTTGGATGCAAGCACTTTCAATGAAGCTTTTTGGAGTCAATGAATTTGCTGCTCGCTTTCCTAATGCCATTTGTGGAATTGTGACTTTATTGGTGCTTTTCCGTTTGGGACGTTCGATTTTAAATTCAAAACTTGGACTCCTATGGGCGCTACTTTACGCTTGTTCAATTCTACCTTTTATCTATTTTAAATCAGGAATTATCGACCCTTGGTTCAATCTCTTTATCTTTCTTGGAATTTATAATATTTCAGCCTTTACACGCTCAACCGACAAGCTTAATCGCTACCGATTCGTTGGGCTAGCTGCTTTGTTTATTGGGCTAGCTGTTTTATCTAAAGGTCCTGTTGCTTTGTTGATTTTTGGTTTGGTAACTGTGATTTATTTTATAGTCAAAAAGTTCAAAGTGAAATTTAATCTGTGGCACATTTTATTGTTTTTAATAATTTCTCTTTTCACTGGTGGATTTTGGTTCATTCTTCAAATGCTCAATGGAAACCTCGAAATTATAAAAGACTTTTTTGTTTATCAAGTTCGCCTTTTTCAAACGGAGGATGCTGGTCATGGAGGCTTTTTATTTTATCATTTTGTTGTTCTTTTTATCGGCGTTTTCCCCGCTTCGATTTATGCCTTTTTATATTTCAAGCGCTTTCAAAAAGAGGAACGACTCGTTTTCTTTGAGTTTAAAACATGGATGGTTATTCTGTTTTGGACGGTTTTAATTTTATTTACAATCGTAAAAACGAAAATCATTCATTATTCCTCTTTAGCTTATTTCCCGCTCACTTTTTTAGCTGCCTATTATATTTACAAGCTTTTAGAGCAAAAAGAAACGCTACCAAAATGGATTAAAACGATGTTGCTTTCACTCGGTTTCGTTTGGTCTTTGATTGTAGTTGCTTTGCAATTTGTGGCAATGAACAAAGAAAAAATTACCGAAATGAATGTGATTAAAGATGATTTCGCTGTAGGAAATTTAAAAGCTCAAGTTCATTGGACTGGTTTTGAATTTCTGATTGGTGCGTTGTTTTTTGTAGCATTACTGTTTATTTTCCTTTCCAAACGATTTACCACACAAAATCAAATCATTGCTTCATTGATTGCGACACTTTTATTCATTTATTCAACTGTTGTAGTAATTGTTCCAAAAGTTGAAGGATACACACAAAATGCTGCAATTGAATTTTATAAAAGTCGTCAAAATGAAGATTGCTACGTGAAAACTGTTGGTTTCAAAAGTTATGCAGATTTATTTTACACAGCAAAAAAACCGACCAAAAGCTTAAATTCAAACCTAGAAGATTGGTTGATTTTTGGTGCGATTGATAAACCTGTTTACTTCGTAATGAAAAACACTAGAAGTGAAGAATTTACAAGAAACTTTCCACATATAAACCGAATTGGTGAAAAAAATGGGTTTGTGTTTTATAAACGTGAAGTGGAGTAATGCAAACACTTATACCGACGAACGCACAAAATGTCTTGTAGAAAATTCAAAATTATTTTGTCTGATTGCTGTCGGTATTATACCAAAGATGTTTTTTTTCTCGGACAATTTTCTTGTTAATTGGTATTAAAACTACTTTATTCAATCAAAAAAACGGGTCATTACAACCCGTTTCTCCTCTTATAGTAGATTAATAATTAAGCAATTACTCCTTGTTCTATTTCAGAATCTAGGTACGATTGAACGATGTCAATTGCATTGTCTATTACGTCACTCAAAGCAACGATAAATGTTCCGTCTTGCGCTAAAGAAATAGCGTGGCGAATTGCTTCCGTTTCCAAAGTCACTACTTCGTATGTTGTTTCCTTGTCAGCTTGTGCAATTCCCTCCAAAATTAATCCAACAATTTCTTCTTCTGTTCTACCACGTAAATGTTTTTCTTGACGAATTACAATGTGGTCAAACATATTTCCAGCGATGCGAGCACACTCACGAATGTCTTCGTCTCGTCTGTCTCCAACTCCAGAAATGATACCAATTTTACGCGTTGCATCCACTGACTTCAAGAAATCTTCAATTCCTCGATAACCATTTGGATTGTGAGCAAAGTCAATCATAACTTTGAATTTCGAGAACTCAAAAATGTTCATTCTTCCTGGAGTTTGTGCAGCACTAGGTAGGAACGTAGCCAATGAAAGTTTGATATCTTCTGTTTTGAATCCGTATAAGTAAGACGCTAAGGTTGCTGCCAAAACGTTCGCAATCATAAATTTCGCTTTTCCGTTCATTGTCAATGGAATATGCGTTGCGCGCTCTACACGGAATTTCCAATCTCCTTTTTTGATAGTGATGAATCCATTTTCGTAGATTGCTGCAATTCCACCTGCTTTACAATGTTCTACAATCGCTGGCGCATTTTCGTCAAGGCTGAATAAAGCAACATTACAACGTAAATTCTTAGCGATTTCTAAACAGTTTTCGTCTTCACCATTCAACACAGCCCAACCGTCTTTTTTAACACTTTCCACAACAACTGATTTCACGCGCGATAAATCTTTCAAATCGTGTATGTCGCTGATTCCTAAATGGTCTTCTTGAATGTTAGTAATCACACCAATATCGCAACGGCTGAAACCTAATCCAGAGCGTAAAATTCCACCGCGAGCTGTTTCCAATACGGCGAATTCAACGTTTGGATCTTTTAAAATATATTCAGCACTTAAAGGTCCTGTTGTATCGCCTTTTTCCATCATGTGGTTTTGGATGTAGATTCCATCAGAAGTGGTAAATCCAACACGGAAACCGTTATTTTTAACGATGTGAGAGATTAAACGTGTTGTTGTTGTTTTTCCATTAGTTCCTGTAATTGCAATGATTGGAATACGTGAAGCTTTTCCTGGAGAATACAACATATCGATTACTGGAGCCGCAACGTTTCTTGGTAAACCTTCAGAAGGCGCAAGATGCATACGGAATCCTGGAGCTGCATTTACTTCCAAAATAACACCACCATTTTCTTTCAATGATTGTGTAAGATTAGGAGCCATTATGTCAATACCACAAACATCTAAACCGATGACGCGCGAAATACGCTCTGCCATGAAAATATTTTCAGGATGCATTAAGTCGGTTACATCGATGGAAGTTCCACCAGTACTCAAATTCGCAGTTGATTTCAAGTAAACGATTTCACCTTCAGCTGGAACACTATCAACAGTGTAATTTAATTTTTCTAGTAATTCTAAGGTATCGCGGTCGACGTCGATTTCTGTCAATACGTTTTCGTGACCGTAACCTCTACGTGGATCTTTGTTTGTTTCTTCAATCAACGCTTGAATGGAGTCTTTTCCATTTCCAACCACGTGAGCCGGAACACGTTGTGCAGCAGCAATGACTTTATTGTCGATAACTAAAACTCGGAAATCGTAACCCGTAATAAATTTCTCTACGATAACACGACGCGAGTATTTTTTTGCATATTCTAATCCCGCAACAGCATCTTCCCAATTCGTCACATTAATTGAAGCACCTTTTCCATGGTTTCCGTCTAATGGTTTCAAAACGATTGGATAACCAATTGATTTAATTGTTGCCTCTAAATCTTCTTCGTCCACGACGATGTCACCTTTAGCAACAGGAATCGAAGAAGCGTCTAACATTTTTTTCGTTTGCTCTTTATTACAAGCAATGTCCACAGCGATATTTGACGTTTTGCAAGTTATAGTTGCTTGGAAACGCATTTGGTTGATTCCATAACCTAATTGAATCAAGGAATTTGTTCCCAAACGAATCCAAGGAATATCGCGCGCAACAGCTTCGTCCACAATACTACCTGTACTTGGTCCGAGGCGTACTTTTTCACGAATTTCTCGCATTTTTTGAATATCTGCTTGTAAGTCGTAATCTGTGCCTGCGATTAAAGCTTCCACTATCCTAACTGCGGATTCTGCAGCAAACAACCCCACTTTCTCTTCAATATAATTGAAAACAACGTTGTAAACTCCTGGTGTTTTTGTTTCACGAGTGCGTCCAAAACCAACGTCCATTCCCGCAAGTGTTTGGATTTCTAATGCAACATGCTCGATGACATGCCCCATCCAGGTTCCTCTATCTATGCGTTGAAAGAAACCACCTTTACAACCTTCCGAGCAACGGTGGTCAATTAAAGTTGGAATCATTGCTTCAATGCGTTCTCTAAATCCTGGTATTAAGTTAGTTGGCTTTTGTTCCATATCCTCTAAATCGAGGCGCATTTGGATTAATTTTTTACGCGTGATGCTCCAAATATTTGGACCGCGAAGGGCTTGAATTTTTAATATCTTCATGTGTTTCTGAGTTGAAATTTTAGTTTAGAAACTTGAAGGTAAAAAAAAGATTTAAAATTTGAAATATTTCAGCCACTTTCTGATCAAAGTTTAATTTCTTAAACTACATTGGAGATCAAAACTTGGGGATCTGGAATAAAAACTAAACTAATTCTACTACATAATTTTTTAAAATGAAGCACCCATTAAAAGGTAATCTGACACTTTTCGGATTGAATGCTATTACGAAGTTCTTCTTTCGATAAATGATAAAAATCGGATTTTAACAAAGTGCGTTTTTCTTTAGAGAGTTTTTTAATGGTCATTCCCTCGGCGAAGCGTCTAATTTGTTCATCGTTTTCCAAAATAATTCCAGGTGCCTCCACCAATTCACCATTTTCATTTTTAGCAGCCATTGTGAAATAACAAGAATTAGTATGTTTTACAACTCCAGTTTTTGGATTCAATGCTTCGATACGCATGCCAATAATCAACGAAGTTCTTCCAACATAATTCACGGAGGCTTTCAAAGAAACCAACTCCCCTACTTCCACAGGATTTAAAAACTCAACACCTTCGACAGCAACTGTAACTGCATAATTCCCACAGTGTTTAACAGCGGTGACATACGCCACTTTATCCATCAATGACAACAAAATGCCACCGTGAACTTTTCCTCCAAAATTGGAATAACTTGGAATCATTAGTTCGGTGAGAATAGTCTCTGAATCAGAAACTTTTTTGAAATAAGTGTGCATGTAGAATAGAATTTATTCCTCGAAAGTAACAATTTCTAGTTGCTAAAATGAGATGTATGACTTGAAGAATAAATTTTTATCTTTTTTAGCTATCCTAAACCAAATGAATTAAGACAAAGAAAATTATAAAGGAATTCCTCGTGAACTAACAGGACCGGATATTTCACTTTTGTCAAGACTAAAAGAAAAAACACTTCCTTTTCCAACCTCACTTCGAACTTGAATATTTTGACCGTGTGATTCAAGAATATGTTTTACAATTGCCAATCCAAGACCAGAGCCGCCATCGTTTCGATTTCTACTTTTCTCTACGCGGTAGAATCGTTCAAAAAGTCGCGGTATTTCTTTGCTGTCAATTCCAGGTCCGTTATCTATAACTTCAACAGTTACAAGACTTTCAAAAACTAAAAGATTTATTTTGGTTTCTCCACCTTCGTTACCATAGGCAATTGAATTTCCAATCAGATTTGTGAAAACTTGTCCGATTTTTACTCGGTCAGCAGTAACGTAAATAGGTGTATAGAATTTGTCGAATTTGAGTTTTATTTTTTTGTCTTTTGCTTTTAACTCTAGGGAATCAAAAATTTCTGAAATTAAATCTACAAGGTCAAATGAACGTTTTTCCATTTTCAACTCATCGACTTCCAATTTTGTTATTTGATCTAAATCCTCTAGAATACTTGCCATTCGGTCAGTCGCCTTTGCAGCGCGCTCCAAAAAATTACGATTGACGTTTGGATCATCCAATCCACCTTCGAGTAAAGTTAAAATATAGCCTTGAATGGAAAAAACAGGTGTCTTCAGTTCGTGAGCAAGATTCCCTAAGAATTCCCTGCGAAACACCTCTTGATCTTTAAGTCTTGTAATTTCAGTATTCTTCACGTCTTTCCAGTTTTTAACTTCATTCTCGGCATTCAAAATCATTGAGTCAATATTTTCGTTTGATGGCAAGTAGGTTTTTTGGTTGATTTGTATTGACTTATAGATAAGAAATAAACGATTGAGAATAAAGTTTTTAAGTAAAAAATAAAAAATTAAATAGGCTAGAGCACCTGAAATTATTGGAATTAATGCTAATAAATAGAGGTGTAATTCGACTAGAAAAAAGTGGACAGAAAGCGTAATTAAGAAACTGATTATTGTAAACGCAGCACTCCCTACTAAAATTAATAAACTTGGTCTATAATTTTTCACTTTTCATTAAATGTATATCCAACACCTTTTATAGTGCGAATATACTCATCTCCTAGCTTTTCTCTAAGTTTTCTTATATGAACATCGATTGTTCTTTCACCAACAATCGTTTCATTTCCCCAAACAATTGATAAAATTTGTTCGCGATTGAAGACTTTACCTGGTCTGCTCGCTAATAATTCAAGTAATTCAAATTCTTTTTTAGGAAGAATAATTTGTTTTCCATCGATTTCTATCAAGAATTTTTCTCGGTCTATTTTCAATGAATTTACTTCTGATTCTATGACAATTCCATGTGATTTATCCAAGCGACGTAATAAAGATTCAATTTTACTGAGTAGCAATCTTGGACGGATTGGCTTCGAAATATAATCATCTGCACCAGCTTCAAAACCTGCAATTTGAGCATAATCCTCAGCTCTTGATGTTAAAAAAGCGATGATTGGTTGGGTGATATTTAAATCTTTACGGATAATTTGACATGTTTCGATACCATCCATTTTGGGCATCATCACGTCCAATAAAATCAAAGAAGGACTCAATTGTTGTGTTAATTTTACGCCCTCTTCTCCATTGTTTGCTGTGAATACCTTGTAACCTTCCTTACGAATGTTGTAAGATAAAAACTCCAAAATATCTGGTTCGTCATCCACTAGTAAAATTGTGTGTCCTTTTGAATTTTCCATGATAAAATTATAAAAAGGGCTACTGACAGAAAATCAGTAGCCCTTTGGTTTAAATTTTAATTATTTGTTTACAACCATTCTTTTTGTCAATGCATTACCATTGCTAGAAATTCTGATTGAATACATTCCATTCGAAACATTCATTGTATTGAATTCAGAAACTTGAACTCCTGATTGCTCGATTGTGTTTGATTGAATAACTCTACCCATTTGGTCAATCATTTCGATAGTTACCGCTTGGTTGTTTTGGTTATCAAACACTACAACGAAACTTTCTGTTGCTGGATTTGGATAAACGTTGATGTTTTCAACTCCTTCTAATTCTTCTAATGAAACTGTGATTGCAACTGTTAAAGTATCAGTAGATGTACAGTTTCCGTTGATTGCTGTTAAAACAACTGTATATGATCCGTTAGCAGCATAAGCATGAACTGGAGCACTAGCAGATGAATTTGAGAAATCACCGAAATCCCAAGAATAAGAAGTTGCGTTAGAAGATGTATTTGTAAAAGTTGCTGTATTTCCAGTAACAGAAACTGCACCATTTGCAGTTGGAGTTGTTGTGAAAGTTACTGCTGTTGGAGCAGATGCACCTACACCGTTACAAGCATCAGCATTTGTGGTTGTAACAGTGTAATTTCCTGCAGCTGTCACTTGAATAGTTTGAGTAGTAGCACCATTTGACCAAGTATAAGTATCAGCTGTTGATGAAGTTAAAGTTACTGTTTGACCAGTACATGCCGCTGTAGCAGAAGCATTGATAGTTGGAGCTGGAGATGCACTAACGTTTACAACTGTTGCAGTTGAAGTTGATGAACAACCGTTTGCATCAGTAACTGTAACAGTATATGATCCTGAAGTAGTAACTGTAATAGCTGCTGTTGTTGCAGAGGTTGACCAAACGTTACCAGAAGTTGCAGATGAAGTTAAAACAACTGAACCACCTGTACAGAATGATGTGTTACCACTTGCAGAGATAGTAGGTATAGAAGGAAGAGGATTAACAGTAACTGAAATTGCTACTCTTTTACTTTCATCACCATTAGCATTTACTTGACTAACATAATAGGTGAAGTTTCCTGCAGAAGTTGTACTTGGTGTTGGAGCAGAAGTTGTGAATGTACCACCTGTTGCTTGTGTATACCAACGTAAAGAATTTCCAATTAAGGCTGATGCTGATAATGCTGAAATATCTAATTGACCTTGACAATAAGTATAAGAAGTTGTTGCGACTGTTGGTCTAACTACTGAATAGAATTTATCATCCATAAATGAAGCGTTAGATGCAGCAACAGAACCTGAATTTAAACGTGCATCAGGAGTATTTCCTAAAGCTGGAAATAAATTCACCCAGTTTACTTGAGCTAAAGTAGAAGTTGAATCATTTCCATCAACACTCCACCAAGATTGATACCAAGCTGTTGTAGCACCACCTGAATTTAATACAGTGTTAGTATTATTTGAAGACCAAGTAGGAGTTGCGAAATTTGTTAAAATATTATTAGCAAATACTAATGTATCACCATTAACATTTGCAACAACAGCTGCTCCCTCAACAGATACACCTTTTTCCCAACCTGTAACTAAAGAGTTAAAACAAGAAGTAGCGGTATTTCTTCTTAAACGGAAAGCTTTTTCAAATTTTTCACCTGAAGGTAATGCTGTTGTTCCATCCCCTTTAGGTCCTACGATTGTCATATTCGAAAAAATTGGTGATGTTTTAGGTTGAGCTGTAGAACCTTGTGCATCATTATCAGTTTCAAAACAGTTTGAATCACCTGGAGCATCTGATAAAAAAGGATCGCGAATAGCTAAACCAAATTGAATTTTACCTCTGTAACCAAAATCTGTATCGAAATCATCATCTAAACCTCTGTAAGCGATTAAATACTTACAGTTTACTGTTCCTCCAAAAAACTCAAAAGAGTCGTCTCCACAAAAAGAAACTTGAATATGGTCAACTGTAGTACCAGAACCAACAGAACCCATAGTTAAACCATTTAATTCTTTGTTTGGCTCCAAAGGAATTCCTGAAAATTCAATTCGAACATATTGCATTACACCCGAGTTGTCATTATCAAATGCACCACCGAATTGTGTATCAGTTGAAGGAACTAAACCCTCTATACTTGCAACTCCTCCAGGTTGGTTGTTTCTAGCTAATCCTAAAACAACAACTCCACCCCAGTCACCTTCAGCTCTATTACCAACAGCTTCATTTGAAGTGAAAACAATAGGATTTGAAGCTGTACCAGCTGCATTAATTTTTGCTCCTCTAGTTATAATTAAAGTACCTTGAGAATTTTTGTCACCACGAATAATTGTTCCTGGGGCAATTGTTAATGTTGCATTGTTTTTAACATATACTTTGTTTTGAAGTAAAACAACACCACTCCAAGTAGTGTTAGTAGTAATATCTGTAGAAACAGTTGTTAATGTTGCAGGGTAAACTGTGTTTTCTGGATCAAAATTTGACCATCCAGAGGTCCAATCTGTTGCTGCCGTTCCATCAGTAACTGGAAATGCACCTTTGTAATTTGTTGGCGTCCAAAATGCATCTTGTGCATTTAAAGAAGTGCTTAAGCACAATGCCGCAATTCCTAAGTAAATCTTTTTCATTTTAATTATTTTTTGTTTGTACAAATTTCAGGCACAATTTCAAGGGGTGCGTTACAGAAGTCTTATGTATTCTTTAAGTGATTATTAAACTTTGAAAACAATTCGTTAACATGGAGACAATCATAATGAACAGTTAATTGCGAACGATAAAATTGCAAATTACGAACGGAGGCACAGAACGCTTAGGTATTGTGAACTAATTAATTTGAAAATTTGAAAATGAGGTAATTTGAAAATGGACGTGCAGAACCCTTAGGAATTGCAACGATAAAATTGCGAATAGACGTACAGAACCCTTGGGAATTGTGAGTTAAAGATTTAACGGTTATGTTAAAAAAAACGTAAGAGAAAAACGTTTGCAATTCTTCGTTTGCAATTCTTCGTTTACAATTCTTCGTTTGTAATTTGCAATTAATAACTAGAAATTATACTTCAAGGATAAAGAAATTGTTTGCCCGAATTGAACTTCTTGCCAAGCGTTGTCTGTTCCTAAATCGTATTTCTGATTTCCATTCAAATCTTGGAAGAACACCAATTCTTGCGCTAATAAATCTTTAATGTTCAATTTCAACTCTAATTTATTATCATAGAATGTTTTTGCAATCTGAAAGTCGATAACATTTCGTCCGTTTTCCCAAACACTTGGTTCTTGAACATTTCCTACTATGTAAATTCTTTGTCCTACAACGTTGTAAGAAGCACTAAGTGATAAATCTCCTTCTTTATTGGTATAGAAAACACCAGCATTAATAATATAAGGAGATTGACCTTGAAGTGGTCTATTTTCTTCTGAACCTGATATTCCTTCTAAATCAACTTTTGAGCGAATCAATGAACCGTTAGCATATAATGTAATTTGCTTTAAGAAAGAAGAAGAATCTTCACTTTTAAAAATTCCTAAATTCATTCTATATTCTGCTTCAACACCATAACTAGTTGCTCCAGCCACATTTGTATAATATAATTCTGGTGCTCCTGAAGTTCCTGTTCTGTTTATTAACTCAATTGGATTATTAAACTTTTTATAGAATCCTGAAAGACTGATGATTTGTCCAGCTCCAGGGAAAAATTCATAACGCAAATCAGCATTTGAAATTTTTGCGCGTTGTAAATCTGGCGAACCTGAAATAATGTTGTCAATCACGAAATTATAGAATGTAAATGGTGCTAATTCTCTAAATTCAGGACGTGAAACAGTTTGATAAAAACTTGCTCTCAAATTCATTTTTTTATTCAAAGTATAAATCAAATTCAAAGAAGGTAAAATGTCAACTACAGTTGTGTCTATTCGTTGCTCCTGATTTGAACCAAACTCGATATAATTAAATACTTGATTGTATGACTCTAATCGAGCTCCACCAACAAGTCTAAGTTTTTCAGCAATTTTTGAATCGAACATTAAAAATCCAGCATTTAAGAAAGATGAAGCTTGATAATTATCATCCACATTTGTTGCTTCGTCCAATTTGAAACCTCCTTGACCATTTTCTAATAATCCTAAGTTTTCTACATTGAAAATTTGATCTTCCGGTAATAATAATAATTCACTGTTGAAGGTGCTTCCGTTTGGTTTATATTGAGAAAAACCAAAGTTTCTTGAAGTAAAATCTCTATTTCTGTAGGCGTGCATTCCTCCAATTTTCAATTCATTTTTAAAAACTCCAAAATCTAATTGGCGAGAAAAATCATATTTAGCACTGTAAATTTGTTCACTTGAATTTGACCAAAACATATTTCCTGCTGCGGTTGCAATTGTTCCGTTTTGCTGAATAACTGCTGTATATTGCTCAACAGTATCTTCCTCGGTCGAAGCGTATTTTCTGTAAACAATACGACGTAAGTTTGGTATTTGACGAGAAACGTTACTAAAACCTACATTCCAATTAATTTTCGTTTTTTCAATTTCGTGCTTTCCGTAAAGTTGACTTGTGTAAAGATTATTTTGAGTGTACCAGAAGTTGGTTGATCTTTCAAATTGCTTTGGGTCATTATCCATTTCTCTTGTACCTTTTCTAATGTTTACTTTATCCTCTGAACTTACAGAATACATATTTTTAAAGTAGATATTACTTTTCGGATTGATCGAGAATTTGAAATTTAACATCCCAGCGTTTAATACTGAATTATTGTAAACTGTATCGTTCAATTCCATTTTTTTTACAACTCCAGCTGCTTGTTCTTCAAACTCTCTTCTTACCTGAGAATAAATTGAATTATTGTTTTGATAAGAATAAGCGGCAACAAAACCAAATGATTTTGTTTCTCCAATTTTGTAAGTTTTCCCCAAAGAATATTGTAAACTTAGATTTGGCATTGCTGTTCTACCAGCCGTTGTCCAAGAAGGAGTTAGTAATTTAGCATATTCAGCTTTTTGGTCTTTGTTCAAATTTGAATAATCAGCTGTTCCTGGTAGTTCAGTTGGCATGCTTCGTGCTCCCTGACCAAAACCTAAAAAATCTGTTTTACTTCCTTCGTAAGATTCAAAATTTTTGAAAGTAGAGATCATATTATATGAACCACCTATCTGAATAGATTGAAAATCTTTATCTTTCGGTTCAGAAGTACTAATATCAATAACACCACCAGCAAATTCTCCAGGTTGATCAGGAGTTGCCGTTTTTGAAATAATCAAATTATCCAACATATTAGATGGAAAAATATCGAATGAAAATGCTTTGCGGTCACTTTCAGAACTTGGAAGCGGTGCACCGTTGATTAACCCAAAATTGTAACGGTCATTTAAACCACGAATAACAACAAATTTATTATCCTGAACACTTGCTCCTGTTATTCTTTTGAATACATCAGAAGCTTTTGAATCTGGTGTTTTCTTGAATGTTTCTGCATTTATACCATCAACAACCGTTGCACTATTTCGTTGTAATCTTAACAATTCAGAAGTTGACTCTTTATTTACTTTAGCTGTAACTGTAACTGGACCTAATTCTAAAACTGCTTTCTCTAAAGGAATATTGATTGTCAAATTTTCTCCTTCTTTTACATTTATATCTTGTAAGATTAAATTATTGTAGGTTTCATATCGAACCTCCAAAGTATATTTTCCAGAAGATAATCCTTTGATAGAAAAATTTCCATCGCCATCACTCACCGCTCCTTTACCTGTTCCAGTCAAAATTACTTTTACCCCAAAAAGAGCTTCATTTGTTTTAGCGTCTTGAATTTTTCCTGAAAGTGAAGCTGTTTGTGCAATTGTAGTGAATCCTAAAAGGACAATAATTGAGAGCAATAAGTGTTTTAAAGAAAACATTTTTATAGTTTTTAATTTCTGTGCAAAGAAACACCTCTAACGTAATGTCGAAATTAAGTCAAAGTTAAGCTTGTATTAAGCGATTTTTGATTAGCATAACGATTCGATAACATTGAGAATTTTGATTTTCAGAAAAATTTTAACTCGAGTTTTATATTCAAAACACCTCAACAAATTCAAAAATTCTATTATTGGTTAACTCAATGTTTGAGTATTTTTGTTTTCAAGTTAAGTCTTCAATTAATTCTATCCAAAAATCCCCTAAATTTGTCTTATGATTTTATATAGTGTTACGGTAAGTATTGACCCAACAGTAGCCGAAGATTGGTTGGATTGGATGCGAAAAGTGCATATTCCTGAAGTGATGGCTACGCAATGTTTTACTGAAAGTAGAATTTCAAAAATTTTGGTAGAGGATGAAAACGGAATTTCTTATTCGGTTATGTATGTTTGCCCAAGTCAAGAATTAATGGACGAATACACAAGCAAACACGCTCCACGCTTACAAAAAGATCATGCTCAGCGATACGAAGGTCGATTCGCAGCTTTCAGAACTTTATTGAACGTCATTGAAGAATTCAAATAATAATAGCAACACCAAAAGCGATTTTGTTCGCCCTAAAAAACATCTTGGTCAACATTTTTTAAAAGATAAACCGACTTGCCAGAAAATCGCTGATCAACTTACGAATCACCGTGGATGTATGAACGTATTGGAAATTGGTCCGGGAATGGGCGCACTTTCAGAATACTTAATTGCAAAGGAAGGTTTGAATTTGAAATTCTTAGATGTCGATCAAGAATCCATCGATTATTTGAAGGTAAAATATCCAGAACACGCCGATAATATTCTATACGGTGATTTTTTAAGAATCAAAATGGAACCAATTATGGGAAGTGAACCGTTTTGTGTGGTTGGAAATTTTCCCTACAATATTTCTTCGCAGATTCTTTTTAAATGCTTGGAATATCGCAACCAAATCCCAGAAATTATGGGAATGTTTCAGAAAGAAGTGGCTGTGCGATTGGCTGAAAAACCAGGCTCAAAAGAATACGGAATTTTGAGTGTTTTTCTTCAAGCTTTCTACGATATACATTATTGCTTCACCGTTGATGAACACGTTTTTATACCGCCACCGAAAGTAAAATCGGGTGTGATTCGTTGCACAAGAAACGAACGCGATAATTTAGGATGCGACGAAAAGTTATTTTTTCAATTGGTGAAGATGGCCTTCAATCAACGTCGAAAAACCTTAACCAATTCCATCAAGCAACTTTTATATTCAAACAAACTTCCTGAAAAATTCATGACTGAACGACCAGAACAGTTATCAGTTGATGATTTTATTGAATTGACGAATATTGTAGCGGGGTTTACACCTAGTTAGAATTTGCGAATTCGCCAATTACCACATTAAACCCCTAAAATTAACTTTATATTGAATTAAATCTTTTTCAAATATTCATTTAAGTTATCATCAACTAATAATCCGATTTTATTTTTAATACGGTTTTTATACACTCGAACAGAATTGGGAGTAATATCTTCCAATAATGCAATTTCTTTAGAACTTAAATCAATACGGAAATAGGAACAAAACTAAATGTCGATTTTGGAAAGTTCTTGGTGGCGCGCTTTCAGTTTATACTGCTAAATTTTCGATTTAACACCTTGTTTAACAGGTTTTTATATTGATCTGAACAATTAGTAACACCGTAGGTAATTTTAATCTTACAATCGAACTGAGGTTATAAGATTATAAAACTGTTCATTAAAGTTTATAATTATGTCGAGAAGAAATGCCCTTAGTGATTATACACTAAAGGCATTTCTTCTCGTTAAAAATCGTTAATTTATTGTTTCAATATTTTAGTTGTATGAATGATAGTATTATTCGATTTCTTGATTTTTAAAAAATAAATTCCTGAAGGCATTCCTTCTAACGATGTGTATACATTTGAATTTCCTTTTTGAATTTCAACTTCAGCTACTTTCTGCCCAGTCAAGTTAACTACTTCAATAATTAAATTTTCTTCAATATCACTAGAAAACTGAACGTTTAAATAATCATTTGTTGGATTTGGATAAACTGCTACTTCAAGATCATTTATAGTTTGATCAGTAACAATTTCACCCATTTTTGTAACTGAGCTACATGAATTAATAGCCAAACTTCTTGCATTACCTGTTTTACAATTGTTAGAAGCTCTAACTGTAATATTGCCAATAATTGACGATCCAATAATATTTACAGTAATTGAATTTGTACCTTGACCTGAAATTATTTCCATTCCCAATGGAACTGTCCACGTATAAGAAATGGCTTGTGCAACAGTGGCGCATGTATATGTAGCTGTTCCACATGGTGTAGTTGATCCAGTAATCGAAGTTGGAGTAAGTGGAACCGATGTGATTGTTAATGACCTAGCTGGACCAATTCCACATTGATTAACTGCTGCGACAGTTACAGCACCAGAATTAAAATTACTTGAAATACTTAGAGTTATAGTTCTTGTACCTTGACCAGAGATAATAGTAGTTCCAGCAGGTACAGTCCATACATAACTTGTAGCTCCAGGAATAGCAGCAATTGAATAAGTAGGTAAGTTAATTCCTTCTGGACATAAATTATTAATCGTGCCAGAAATAGACCCTGGAAGAATTGGTGATGAAGATAAAGCTAAAGTTCTAGCACTACTTGAACCACAAGCATTGTTTGAAACTACACTTAAGTTTCCGGAAACAAAGCTATTTGTAATCTCTAATGTAATAGATGTTGTTCCTTGTCCTGAAAGAATAATTACACCAGAAGGCACTGTCCATGTGTAACTTGTAGCACCAGTAACGGGAGTAATAGAGTAGCTTGCAACATTTATCCCATTTGGACAAAGATTATTGGTTGTCCCAGAAATTGAAAGAGGAGCCGAAATGGTTGAATTTAAAGCTAAGGTTCTAGATGTACTTGATCCACATGAATTATTTGCAATTACACTTAAGTTACCTGAAGTAAAAGTATTTGTAATTTCTAAAGTTACTGTTGTTGTACCTTGACCTGAAACAATTGTTGCACCTACTGGTGCTGTCCAAGTATAACTTGTAGCTCCAGCTACCGCCGCAATACTGAATGTAGGGTTGTTTAAACCGTTTGGACAAAGATTATTTGTTATTCCTGTAATGACTCCTGGTGTTGTAATTGTGGAAGATATTGCCAAAGTTCTCGGTGCACTTGATCCACATGCGTTATTAGATACAACACTTAAATTTCCAGACACAAAACTGTTTGTAATTTCCAATGTTATTGATGTAGTTCCTTGTCCTGAAGTAATAATTGTTCCAGAAGGAGCAGTCCATGTGTAACTATTTGCTCCAGAAACTGACCCGATGGTGTAAGTAGGATTATTTATTCCATTCGGACAAAGATTATTTGTAGGTCCAACTATTGCTATAGGACTTGCGATTGAAGAGGATAAGGCAAGTGTTCTTGAATTGCTAGAACCACAAGCATTATTTGAGACAACGCTTAAGCTACCAGAAGTGAAGTTATTTGTGATATCCAAGGTAATTGATGTTGTACCTTGTCCAGAAACAATTGTCGTTCCTACTGGTGCCGTCCATGTGTAACTAGAAGCACCTGAAACTGGTGCAATAGAATAGGTAGGATTGTTTACTCCGTTTGGACAAAGGTTACTTGTAACTCCTGTAATTACGCCAGGCATACTTGTAGTTGAAAAAAGTGAAATTATTCTTACTAAACTTGCTCCACATTGGTTATTAGAAACAACACTTAAATTACCTAATGTGAAATTGTCTTGAAAACCTAAAACAATTGAATTTGTACCTTGTCCAGAAAGTATAGTTGTACCGTTAGGTGCCGACCATGTGTAACTTGTAGCAGTAGATTGAGCCATAACACTATAGGTAACAGATGCGTTACCTTGCGAACACAATCCGATAGTTAACCCAGAAATTGCTCCTAATTGACCTAATGTCGAACGAATTGTTAATGAACTTGGGGTACTAGATCCACAGTTATTGTTTGCAACAACGTTCAAACTACCACTTGTAAATCCATCTAAAATAATTAGTTCAATGGAATTTGTACCTTGACCAGAGTTTATTAATGTTCCAATAGGAGCTGTCCATGTGTAGCCTGTTGCTCCAACAATTGGTGTGATTGAGTAGCTTGCAGTTGAAATACCTTGTGAGCATAAACCAGTTGTTGGTCCTGTAATATCTCCTGGAGCAGAAAGTGTTGAACGAATTAATAAAGTCCTTGCAATACTACTTCCACAAGAATTATTTGCAACAACACTTAAATTACCACTTGTAAATCCTTCTAAAAATTGTATTACAATGGAGGTTGTACCTTGACCTGATAGGATTAAAGTACCATTCGGTGCAGTCCATGTATAACTTGATGCACCAACTTGAGTTGGTATTGTATATGTAGCAGTTGATACTCCTCCTGTACATAAACCAATCGTATTTCCTGTAATTAACCCTGGTTGAAATAAAACAGAACGAAGAATTACGACTCTTTCTGGACTTGCACCACAAGCATTATTCATTGTAAGTGTCAAATTACCGATCGAGAAACTATCGTTAATATTTAACGCTATAACGTTCGTTCCTTGACCAGAAATAATAGTTGTACCCTCAGGAGCAGACCACATGTAATTTGTTACATCTGAAACGATTGCTGCATTATATTCTACTATTGATAAACCTGAGGTACATAATCCTGTCGTCGAACCTAAAGGTGTTAAAGGGGTGTAAAAAACAGACCTAATAAATAAAGTTCGAGATTGACTTGTATCACAGATGTTTAGTGCACGAACTGAAAGATTGCCCTCAGTAAAGTTTTCTAAAACATTTAATGTAATAGAAGTTGTTCCTTGTCCTGATACAATTTCAGTTCCTTCAGGTGCAATCCATTCATAACTAGATGCACCATTAATTGAAGCTATTGAGTAGCTCGGGTTAGTAATTCCATTTAAACAAATACCAATTGCGGTTCCTGTAATAATTCCAGGTGTTTCTAGATTACAATTTTGAAGAATAGTTAAGTTTAGTTTCGTTTTAATACAATTATTAAAATGAGTGTATAACCCTGATTCTGTATAAGTCTCACCGTTAATTGGCCATGTATATGTAAAAAATGCTGTTATAAATGTATCAATTATAGCAACTTGATTTACTTCTAATGTTTGGCTAATAGTAGTTGCACAAACATCCTCATTGGGAGTGAAGGTATATGTTGTAGTTTCTTGGTTGTTAATTGCAGGTGACCAAGAACCACTTATTCCATTAATAGATGTTGAAGGCAAAATTAGTTCATCACCAGAACAGATAGGTGCTAATTGATTAAATGAAGGAACAGTACGAGGA
>CAZDKE010000027.1:0-44795 GCA_964506255.1 uncultured Lishizhenia sp. | reverse complement strand
AAATGTTCTTGCAGAAATTTTAAAAATTAACAGTTTCAGTTCAGTAGCTAAAACCAAGAAATTCAAGGCCAATTTAGTTCGCTCATATTTACTAAATAGTTCGCACTTCGATTAAATACTTTATTTTTAGGTTTAGAATTTTTACAAGTACAATTTCGAATAGTAAAAATAGTTTTTCAATAGGTTTAAAAATGAATAAATCAGCTTACAAATCAATGATTCAACAAAAAGCGAAAGACCTCGGTTTTTTCTTTTGTGGATTTTCGAAAGCCGATTTTTTAGAGGAAGAAGCTCCCAAACTCGAAGCTTGGTTGACTAAAAATTACCATGGAAAAATGAGTTACATGGCGAATCATTTTGATAAGCGCCTCGACCCGAGATTATTAGTAGATGATGCAAAAACAGTGGTTTCTTTGTTACTGAATTATTTCCCTGAAGAAAGACAGCAAGACGAAGAAGCACCCAAAATTTCTAAATACGCTTACGGAGAAGATTATCACTTTGTAATCAAAGATAAACTCAAGGAATTATTAGCATTTATTCAAACTGAAATTGGCGAAGTGGGTGGTCGTGTTTTTGTGGATTCTGCACCCGTAATGGACAAAGTTTGGGCTAAAAAAGCAGGTTTAGGTTGGTTGGGTAAAAACAGCAATTTAATTCATCCGAAACATGGAAGTTTTTTCTTCATTGCTGAATTAATCATTGATTTAGAATTAGAACCCGACGGACCAATTAAGGATTATTGCGGAACATGCACCAAATGCATCGACGCTTGTCCAACGGAAGCGATTGTGCAACCATATATCATTGATGGTTCAAAGTGCATTTCGTATTTGACAATTGAATTAAAAGACGAAATCTTACCTTCCGAATTTAAAGGAAAAATGGACAATTGGATGTTCGGTTGTGATGTTTGTCAAGACGTTTGCCCGTGGAATCGCTTTTCGAAAGTACATCAAGAAGAACGCTTCACTCCTACACTTTCTTTACTAGATTTAACCAAAAATGATTGGCAAGACTTACAAAAAGAAGCGTTTGATTCACTCTTTAAAAACAGCGCTGTTAAACGCACGAAGTTTGAAGGATTGAAAAGAAATATACAGTTTATAAAGTTAGTTAAAAGTTGAAAAGCAAAAGACTAAAAGCAAAAAGCAAAAAACAAAAATCGAGGAGTTAAAACGAGGGCTAAGGTTCTTTAAGTCCATACAGCAAACAATTGCTTTAGTCATTTGTCCTAAGTTAAGAAAAAAGAATTGTGGATATTTAAAATCATTCTGAGAAAAGATGCATACAATCTTGTTAAATTTGTAGATGATGACCATTCAAGATTTAATACAAACAAGTTATTCAGGTGATTTAGACCAAACAATAACCTACGTGAATTTAACCATCCAAGCGATTGGTGTACTAGTCGGCGGAATTGTTATTTGGCGAGCAAGTATTGCCTTTCAGCGTAGAAAAATGCAAGAACGAAGAAGAAATCCATTCTTTGAAACAACTTATTCCAAACATTGGAGAAAATAAAATATCATGGAAAACAACAAACAAGCGATTATAATTGGTGCAGGATTAGTTGGCTCATTATGGGCTGTTTACTTATCAAAAGCAGGTTATAAAGTTACAATTTACGAAAGACGACCAGATATCCGAAAAGCTGAAATTTCTGCTGGAAAATCAATCAATTTAGCGCTATCTGTTCGTGGTTGGACAGCTCTAGACGCTGTTGGGGTTGGGGATGAAATTCGTAAAATCGCTATTCCTATGTCAGGTCGAGTTATGCATGATTTAGAAGGAAATCTAACGTATCAACCCTACGGAAAAGAAGGTCAAGCGATTTATTCTGTTTCTCGTGGAAAAGTGAATGCAACGATGATGGACATCGCAGAAAAGCACGGTAAAGCGACGATTCACTACAACCATGATTGCTTAAAAACCGACCTTAATAAAGGAATTGCTTACATTAAAAATAACTTAACTGGAGAAGAGTTTGAAGCACAAGCAGATGTGATTTTTGCTGCTGACGGCGCATTTTCTGCTGTTCGCTACAATTCGATGCAAAAATTAAATCGCTTCAACTATAGTCAAAACTATATTGCAGATGGTTACCGTGAGATTTTATTACCTGCCAATGCCGATGGAAGCTATAGATTAGATAAAAATGCGCTACATATTTGGCCACGTGGTCGCTTTATGATGATTGCTTTGGCGAATGAAGATGGTTCATTTACTTGTACCTTGTTCATGCCACATGAAGGTGATAAATTTGCTTTTGATAAATTAAAGTCAAAAGAAGCTGTTAACGATTTCTTCCAAACTGTTTTCCCTGATTTTTACGACATGATGCCAAACATTGCCGATGCTTGGGAAGATCATCCGCTGTCGAATTTGGCAATTATTCGTTGTTATCCATGGGCGCACGGAAAAGTAGCTTTGATGGGTGATGCAGCGCATGCAACTGTTCCATTTTATGGTCAAGGTATGAATGCTGGATTTGAAGACTGTACAGTAATGAATCGATTGATGCAAAAACACAATGAAAACTGGGAAGCCGTTTTTGAAGAATACAGCATTGAACGCAAACCTGATGGCGACGCTTTACAAGATTTATCTTTGGACAACTATTTCGTTATGCGCGATTTTGTGGCTGATCCTGCTTTCTTATTGAGAAAGAAAATTGAAGCAAAATTCAGTGAGATGTACCCAAACAAATGGTTGCCGTTGTACTCACAAGTAACGTTTAGCAATATCCGTTACAGTGTGGCGTACAATCAAGGTAAAAAACAAACTGAAATCATGGATCAAGTGATGGAAATTCCAAACATTGAGCAAAATTGGGATAGCCAAATTGTGATGGATAAAATGCTTGAATTAAGCGCAGACTTTAATTTCTAATTATGAAGAAAAGTATTCTTATAGCTTTACTTTTTCCAACTTTACTTTTTGGTCAAGGGGCTTTCAAAAAAGGAACGAAAGGAAATGATTATATCATTGTTACAAACGATGGAATTCACTTTGCAATTGGCCCGACCTATATGATTCCATCCAAACCGATTTCTGGTGTATTAACAGATAACTTGGGCGCACGTGGAAATTACGAAATCACGCCCAAAGGACAAGTTGGTTTCTTCGGAGAAGTTGGTTTCGCACATTTTCCAAAATGGAAAGGAATTCCGATTAAGCCCTTGAAGAAAAGTAGAATTATGGATTACGTTGATTGGGGTGTTGGTTTTCGTCAATTAAGTGGAACTGAATCAACGCATGTTGACATCAAAAATGCTTTGGGTGAAATCGTACAGTCTTATCATGGAGAAGGAAGTTTCAAAAACAATTATGTCTTCGCTCGTGTTTCTGCACATTCATTAATTTACTACGGTAAAAAGAAAATTGACAAAGCGAGAAAACATTTTATTGATCAAAGTTTGGGCTTTAACTTCGATTATAATTTAATTCAAGGAAGCAAAGTTTACGACGATAATTATTCGAACCATCCACTTGAACTGAAATTTCAAAAACCTTTTGTAGCGCAAGTTCACTACAGTTTAGGAATTGGAATTCGTTTAAATCGTGCGTGGATGATAGTTCCAGGTGTTCATATTCCAATTGTAAGTGCTTATGAATGGAATGGATTTAATGCAAAAGCGAATTGGTTTGCGTCTCAATATTGGCCAATTCAAGCACAAATTAAAGTGATTAAATTATTTGAACGTCCACCGAAATGTGGTGTTTATGGTGACCCAAAAGATGCAGAAATAGATAAGCAGTTTAGAATGGGGAATTAAATCGCTTAAGATTGTATTTTAAGATGCCAATTAAGCTGATCCAAATTCATGAGAACTTGACAACTAACTTTCTAAAGCTAGCAACCATTGCCACGCAGGAAGTACCTTAATTTTTCCATATTTTGTTTCAATTTCTTCCGATTCATTTTTTGTAATAATCAATCCTTCGTTAATTGATAATTCCTTCATCGCATCAGTTAATGCACGAACTTCTCGTTGTTTAGTTTCAATGTCATTTATACTGTAAGAAACTTGAATCAATAACTCTTTTTCGGGAATATAGAAATCAACCTCTGTTTTTCGTTTGAAGAAATAAATTTCATACCCTCTTCTTCGCAATTCTATATAAATTTGATTTTCTAGTAGCTTGGTTTCTTGATTGAATAAAAACAATGTCAAGATTCCACAATCCATAAAGTAGTATTTTTTGTTTGTTTCTCGCTCAACGAATTTACTAGTGAAATTAGATAAAGTAGCGATCATAAATGCCGACTCTAAATAAGCCAAATAATCAAACAAAGTATTACTTCCAATACTTAAGCCTGTGGAGCCTATTAAATTTTTTATTCGATTAACCGATGTTTCATTATTTACACTTTCTGCTATTTTCTTCACCAAAAAACGAAGTAGATGAACATTACTGATCTTGTATCGCGCAATCAAATCCCCATAAAATAGCTTTTGATAAACATTCGAAAGGTATTCGCGTTTGTGCGATAAATGAATTAATTCAGGAAAACCTCCAAAAGCAAAATAACTCTCATACTCTTTTATCAATGAATAACGTTCCTTGTTATAAAGTGATTTGTAGGAGTATTTTACTTCTTTAAAATCCAGAAATTCTGCAAAAGAAAGCGGTAAAATTTCTTTATTTATAAATCTTCCTCCTAAAGTTGAAGCTATTTCATTCCCAAGCATTTCGGCATTACTTCCAGTGATATAAACACGATAACCTTCATCAGCTAATCTCCGAGCAAACTTATACCAATAGTCAATGTTTTGAATTTCGTCTAAAAAGATAATTGGTTTATGATTAAATAATTCATTATATGCTTCAATCAATTGATTTAACTCTAAATGAGTAACGCCAATCAAACGTTCATCTTCAAAATTTATGAATAGAATTTCTTCATAATTGTCTCTTTCTATTATTTCTTTTGCAATCTGATACAGCATGAAGGTTTTTCCTGCACGTCGAAGACCTGTAAAAACATAATTTGCATGTTTTTCAATTTTAAGTTGCCTTTTTATCAGGGTTAAACTATGCATCCATTGTTGTCTTTCTAGGATAATTTGCTTGAAAATACTTTTCATTTGTCTTGTTTAGAATTCAAAATTACATAAAATTATCTTATTTATAGTACTTATATAATTCTTTTTATCTCTTATATAAGATATTTTAGATAAAATATTTACTTTATAAAAGATAAATTAGATAAAAATAATAGAGTATCAGTTTAATTTGAAATACAAACAAAGCATGAGAACGTTAATTAAAAAAGAATAATTTTGGTTTTTAATACCAACGAACGCACAAAATGTATTGTAGAAAATTGAAATTTATTTTGTCAGATTGTTGTCGGTATTCTACCAAAGATGTTTTTTTTCTCTGACAATTTTCTTGCTACTTGGTATGAGACCTCATTAAGAATGTTTAAAATATTGAAAATAAAAGGATTAAGCTTTCCAGCTTTTTTCAATGATTTTTGGTATCTTTTTTCGGAAACGTTTTAGCACTGAATTTCTATCTGAAATATTTCCGCATTTTAAAATGTTACGTTGAACAACTTCGTTATTCCTGAAAAAGGTAAACTCAAAACTTACAGATGTTGCTTCATCTCTGTATAAATGATAAATACTTGTCATATCAAGCATTTCGGCAAAAGTAATTTTTTGAGTTGCCGGCTTAAAAGTACGATCATAACCTCTAACGTTGACAACCAAATAAGTATCGTAACCAGCCGTTTTTAAATTACGTTGAAGTGAATCATCTACCAAAACAGAAGCATCTGCACCTTGTTTTAACAAATTCAAGGAAGGCATCGCTTTTATGTTATACTCAGCCAACATTTCAGTCAAACTAACTTCTAATGCATAACGGTCTTCTTGCTTATCAAATTGGGCAATTACAATTGCGTTGCTTAATTTTAAGGATTGTGACCATGTGAAATTCGCTACGAAAAATAGCAAGAAAAGGCTTGAAACAAAAAGATTTTTTTTCATAGATAATTTTAAAATACTTCTGCAGCGATTGATTTCACTTGAGAAGAATTAGACATGGTGTAATAATGAATACAAGGAACGTTTGCAGCTTTTAACTCTTTTGATTGGTGAATTCCCCATTCAATTCCAAGTTGCTCTACAGCTTTATTGTCTTTGCATTTCAAAAGTTCAGTTGACAATTCAACTGGATAATCGATTTTAAAGAATTTTGGTAAAAAAGAAATATGGGCTAAGGTTTTCAATGGTTTTAACCCTGGAATAATCGGCACCTCGATTCCAATTTTTCGACATTCGTCAACAAAAGCAAAGAATTTGGAATTATCAAAAAACATTTGAGTTACAATGTATTCTGCGCCAGTATCTACTTTGTCTTTCAAATATTTCAAATCTGTTGCAAGATTCATCGCTTCAAAGTGTTTTTCAGGATAACCTGCAGTTCCAATACAAAAATCAGTTGGTTCTAATTGCACATCATCCATCATATAATTTCCGCGATTCATATCTGAAATTTGATGAATCAAATCAACTGCAAAAGAATGACCTTCTGGATGCGGACGGAATGTACTTTCTGTTTTTATTGAATCACCCCTTAGTGCCAAAACATTGTCAACTCCTAAAAATTGTAAATCAATTAATGCATTTTCTGTTTCTTCTTTACTAAAACCTCCACAAATCAAGTGAGGAACCGCATCAACATGGTATTTATTCATTATCGCAGCACAAATCCCAACTGTTCCTGGACGCTTGCGAATTGCAATTTTTTCCAACAATCCATTGTCTCTTTCCTTGTAAATAAATTCTTCCCGATGATAAGTAACATTCACGAACTTAGGTTTGAACTCCATCAAAGGATCGATTCCATCGTAAATTGATTGAATGCTTTTACCTTTTAATGGGGGCAATATCTCAAAAGAGAATAAGGTTTCGTTGGCGTTTTTTATATGTTCAGTTACTTTCATTTCTTTTTTCGTGAGGACAAAGATACTTCTTTAACAATAAAAAGAACTGTTTGTTATGCTGTTTCCGTAATTGCTTCTAAAATTCGTTTTCCAGCTTCGCGGATTTCTTCCTCTGAAATGGTTAATGGCGGTGATAACCTAAAACTGTAGGGATGAGATAAAAACCAAAAAGTCAATAGTCCTTTTTCTAGGCATTTGTCAACTACTTTTGCAACGCGTTCACTTGATTCCATATCAAATGCGAACATCATTCCTATTCTTCTTACAGCTTTAATTTCAGAACTTTGAGTAATGATTTCTTCCAATAATTTTCCTTTTCGTTCCACTTGAAGCCAATCAATTTCGGCTTTCATTACCTCAACGCAAGCTGCTGCCGCTGCACAAACAACAGGATGCCCTCCAAAAGTAGTGATATGACCAAGCATTGGATTGTGGGTAAATTCATTTAGATTTTTCTGCGAAGATACCAAAGCACCAATCGGCATTCCTCCACCTAGAGCTTTTCCTAAAGTCATTGCATCGGGTACGATTCCAAAGTGTTCAAAGGCAAACATAGTTCCTGTGCGCCCCATTCCGCATTGGATTTCATCAAAAATCAACAAAGCACCAACTTCTGTGCAACGTTTTCTTAAAGCGTGTAAAAAAGCTAAATCTGGCACTCTTACTCCTGCATCTCCTTGAACAGTTTCAATAATTACACCAGCAGTTTTATCCGTTATTTGTTGAATTCCATCGATGTCATTGTGTTTTAAAAAACGAACAGCTGGCATCAAAGGTCGAAATGCTTGTTTTTTTATTTCATTTCCAGAAATACTTAATGAACCAAGCGTGCTTCCATGATAAGAACCTCTAAATGAAACTATTTCCATTCTTCCTGTTACTCGCTTTGCTAATTTTATAGCTGCTTCATTCGCTTCTGTTCCTGAATTAACAACATAAACACTATCCAAACTTGGAGGTAAAACAGAAATTAAAGATTTAGCTAAATCATTTTGCGCATCTTGGACAAATTCACCATAAACCATCACGTGTAAGTATTTATCCACTTGATTTTTAATGGCTTCCACGACTTTAGGATGACGGTGTCCGATGTTGTTCACCGCCACGCCAGCAATCATATCCATGTAAACTTTTCCTGATTTCGCAGTGATGTTTATTCCTTCCGCTTTTTCAACTTCTATCAAAAAAGGAAATGGACTCGTTTGACCTAGGTGATCTAAAAAGAAATCTTTGTTACTCATTTATTTTTGTAAAACTTCAATTATCGGTTGACCAGTCATTGCACCAGAACGTTGAAGATTCAATAGGTGCGTTAAAGTTGGAGCTATGTCAATAATTTTATAAGGCGTAAACACATCTTTTGATTCAATTCCTGCACCGTACCATAATAACGGAACATGACCATCGTAATTAAATGCAGAACCATGGGACGTACCTTGATGATCTTTTTCAGATTCTTTCGATTTCGGCAAATAACCAGGTTCTAAAATAAAAAGAACATCTCCGCTTCGATTATAAACAAAACCTTTTCGCAACATATCTTTCCATTCGTTGTCACTCGATGTGTTTTGTCCCAATTCGCCCGCTGTAAAAACGGCTTTCACACTTTTCCAATAACGCACTTTTGCAGCAACAAATTGAGAGACAACTTCTCTATTTAATTTTAATGAATCAATTCTTTTATGGTTCAAGTAGATGTTTAAATTTTCCTCGTACTCAATCAAATCAGCGCCAAATTCAGTAATTGTTGATTTTCTCAAATCTTCCATATTTTGATTCAAATAGAAATAACCTCCAGGCATTTTTTTATCTACTAACATTTGTGGTACTGGCACAACTGCGTGGTCTGCGGTTAAGAAAATGGTAAATCCTCCTCTTCCGTATTTTTTTTCTAAACCATCCATTAATTTCTTCAAATCGCGATCTAAACGAACATAAATATCTTCGAGTTCCAAAGAGTAAGGTCCAAAAGCGTGTCCTGCAATATCAGGTGTTGAATAACTAATACACAACATATCCGTTTGATTATCTGCACCTAAACCTTCTTTTTCGATAGCTTCCAACGCAAAATCTGTCAATAATTCATTGGCAAAAGGCGAAGTGGTAAATAGTTTTGGACTTGCTTTACCTCCGCCCATTTCAAGAAAGTTATACGGGAAAGTGGCACTTGTTTTTCCTGATAAAATCACTTCATACGGACTTTCATCAACAGAAGAATAACGCTCTTTTGGTAATAATAAGTTCCACGTTTTAGAGTAAGTTGTTGCGTTTTTGCTTGCGTTGAAATTGCTCACCCAAGACGGTAATTCCTTTTTGAAATAAGTACTTGTGATAAAAGTTCCAGTTGCATAATCGTACCAATAAGAGCCATCACTCAAATGTCCACCAGGTAAAATAGAACCACGGTCTTTAATTGACATAGAAATTACTTTTGCTTTCGGATAAGTCATTTTTAATTGGTCAGTAATCGTGTAGGTTTTTAAATTTTCAGGTGACATTTGTCCCTCTTTGGAGCTACTTCCGACTGTTGAAACTGAATTATCTTGCACGCAATACATATTTCCTTGTGTTTCGCGGTTGTACCAATCATTTCCTACGATTCCATGATTGCTTGGCGTTGTACCTGTATAAATTGATGCATGACCAGGACCAGTGTAAGTTGGAACATAATTATATAAGGTATTTCTACAATTCAATCCTTTTTTCAAAAAGCGATTAAATCCACCTTCCACAAAATTGGCTTGATAACGATAGAGATATTCATAGCACATCTGATCAACAACAATTCCAACAACTAATTTTGGTGGTTTAGAACGTTGAGCCTGCGTTGAAAAAGTGATTAAAAAGGTTGCAAAAATGAAGACGATATTTTTCATTGAAGTTTTTTTTTCAAAAGTAGTCATTGCTTGTGATTGAATTGTTAAGATGTTTTTATTACGCAACTAAAATTCTAATTTTTTCGTCAACTTGTTGGAAGTCCGAAAGGAACTTCTCATTACAATTTCGTCAAATAAGCAGCTCTCTCTTATCAAACGGGAAAGGCAGGAACTTTAGGTTTCTGCCTTTTTTTCGTAATATTGAATTATGAAATCAATATTATCTGCATTATTTCTTCTTTTTTTAAGTGTAGCACAATCACAAACCGTCGTTTCAATGAGTCATGATGGAATGTTAAGAACCTTTATCTACTACAAACCTAGTACTTGGGATGCTACACAGGAGTTGCCTTTACTCATTGTTTTACATGGTTTAACCCAAACGGCAACTGGAATAATGGAAATTACTGATTTTAATACCATTGCAGAAGAGAACAACTTCATTGTTTGCTATCCCACAGGAAATAATAATGCTTGGAATGCTAATATGAATGTTTCAGTTTCAAGTACTGACGACAAAGGCTTTCTTGAAAAAATCACAGCTTATTTCCGTTCTAATTTTAACACTAATCCTCAGAAACAATATTTATGTGGGTTTTCAAACGGTGGATTTATGAGTCATAAAATGGCTTGTGAATCGGATGATTGTTTTGCAGCAATTGCGACTGTTTCAGGAAATATGAGTGATACTGTTTACACTAATTGCAATCCTAAATATTTAACTTCTGTATTACATATGCACGGTACAACGGATGCTGTTGTTCCCTATTTAGGAAGTATAACCACAGGAGTTTCCGTTTCTCAAACAATGGAGAAATGGCAACAATTTTTGGGCTGTAATACAAATCCAAGTTCAGTAGATTTACCTAATCCTAGCCTTTTGGATTTGTCAACTGTGTCACGAGAAACCTATTCCAATTGTACTAACAGTAGTTTAGAATTAATCAAAATCGCAAATGGAGGTCATCAATGGCCTGGTATTTCAACCTTCGTTGGTGGTGTTGGTAATATCAATATGGATATTTATTCACCTCAAGTTATTTGGGACTTTTTAAATGGAAAGTCGTGCCCAAATGCCGATTTAAATGAAATAAACACAAACGCTATTCAAGTTTCACCAAATCCTTTTCATTCGGAAATTTCAATTTCTACGAATAAAGAAATTTCTTCATTAGAGCTGGTAGATTTGAACGGTAAAACTTTGTTTTATACCACCCAACAACAGAAAACTATCAGTACTGATTTTTTAAATCCAGGAGTTTACTTTTTACATGTTAAAACTTCTGATTATCAGTTTTTAACTAAAAAATTAATCAAGGATTAGCCTTTACCAGGTTTTATTCCACCGACACTTGGTTTCGAAGGAGAAACAGATGGTTTTGCCGGTGACGAAGCTGGTTTGGATGGTGAAGTCGAAGGTTTACTCACAGGTGAAGAGAAAATTGGTTTCGAGTTGATCACTGGTTTCTCGTTTTGAATAGGAGAAGTAGAGTTTGGTTTCTCGCGTTCAAAATCAGTATTTATTTCGGGTTTTTTCTCTGGAATAGAACCATTTGATTCACTTTGATTACCTTCTTTTCCATTTTCACCTTTTATTTCAGGATTGAAATCTTTTCCGCCCTCAACTCGATTTGGTTCTTTTATTTGCGGATTGAAATCCTTAATTGTTCCATCCGGATTTGCTTCTCTAGGTGTTGAACTTAAAATACCGCCTTCTCCAAAAGTTCTGTCGTTTGTGTTTAAAGCTGGTTTTTTAATGTCGTGTAGATTTCTTCCAATCACAGGATTAGTTGGAGTTGGAATAGGATTTGGTGTTATATCTAAAAAGCCATTATCAAAAATACAACCACGCATTTCTTCAGGTGTAATGCCCATTTGTTCACATCGACGACGCGCATTTGTTTGACGACCCATATCTAAATCATTCAAGGTGTAATGAACACGAGGGAAAGAACGATCAACGTATGAAATTGGTGAACGTCCATTTCCATAATCAAATAAAGTTGTCAACTCATTCACACGCCAATCTTCAGCAAAATCTTTCGCTAAAAAAGCCAAATATTCTTTTTCTGCAATTTCTGAACCTCTCGCTAAAGTTGGATTTCCAAAAGTAGAGAAATAGGCATATGCTGGTCGGAAGCTATTTGCGTTTCTAGTGTTGAAATCATCATTCATGTCACCATTAGCATTTCCAAGTAAACCCTCAAACTCTCCTCTATCACAGGCAAAAATTTGGACAGTTACATTTGCCAATTGCATCTGTCCACTCATTCTACTATCAAGAATTACTGTTTCTCCTGTAGGCCAAGATATAATATAATTTCTCCCCTCTAAACGAATAGTTCCACCTCTAGGTAAAAAATAAGTTCTTCCTTGAAGTTGAATCGGTTGACCTTCTAAACGAAATGGCGCATTGTTAAAATCAGGTTTATCTTCTGCATAATAACACAAGCGGTCTCCTCCAACATTCATCGCAACTGCTGTATTCAAAGAGAAGCTTTCGTTTTGTGGCTTTTGTCGCGTTTGCACCTCAAAATGTCCTTTGTTTGATTTTGACAAAACAAACTCTCCAACTGTTTGAAAAGAATAAGTTGCTTTATCAAATGAATTTAGATGTGGATCTCCATAGCTTCTCCCTGTTAATCGGTCACAAAAACTATGATTCAAAATCATTTCAATTGGTGCCCAGTTTGTTCCTGCTGTTGGTTTTGGATTGCGATTATTCGTTTGAACCATTGTTAACAAATCTCTTCTTCTATCCATTGGAACCATAGTCAACATTTCATAAGGAGTAAACTCTTCTGGAAAAGTTCTGTCGGGAATAGCTTCACCTTTTGAAATAGAACGAAAAGAATTTGCTAACCATTCGCCTCTAACGGGATCCCAGCTTTGTAATTGTGATTTAATCTTTACAAAAGCATCCTCTGTTTGAGCAAAAAAAGATAGGTTCAAAGCAAGAAAGGAAACGAAAAGGTAGAATTGTGATTTCATTAACAAAATTTATTTTTTTCAAACAAAAAACGAGCCAAATTAATCGTTGAATTTATATCCAACACCTTTTACGGTAGTGATGTAATGATCGCCAATTTTTTCACGAAGTTTCCTTATGTGAACATCGATTGTGCGATCGCCAACTACGATATCTGTTCCCCAAACTTTTTCTAGAATTAACTCTCTTTTAAACACAAAATTTGGTTTTGATACCAATAAAGCCAACAATTCAAACTCTTTCTTCGGAAATTGAATTTCATTACCATCCTTTTCTACCAAATATTTCTCTCTATTAATGCGAAGTTCATTTGTGTGCGTTTCTTCCAAAGGTTTGCGACTATCATTTCTACGCAATAAAGCATTAATTCTACTTACCAAAACTTTTGGTTTGATTGGCTTTGTGACGTAATCATCTCCACCAGATTCCAATCCAGCAATTTGGCTGTAGTCTTCGCTTCTCGCCGTTAGAAAACAAATTAAAATATCTTTATTTTCAGTTGAAGATTTCAGTTGTTCACAAACTTCGATACCATCCATTCCAGGCATCATTACATCAAGAAGAATTAAATCTGGTTTTTCTTTTTTGACTTCCTCTAAACATTTAATACCATCTCCTACTACTCGAATAGAATGATTTTCTTTTTCTAAATTATATTTAAGAATTTCCCGAATATCCTCGTCGTCGTCAACAATTAAAATAGATGCCATCTAATATTTTTATTTAATTTTAAAGTAAAGATAATTGATTCTGTTCAAAGCAAGACAAAAACCAAAATCAAATTGTAATCTTTAAAGTACTTGTAAGCTGAATTTAAAAATATGAATTAAACAACTACCTTTGCACTTCCCAAAAATGGGATTAAAAAATCATTGATGAATTACCTTTCTGTTGAAAATCTTACCAAATCTTTTGGTGAACGCGTACTTTTTGCTGACTTAACTTTTGGTATCGACCAAGGACAAAAAGTGGCTATTATTGCTAAAAATGGTTCTGGAAAAACAACTTTATTGCGCTGTTTGATGGATTTTGAACAGTACGACAGCGGAAGAATTGTGTTTAGAAACGACATTCGTGTTGCTTTTATGGAACAAACAGAATTGATGAATCCTGACCAAACGATTTTAGAAGCTGTTTTCGATCACGATTTACCCGAACTCAAATTGATTAAAGAGTATAACATTGCGATGGACAACAACGACGAAAAAGCGTTGGAACATTTGTACCAAGAAATCACGGAAATGAACGCTTGGGATATCGAGGTGAAAGTGCAACAAATCCTGTCAGTACTAAAATTACAAGACACTTCGCAACTTGTTGGTTCACTTTCAGGAGGTCAGAAAAAACGAGTGGCTTTAGCAAAAGTGTTGTTGTCAGAAGCTGATTTTTTATTCCTAGATGAGCCAACCAATCACTTGGATTTAGATATGATTGAATGGTTGGAAGCGTATTTGGCTACTTCGAAATCAACAATATTAATGGTAACACACGACCGTTATTTCTTAGAAGTGGTTTGCGATACGATTTTTGAATTAGCTGATCAAACAATTTATAAATACAAAGGTAATTTCTCTTATTATTTAGAGAAAAAAGCCGAACGTGAAGACCAATTACAATCAACAATCGAAAAGGCAAAAAACACCTTTAAGAAAGAATTGGAATGGATTCGTCGTCAACCAAAAGCACGTGGCGTAAAACAAAAAGCGCGAGTGGATGCTTTTCAAGACATTAAGAAAACTGCCTTACAAAACACTGATGAAGACGAATTGGAATTGCCTGTAAAAATGGAACGTTTAGGTTCTAAAATCGTGGAATTTCATAAGGTTGGAAAGAACTACGGTGAGAAAAAAATATTGGAGGACTTCACCTACAATGTGCAACGTTTAGAGCGTTTGGGAATCGTAGGAAATAACGGTACAGGTAAAACAACTTTCTTGAAAATGTTGTTGGGTGAAGAACCAACAGACAAAGGGAAAATCGTGATTGGCGATACAGTTGTTTTTGGTTATTATTCTCAAGATTTAATCAAAGTTCCAGACGATTTTAAAGTGATTGATGTAGTGAAAGAAGTGGCGGAATATATTCCATTGGAAAAAGGACGCCAACTTTCAGCTGCTCAATTATTAGAGCGTTTTCTTTTTTCAAGAGATATGCATTACAATTTCGTGCATAAGTTAAGTGGAGGAGAAAAGCGTCGTTTGAAATTGTTGCGCGTTTTGATGAGTAATCCTAACTTTTTGATTCTCGATGAGCCAACCAACGATTTAGATATTTTCGCAATGTCCGTTTTGGAAGATTACTTGAGGAATTTCCAAGGTTGTTTGATCGTTGTATCTCACGACCGTTATTTTATGGACAAGATGGTTGATCATCTTTTCGTTTTTGAAGGTGAAGGAAAAATCAAAGATATTGTTGGAAATTATACTGATTTTAGAAAAAAACAAATTCAAGATAAACGCGACGAAAAAAGCAATTTAGCTCAAGCGCAAGTTCAGCAAGAAAAAGAAATTGTAATTGAGAAAAAAGTAGAAGTTGAGAAACGAAAATTAAGCTATAAAGAAAAAGAAGAATTCAAGAAAATTGAAAAAGAAATGGAGACTTTGGAAACTGAAAAAGCAACAATCGTGGACCAACTTTCGTCAGGTAACCTAACGAACAAAGAAGTGTATGATTTAGGTATCAAGCTCGGGAAAATCACCGAAGAAATTGAGTCTAAAACAGAACGTTGGTTGGAATTAGCCGAATTTGCATAACGAACATTAGACTTTACTTTTTGTTTTTATTATTAATTATTACGATTTTTGAATAAAATTATTTTTTATGTATAGAACATTCATTCTATTATTCTCTCTCCTTTTTTTCTCTCCAAGTATATTTTCACAGTCACTCGTTTTTGCTGAATTAGTAGGTACATCAACCGTTAATACTGCAGGTTGGAATTTGACGGGAGCAGCAGCTGTGGGAGATACAGGTGGCGACACAGATGGGAATCAAGATGAAATAATTTTAACCAACAACGTTGATGGTTCGAGTGGAGGTGTTTTCTACACTGAACCAATTGACTTAGCGACCTGTTATCAATGGAATGTAGATTTCTACTTTAGAATAAATGATGGGGATGGAGCAGATGGTATCGCTTTTTGCTTTTTAGATGTTCCTCCAACTGGATTTGTAAGTGGTGGCGGTGTTGGTATTCCACAAACAGCAAATGGAATCAAAGTTGTTTTTGACACATACGATAATGGTTGCGGAGCAAATCCAGAAATTCAAATTTATAATGGTGCAGGATACAATGAATGCGCCACAGGTATTGTGAAAGTGAATAATTCAGGAGGAAATTTGAATTTTATACGTTCTTCAGGTTACAACCATGCAATTATTAATTATAACAATGGTGTAATCACTGTTAATGTTAACGGAACACAATGGTTGAGCACTAATTACACAGTTTCATTTGTGGGATATATGGGTTTCACAGCAAGTACTGGTGGTTCAAACGATAGACACTCCGTAAAAAACGCACGTATTTATGCTGACATCGCAGAACCAAATGCTGGTCCAGATATTTCAATTTGTAATGGTTCTTCTGGACAAATTGGTGCTGCAAGTAATCCAACTTATGTATACTCTTGGTCACCAACAACAGGTTTAAATCAAACGAATATTTCAAACCCGACAGTTACTTTAACAAATACAGGAACGACAGACATCACGCAAACTTATACGGTAACAACAACTCTAGCTAGCAATCCAACTTCTTGTCCCGTTTCTGACGAAGTGGTAGTAACCGTAAAGCCAGATAGGTCTAGTACAGTAAACGCAAGTGTATGTCAAGGTGGTTCTTATACAATTGGAGGTCAGACCTTTTCAACCGCTGGTCAGCATCAAGCTACAGTAACTGCGGCAAACGGCTGTGATTCAACAATAACTCTTAATCTTTCCTTCAATCCAATTTTATCGGGAACAATCAATCAAAGCATTTGTCAAGGTGGATCTTATGTATTTTTTGGCCAAACACTTTCCAATCCAGGCGTTTATTCGCAAACAGTGCAAAATGCAGCGGGTTGTGATTCACTTGTTACCTTGAATCTAACAATGAATCCCGTTTTGAGTTCAACACAAAATGTGGCAATTTGTCCTGGGGAATCGTATACTTTTTTTGGTCAAACACTTTCAAATGCTGGAAATTATTCACAATCAATTCAAAATGCTGCAGGGTGTGACTCTATAGTTTATTTAAATCTTTCCATAAAGCCAATTACCTCTGCAACTATTACCCATGCCATGTGTGAAGGATTGAGTTACAATTTTAATGGACAAACCATCACGTCAGCTGGAACTTATTCTGCTACACTCGTTGGGTCTAATGGATGTGATTCAATAATTACTTTACAAATGACTATTTATCCTATTCCCGGAGCACCAAATTTGACCAATAATAGTCCTTTAAGTTGCCCTGGAGATTTACTTAGTCTTGCGGCAGCACCAGTTCAAAATGGTAATTTCACTTGGACAGGACCAAATAATTTTGCTTCTTTATCTCAAGATACGCTTTTTAATGCTGATGTTATTAATATGGGAATATACAGTGCAACAGTAACTGTAAATGGTTGTGTTTCTCCGTCAGCATCGATTCCTGTAACAATTACTAACATTTTCAATTTTGAGGATTTCTTATTCCCTAATGTTATTACTCCTGATGGAGATGGCGTAAATGATAAATTGGACATTCAATCGTATTTCTATACGTGTTATGAATTTGAATTATTCATCTATAACCGATGGGGAAATTTAGTATTCTCCCACAAATTCGATCAAGACCCATTTGAAGGTAAAACTGCTGATGGAACCGAATTAAGTGATGGTGTGTATTACTACAAATTAGTTTACGAAGAAGGTTCAAAATCTGGTTATTTCCATATAGTTAGATAAATGAAGGAACCAATTTCTTTTGATATTTTTGCAATACTAAAAATTGCTTAAATGGTTTGCATCAATTAAATGGAAAGAAAAATTGGGTTAGATTTACTTCGTGCATGCGCAATCATTCTTGTTGTTCTTGGTCATAGTTCTGTTCTACTAAATGGTACTTCTCTTGAAGGTTTTCCTTATAGCAAACCCATTGATGGAGTTGACTTATTTTTTGTTTTAAGTGGATTTTTAATAGGAAGTATTCTCCTAAAAGAGTTTAACGAAGAAGCCACAAAATCTACTTTGTTTCATTTTTGGAAGAGACGTTGGTTTAGAACACTCCCACTTTATTACCTATTTCTAGCTTTAAATTATGTTTTTATAAAAATGAATTGGATTGCTGGAGATACTAACCAAGCTACCTGGCACTTTCTTGCTTTCTTACAGAACTTTTCAAAACCATTTTATAATTTTTATTGGGAATCCTGGAGTTTGAGCATCGAAGAGTGGTTTTACTTATTATTTCCATTAATTTTCCTGCTTTGTTTAAAAATCTTCAGTAAGAAAACAGCATTTCTAGTTGGAATAATAAGTATGATTCTTATTTCCCTAAGTTTTAGGTATTTTTCTAAATCGGATCAAATTGATTCTTTTATTTACGATGTTTCTTTTAGAAAGGTCGTTTTAATACGTTTGGATAGTATTGCTTTTGGTTTATTAATCGCTTGGTTGCAATTCTTTTACCATGAAAAACTGTTTAAACTAAGATGGACCCTTTTATTATTTTCTGCAATTATTTTAATCTACCATCGAACTATTGAACTGAATGTTACGTCCTTATTTGCGCAACTAATTTATTTATCAATTTCTCCAATGGCTTTAAGTTTATCTATCCCCTTTTTTTATTCCATGAAATTAGGAAAGTCTTGGTTTACAAATTCAATTACATTTATTAGTAAAATTTCATATTCAATGTATTTGATTAATCTCGCAATTGTAATTGATCCGTTAGTTCAAAATTTCCAAAATCAAAATGGCCTTTTAAAGTATGGGATAGCCTGGAGTTTGATTATACTTCTCTCCTACTTCTCTTATCGATTAATTGAAAAACCAATAACCAACTTAAGAGATAAAAAAATAAATTTTTTCTTACTTTTCAAATAGATAACGCTTTTATGAATAAACTTTTATTTCTTCTTTTTCTCTTTCCAATATATGTTTTCGGACAAAATTCTACCAACTCTATTGGAAACGGAGCTCGTTACGTTAGTATCGGTGACTTAGATGTTTTTGGAAACCAAATCACTGTTGAAGCTATGATTCGCAAGTCAAATAACACAGTCTCTAATATTATTTCTAAACATTCAGATGGAACGGATGCGAATTACCTTTTTAGACCAACGCTTTTTGGAATTACCACAACTACTGGCTTTTACTTTTGTATGAATACCTATACACTTCCGATAAATGAATGGTTTCATGTGGCTGCAACTTATGATGGAAACCTCATTAGATACTATGTAAATGGGTGTGAGGTTAATCAACTTCCTGCAAATGGTGACTTAGTTCAGAACAATTTAATCACAGCAATAAGTGCAAGACCTGGCAACGCTGTTCCTGTTGAACATTTTAGAGGAAATATTGATGAAGTTAGGATTTGGAATGTAACTAGAACTCAACAACAGATTTTAGATAATATGAATAATCTACCAAATCCTACCACACAAACTGGATTGTTAGCTTATTATAAAATGGATAATGACTACGTAAATTCACAAGGAAATGCAATATTCAATGGTACTGCACAAGGCACACCTAGTTTTGATGTTGAAGCAGCAAGCATTTTAGTTCCAGAAATTACGAATGTGAGTATTGTTGATGCATCTTGTTTCGGGTACGCTGATGCGAACCTATCCATTTCTGGTATTGGAAATCAAATTACGTACTCAATAAATGGAACTAATTTTTACCCAGATAGTTCATTTAGCAATTTACAGGGAGGACCTGTTACAGTTTCGATTAAAACTATTGAAGGTTGTATTATTTCTAAGGATACAATTATTGGACAACCTGCACAAGTACCAACCCCAGTAATTAGTTATAATTCTCCTCTTTGTTCTGGTGATACGCTTGCTTTATCAATTGACACGCTTTCTGGGGCAACTTGCTATTGGACAGGCCCGAATGGATTTATCAGTTCAAGTTTTGATACACTTATTCCAAATGCCACTGCAAATCAGACTGGCGATTATTCGGTTTTTCTGATGTTTAATGGTTGTTATAGCGATACAACTGTTGAAACAATCACGGTAAATCCTGTTTATAATTTAGTTCTAAATGAAACAATATGTTCCAATGAGTTTTATACACTCGGAAACCAACAATTGAATCAACCTGGAAACTATTTTTTAAATCTACAAACAGTTGCTGGTTGTGATTCGATTATCGATTTAACCTTAAATGTTAACCCATCTTACTCCTTTACCCGCGACACTACCTTATGTGAAGGAGAATCATTTACCTACTATGGGCAAACATTAAATGCAACGGGGGTCTATCAATTTGACTTACAAACCACTTTAGGTTGCGACTCCATAATTATCTACGATTTAATCGTTTTTCCGATTCCTAGTGCTCCTATTTTATCCAATAATAGTCCACTTTTGTGTCCTGATGATATCGCTATTTTTGAGGCTCAGCCAGTTGCTAGTGGAACTTTTGCGTGGACTGGACCAAATAATTTCACATCAGAAGTCGATTCTTTTTCCTTTGCAGCTCCAATTGTTTCAATGGGTGAATATTTTGCCACTGTCACAGTCAATGGTTGTGAATCACCAGCAAGTCAAATAGAGCTAGATATTATTAATATTTATACGCTTGATGATTTTGAGTTTCCAAATGTATTCACTCCAAATGGTGACAATTCAAATGACGTTTTAGAGCTAGATGATTATTTCAAAACGTGTCAAGAATACACGATGAATATCTTTGACCGTTGGGGAAATTTAATTTATACACAAATCAGTGGAGGTGATCCCTTTAATGGAAAAACAGCAAATGATCTTAATCATCAGGATGGTGTGTATTTTTATAAATTAACCTATGAAAACGGTGAGAAAAATGGATTTTTTCACCTTGTTAGATAGTGCATAAAGATTATTCTTATTTCAAAATAATTAATTTTTTCCATCGATAAATTAGACACAACTATTCTCCTTCAACTAAAAATAACCAATCAAAAATCAAGCATCAAAAATCCTCATCAAGTGAAACCCAAATCAAAAAAAGGATTTTACTTTGGATTTTGTAGAATTCAAAATTATTTAGTCAGATTGTTGTCGGTATTATACCAAAAATGTTTTTTTTCTTTGACAATTTTCTTGTTAATTGGTATCAAAGTTTGAATCCATTAATAATTGAACTGATTTGCTTATATTTACAAACATTCTAAAAATCAAATCTATGAAACGTTTTCTACCTTTTATTCTTTTTGTGCCATTTATTTCCGTAGCTCAAATTTCTATTGATCTTTCAGACATGACTCAAGTTGGCGATGTGATTACTCGTAAGGCAGATACCATGAGTGTATTAGCAGGACCTGGCGCTGCTGGTGCCAATCAAACTTGGAATTTTACACAATTAAGCACTTACATAATTGATGAAACAACACAAGTTATGAATGCGTCGGATGCCCCAAATGGTTCTAGTTTTCCAGGATCTAATTTAGCAATGACAAATGATAATGTAAATTACCTTTATTTTAACCAAAACGCTAGCCAACTAATCACTCTTGGTTTTGCTGGGGATTTGTTAGGAAATGGAACACCCATTGTTGCACCTTTCACATCAGGATTGTTAGTTCACAATTTCCCGAGAACCTATGGTTCAAACTTTTCAGATAACTATGTAATTGACGTTACGCTCGACGGAAGCTCAATTTCACCTTTAGTTAATCAAGTTCGTTTTAAGAGAACTGCTCAAATTTTGGACACAACAGATGCTTGGGGTCAGTTAACAACACCTCTTACTACTTATAACAGTTTGCGTGCAAAACGAACAGAATTTTCAGCTGATTCAATTTGGGTTCAGGCAGTCTTCCCTCCAACTTGGACACTTTTTCAAACATCATTTGACACCACTATTAGCTACCAATGGTATGCAGATCAGGGGAAATTGGCTGTTGCTGAATTAACTTTTGATAGCCTTGGTGCTCCCAAGAAATACACGTGGTTTCATGAAGCTTCGGTAGGAAATTTATTTGAGTTAAATGATTATTCTAAACTAAAATTGTTTCCTAACCCTAGCGAAGAAGTGCTAAACTATGAATTATCTCCTTTTCAAAATGAATATGGATTAATTAGAATAACTGATCTTACGGGAAAAGTTATGGAAGAAAGAATGCTTGCTTCAACTAATTTAACTGGGAAGTTTGATACACGCAGCTATGCAAGTGGGATTTACTTTTTTGAATATTCATTACTAAGTTCTGATAAAAAAGAAACCCAAAAATTTATTGTTAAATAGAATTTAAGTATTAAAAAAGAACACTGTCGAAATCTTTAAATCTTCAAATTCAACTATAAACATGCTGTTTGCACACAAAACTTTAAGTAAGATACTTGTCTAGAAATTTGAACTTTAAAAAAATTAAAAAGCGAAAAGATGTGACTATCGTGAACTAATTCTCACGTATCTTAAATTTTTATTACCAATTTCTATTTCAACTATAATTCCCTAACCTTTAAAATCTCCTCAATCTTTTCCATCACTTCAGTTGTCATTATTGTTTGCGCTTCAATAGACTTCAAGTTTTCGAGCAATTGTGCTTCTTTGCTTGCTCCTAAAATAATGGTGCTGACGTTCGGATTCTTTAAAATCCAAGCTAGACTCATAACAGGAAGACTTAAGTTTATTTCTTTCGCCAAACTTGCCAACTTTTTAATGACAACTAATCGTTCTTCAGTCAAGTTTTTATCGCGCAACCATTCCAAACCTTCTATTCCCAAACGTGTGCCATCGGGAAAAGCATCGTTGTATTTACCACTTAAAATTCCACTTGCTAATGGCGACCAAATCGTAGTTCCTAAACCAACAGTTTTATAGATTTGAGCAAACTCAACTTCAACTTTATTACGCGTAAAAAGATTGTATTCTGGCTGTTCTACTATTGGACCAATCAAGTGATTCTGTTTAGCAAACATATGTGCTTCCATAATTTCTTGAGCGCTCCATTCTGAAGTTCCCCAATATAAAATTTTGCCTTGCATAATCAACTGATGCATTGTCCAAACTGTTTCTTCAATCGGTGTTTTTTTATCTGGACGATGACAGTAATATAAATCCAAGTAATTTAACTGAAAACGTTCCAATGCTTGATGACAAGCTTCAAAAAGATGCTTACGGCTACAACCAACTTGTGTAGGTAATTGTCCGCCATTTCCAAAAAAAGCTTTACTACTAACGATGTAACTGTCGCGTGTCCAATTCGTGTTTTTCAAAATTCGACCCATCACTCGTTCGCTTTCACCGTGGGCGTATACCTCAGCGTTGTCAAAGAAATTAATACCATTTTCGTATGCAATTTCCATTAAACGTTGAGCCTCAGCGTCGCTAATTTGTTTTCCAAAAGTCAGCCAAGAACCCAAAGATAAGCGACTGATTTGTAATCCTGATTTTCCTAAACTGTTGTATTCCATAATACTTTTTATTTAGTTATAATTGAATAATTAATTTCCTTAGTAAACTTTAAAAGTTTTAAATAAAGTTGATAATATTTCTGACTGAACAATCTTGATATTTAAAAAGTTTCCAATAAACAATCTCAATTTCTAGCAATTACCAATAATGGCAAACTAGTTGAATACATTTCTTATTTTCAAATGAAAAGTTTCTCTTTTAAAAGGATTCCTCACCTTGTTAGGAATGACTTTCATCTAGGAATACCAATTCGAAAATGCTTCGCATTTTCGCCTAATCGCCCACACAGAAGTCATTCCGACTGTAAGGAGGAATCTGATTTCTGATTATGCTTAATAACTCCATTCAAAACAACGACCAATATAATAATCAATGAACCAATGTAAAATTTAAGATTCAAAAGTTGATGCTCATTCAAAATGACTATTGCCAACAAAATGGTGTAAACAGGCTCTAAATTAATACTTAAAGAAGCTGTAAATGCACCTAATTTCTTTACAATTTCAATCATTACCAAAAAGGCAAAAGAAGTACAAATAATACCTAAAAAGAGCAGCCAAGCAAAATCTGACCAAGTCATTTCAAAAATTTCAACATTCAACTTACCTTGCCAAAGAAGGAACACACTTACAAAAAGAAATCCAACTACTAACTCATAAAATGTCATTTGAGTTGATGGAACTTCCTCCGAAATTTTAGCATTAAAAACAGAAAATAAAGCAGCACACAAAGCTGAACCCAGACCAAAATACATTGCCTTAGTTTCTTGTGGATTAAAATCTCCCGAAATGAAATAAATTCCAAATATCACAATTGCCCCCATCCCAAATTCCAACCACGAAAACTTTCGTTTCATAACAATTGGCTCCAACCAAGTTACGTGTAAAGTCGTTGTTGATAAACACAAAACACCTAAGGATGCCGTTGAAAGTTGAATTGAATAGTAAAATGTCAACCAATGTCCAGCCACAATCATTCCAATGACCGCAATTTTCCAAAGATGTTTTAAGTCTAATTTAAGTGAACGCTTAGTGTAGAAAAGAAAAATAGCAAGAAATAACGGAGCAATAATCACACGATACCAAACTATTACAATGGCATCTAAATGAATTAATTTCCCTAAAATTCCAGTAAAACCCCATATAAAGATGATGAGGTGCATCAATATATGGAACTTATATTTTTGAAACAAAACGGTTTATTTTTTCTTGCTCCACTCTTCGATAGAAGCTTTATTCATTTTAACGTAGTTTTGATCTCCGTCTTTTTCAGCTGCTTCAATGGAAATTTTTGCCGATTCGATTGCACCTTTGTAATCTCCTGTTGCTGCTTGAATTTGTGCTTTCAAACGCGACATCCAATAAGCTTCTGGACGTAACTCAACTGCTTTTGTTGACCAAGCCAACGCTTGTTTTAAGTCAGTTTTCTCTGTAAAATAGTAATTTGCGGCTTGGTGATAATCATTTGCCGATGGGCCATCCATTGTTTTTTTGATGCTCGCCATTACCTTATCTTTCGTGTTTAAAGTAAAGGGAAGATTAACACGTGTTTTGTCCCAAGAAATTTGAATTACAGCACTACTGTTTTGTATATTATCAATGTTGATTGTTAAATTTTCAACTACATCTGCTGAAGTAATAACAGGAGCAGTTGTTCTCAAAGCTACTTTCTTTTCATCCCAAGTATCAGGTAAACCCCAATTGGTAGTTTCTTTGTAGAAAACGATTTCCCAATTGTCTTTAGTAGGTTTAGCATAAATTGCATAAGAACCTGATTTTAACGTGTCTTTACCAAAAATCAAAGCTTGATTTGTCGTTAAATTCGTTGTTTCATTTGCACCAAAACGCCACATTTCACCATAAGGAACAACATCACCAAATACAACACGTTCTCTTTTCGCAGGACGATTGTAAGTAATGGAAAGGTCCGCTAAACCAACTCTTTGTTCGATTTTTCCTGCTGGACTTGCTTTAGGAACAGTAATTTGTGCATTCAACGAAAGTGTCAATAATGCGAAAGATGCTATCAATAATTTTTTCATATTTAATTTTTTAGTTTCCAAATTTACAATTTTAACAAGGAGTATTAAAGATTGTTTTGAAACAAATAAGCGAAATAGTAAATAATTGAAGACAATGTCTAACAACCTTAATAAAATTGTAGAGAATCTCTTAAATTAATAAGAGAAAAAGAAAATTGATTGTTCAATTTTAATTAACAGGTACAAAATGGCTAGAATTTAGATAATTCATTCATATACCATAAGGAAATCGCTCTTATTTTTAAATTTATTTACGCATTTAACTTATTGTAAATAAATAAGTTAATGATAATTTAAAATATTTTACTCAGTATATTGAGTTAAATTACTCATTTAATTGAGTAAAATTACTAAGTGTGTTGAGTAATTTATTAATTTCGCAGTATAAAGTTCAATTATGATCCGAAGAAATCAGTTAGAAATAGTTAAATCAAGGATGAATGAGACTAGAAAATTCATTCAAGTTTTGATGGGTCCTCGTCAAGTTGGTAAAACAACAATGATGAAACAACTAACGGAAGAAGTGCTAATTGACACTATTTCTGTTTCGGCTGATGGGGTAATCAATTCGAATTGGTTGTGGATTCAACAAATTTGGGAAAATGCGCGCATTCAATTAAAAAACTCAACAAACAATGAATTAATTCTAATCATCGATGAAATTCAAAAACTGGATAACTGGAGTGAAATTATTAAAGAACAATGGGATTTTGACACTAAAGAAAATAACAACATCAAAGTTATCTTACTCGGATCTTCGCGCTTGATGATTCAAAAAGGTCTTACTGAATCGCTTGCAGGAAGGTTTGAAGTGACGTATATTGGACATTGGTCTTTTTCAGAAATGGAAGAAGCTTTTGGTTGGAACGTCAATCAATACATTTACTATGGTGCATATCCAGGAGCGGCAAGTTTAATCCCCGAAGAAGAGCGATGGAAAAATTACATTAAAGATTCCTTAATTGAAACAAGTATTTCAAAGGATATTTTGATGTTGACGCGTGTTGATAAACCAGCTGTTTTAAGACGTTTATTTGAATTAGGTTGCCTTTATTCAGGACAAATATTAGCATATACAAAATTGTTAGGTGAGCTGCAAGACGCAGGTAATACAACAACTTTATCTCATTATTTAACTTTGCTTTCAGATTCAGGCTTGTTGGGGGCAACTGAAAAATATGCAGGAAACGTCATTCGAAAACGTGCTTCGAAACCTAAATTTCAAGTTTTGAATAATGCTTTACTAACAGCGCAGGATGATTTAACCTATGAAAAAGCACTTTCAGATTCTAAGATTTGGGGGAGGTTAGCAGAGTCTGCAATTGGCGCACATCTCATAAACAACGCTATTACTAATAATTACACTGTATATTATTGGCGCGAAAAAAATGACGAGGTTGACTTTATACTGGAGCGAAAAAACACCTTAATTGCGCTGGAAGTGAAAACTGGTAGAAGAGCTGAAAACAACGGAATGCGTCTCTTTGCTCAAGCTTTTAAGCCCAAAAAAGTACTATTAATAGGAACAGGAGGAATCGGAATTGAAACTTTTCTAAGAATGAATCCAGGAGATTTGTTTACTTGAAAATGAGTGTGCATTTTACGACCAGCAGAAATTAAAATCATAATCCTATTAAAAATCCCAAATTAAGCTACTATTTTCTTTTTGCCATTCTTTTTCCTTGATGAAAAAGAATCAAAAAATCAAGGCTCTGAATTTCTTTTTGTTCGCAAATTTTTGTACAATAAATATTTACAACTCATTGCGAACAATTTTAACTCCTTTCTGAAACTGAAATTTTAAAAAAATGTTCTTACAGAAATTTTAAAAAATTAACAGTTTCAGTTCAGTAGCTAAAACCTAGAAATTCAAGGCCGTAGATTGTTAGCTAATGTTCACTAAATAGCCCTTACTTCGATTGAACTATTGATTTTTTATATTCAAGCATTTTACTGGTCGATTGCGAACACTCAATAATTGAATAAGTAATCGTTAAAAAACAATTTAAATCAACCTTGCCAGAGCAAATTTCAACGCAATAGCTGCTTGTTGGTTTTTGGTAATTAATTCAATGTATTTCAGTTGCGCTTGAATGTAAGTCATTTCGCGAACGTTGATTAAAAACAAAGAACTTTCACCGTTTTCAAACATTCTTTTTTCAGCTTCTAGTAAAGTCTTGGTGTCTTCAACTGTTTTTCTGTAAACTTCGATTTGTGCACTCACATTCTCTAAATCTACCATCGAACTTTTGATTTTGAAATTCAAAGCAGCGAAAGTATTGTCTAATTGATATTCAGCAGATTGCAGTTTTAATTCTGCCAATTGCAAATCACCGCGCTCTTTTCGCAAAAACAATGGCATTTCAAATGTTAATCCCCACTTGTAGTTATTGACTGAAATTCCATCAAAGGGATTGTAATTAATCGGCTCATTAAGGAAATTATACTGCAAGTTCAATTGTGGTTTTAATTGTTCTCTTTTCAAGCGTTTTTCAACTTCTAAGGTTTCAACTTTGAAATTAGCGATTTGCAAATATGGATGCGCTTGCAAAACAGAATCTGTAAGAAGGGAACGATACAAAACAGGATTTTGAAGCTCGATCGAATCTTTTTGTAAAGGCAAAGTTCCTTCCTCCAACTCCAAAGGTTCCTCGTTTTCACCCCACAAAAAAGTCGCCAGCTTGAACTTAGAATTTTGTAAATCAGCTTCAAATTGTTGTAGCATCACTTGACGCGATTGCACTTGAATGCGTGCTTCCACACTGTCAATTCCTGGTCGATCTCCCAGGTCTGCTGTTCTTTTAATCGCATCGTAACGAACCTCAGCTAAGGATAATGCTTCACGTAAAATCATACTTGAATGATGCGCTAAAAACCAATTCCAATAAGAATATCCAGACTCATAAAATAATTCGTTCAGTTGTAATTTTTGTTCAGCAAGTGTGCTTTTTTGAAAAATTCTAGCTTTAAATAATTCGGCTCTTCGTTGGTCGATAAACAACCCTTGACCAAGATTAACTGCCACACCTCCATACCATAATCCGCTGTTTGGTGTTTTGTTTTGCAAATCCAAATATGTTCCACGGTTGTTTTCTAAACCTGATTTTAATTCCACACCATACCAAGTTGGCAACTTCAAGCCAGAGTTTATCAAACTGTAATATTGCGAGCCTTTAAAATACTTTTGGTCTGTTTGATTATACACTTTTGGATCAAAACTACCTTTTGCTTTCAACAAATAACTCTCCCCTACTTCAGGTTGTAAATTAGCTTGCTTCGCTAATGGATGATTGCGCAAAACCATCTCTTGAAATCCTTGCTCAGTGAAAATCACTTGGCTTGAAAGAGAAAGACAAACACCTAAAAATAAAACACTCAGGATTGATTTCATTTTTTACCTTTATTAGCTTTGACATCTGATTTTTTGTAGAAATCTGGAGGGAAACCATTGATTATTCGCCATAATTCATACCAAACTGGAACATCTTTCAATAAAATCATAGAATTCGTTCCTCCACCAACACGGAGTTCGCTTGGCCATTTGTAATCATTTTTATCTGGAGAAATTAATACTCTAAAGGTTCCATCTTCTTGTGCAAAATTATCAACTGCAAATACTTCTCCACCATAAGTTCCGTGACTGGTGTTAGGCCAACCTGAGAAAACTATTGCAGGCCATCCGTCAAATTGAATTCTAACTTTTTGTCCTTTATGAATCAATGGTAAATCCATTGGACGAATATACATTTCTACTGCCAAATCATAAACTCGAGGCATAATAGTTAACACTTCTTCACCTTGCTTTACCGTTTCTCCAATTCCACTTTGAATGACTTTTGTAACAACACCATCTTGTGGCGCTGTAATTACATACATACCATTTCGAATCGAATAGTTGGCTGATTGAGTTTGGAGTTTAGTAACATCCACCTCTGTTTCAAACATACTTGTCATTGCTGAAAATTTATCCGATTCAGCTTTTGAAATCTCATCACGATACTTCGCTTCAATTGAAGACAATTCAACTTTCGCATCAATGATATCGTTTCGTGATTGCAATAATTTTTGTTGTGCACTGATCATACTTCCTTGTGCACGTTGCATAGAAACCTTACGGATTTCTAAATCAGTTTGTGACTTTAAACCCTCTTTGGTTAATTTCTCGAAACGTTCAAACTGATCTTTAGCGATGTCGTAATTATTTCTTGCAACTTGATAATCAATACTATCGCTTATCAACTTCAAACGCGTTTGCTTCAATTTAATTTGAGCTTGTTGTAATTTCAACTTTCCAGATTCAATCAATGCATCAATACGATTATCGAGTGATACAACTTTATCTCCATAAGTTCTAACTGACTGTTCTTTCACACGGATTTGGTCTTTTGTTCGTTCCACTAACTTAGGATCGAAATAACCATCTTTCACCTCAGAAATAAAAAGCAAGGTGTCTCCTTTTTTGACGATATCTCCATCTTTTACATACCATTTCTCAATTCTACCAGCGATAATCGTATTGATTGTTTGGGGACGCTGCTCTGGTCGAAGTGTGATTAGTTTACCATTCGAACGCACATTTTGCGTCCAAGGAATAAACATAAAAACAACTGCTAGAAAGAAAAACACATAAAAAACACGAACTATTTTCTTTGATGATTTCTCTTTAATTACTGATCTCAAAGCCCAAAAATCCTCTCTGGGCAATTGATTTTTATTTGTTGGTGATAAATTTAACATCGCCTATTTTTTTACTTTATATGATTGATAAGTACCTTCGAAAATCACTTTTCCTTTTTCAATTTCAACAATTTTATCTGCGAATTCCAACATTTTTTCATCATTTGAAGAATACAAAACAGACACATTTTGCTGAGTGGAAATTAATTCAATGAGTTGATCTTTTTGAATATCATTTAGTCCTTCTGTTGGGTCTTCCAGTAAAACAAGTTTTGGACTTCCAACGAAAGCTCGAAGTAAAAGGATTTTTCTAACAATATCTTTTGGAACAAAATGAGCCTCAGGATTCAAAACTGTGTTATATCCTTCTGAAAAATTATTGATTGCATCTGACAAATTTAAAATTTTGGCAATTCGTTGAACTTCTTCAAAAGTTGCGTATTTTCTTCCTAAAGTTATGTTGTCTAAAATGGTAGAATGAAATAATCGATCTTGGAATAGTAAATTCCCAACATCATTTCTCAAGTCTTGAATGTCTAGATTTCCGATGGGTAATCCTTCAACTGAGATATTTCCGGAACTAACAGGATACATTCCGCCTATCAAACAAAACAGTGTATTAATACTTACAGTTGAGTCTGAAATAATACAAACACGCTGATTTGTAGCAACTTCGAGTGTTATTTCTTTCAAAATTGGATTTCTATACAAATCTGTTTGAAATGAAACTTTGTCAATAACTAGCTCAAATCCACCTTCTTTTTGCGGTATCTTAATACCATCGTAATTTTCTAATTCAATATCTGTTACTTGACCAATTTTTTCAACGGCTGTCATCACGTCGTATACAACCTCAAGACTCATAATTAACTTTTCAACTGAATTTAAAACCAACAAAATGATTATTTCGGCAGCGATAAATTGACCAATGTTCATACTTTGATTCAAAACTAAAAATCCACCAATAATCAACAAAGCAAGCGCAATCAAAACTTTAAAAGCAACTAAAAATGAAAACTGTTGCACCAAAACTTTAAAGTGAATATTTCTTGCTGTCAAATAGCCATTCAAGTGTTCATCTGTTTTAGTAAGTGACAATTCGGGATTTCCTGCCATCTTAAAACTAAATCTAGCGTGGGCAATTTCTTCTAACCAATGAGCAATTTTGTACTTGTATTTTGATTCATTTAAACTCGATTCAAAACCTTTTTTTGAAGTAATTTTCAAGATTAAAGCTAGAAGAAGTACAAGCGTTAAACCAAAGAAAATAAAGAAACTGTTGTAGAAAGAAAGCAAAACCAAACCAAAAATTATTTGCAAACTCGCCGCTGTAAAATCAATTAATAATTTGGACAAACCTTTCTGAATAGTTAAAGTGTCAAAGAATCTGTTGGTTAATTCAGGTGCATATTTTTTAATCAATTCTTCCATTTTGATTTTAGGAATACGATCAGCAAATTCAAAGGCCGATTTAACGAAAATACGTTGCTGCAAGTTTTCGGTGATGCGCATTTGCGCTATTGTTAAAACACCAGAAAAACCAATTGCTAAGACAACAAGGAAAACCAAAACTACCCAAGAAGTACTTACTTGACCCATCTGGATAAAATTGATAATTGCCTGAATTCCAAGAGGCAATGCAAGTGAAAGAATTCCACTTAATACAGCAAAAATATAAACGTTTCGAATTTCGACGCTATCGGGTTTTAGCAACATCCAAAAGCGGTTGATGGGTGATGTATTACTTTGTTCCATTGATTTGAAGTGTTTTATTTATAATATCTAAAGCAAAATGCTCATAAGCATCTTCGTTTGAAAGAGTGTTTGTTAATCTTGGCAAGTGATCTTTAAAAAATCGCTGATGATTACTGCTTTCAAAAATTGTAGAAATCAACATTGCAGGATAAGGATAGTTTGGATTAATTTCTTCAATCAATTCCACAATTCTTGCTACGATTGATTTATAAACACTGTAAGCTCCTTCCTTATTTTCTTTATCAACGGTTTTGGTCCTGTAAACTTTTGCCGATTCGTTAATAACTATGCTTTTCAGGCTTAATTCCCATTGAAAAACCAATTCGTTTTCAGGATTTGGTACAGATGTTATTACGTGAAGTGATTTATAAAGCTTGCGAATTGGGTCATCGATATTTGCCGTTTCTATCAACAAACGATATTCAATCATTCCCCAATACCAATTAATCAAGTAAAGTAAAAAGGAGTGTTTACATTCAAAATACCTATAAATTGATGCTTCTGTCGTCTCAATTCTAGTGGCTAGCTTTTTAAAGGTAAAATTTTCAAAACCAACTTCTTCCAACAATTCAATTCCAATATTTATAATCTTCATTCCAAGATCAGAACTTGTTGGGTTTTTCAAAAATAATTTTTCGTTGACTTTAATATTTACCGTTGATAATAAATCTTCCATAAAACAAACTTACTAACTAAAATGATAGTATTACTATTCTTTCTGTTAGTAATAACATTTATTGTGAAAATAAGTTTTTACAAACTTTAATAATCTTGCTAAACATTCATAAAAAAAATTTATTGAATAAATAAAGCAAAGTAAAAACACTATTTTTGAATGCGATGAAAATCAGAAACAGTAAATGGTCTATATTTTTAACAAGCATATTGATTTTTCAATTAGTGCTTTCTTCCATCTGTTTAATTGATTTTCAAACAAAATTCTCACATCATCAAAACGAAATTATTCTTAAACAATTAGATTCCAATTCGCAAGCAATTGAAGAAACTGAAAGTTTATTTGTAATGATTGAAGAGACAAAAGAAGAAATGGAGTTAAATTATTTCACTATCAATCTCACTAAAATTTTAAATTTCAGCACCAAATCTTGGTTTGCTTTAGATGAAAATTTGGATTCTAGAAATTTCTCATTAATCCCATATTCCCCACCTGAAAAAGTTAGTTAAAGCATTTTTTAATCTTTAATTAATTTTTTTATGATTCATTTTAAAACGTGGCAAAAGGATTTGCCAGCAGGTTTAGTCGTATTTCTGGTTGCTTTACCATTGTGTTTAGGTGTTGGTTTAGCTTCTACATCAGTTGAAGGAATTGATAGGTTACCCAATTTGTTTTCAGGTTTAGTCGCTGGAATTGTTGGTGGAATTGTCGTTGGCTTTCTTAGTGGTTCGCGATTGGGAGTTTCTGGTCCAGCCGCAGGATTAATAACAATAATTGTTGCCGCAATTTCAACATTAGGAAGCTACGAAGCATTTTTAGTGGCTGTAGTAATTTCTGGTATTTTTCAATTAATTGCAGGTTTTCTGAAAGTAGGAATTATCGCCAATTACGTTCCTTCAACTGTTATAAAAGGAATGCTTGCAGCTATTGGTATCACTTTAATTTTAAAAGAAATTCCACATTTAGTCGGCTATGACAAGGATTTCTTTGGTGATGAATCGTTTTTCCAAAAGGATGGACACAATACTTTTTCAGAAATTTATTATTCACTTCAAGCCTTGCATCCTGGTGCAATAATAATTGGTGTTGTTTCACTTTTAATTCTAATCCTATTCGATACAAAATGGTTGAAGAAAAACAAAGTGGTATCCATTATTCCAGGTGCTTTAATTGTTGTTATAGTATCTATTTTAATGAATAACATGTTTGGAACAATTGATAAAAATCTAAAAGTTTCAAGCATTCATTTAGTTCAATTACCCGTTCCTAAATCTTTAACAGATTTTATTGGGTTTTTCTCTTTTCCAGATTTTTCAATTCTAAGTAATCCAAATGTTTATATCATTGCCTTTACAATTGCTTTAGTTGGAAGTTTAGAAACTTTACTTTCGGTTGAAGCAACTGATAAATTAGATCCTGAAAAGTTTTCAACCTCAACTAATCAAGAATTAAAAGCTCAAGGAATTGGAAACATCGTAAGTGGATTTTTAGGTGGTTTACCGTTAACTCAAGTAATTGTTAGAAGTTCTGCAAATATCAACTCCGGAGGTCAATCCAAACTCTCAACTGTTGTTCACGGCTTTTTGATTTTAATCTCAATCGTTTTTATTCCACAATTACTCAATATGATACCACTCGCAGCATTAGCTGCTATTTTGATTATGGTGGGTTATAAATTGGCTAAAGTTTCGCTTTTCACTTCTATGTACAAATTAGGTTGGGAACAATTTATTCCATTTGCTAGCACAATAATAGGTGTTCTGTTTACAGATTTATTAAAAGGAATTGGTATTGGTATGGCAATATCTATTTTCTACATTCTTAAAAAGAACTACAAAAATAATTTCAAAAAAGAGCTTACTGAAAACGAAATCAAAGTGACACTTTCTGAAGAAGTGACTTTTTTAAACAAAGCTGGAATCATCGAGATTTTAGAAACAACTCCCAAAAATTCCAAACTAATTATTGATGGTAGCAACTGTAAATCAATCGACTATGACGTAATTGAACTTCTAAGTGAATTTCAAGTTTATGGTTCAAAAAACAAAAACATACAATTACAAATGATAAATATTGACTTAAATAACTGAAAAAATATGGAAGCCTTTTATAATAAATTACTTGAAAACAATAAAGAATGGGTTGCAAGAAAAATCAAGCAAGATCCTGATTATTTTAATCGTTTAGCGAACGGACAAAAACCACCCGTTTTATGGATTGGCTGCTCTGATAGTCGTGTGCCAGCAAATGAAATAATTGGGGCAGAACCAGGAGAAGTATTTGTTCACAGAAACATTGCAAATATGGTGGTACATTCAGACATGAATTTATTATCTGTTCTTGATTATGCCGTGAATGTATTGCAAGTAAAACATATCATCGTTTGTGGTCATTATGGCTGTGGTGGTGTTCAAACAGCAATGACTAACAAACACGTTGGAATTATTGACAACTGGATTCGTCACATCAAAGATGTGTATCGTTTTCACCAAAAAGAGCTGAATGAAATCGAAGATGAAAAAGCAAGATTTAATCGCTTTGTAGAATTAAACGTAATGGAACAAGTACTTGATTTAGCGAAAACTTCTATCGTTCAAGGTGCATGGGAAAGTGGACAAGAAGTACACGTACACGGATGGGTTTACGATGTGAAAGATGGATTAATCAACGACTTAAAAATCACAATTAAAGACAATAAAAACCTTTCAGACGTTTATCAGTTGGATTTGTAGAAGTAAAAAGAATAAATCCTGCTACTTTTGAATTCAAATTCAACGAAATGTTAACTCAATCAAAAAAAGCAATCGTAATTGGCGCAAGTGGGCTAATCGGAAGAGAATTGGTTCAGTTATTGCTCAAAGATACTTCCTTTTCTAAGGTTACTATTTTTGTGAGAAAAGCATTAACTATCTCTGATGATAAACTGCAACAAATCGTTTTGGATTTTAATGAACTCGAACAATACAGTGCAGCGTTTGATGGATCTGTACTTTTTCTTTGCATTGGAACAACACGCAAAAAAACACCCAATCTTGAGGACTATCGCGCGATTGATTACGGAATAACGTTACGTGCTGCAAACTTGGCTAAAGCATCGGGTGTTGAAGAAGTTCATTTAATTTCTGCCATTGGAGCCAGTTCAAAATCCACTATTTTCTATAATAAATTAAAAGGTGAAATTGAAGAAGATTTAATTAAAATTGGTTTTGCTTCTACTTATATTTACCAACCTTCTATGTTAATAGGTACAAGAGGAGAATCACGACCTGCTGAATTCATTTTCCAAAAATTGATGCCCGTTTTCGACCTATTAATGCTTGGAAATCTTAAAAAGTACCACAGTGTAAGCAAAGAGAAATTAGCCAAAGCAATGCTAAACCATCATTTAAAAGCTAAAAAAGGAGTTTATACATTGACTTACAGCGATTTTTGATAAAATTAATTTCAATAAATTTAAAGCGATAAAAAAGAATTGAAGTTAAGATTCATTACAAAAAAGTCGCCACTTACAACTTTTTAAAAAAATCAATCAAACATTTTACAGTTTAACTTTCAGTTCTCAACCCTCAACTTTCAACTTAATTAATGAAATTACTTCTATTCAACTTTTCTCAATTGAAAAAAAATAATTACATTTGCCGTCCGTTTTTTTATCTTTTTAGATTTAGCCGTGAAGAATCAGTTTGAAATACCATTTGTAGGATTAAAAATTGGAATTCATGACTTTGAATTTAAAATAGATAAGTCGTTTTTTGAAGCCATGCCCTACTCTATCGTCAACGACGGAGATTTAAAGGTTTGGATGGAGTTAGAGAAGAAAGAAACTATGTTGATTGCCGATTTTGAATTTTTCGGTACTGTCAAAATGGAGTGTGCTAGATGTAACGAAGAGATGGACGTTGAAATTGAAGGAGATTTAACGATTTATTACAAATTTGGCAATAAAGAAGCTGAAGATGAAAATTTAATTGTTATTCCATACGAGAGTTATCAAATAGATGTAACACAACCTATCTATGAAATGATAACAATGGCAATTCCTTTGCGTCCCGTTCACGACGAAGATGAATGCGACGAAGAAATGGTAAAGTTGATTGAGAAATTTCAAAATCAACCGAAAGAAGAAGAAGATACTAATAAAGACAATATTGACCCACGGTGGTCAGCTTTAAAGAATTTAAATTAAGTAATAGTTGAATTATGGCACATCCTAAACGCAAGATTTCGAAAACGAGACGTGATAAGCGTAGAACTCACAAAAATGCAATTGCTCACAACGTTGCAACATGCCCAACAACTGGTCAACCACACCTTTTCCACCACGCTCATTGGCATGAAGGAAAATTGTACTACAAAGGTAGAGTTGTTGCTGAAAAAGAAGTTGTTGCTGAGTAGTAGTTCTTTTCTCATTTTCGAATGAAAATAGGCTTAGATATTTCAGGTGGCGATTTTGCTCCAAATGTAAATATTGACGGAGCTTTATTGGCCTACAATGAATTACCGAAAGATTCCCGCCTTGTTTTAATCGGCGACGAGTCAATAATTCGAGATGGACTTAAAAATCGTGGGGTTTCTCACGATTTTTTTGATATTATACATGCTCCAGATGTGATTACTTTTCACGACCATCCAACACGTGCAATTCCTAAAAAACCAGATAGTTCAATTGCTGTAGGTTTTGATTTACTTGCTAAAGGAGAATTGTCTGTTTTCGCAAGCACAGGAAATACAGGAGCAATGTTGGTAGGGTCAATGTATAAACTCAATACAATTCCTGGAATTATTCGACCTTGTATAACTTCCACGCTTCCAGCAATCAATGGAGAAAAAACAATTCTACTCGATGTTGGCTCAAATGCCGACTGTAAAGTAGATGTTTTGTATCAATTTGCCGTTTTAGGTTCTGTTTACGCTAAAAGTGTTCATGGAATTGAAAATCCAAGAATTGCTTTACTAAATATAGGTGAAGAAGATTCTAAGGGAAACCTATTGACTATCGCTGCACACAAAATGCTTTCTGAATCAGATGAAATTAACTTTACTGGAAATATTGAAGGTAGAGATATTTTTACTGGTAAAGCAGATGTGATAGTTTGTGATGGTTTTACTGGAAATATTGTTCTCAAAGAGGCTGAAGGAATTTATACCTTGATGAAGAAAAGAGGAATTAAAGACGAATATTTTGATCGATTTAATTACGAAAACTACGGTGGCACTCCAATTTTGGGCGTAAAGGGGAATGTAATTATTGGTCATGGTATTTCGAATGATATTGCCGTTAAAAATATGATCTTACTTGCGAATGAAGTAGCAGTATCAGGTTTGGCAACCAAAGTAAACGAAGCTTTTAACTAAAAATATGAGTAAAATAACTGCAGCAATTACTGGTGTACAAGGTTTTATTCCAGAAGACATTTTAAGTAACGACGATTTAGCAAAAATGGTTGATACAACAGATGAATGGATAACCACACGAACAGGAATAAAAGAGAGAAGAATCATGAAAAATGGAGCTTCTTCTGATATGGCTGCAGAAGCAGTAAAAGTATTACTTGCTAAGAAAAACATTGACCCACTTGAAATAGAGTTAGTCATTTTAGCCACTGTTACTCCTGACTACCCTTTCCCAAGTACAGCAAATGTTTTATGCGATAAAGTTGGAATGAAAAACGCTTGGGGATTTGACCTCAAAGCTGCCTGTTCTGGATTTATTTATGCACTCTCAACTGCATCGCAATTTATTGAAACAGGAAGACACAAAAAAGTATTAGTTGTTGGAGTTGACAAAATGACATCAATTATGGATTACCAAGATCGCGCTACTTGTGTGATTTTTGGAGATGGTGCTGGCGTTGTTTTACTGGAACCAAATGAAGAAGGAATGGGAGTTCAAGATTTCATTCTAAGAAGTGATGGTTCAGGACGCGAATATTTAGTACAACCAGCAGGGGGATGTGTTAATCCACCAACAATAGAAACAGTTGAAAAAAGAATGCATTTTGTAAAGCAAGAAGGTAAACAAGTTTTCAAATTTGCGGTTACAAACATGGCAGAAGTTTCAGCTGAAATCATGGAAAAAAACAACTTAACAAGTGAAGATGTTGACTGGTTAGTACCTCATCAAGCAAACTTAAGAATAATCGACGCAACAGCAGAAAGAATGGGATTACCTCGCGAAAAAGTAATGATCAATATCGAAAAATACGGTAATACAACTGCAGGAACTTTACCATTGTGCTTGTGGGATTATGAAAAACAATTAAAAAAAGGAGATAACATTGTTCTATCTGCTTTTGGAGGAGGATTTACTTGGGGAGCTGTTTATTTAAAATGGGCTTATAATTCCTAATAAAAAACTATATTTAACCAGAATTAAACCAAATATCATGAATTTAGAAGAAATAAAAGACCTAATTAAACTTGTTTCTAAAACAGGAATTGGTAAAGTTAAAATTGAAAGTGAAGGCTTTAAAATTTCAATTGATGGTGGTTCAAACGGAAACGGAGAGCAACCAATAATTGTTCAAGCTCCAGCTCAACCATATGTTGCAGCGGCACCTGTTACTCCTGTTGCACCTGCACCAGTGGCAAATACACCTGCTACACCAGTAGCAGCAGTTGAAAGTGATGATTCAAAATACGTAACTATTAAGTCTCCAATGATTGGAACTTTTTACAGAACACCAGGTCCAGACAAAGACCCATTTGTAAACGTTGGTTCATCAATTCAAGTTGGAAGCAAATTATGTATCATTGAAGCAATGAAAACTTTTAACGAAATTGAAGCAGAAATTTCTGGTAAAATCGTTAAAGTTTTAGTTGACAATGCAACACCAGTTGACTATGACCAACCTTTATTTTTGGTAGATCCAGCTTAATTCAAATATTAAGTTCACAATTTAACTCTTAGCTTATGTTTAAGAAGATACTCATTGCGAATCGTGGGGAAATTGCTCTTCGCGTTATTCGTACTTGTAAAGAAATGGGAATTAAAACAGTTGCTGTTTATTCTACCGCTGATAAAGATAGTTTACCTGTTCGTTTTGCAGATGAAGCTGTTTGTATTGGCCCACCAGTAAGTTCAAAGTCGTATTTATCGATTCCTAGTATTATTGCTGCAGCTGAAATTACAAATGCAGACGCTATTCACCCTGGATATGGTTTCTTGTCTGAAAATGAAAAATTTTCAAAAGTTTGTCAAGAGCAGGGAATTAAATTCATTGGTGCTTTACCAGAGCAAATAGCAGGAATGGGTGACAAAGCAACAGCAAAAGCAACAATGATTAAAGCTGGAGTTCCTTGTATCCCAGGTTCTAAAGGTCTACTTAAAAATGTAGATGAAGGAATGAAAATCGCCAAAGAAATCAAATATCCAGTTATTCTAAAAGCTACGGCTGGTGGTGGTGGAAAAGGGATGCGTATCGTTTGGAAAGAGGAAGAAATGCAAGCAGCATGGGACTCCGCTCGACAAGAAGCAGGTGCAGCCTTTGGAAACGATGGAATTTACATGGAAAAATACATTGAGGAACCACGCCATATTGAAATTCAAATTGCAGGTGACCAATTCGGAAACGCTTGTCATTTATCGGAAAGAGATTGTTCGATTCAAAGAAGACATCAAAAATTGGTAGAAGAAACTCCTTCTCCTTTTATGACCGATGAATTGAGAGAAAGAATGGGTGAAGCTGCAATTAAAGCTGCAAAAGCTGTTCGTTATGAAGGTGTTGGTACGGTTGAGTTCTTAGTTGATAAAAACCGTGATTTCTACTTTATGGAAATGAACACACGTATTCAAGTTGAACATACAATTACAGAAGAAGTTATCAATTTCGACTTAATAAAAGAACAAATAAAAATTGCAGCAGGTTATAAAATTTCTGGTAAAAACTATTATCCATTGATGCACGCAATTCAATGTCGTATTAATGCAGAAGATCCATTCATGGACTTTAGACCTTGCCCAGGAAAAATTACAGATTATCACTGTCCAGGTGGCCATGGAATTAGAATCGATGCACATGTTTATTCTGGTTACACTATTCCACCAAATTACGACTCAATGATTTCAAAATTAATTGTAGTAGCACAAACTAGAGAAGAGGCGATTTTGAAAATGAAAAGAGCATTGGATGAATACATTATTGAAGGGGTAAAAACAACCATTCCTTTCCATCAAAAATTAATGGAGAATGAAGACTTCAAAAATGGAAACTTCACTACTAAATTTATGGAAACATTTGATTTTTAGTAACTAAAGGTTAAAAACACACTAAGTCCGGGTTTTAAAATTCTCGGACTTTTTTACAAACAAAACCAACCCTTTATTAACTGAGTGTAAACCCTCAATAATTAAACCCTACAGTTTAATAAAATACAAATCACATAAATAACAGTTTCATAATCGTATTTTTGAAATAAAAAGAATGCAAATTAAGCTATTATCTATTTTACTTTTTCTCTTCTTTTCAATTTTATGTTACTCTCAAACTTCGTTAGAATTAGTTGAAGAAAGAATTGTGAAAAACGTTAAGAATAATTTACCTAGGTATAATGGAATCCAATTTTCAATAAAGGTTAAGCTTATTAATACTAATGAAAATTTAAATAATTCATTTAATGCCATTAACGAAGAGCTGAAACTAAAATTTAACCTAGACTTTCAAAATAAATCTATTGATGAAAATAATTCAGTCAATTTAATATATTTTTCAGATTCTAAAATTTCAATTCAAACGATAAAAGCTTACTTTATTTCAAAAGGTTTAAATCTCGAAAACATTGAAAATCTAATGTTTTTAAAACAAGATTAAGCATTATGAAAAAAACGATTCTTCTTTTCATTTTATTAAAAAATCTTGTTGTTTTAACTCAAACTAATACACCATGTTCTGGTGGCACCTCCCAAGCAACATTATTAAATGTAAATTCAACATGTATTTATACAAATGGTACAAACGTTGGGTCTACATTACAAACGAATGCAAATAATGCCGGTACTCCAAGTTGTAGCTTAACTGGTCCAGATGTTTGGTTTTCTTTTATTGCTCCTTCTTCAACAAATGTATTGATTTCAACAGAAGCTGGATCTTTAACGGATGGAGCAATGGCTATTTATTCTGGTTCTTGTGGGGCGTTCACAGAACTATATTGTGATGATGATTCAGGTAATGGCTCTATGCCTCAAATAAATGCTAATGGCTTAATCGCTGGGCAACAATATTTTATCAGAGTATGGGGTTATAATAGTTCCGAAGGTACATTTCAAATATGTGTAAATGAATTACTTCCACCTACCCCCCCAAGTAATGATGACCCTTGTAATGCAATCGTTTTACCTATATCAACGACATGTAATTTTACAGCAGCTACAAATGAAAATGCAACAAATACTGCTGGTCCACCAGCGCCAACGTGTGCTTCATATAGTGGTCAAGACGTGTGGTTTAGTTTAGTTGTTCCAGCAGGAGGTATAATAAATGTAGATTCCAACACAGGAACAATGACAGATGGTGGAATGGCAGCTTATTCTGCAACTTCTTGTTCAGGAACATTTACTCAGATTGCTTGTGATGATGATAACAGTGCTAACGGATCAATGCCTTATCTTTCGTTAACGGGTTTAACTCCCGGACAAACAATTTATATACGTTTTTGGGACTATGGAGGAGGTACAGGAACTTTTAGTATATGTGCCACAGAACCGCCACCACCACCTACCCCCCCAAGTAATGATGACCCTTGTAATGCAATCGTTTTACCTATATCAACGACATGTAATTTTACAGCAGCTACAAATGAAAATGCAACAAATACTGCTGGTCCACCAGCACCAACGTGTGCTTCATATAGTGGTCAAGACGTGTGGTTTAGTGTAATTGTACCTTCAGGTGGAGCAATAAATATTGATTCGAATACTGGTTCAATAACTGATGGAGGAATGGCAGCTTATTCTGCAACTTCTTGTTCAGGAACATTTACTCAAATTGCTTGTGATGATGATAACAGTGCTAACGGAGCAATGCCCTATCTTTCGTTAACGGGTTTAACACCCGGACAAACAATTTATATACGTTTTTGGGATTATGGTGGAGGATCGGGAACATTTGGTATCTGTGTAACTGAGCCACCACCACCTCCACCACCTCCAAGTAATGATGATCCGTGTAATGCAACTGTTCTACCTATTTCTACATCTTGTAACTACACAGTAGCATCGAATGTAAATGCAACAAATACTGCTGGTCCACCAGCACCAACGTGTGCTTCATATAGTGGTCAAGACGTGTGGTTTAGTGTAATTGTACCTTCAGGTGGAGCAATAAATATTGATTCGAATACTGGTTCAATAACTGATGGAGGAATGGCAGCTTATTCTGCAACTTCTTGTTCAGGAACATTTACTCAAATTGCTTGTGATGATGATAACAGTGCTAACGGAGCAATGCCCTATCTTTCGTTAACGGGTTTAACACCCGGACAAACAATTTATATACGTTTTTGGGATTATGGTGGAGGATCAGGAACTTTTAGTATATGTGTCACAGAACCTGCCCCACCTCCACCACCACCTTCAAATGATGAATGCCCTAATGCGATTAATTTATCATGTGGTAATATAGGGCTAGCTGGCACAACAGCATCTACTATTGCAGAATCAGCGCCCGGATTAAGTTCATCATCATACGGAGTTTGGTATTCTTTTACAGGAAATGGAGATAATCTAGTACTTTCAACAACTGGTACAGGGGGGTTTGATCAAGAAATGACGGTAATGACAGGTTCATGTGGTGCTTATACGGTATTAACAAGCTTAGATGGTTCAGGGTCTAATGGAACAGAATCTTATAACATTACAACAGTAGTAGGGACTATTTATTACATTTATGTAGCACATTATTCAACATCCTTGACAACAACAGGGACATTTACAATTTCGGCAACATGTACAACAGTACCTAATTGTACAGGAAATACTCCTGCAGGAAATACTTGTGATGTTGCAACACCTATTTGCGACTTGAATGGATATTGTGGCAATACAAGCAGTACATACACACCCGATTATTGGACTCAACTTGATAATACTTTTTGCGGTTCAATAGAAAACAACTCTTTTATAAGTTTCGTTGCATCTTCGACTTCTGTAACTCTAAATGTTTTTGTTGAAAGTTGTACATATGGTGATGGAATACAAATGATGATTTACAGTGGAGGTTGTGGATCCGGTCCTATAACTAGTTATGCTTGTTGGAGCCCAGGATATGAAACAAGCGGTACAATTTCTGCGTCTGGATTGACCATCGGAAATACATATTACTTAATGATAGATGGTTACGCAGGTGATGTTTGTAATTACATAATAAGCGCTTCTACAGGGGTTCAGTTACCAGTAACCCTAAATAGTAATAACGTGACAATTTGCGCTGGTACAACAACAAATCTTTCCGTTACAGGAGGAAATGGATCCTACACTTGGTCTCCAAATACTTCTATTAGCGCAACAACAGGTAGCACTGTAACAGTTAATCCAATATCAACAATTACGTATACTGTTACTTCATCAACTGGAAATCCTTTATGTCCATCTTCAACAACAGATCAAGTTACAGTTAATGTAATTCCTGAGCCAAGTGTAACTGTTAATAGCCAAACTGTTTGCACAGGAACAACATCTACAATTATTGCATCACCTAGTCCTGCTGGTTCTTATAATTATACTTGGACAGTTCCACCTGGGGTATCTGACCCAGGAAACGTTTCTTCTTTTACAAGTAATATTGATGGAAATTACTCTGTTATTATTTCTACCAATACCACACCTTCTTGTTCAAGTAGTCAAGCAACAGGAACGATAACATTCATAAATAATTTAACAACATCGGTTAATAGTGAAATTATTTGTCAAGGTAATTCTGCTACAATAACTGCTACTTCAACACCTGCAGGAAATTATAATTATGTTTGGACGGTTCCTAGTGGTGTAGTTAATCCAGGTAATGTTTCAAATTTTACAACATCAACTGCTGGAGATTATTCTGTATTTGTTACAACGACTACTACGCCAACATGCAGTAGCTTGTTAGCAACAGGCACAATCACAGTAATTCCTGGAACTTCAAGTACAGTTGACACTACAATTTGTAATGGTAATTTCCCATTCACTTTCAATACATTGACATTTAATGCAGTTGGTTCACAAGTGGCTACTTTTA
>CAZDKE010000026.1:1694-45057 GCA_964506255.1 uncultured Lishizhenia sp. | reverse complement strand
AAGGAGCACGCCTGGAAAGTGTGTATAGGTCTAAAGCTTATCGAGGGTTCGAATCCCTCTCTCTCCGCAAATCAAATGCTATTATGCTAAGCATAACAGCATTTGAGTTGAAACTCCCCCGTCAGTATCATAAGATACTCCCTCTTTCTCCGCAAAATAAAGAAAAGTCAGGCGTTTACGCTTTGGCTTTTCTTTATGTTCAATAAATAGCATTTTTTATGTTGATTTATTGAACATAAAAAAAAAAGAAAGTCGGCACAAGTTAATTAACTTTCTGTTCTCAAATCAACTCAATAAACTTAGCTTAAATTTATGAAAAAATCGATTTTTAGTATCGTGTTGTTGTTTTCAGCAGCTTGGAGCAATGCACAAGTAAATCCTGCAATCAGTTCTTGGTTAAGGAATACAACTGGAGCAACCGGAAGACATTATGTTCAAGGAAATTCCACACCAATCAACGATGCTGACTTAGTGAATGTTCAGTCAGTACAATACTCAAACAATTGGGTTTATGTCACTGCAACGGGTGTACCAGCTTATATTACAGGTCCTTTTTTAGACGGAAATCCTTCTTTCACGACCAATCAAAATGCTATTTTTAAAATGCCATTAAACCCCACCCAAAACACAGGCACAGCCACAGCCACCCAAGGTGGAAATATTGGGATTTTTATCAATGGTATTGCCATGTTTGATTATCGTGATGGAGTAGCTTGGAATGCAAATACTAGTGCGCTTTGTGGCGGACCTGGAAATCCACCCTGTCCAGGTGGACCAACTGCTACAATGCCTTGGAATAGAGACGCAATTGTTGCTGAACGCGCTGGTTTTGACTGTTCTAAAGGTCACCCAGCTCAAGGAAATTATCATCACCACCAAAATCCGAGTGCTTTCAAATTGGATTTAACAGTTATTTCAACGATTTGTGATATTTACGATGCAGATGGCTTGTATGTTATTAATGAAAACGAGCATTCTCCTTTAATAGGTTATGCTTATGATGGATTTCCTGTTTACGGAGCCTATGCTTTCAAAAACGCAGACGGTACTGGTGGAATTACACGTATGAAGTCTGGGTATCAATTGAGAAATATTACAACTCGCACAACTTCACCAACCGGAGCCACGGTTACAAGTGGACCTGCTGTAAGTACAACTTACCCATTGGGCTATTTTAGAGAAGATTATGAATTTATTTCACATCCTGGAGAGGCTGATTATTTAGATGAACATAATGGACGTTTTTGCATAACTCCTGAATATCCAAATGGAATTTATTGCTACTTCGCTACAGTTGATGAAAATTGGAATTCAGCCTATCCTTATTTGGTTGGACCAACCTATTATGGTAATAAAACAGCAGTTAAAGTGACTAGCATCACAGAAACAGTAACAACTTACAATCCTTCGACTTCCATTGACGAACAGATTACTTTTGAGAAAATTAGCGTTTATCCAAATCCAACTAATGATGCGTTAATGGTTCAAGTAAATAGTTTATTGGCAAAAGATTTAGAAATTTCATTAATGGACATCAATGGAAAATTAATCGATAAAAAGACCATTTTTCAAGGAAGTACGATTGCTTACTTTGATGTTTCAACTTTGTATAAAGGAGTTTATTTCCTAAAAACAAACGCTGGACAAGTATTGGAAGTACAAGTAAATGACTAAAATCACGATATTTTATAAAAGCAATATTCAATAAAAAGCTCAAAATATTCATTTATAATATTCAAATATTCATTTGATAGATTTGGATTAAAATGAATAAATACATTTGTTTAAGAAATAAGGAGAGATACAGGTAACTTCTTATGTGTAAAGTTGACAGCTGCTTGGAGAGGCAGTTTATTTTCTAGTTTGATAAGAGTTTAATAGTTTGAGTCAACATTAAGTTACACATAAGAAGTTCCTGTTTTTTTATAAGAAACCACCTATCACACATAATCTACTACATTGAAGGGCTCAAAGCCCTTTTTTATTGGCTATTTTTCTTGAATTTTATATAGAACAGGACGACTAGGACTCGCATCATTCTCAAAAGGTGCCAATTGCATTTCAAGAATATACAGACCATCTTCGATTTCATCTTTAACATAAATCAATTCAGTTATCGTTTTGTCATTCGGATTTTCCGGAACATTCCAAAATGCGTGATGAAAAGCTAATTTTCCTTCATCAGATTCACGATCAACAGAAGGCATGTCCACTAATAGATGCTGCACATCAAATTGTTCGATAAGTTCAATTACTGACAAATCCAAATAAGGTGGATTGGTGTCTGAATAATTTTTTGAAGTCTTAACTAACGAATTTGGTAGCGTTCGAATAATTAAAGCTTCGAATGGCGTTTCATCTATTTTATCCTCCAGCAATCTTTTCGTTATCAATTCATCCCCATTTTCAAGCAATTCAGGTTGAACAGAAACCAATCTAGCTTTAAAAAAATACGAGCGCAACTTTTGATTTACGGAAACTACCTCTGGTGTAATGTGACCATGACATTCAGTATGCGTTCCGTGTCCGTGTGGATTAAAAAAAACATCGCGAAAGTTCACACCACCACCTTCTTTTACGCTTCCAATAAAACCATTAGCTCGAACAGGCTCAAAAGTTGGCGGATTTACATACCAAGCTCTTAGGTTTCCTTCTCCTGCTTGCAAACCAATAGAAAGATCTAAAGGTTTATTGGTGTCAATATATTCGTTTTCGTTAATGTATAGTCGCATGAATCAAATGTAAGAAAGATTTGAAAAATACAAGTCTAATTCCCACTTTCAATACTTCAATGTTGAAATTGTTTCTGTTTGCGGACTACCACGTTTAATATCTAATTTATCTTTGCAGCATGGAACAAAATCAAGACAAACTAAAAGACATTATTTCCCATGCGAAAGAGTATGGTTTCGTTTTTCCTTCTTCGGAAATTTACGACGGATTAGCTGCAACATATGACTACGGTCAACTGGGCTCTGAATTGAAAAATAATATCAAAACGTATTGGTGGAAATCCATGGTGCAAATGCACGAAAACATTGTGGGAATTGACGCAGCGATTTTTATGCACCCAACGACTTGGAAAGCTTCCGGTCACGTAGATGCGTTCAACGATCCATTGATTGACAACAAAGATTCTAAAAAAAGATACCGAGCGGATGTGTTGTTGGAAGAACACATGGAGAAAATCCGTCAGAAAATCGAGAAAGAGGTTGAAAAAGGCATCAAGAAATTTGGTGAATCGTTCGACGAAGCACAATTCCGTGCGACGAATCCAAACGTATTGAGAAACCTAACAAAAATCGAAGAAATCGAAAACAGAATGCGCACCGCGTTGGAAAACAATGATTTAGAAGGTGTTCGTAATTTAATAATCGATTTAGAAATAGTTTGTCCGATTTCAGGTTCTAAAAACTGGACAGAAGTGCGCCAATTCAATTTGATGTTCAAAACAGAATTAGGTTCCGTTGCTGGTGATGCTTCTACGATTTATTTGCGTCCAGAAACGGCTCAAGGTATCTTTGTGAACTTCTTAAATGTGCAAAAATCAGGAAGAATGAAAATTCCTTTTGGAATCGCACAAATCGGAAAAGCGTTTAGAAACGAGATTGTTGCGCGTCAGTTTATTTTTAGAATGCGCGAATTTGAACAAATGGAAATGCAATTTTTTGTACGTCCAGGAGAAGAAATGAAATGGTACGAATACTGGAAAGAAACACGTGCAAAATGGCACAAAAATCTTGGTTTAGGTGATAATTTATACCGTTTCCACGACCACATCAAATTGGCTCATTACGCGAATGCTGCTGCAGATATCGAGTATAATTTCCCAATGGGATTCAAAGAATTGGAAGGAATTCACTCGCGCACTGATTTCGATTTGAAACAACACGAACAATTTTCAGGTAAAAAATTACAATTCTTCGATCCAGAAATGAATCAAAGTTACGTTCCCTATGTGGTAGAAACGTCTGTTGGTTTGGATAGAATGTTCTTATCTGTGCTGAGCGCTGCTTACCAAAACGAAAAATTAGAAGACGGTTCAGAACGTACTGTTTTAAAAATCCCAGCTGTACTTGCACCTTACAAAGCTGCTATTTTACCGTTGGTTAAAAAAGACGGATTACCTGAAAAAGCGCGTGAAATTCTTCGTGATTTACAATTTGATTACAACGTTCAGTACGACGAAAAAGACGCAATCGGAAGAAGATACCGTCGTCAAGATGCAATTGGAACACCTTTCGCAATAACAGTTGACCACCAAACCTTGGAGGATAACACCGTAACCATTCGCGATAGAGATACGATGCAACAAGAGCGCGTGCCAATCGAAAATCTTGGAACAATCATTGCAGAAAAAGCAAGTTGGAAATCCATTTTAGCAAGTTTGTAAATTGATAAGTTCGCTTCAAAAACTTTTACCGATTGTTTTTTTACTTTTCGCTTCGTTTTCGAGTGCGCAAATGATTTATAATTTGGAGGGAAATGCCTTCACAGATTTGCCTTATTTTGATGTAAATTTTATCCGTGTCAATAAAATAAAATCGGTCAGTGGAAATTATTCCATTAAAAAGGATGGCGATATGATTCGAAATACCAAAGACGTTTTCGAATACAAATTCGATAGTTTAGGTTATTTGATTTCGACTTTTGAAACGAAAACGGTTGACACCAAAACCGATACTTTAATGAATTTTTACGAGTACACAAGTGCTGGTAAAATCAGTATGCATCGTAAAAGTGAATACGGTGGAATCAGTTCATTTCATTACAGATACGATTCCTTAAACCGTTTAATTTACGTGGAAAATAGGAGGGATGTACTTGGCGATTCGGGAAAAGTGCTTCAATCATTTTTGATAAACAACGAATCAATGCGCTATTTCCCAATAGAAAATGGTTGGAAAAAAGTGATTTATAACAACTACAATTTACCTTATTTAGAAGAAACTGAAAAGCGTAATTCGGATGGTTATTTAATTGAAACAACACAACGAATGCGAATGGCTTCTTCGGAATACAAAAAAGTGTATACCTACAATGAAAAAGGTTTGCTTTCAAGAGTATCGATGTACCATAGTGAGTTGGTGGCGCCTTACGAAGAATGGGTTTTTAAATACGATTCGTTTGGAAATGTGATTGAAAAACACACCTATAAAAACGAAAAATTCACCAAAGATCTTCAAATCATCTACGACACCAAAACGCAGCTTTTAGGTTCAACCATTCAAAAAGAAGCAAATTCAAATTTCATGTGGATTTTGCGATTTCAGGGGTATGTGTTTTATTAAATTTGAGTTTCGCAAAGTTTGAGTTTCGCAAGATTTCAAATCCTACGCAACTCAAATCCTGCACAACTCAAAAACACCATTAACACTTCCTTAACAAATTCCGCTAATTCATTGAAATGAAGATAATTAAGTGAGTAATTTCATCAAAAACACTATATTTATTTCAAAAATCAAGGCTATAAAACTTTTTATTCGGAATTTTGGCACGAAAATCGGTTTGCGCTTTCAACTTAATTACCTTATTATGAAAAATTTCTACATTGCTATCGTTCTTTGCCTCAGTTTCTTTCAGCTTCAAGCTCAAAAAGTAGATTACGACAATACCTCCAAATGGTTTTTGGGTTTCAACATCGGTGGAACTTGGAACACTACAGACGTTAAAAATCAAACGTCAACAGGTTGGGGATTGGTGCTCGGAAAATCGTTTAACTACAATTACGGAAGTGTTATTAGCTTCGATTTAAGAGCGCGTTACCTGCGAGGAATGTGGTATGGTCAAGATAATGATACCACCTCACTGTTGAATTACACAGGAACGGCTTTGCAGGAATACAAAGACCAATATGGTTTTACGGTAAATAATTTTCAATCAGACGTTCACCGTGTGGCTTTAGAATTAGCTTTACACTTAAACTCTTTAAGAGAACGCTCTGGTTGGGATCCTTATATTTTCGGTGGAGTTGGTCTAACATTCAAACAAACGTATGGTGATTTATTAGATCAAAATAATAACTCTACTTTATATGATTATAGTTCTATGTTGGCAAACGGTCCAATCCAACCACAACTATCTTCAGCTTTAGATAAAATTTATGATTCTCCACTTGATGGGAGTTCAAATGCATATCAAGCTTATTTTATGCCGAGCCTTGGTTTTGGTTTAGGTTATCAAATCGGTAAACGTGTTTCTTTAGGTTTAGAGCATAAAACAACTTTCACTCGCGGAGATGATTTCGATGGTTTTGTTTCAACAACTCCAAGATTAAAAAATGATTTGTATCACTACACTTCGCTTTACCTTAATTTCAGATTTAGAACAAGAGGAAATGGTAACACAACTGCTCCTACTGATGGAACAAACAGCACTGGAAATATTAATAATTTCAATACCAATTGTCCGCCTCCAGTTATAACATTCAACACACAAAATAATCAAGTAGTAAATTTTGCTCAATATCGTTTAGATGCATCTGTAACTGAATTGCAAAACGCACAAAACGTTACGATTTACAATAACTTGAATCAAATTGTACCCTCTAATTACAACACGCTAACAAAAAGAGTTACTGCGGATTTGGTTTTAGTTGAAGGTGTAAATACCATCACCATTAAAGCACAAAACAATTGTGGAACAGATACAAAAACGTTCACAATTACTTACAATCCTTGCTTATCTGCAAAAATCACATTTACAAATCCAGTTCAAGGGACAATAGTAAAAAACTCCAATTTTACGGTAAATGCAATTATTACGAATGTGACAAATGTTGCTGGAATTAAATTCTTTGAAAATAATATTCAAGTGAACGGTTTCAGTTTCGACCCAATCTCAGGTTTATTTACTAGTAATGTTGCGCTTGCACCAGGTTTAAATTCTTTTAAAATTGAAGCAACAAATTTGTGTGGAACAATCACAAGTACAGCAAGTGTAACATTTGATAATTGTGTTTCACCAACAGTGCAATTGATTAGTCCAAGCACTACAGGAACAACCACCAATATAGCTGCAACAACCATTCAAGCATTTCTGAGAAACGTACTTTCTAACCAATCAGTAAGTGTGACCCAAAATGGAATTGTTGTAACGAATTTCACGTTGAATAATGGACAATTGATTTTCCCAACAACATTAGCGAATGGCATCAATACTTTTGTTATTACAGCTAGTTCTTCCTGTGGAAATGCATCTGAAACATTTACGATTAATTATCAAAATTGTGCAGCTCCAGTTGTAACCTTGAATAATCCAACAAATAATTCAACTGTAAATACTGCTTCTTTGGTTTTCAAATCAAGAATTGACAATATCGCAGCGAAACAAAATGTTTCATTGAAATTAAATGGAATTGACATCAACAATTTCACTTATAGTACAACAACGAAACTAGTTCAATCTACCTTACAATTGCAACCTGGAATGAATGTGATTTCTATTGGTGCGATTAATAATTGCGGTAGCGATATCGAAACAATTTATGTAAACTATGACAATTGTATTGCGCCAAATGTGTTGATTGCAAACACAAATACTACAGTTACTAATGCGGCATTTGTTTTAAATGCAACGATTCAAAATATGTTGGATGCACAAGGACTTTCATTGACTCAAAATGGAAATCCAGTTAATTTCAATTACTTCAATTCGCAATTAACTAGCGCTCTAACTTTAGTTCCAGGAAACAACACTTTTGTATTAACAGCTACAAAATCTTGTGGAACATCAACAAAAACGTTGGTTATCAATTATAACAATTGTATTGCTCCAAGCGTCTTTATTTTGAATCCAACAGCAAGTGGATCAGTTGTGAATGCGAGCACTTTAGCTTTCAAAGCATCCGTAACAAATATCACAAATGCGCAACAAATCGTTTTAAAACAAAACAACCAAGTTATTCCATTCAATTACAATAATGGTTTAATCGAAGCAAATGCAACGCTATCAAATGGAGTAAATAATTTCCAAATTACAGTAACAAATGCTTGTGGAACAGATACTAAAACTACTGCTATCAGCTTTGTGAATTGTACACCACCTGCGATTTCTATTTTGAATCCAGTGATAAACAACACTACAATCAATTTTGCACAGTTCCAATTCAAAGCAGCAATTTCAGGTTCAACAAACGCACAATCTGTAGGATTGAAAGTTAATGGGCAAGATGTAACATTCAATTTATCAAATGCAATCTTGACAGCAAACTTAAATTTGATTCCAGGGGTAAATACTATTATAGTTTCAGCATCTAACTCATGTGGAACTGTAATTGAGACTTCAACAATCACTTATGATAATTGTGTTCCACCAAATATTCAGTTAACTGGAATTCAAAACACAACTCAAACAGTTACTAATCCGAATTTTGCTTTAGCAGCAGTTGTGGCAGGAATTAATTTACCATCAAATATTTCATTTACACAAAATGGTTTAGGTAAATCTTTCAATTTTGCAAACTCAAATTTCTCTGCAAATCTACAGTTAGTTGAAGGTTTAAATACTATAACATTATCGGCAACAAATTCATGTGGCGTTGCGATTAAAACATTGAACATTACGTTAAATACCTGTGTTCCACCAGCAGTAAGCTTTACAAATCCAGCAAACTCGGGGACAACTATTGCAAATGCTGCTTTTGTTTTCAAAGCGAATGTTCAAAATATTGCTAACGCGCAAGGTATTGTATTGAAACAAAATGGCGCAACGATTTTAAATTATAGTTTTGTAAATGGACAAATCACAGCGAATGTAACTTTACAAGCTGGGTTAAATACCTTTTCTGTTGTAGCAACGAATTTATGTGGTGTGGCAAGTGAAACAACTACAATTACTTTTGACAATTGTGTTCCACCATCTATAAACATTACAAATCCAACAGCAGTTGGAACAACGGTTTCAGCATCTTCTTTTAACTTTAGAGCAACAGTTCAAAACATTTCAAGTATCCAAGGTTTATCCTTGAAACAAAATGGAATATCAACAATTTCCAATTTTAGCTTCGTAAATGGTCAAATCTCTGCTAACGTAGTATTACAGCCAGGATTAAATACCTTCACACTTGTCGCAACCAACCCTTGTGGAGTTGCTACAGAAACTACTTCAATTACATTTAACAATTGTGTTCCACCGACAGTAAGCTTTATAAATCCAGCGGTATCAGGAACCACAGTCGCAACCGCAGCTTATAATTTCAAAGCTAATGTTCAGAATATAACAACTGCACAAGGGATTTCATTGAAACAAAACGGAACAACAATTTCTAACTTTAGTTTCGTAAATGGTCAAATTTCAGCAAACCTTACTTTACAGGCAGGTTTAAATACCTTTACACTTGTAGCAACCAACCCTTGTGGAGTTGCAACAGAAACTACTTCAATTACATTTGATAATTGTGTTCCACCGACGGTAAGTTTTACGAATCCTAATAATTCAGGAATTACGGTAAATCGTCCATCATTTAATCTTACTGCAGCCATCCAAAATGTAAATGCATCAGGAATCGTTTTAACTCAAAACGGAACACCAATCACCAATTTTGGTTTTACAAATGGTCAATTGAGTCATGCAGTTCAGTTACAAGATGGATTGAATACATTTGTGATTGTTGCAACAAATACTTGTGGAACAGCAACTCAAACGATTACCGTAAATTTCAGTAGTTGTGTAACTCCGGTTGTAGCGATTTCAAATCCTTCAAATGGTGCTTCGCCTGTTTCTGCAAGTGCTTATAATTTCACAGCTAGCGTTCAAAACATTACTAATGCACAAGGAATTTCTTTGAAGCTAAACGGAATATCTATTTCAAACTTTACGTTCGCAAATGGAACAATTCAAGCAAGTGTAACCTTGGCTCCTGGATTAAACACTTTTGTTTTAACTGCAACTAATGCTTGTGGTACAGTGAGTGACACAAAATCAATTACTTATAACAATTGTATTCCGCCAACCGCATCAATTTCTTCGCCAGGTGCTAATGCAATTATTGTTTCTGCAGCAGCGTTTAATTTCTCAGCTACTGTTCAAAACATCACTTCAGCACAAGGAATTTCGTTAAAATTGAATGGTACAACAATTTCAAACTTCAGTTTCACAAATGGAACTATTCAAGCAAATGTTACCTTACAAGAAGGATTGAATACGTTTGTTTTAACAGCAACAAACGCATGTGGAACAATTACCGATACTGAAACTATAACATTTAACACATGTTTTCCACCAACTGCGGTAATTAATTCGCCAAGTGCCAACGGAACAACAGTTGCTACAGGGGCATACAATTTCACAGCTACAGTTCAAAACATCACTTCAGCACAAGGAATTTCGTTAAAATTGAATGGTACAACAATTTCAAACTTCAGTTTCGCAAATGGAACTATTCAAGCAAATGTAACTTTAGCTCCAGGATTAAACACGTTTGTTTTAACAGCTACTAACGCTTGTGGAACAGTCACAGAAACTCGATCAGTAACATTTAATAATTGTGTTCCTCCAACGGCTGTCATCAATTCACCAAGTGCAAACGCAACAACTGTTAATTCAAGTGCGTTTAATTTCATTGCTAGTGTTCAAAACATCACTTCAGCACAAGGAATTTCGTTAAAATTGAATGGTACAACAATTTCAAACTTCAGTTTCGCAAATGGAACTATTCAAGCAAATGTAACTTTAGCTCCAGGATTAAACACGTTTGTTTTAACAGCTACTAACGCTTGTGGAACAGTCACAGAAACTCAGTCAATAACATTTAATAATTGTGTTTCACCAACTGCTGTAATCAATTCACCAAGTTCAAACGGAACGACTGTTAACTCAAGTGTATTCAATTTCACGGCTAGTGTTCAAAACATCACTTCAGCACAAGGAATATCATTGAAATTAAATGGAAATACTGTTTCAAACTTTACATTCAACAATGGTAACATTCAAGCAAGTGTTACTTTACAAGAAGGTTTAAATACATTTGTTTTAGTAGCTACAAATGCTTGTGGGACTGTAACTGAAACAAAAACAGCAATTTTTGCCTGTCAGCTTCCGACAATCGTATTTAACCCAACAATTTCAAGAGGTTCAACTTTGACTTATTTCTTCTCTGCAACTGTTACAAATGTTCCAAGTCAGCAAGGAATTAATTTATCACTCAATAATTCTCCAGTTTCTGATTATACTTATCAAAGTGGAACAATTCAAACAACCTTGACTTTACAAAACGGTGCTAATACGATTAGAGTTACTGCGACAAACGCTTGTGGTACTGCAACCAGAGATACTGTTATCAATTTTGGAACATGTGATGCACCTGTAATTGACTATGTTAACCCTATTGATGAAGGTTCAACGGTAACCAACGCTTTGTTTAATTTATCGGCAAATATTGCAAATGTTACCAACCCACAAAGCATTGTGTTTAAATTAAACGGTGTGCCAACTGCAGCTAATTTCTCAAATGGCGTTTTACAATCAACAGTTACACTTCAATCTGGAACAAATACCTTTTCTATTAGTGCAACAAATCAATGTGGAAATGCCAATTTGAATAGAACATTGATTTATCAAAATTGTAATGTGCCAGTAATTAACAATACTACAACACCAGCTTCTGGAACATATACACAAAACTCAAGTTTGAATGTAAGTGCTGTAATTCAGAATTATACTCAACAGACAAATGTTGTTGTAAAAGTGAATGGAAATGTTGTGACTGCTTATTCAAATGTTAATGGTATTATCACTGGAACGCTTCCACTTCAAAATGGAACCACAACAGTTGAAATCACTGCAACAAATTCTTGTGGAACAGATTCAGATATTTATTCCATCACAAGATGTAAACCAACAACTTTGTCATTAATTAGTCCTACTGCGAGAAACACAACAGTTACTTCACCAAATCAAGTAATTCAGTTTAATTTGTTTAATGTTGATAATCAAACAGTTATTAATGTTACCCAAAATGGAACTCCCAACAACAATTTCTCAATTAACGGACAGTTAGTAGTTGGAAATGTGCAATTGGTTCCAGGTGTGAATACCTTCCAAGTAAATACTTCTAATTCTTGTAATCAATTATCTGAAACACTTACGATTAATTACGTGACAAATGGTACTACAAGTCCTTCAACTCCGACAACTCCAAGTCGAGGAGGAGGAAATGATTCATCGCCAACCCCAACCAATCCAACTAATCAAAATAATAATGGAGGAGGAAGCAACCCTGGTCAAAGAGCAAATGGAGGTTTAGGTAGTGGAACAGCAACTCAAAACAAAGAGGACGGTAAAACAAACAACGGAGGAAAAACACCAACTAATTCTGGAACAGTTACAAGTCCACCGAAAAATCCAACTCCAACACCAACTCCTACTGTTACCCCAGCGCCAGTAAAACCTAAAACGGAAGTTAAGGCAACACCTCAACCTGCTGCAACACCAGTGCCAACAAAACCAAAAGTGGAAACAAAAATTACGACGTCTCCACCAAAGGAAATCAAAAAAGAAGAAACAAAGGACCCGAAAAAAGAAGGCTCAGGTTCAGAATCTAGTCCAAAACCTAAAGGAGAAATTAAACCACAGATTAAAGGAGGAGGCAGATAGCCTCCTTTTTTCGTTTGAAATAGTGATAATTATACATTTCTTTCTATCTTCGCACACTTAAATTTTTTGTGAAATGGCATTAATTGGAAAAATACGTTCAAAATCAGGTTTATTAGTAGGGGTTATTGGCCTTGCATTACTATCATTTATCTTGTCAGATTATAAAAACATGTTTGGTTTCAGCGAAGGTGCTTATGGAATCGGAACTGTTTTTGGTGAAAAAGTAGATGCTAATATTTATTCAACTACAAGTCAACGTGTTCAGGATCAAGAAAGAGCACAGGCTGAACAAAATCAAAAGCCTTTTGGAGAGCAAGAAATGGAAGCTGCAAGTGATAAAGCTTGGAATTTCATGGTGGATTCAACTATTCTAGCTAAAGAATATGAGCAACTAGGTATCAGTGTTTCTGAAAGAGAGTTCAATGCCTATTTAATGGCAACAGATGGTTTCAATGTATTGCAAGATTTAGCTCAGTTTTTTACTGATTCATTGACAAATACAATAACTGATGCATCAACAATCGCTGGTCGTCAAAAATTGCAAAAAACGATTGATCAGCTAAAAACAAGCAAAGAACCACAAGCTAAGCAACAATGGGAGAATACAAAACAGTATTACACTGATAGAAGAAAACAAGAGAAATATTTCGCTTTATTGAATCAAGGTGTTTATGTTACAAAATTAGAAGCAGAACAAGAATACTTCGGTCAAAAAGAGATGAAAAGTATCGCTTTCGTTTTAAGAAGATATACAGAAATTAGCGATGAAGATGTTAAAGTAAGTGATGCTGAATTAGAAAAATACTATGAAGAGCATAAGGATGATAGCAAATATAGAGTAAGAACAGATTCAAGAGAAGTGAAAATGTTTGATGTTGTTATTGCTCCATCAAGAAAAGATTCAGTAACTTTTAATAAAGAACTATCAAAGTTGAAAGCTGAATTTTCAAGTTCTACAAATGATTCAATCTTCGTATTAAAGAATAGCGAAAACAAAATGTATTTTGGAGATAAACGTGCAACAGCAGTTCCAGAAGGACATCCAAAAGCAGAACGTTTTCAAACTTATCCAAGAGATTATGATACAATTTTTAAGCTTGCTACAGTTGGTCAAGTTGTTGGTCCATACGTAAACAAAGAAAATGTGGTTATTTCTAAAGTAATTGGATTTACACCTTCAAGTTTGAAAGCACGTCACCTTTTAATTTCAACAAATGGTTCGAAAGATGAAAAAGTGATTGCAGCGAAAAGAAAAACAGCAGATAGTTTATTAAAGGTTATCAACAAAGATAATTTCGCTGAATTGGTAACAAAACATACAGAAGATCCAGGATCAAAAACAACAGGTGGATTGTATGAAGATTTTTTAGAAGGAGAAATGGTTTCTGAGTTTGGCAGTTTTTGTGCAACTGCTCCAATTGGTAAGATTGGAATCGTTAAAACTGACTTTGGTTTCCATATTATTGAAGTAATGGATCGAGGAGCATCTAAATTCCCATTAGTAGTTTCTGTTTCGAAAATCTTTAAAGCATCAGAAGAAACGATCGCAAATAAAGAAAGTGAAGTAAACAACATTCTTTATAAATTGGATCGTAAAATTTCTAAAGAAACAGATAATGCGAAGAAAGTAGCTTTATTTGACACAATCGTAAGAAAAGCAAACTATTTCGCTAGACCTTTATCATTAGAAGACAATAATCCAAGAGTTTATGGGTTTACTACAACGCTTGCAGCTGATAAAATTTTAGAGCTTGCCTATTCTGAAAATGTAGCGGTTGGTTCATTGACTTCTTACCCAATCAAAGACAAAGAAAAATATGTAATTGCAATGGTTACATCTATCAAAGAAAAAGGAACTCCTAAATTCGAAGATGTAAGATCACAAATGGAACGCGATTTAATCGAAGAGAAAAAAGCGAAACGTTTTATGAATCAAATGGCGAAAGGTAAAAAACTTGAAGCTATTGCTAGAAGCGCAAATACTACAGTTTTGAATGCAGAAGTAACATTCAGCAATCCACAAATTATGGGTGCAGGTTACGAACCAGAAATTATTGGAACGCTTTTCTCTGCAGCAATTAAAGACGGTAACAGAACGTTGCCTTTAAAAGGTAAAACAGGAGTTTATGTTATTAAAGTCATTAAAACTACAAAAGCACCTGCTGCTGCTAATTACAAAATCGAAAAAGATCAAATGTTAGCTAATTTGAAAAACAGTATGCAAGGTCAAATTATGGGCGGCTTGAGAAAGGCAGCTGATATAGTGGACAACAGAAAATTAAATAATTTAAGAATAAGATTATAATGTTTTTCATTGTAGAATTACAATGTTAAAATCAGAAATTAGAGCCCTTTTCAAAGAAAAACGAAAAGGGCTTTCTTATTTAGAATTAAATCGTAAGTCACAGCAGATTACGAATTTAATACTCAATCAATTCGATTTAAAGAATAAAGAAGTGAGTATTTTTCTACCCATTGAAAAACAAAAGGAATTCGATTCGTATCCACTTTTAGAAGAATTGATTATTCAAGGTGCAAAACCTGTTATTTCAAAATCAAACTTTGAAGATTGTAGTCTCACTTTATATAGATATGAGAACGTTTCACAATTAGAAGTAAATGCATTTGGTATTCCCGAACCTAAATACGGTGAAATCGTGTCTGAATCACTTTTAAACCTTGTTTTTGTACCACTTCTAGCTTTGGACAAAAAAGGAAATAGAGTTGGTTATGGAAAAGGATTTTATGACAAACTTTTAGCAAAATGTTCGCCTGAATGTCTTTTCATTGGAATTAGTTTATTTGACGAATTTGTTGAAATTGATGACTTAAATCCATTTGATATACCACTACACTGCTGTTTTACACCCGTACTTTATTATGAATTCAGACAATAAAAACCAAGGTCGTTATCATTTATTGGCGATTTTTCTGATTCCAATAAATTTAATGGCATTGTTTCTTTTTGAATCAATTGGCTTGAAAATAGGAATCCCAATTGTAAGTTTTTTGATAGCTTATTTTCTATTGAAGAAATAATTGGAAATAAAAAAGGTGCCATTCTGAAGAACAGCACCTACTACTTGAAGTGTCAATGTGTTTTATTTCAAAAACGCATCGTAGAAGTCATTAGCTGTATAAACTCTTCCTTCAACAATTACATTTTGAATTTGATTAGCAGAAAGAAATCTCAAAATTACTCTTCTATTGTTAGCATCGTTTACAACCATATTGTACACAATTTCGTGCGTTGAATTATTAAAATCGACTGTAAACATTTTTTCATAATAGCTTGCATAATTTCTTACATCTTCTTCAGAAATACTTGCTGGTAATTTCATTTTTATTTTACCTGCATCCTTTTGTTGTGTTAATGCTAACTTAGTACCACAAACCGCAGTTGAATTATCTTGAGCTAAAGAAATGAATGTACTAACTAAAAAAACTGCTGCTAAAAGAAACTTTTTCATAACTTAAATTATTAGATTTATCGCTAAGCTACAAAATATATTCCAAAAACAAACAAATGGGAAATTTAAACGCTTTTTTTAAAGAAAATCAAGTAGAAGCTGGTTGTGATGAAGCCGGTCGTGGGTGTTTGGCGGGTCCCGTTGTTGCTGCATCTGTAATTTTAAACCCAAATCATTTTATTGAAGGTTTGAATGATTCAAAAAAACTAAGTGAGAAAAATCGGAATCAGTTAAAAATTGAAATAGAGTCAAATGTTGTAGCATATGCAATCGGTATTGTTGATGAAAAAGGTATTGATCAAATGAATATTCTTAATGCCAGTTTTAAGGCAATGCATTTAGCTGTCGATGGTTTATTAGTAAAACCTGAATTTTTATTGATTGACGGCAATCGTTTTCATAAATATCCTGAAATAAATCACGCTTGCATCGTTAAAGGAGATTCAAAATACCAAGCAATTGCTGCTGCCTCTATTTTAGCCAAAACCCATAGAGATTACATAATGGAGCAACTTCACGAAGAATATCCGATGTATAATTGGAAGAAAAATAAAGGTTATCCTACAAATGACCATCGCGAGGCAATTAAAAAATATGGAGTAACTCCTTATCATCGTCTTTCATTTCGTTTACTTCCTGAAAAAACGCTCTTCGAAGCAAGTGATTTTGAATAAAATTAGCTTAAACAACTTATTGTTAATTTATACTTCTCATCACAAGTTTAACAGCGTAGAATACAATTACTTTTGCCTAAAAAGGTAATGTTTAAGAGAATTCTTCCCATTTCTGTTGTATTGATTTGCATTGCTTGGTCAGTATTTGTTTCCATCGAGTTACTTTCCAATGAAAATTCCATTGATTTTAAGCATTATTTTAATAAACTTGATCAACAAGTTTTGGTTGTTCACCAAGAAAATGAACTTGATTGGAATGCAAGTAGTATTCAGATTTTACCTAGTAATCAAACGATTGCAATTTTTCTTTTATCACGAACAAATCAATCCACTTCATTATTTGTAAGTTCAAAACGCGCCCTATTTGTAATGGAAAAAAAAGACAATTGGTCGAAGAAGTCAGTTGAAAAATTACTCACAAATGGTTTGTTTAACTTTGAATTTACTGGAAGACGAAGTTTTAAATTTGGAAGTTTAAATGGAGAATTTAAAAACAATCAATTGGCTCTATATCAAGGGGAATTGACGATTTCAGCTTTTAAATTCCCAACGGTTGACAGTAAATCTTCTTACAGTATTATTGATTTAAAAGAAAAAGAACCTGTTGTCACAGATATTTATCAAAAAGCAGATAAAACGCTAAGCTATAAAAGAACAAAATTACTCAACTCAAAAGCGAAACTATGCGACGATAAACTACTTTTTTCAAGTGTAATTTCAGCTAATTTCACGAGTTATACTTTTTATGAAAATAATTACTTTTCGGAAACTGATGCTACCTTTCGTAAAAGTGATTTCAAAAAATGGATAAAAAATGGAATTGTATTTTTATCAAATGGTTCTGTTGAACTTGCAATTTTTGATTTTAAAGAGGGTCAAAATCCGGTTCAAAATTTAAATGATCAGTTTGGTCTTCCGGAAAAGAATGAAGCTTTTGGAGAATACGAGAAAGTGTCATTTTGCGACGCTTGGAAGAAAGATACTACGTCAAAATTTTATGTTGTAGAAAACGAAGGTATTTGCCTGGTTGGTAGAAATAAATCATACTTAGATGAGGTGTTGACGGAAATGAGTCTAGGAAAAACGTTATCGCAAAATCAAGAAAAAATACAACAAGTTTTCAGCACACTACCACGAAAGGTAATTTACAGGAATGTTACCACTACAAAAAGTGTTGCTAAAAGTATTCTCAATAAAACCTTGATTGAAACAACCTGCATAAACAAAGACAATGCGGGTTTAACTAACATTAAAGACGAGAAGATAAAAGATTATTTTTCGATGAATCCGGGGGAGCGAATTTTAAATTTCGTAACTTTTAATGGGCGTGGGAATGTCGTTTTATTGACAGAGACAAACAAATTAGTGGGTTACTCAAATGGTTCAAAAAGATGGGAAAAACAATTGACAGAAATTCCATCCGCATTTTCTATTTTTTCATTTCAAAATAGTACATTTTCGTTATGCACAAGTACAGAGACTCAAATTTTAGACTTGAATGGAAGAATAATTTATCGTTTCAAACCTGTAAGTTCTGTCGCTCCATCAAGTTTACAAGTTGAAAATAAAGAAGTCTATTTCGTTGGCGATGGAATTGATAATGTGAGTGTTTTCAATACTGCTGGAAAAACACTAAAGGTCTTACGATTAAGTGAATCAGTCAAAGGAATTTATAGCTATACCCAAAATGGAAAAGCCTATTGTGTCTCAGTTGGAAAAACCACTGCTTATATTTCAGAAATCGTAAAAAGGAAGAGTACAAAAACGTTGAATATTGATTCGTCAACACACGTATTTCCGTTTGCGAATGCAGTTTATTTTGGAAGTGTAAAAAATGGAACATTGACTTTACAACAAACAAGTGGTGCAAGAAAATCAATTCGACTTAATCAAGACGCAAGTTTGATGGGCGCTTTTAGTCAAAACAATCAAGTTTATTTCTTATTAAAGCAAGGAAAGAACTTAAAAGCAATTGATTTTAATGGTCAGAAATTATGGGAGCGCACGCTAGTTTTAGAAGAGATAAGTGCAGTACATGTAGCTGTAAATCAAAGAGGAAAAACTATTTTAGGAATTCTTGATGCAATAGAAAATCAATTATATTTGTACGATACAAAAGGGAATAAAATAGACGAATCAGAAAGACACGGTGAACAAAAGATTGAAATCTCGCCGTTTGGAGCTAATGCTTTTTCGATTACAACCTACTTAGGCTCTTATTTAATTCAATACACCAAACAATAAACTATGAAAAAACGCTTACTCTCTTTGTTCTTTTTCGCGCTTTCATTTAATTTCTTCAGTCAAAATTACCTAGGTGTGATGTCTAGTAACTACGCTGGAGTGATGGGAAATGATGTAAATCCTGCCAATTTTGTCGATGGTCGATTTAAGTTCGATTTGAATCTTTTTAGTACAAACGTCAACGTTTATCAGAACTTTGGTTATTTCGATGCAGCAGCAATGCGCACGGCTCAACAAAATGCTTTGGGAGAAACTTATTGGTGGAAAGGTTCTTTTTCGAAAGATATTTTAAGCGCTTGGTCTCAGCCAGATTCAACATTTATAGATCGCTTTATTGTTCATAAATATGACCAAAACACGAATAGGACGTTAGGAATGAATATGAATCTTCAAGTTGATATTTTGAATTTTATGTTTCATATTAATCCGAAAATTGCAGTTGGATTTGGTATTAAAGCACGTTCGATTTTAAACATCGACAATATGGATCCTAAGTTGGCTGTTTTGGCAGAAGAGGGTTTAGAATATCCAGCTTTATGGAATTTAAAATTAAATGAAGAGTTATTAAATATCAATCATTTATCTTGGACAGAATATGGATTAAACTATTCACAAGTGGTGCTTGATCAAAAAGAACACTTTTTCAAAGCAGGAGGGAAGGTTAAATATTTACAAGGATACTCCGCAGCTTATATGTACACCAATAATTTTTCCTACAACTTAGTGAATGAAGATACTTCTCAATATTTGGCGGGTGATTTTGCTTATGGATACTCTAAAAACATTGATCAATTAGTTGCCGATGGTGGTGGAATTCCAAAAGCTTCTGCAAAATTTGGGTTAGGTTTAGATTTAGGTTTTGTGTATGAGTGGCGACCTGATTGGGAAAAACATAAATACGATATGGATAATGAGACGAATCTTTGGAAACGCAACATGAACAAATACAAAGCACGCGTTGGTTTTTCTGTTTTAGATTTGGGTGGTATGCGTTTTGAAAAAGGAGGATTAAGCCGTGACTTTAGTGTAAATACAACCAATTTATTCGATTTAAATCGCTTTGACGTAGCAAATAGTTTTATCCACTTTGACCGATTAATTGACACTTTGATTAATGAATCAACAGCTGCAGGTAATTCGGATTGGAAAGCTTTAGAAGATCCTTCAGAAACGTTTTATATGCGTACTCCTTCTGCTTTTAGTATTCAAGCTGATTACCATATTTGGAAATGGTTCTATGTAAATGCAACAGGAATGTTTAATATCATTTCTTCAAAAAGAGCGACAAAAGTAAAAGTTGCAAATCAAGTTTCAATTACTCCAAGTTTTGACCACGCTTGGTTTGGAGTACATCTTCCACTTTCAGTTAATGAATATTCTGGATTTAAAGCTGGTTTGGCAACTCGTTTAGGTCCTTTGACAGTTGGTATAACGGATTTCAGAACACTTGCTGGAAAAGGTAAAGTTCAAGGAGCAGAATTTTTTATGGGACTTAGAGTTCCTGTTCTTTACGATGCACCAAAAGATAAAGACGGAGACAAAGTTTCTGATAAATTAGATGATTGTGTTACTGAACCTGGAGTTTGGAGTTTCAAAGGATGTCCAGATATAGATGGGGATGGAATCAAAGATATGGATGATGATTGTGCAACAGTGCCTGGTTTACCAGAATTTAGAGGTTGTCCAGACACGGATAAAGATGGTATTCCTGACAAAGAAGATGAATGTCCAACAGTTGCTGGTATAAAAGAATTCTTAGGTTGTCCAGACACAGATAAAGACGGAATCAAAGATGCTTTAGATGAATGTCCAACAATTGCAGGATTAAAAGAATTTAAAGGTTGTCCTGACACAGACGGTGATGGAGTTAAAGACGATGAGGATGCTTGTCCTGAAGTCCCTGGATCAAGAGAATATCAAGGTTGTCCAGATAAAGACGCGGATGGAATATTTGATTTCTTGGATGCTTGTCCAGAGGTTGCAGGTCCAAAAGAAAATAACGGTTGCCCTTGGCCAGACACAGATGGCGATGGATTGTTGGATAAAGATGATGACTGCCCAACATTGGCTGGACCCAAAACAAATAAAGGATGTCCTTTAATTGACACTGACAAAGATGGTACATTGGACAAAGAAGATGAATGTCCGAATACACCTGGACCTAAAGATAACAAAGGATGTCCAGTAATCGAACAAGAGATTATTGAAGTATTGAAAATGGCATTTGACAACCTTGAGTTTGAAACCGCAAAAGATATTATCAAAGATGAATCTAAGCCTTCATTAGATGAGTTGGCAGAGGTATTATTGAAAAAACCAACTTGGAAATTAGAAATTGCAGGTCACACCGATAATGTTGGAGATGATGACAAAAATATGGTATTGTCTAAAAAACGTGCTGAATCTTTGAAATCTTATTTAGTTTCAAAAGGTGTTGAAGCAACTCGTTTGAACACCTTATTCTTCGGAGAGACAAAACCAATTGCAGATAACAACACACCAGAAGGACGTAAGAAAAACCGTCGTGTGGAAATGAAAATTGTGATTGAATAAGTTGATGAACTAATAAATAAGTTGAAGAACTAATATTCTAATTCATAAAGTTGTGCAGGTTTCATATCCTATGCAACTTTATGAAAAGGGTAGAAGTTGTATACTTAATTTTATATCGATAGTAAATTTCCTATTCAATGTCGAAAGAATAGTTATTTGCAGACATAAACCAAGGCATTTATAAAGGAATTACTCCATTTAAACATGAAGGTTATTTTTTTGTACTTTATTTTAATCTTACTTTCAAGTTGTGCACATTTGTTTTATCGTGAAAGGCTTGTAAACACTTGGGAAGTTCAAACAATTGGCAACTACAAATTTGTCCATGGTCAATACGGTAATTTTCCTAGAAGATACGACGCATATCGGCTTTATAAAATTCGAAGAAACGGCAGAGAAAAAATGCTTTCAACTACCGATTTTAAATTTCTTGATTCAGCAAAGTGCATAATTTATTTCGAAATTAAGGAAAGAAGAAAAATCTATTTTGACCTTTGTAAAAACAAGCGAATGAGTAGAAAAGAATTAGAGTGATTTAAACTTTCTTTCTCAATACAAAATTCTGTCCCAGATATACTTTTCGAACTTGTTCATCCGCTGCTAACTCTTCAGCTGTTCCAGATTTAAGAATACTTCCTTCAAACAAAAGATAGGCTCTATCAGTGATAGAAAGTGTTTCTTGCACGTTGTGGTCGGTAATGAGAATTCCAATGTTGCGTTTTTTTAGCTCTGACACGATACTTTGAATATCTTCCACTGCGATTGGGTCAACACCAGCGAAAGGTTCATCGAGCAATACAAATTTTGGGTTAGTAGCCAAAGCACGAGCAATTTCAGTTCTACGTTTTTCTCCTCCAGAAAGTCGATTTCCAAGATTTTTACGAACATGTGTCAAATGAAATTCACTTAAAAGAGTTTCCAGCTTTTCTTCTCGTTCTTTCTTGTTCAAATCGGTCATTTCCAAAATAGCCATGATATTATCTTCAACGCTCAATTTTCTAAAAACAGAAACTTCTTGTGGTAAATATCCAATTCCAAGTTGTGCGCGTTTGTACATAGGTAAACCTGTGATTTCTTGCTCGTCTAAGAAAACTTTGCCTTCATCGGGACGAACTAAGCCAACTATCATGTAGAAAGATGTTGTTTTTCCAGCACCATTTGGGCCAAGTAAACCAACAATTTCACCTTGATTTACCTCAACAGAAACACCATCAACAACATTTCTGCCTTTGTAGGTTTTACGGATATTTGTGGTGTACAACTTCATAGGGTGAAATTACTAAAAATTAAATACCAACTTTGCTCTGATTCCTAATGGACTAACACCTGGATCAAGGTGCGTCATTCGCCAAACTAAGTCAACACGACCAAATTTTAAAATATTCTCAATTCCGACGCTTGTTTCCGCATAAGGAATGTTGTTGAATTTCTTTACAAAAGTTGGCATTAACATTTCGGTTTGATGGCGCGAACTAACATCTCCTAAAACAAACTTACCAGTAGTTACAAGTCTTAATTTTAATTTTTTAATCAACGGTAAACGATCAAATAGTAAGCCTCCCCATTTATTTTCAATGAATCCTCCAACATATTTGTCTGATATTAACTCCAAGAAATTGAGTTTATTGAAAGCACTGTACATGAGGTAAAGGGATTGATTTCCTTCGTGAACTTTCAAAAATGGATATGCGGTACTTCCGTTGATATACCCAACAGAGAAGCCGTAATACATTCTTCCAAAAATTCCCAATTGACGATAGTGTTCAAATTGAAATTCAAATTTTTGATAATTATATTGACTACCCAAAATTCCTCTCACTCCCACAATTGTTTGAAAAGATAAAATCGGATTTGTACAAGCGACATTAGTCCGATCAAAATAACCAGAGAGAAATTCTTCATTTTTTGCCCAACGAATGCGCGCTGTAAACTCAGTTGTTTTAATATTTGAAATTGAAATTGTGTCGAAGTCATGAATGCGTTGATAATTCGCTAAACCCAAAGGTGTAAATGACTTCCACTCAACACCAGTAAATAAAATGAAATCTTTTTTGATGTCTTTTTCAAGGTTCAATCCTGCTTTGTTCACAAAAGTAAGTTTGTCAAATGGAGCAGTATTTAAAACGGTTGTAAATGTATTTCCCATTGAAAGCGCACTAGCCGATTGACCGATTTGTTCAATATCATAAGAATAAAATCCAGTCATCATTCCACGTTTTTTAGGCGTGATATTGTAGCGGATTTTGCCCATGTATTTAAATCTTTCATCACCAAATCCGTAGGCGACTTTTCCTCCAAGTTCTAAGCGTTTTGAAAATTTATTAGATGTTCGCAAAGCCAAACCCAACCGCAATTCCTCAACGGGATTAAAAGCTACTAATGAAAATGCACTTCCTAATTCTATTTTACCTAGCAAAACGTAACCTGTACTTGCTAAATAAGTCAAGTTTTTCATTGTCTTGAAGAAACGTGTTTGCTGCAATGAATCTACCATTTCGATGATATTTCCTTCTTGAGCGCTTAATTCAACATGGCGCATTTTGTTCCAATAATCGTCACTCCGCAATTTTGCACTGTCTAAAAACTCAACGGTATTATCACTTTTATAAAAATCTTCTTCGCGTTTTTGATTGATTAAAATATTTCTTCTACTACTATATTTTCGACCAAAAAGCCCATATAGTTTAGAGTTTTCTGTTACACGAATATCAGCTATTAATTTTTCTTCCACCATCATCCATACTTCCTTTTCAACTTGCTCAAATTCTTGCTCGAAGTAAAAATCTGTTATGTAGTTTAAGTTGGCACCAGGTGAAATGCTTGCGCTCATTCTTTTTATTGCATAAGTTGTGTCGTGAATCCACATTTCACCTTCGAAAGTTAAATCTCCGGTTCTTTTAGGTGTAAAACGAAGCTTGTAACACCAGTTTTTACCTATAAAAGTAGAGTCATCCAGGTAGAATTTGTAGTAATTTCTGGCGTAAGGTGCAACGGGGCTGATGAATGACTTGTAAAACAAATCGTAAATATTATCATAGATGTTGATATCCAAGTACATATCACCCAAAAACTGATTCACTTGTAAGTTTTCAATTCCTGTGATACGGGTTGCTTTTACAACTTCTTTCTTGAGTTTAGGTTTATTTTTGAAGTAAAAATCAGAAATAGATTCTGTTAAAATCACAGGTAAATAAGTCTTTCCTTCGTCTGTTGAATCCAAATAATCCATAATTACATCGAGGCGTTTTACAATTCCATTTTCCGTAAACTTATCGCCAATGTTGTTGAGGTCGAGTTGAATTTTATTGTACAATTCGTATTCGTAAGCTTCGAGTTTTTCTTTGTTATTAATGGATTTATTCGCGACAACCAATTTATGTAAACGTGTAGAAGGAAGTTCATCGGGCGCTTTCACAACCACTTCTTCTAAATCGCTTGTGAGTACAAGTAACTTAATCTCAAAACTATTTATTTGATCTTTTTTGACTTTTTTCGTTTGTGTTAAATAACCAGTAAATGAAAACGTTACTGAGTCTGTAGCGTAATAAGATTCTAAGAAGAAATTCCCTAAAGAATCTGCTATAGTTCCAATTTTAGAATTTTGAAACCGAACTTTTGCGAAAGGTAAAGCTTCACCTGTTACTCCGTCAATTATCTTTCCCTTTATAGTAGTTTGTTGACTAATCCCGACAGTAGAAATAAGTATAAAAAATAACAGAACAATACATCTCATCTTTAAGATTTATTTTCGTTTTGTTGATTTTTCTCTACACGTTTTGCAACATAAATCCCAACCTCATAAAGAATTAAAATTGGGATGGAAACAATCACTTGCGATAAAACATCAGGTGGTGTAATGATAGCTGCCAGAATTAAAATGGCTACGATAGCGTGCTTTCTGAATTTGATTAAAAAAGCCGAGTCAAATAATCCTATTTTGGTTAAAAAGTAAGAAACAACTGGTAGTAAGAAGAATAATCCTGTATAAAATACCGTTGAAATCACAGTACTCATATAAGAATTGATGGTGAATATATTTTCGATTTTGGAGCTAATTGTGAACGTTCCAAAAAACTGAATACTCAATGGTGCGACTACAAAATATCCAAAAGCGATTCCGAGGAAAAATAAAAAACTTACGTAAAATACAATCCCTCTTGCCATTTTTTTCTCTGTAAATTTTAAGCCAGGTTTAATAAAAGCCCATATTTGGTAGAAAATAAATGGAAAAGCTAGTACAACACCACCCATGATACTCAACATCAATGCGTAAGAAAATTGTCCAGAAACAGTCATACTTTGCATTTTTACAGGAATGTCATCTATACAAATCCCAAAAAGCTTACACATAATTCTAAAAGTGATAAAATCCTTTTGGATCATTTTTAGAAAAATCTGGTTCATTATTTTTTCTTGATAAAACCAAATTACAGTTCCAAAAACTATAACTGCTATTGCAGAGCGCACTAATCGCCATCTCAATTCCTCAAGATGTTGTAAAAAAGACATATTTGATTCTTCTGCCATGATGCAAAAGTAAACAATCTCAAGGATTTTAGAATCTTAAATTACTAATGTTACTTTCAACATTCACTGATAATCTCAGAAATTTTAATTTTTTTGAATTTCCCACTTTCCTATCAAGACCACATGAATTAAATAGTCTATTAGAAATCCTACCTCCGGCACCAATGACAACTTTTGAATATTGAATAATGGCACCCCTTTTAAATGGATTCCTCACTCCGTTCGGAAAGACTTTCGTACTGAGGGAAGAAGGCGAAAATGCTTCGCATTTTCGCAAAAAATCCCAAACGATAGTCATTCCGACCTAAGGGAGGAATCTGTAAATTATTGTAAAGATGGATTATTATCGCCTTCTTATTTTTGTGGCTTGAATTTATTACCTATGGGCTGTTCGGGAAACATTTAGGTAATTCAATTATTTTTTTTACCAATTTCAACATGAACGTAAATAGATTACGTTTACCCAATATACCTTTGTACTATAAATTAAACGACTATGGAAACGCAATTAGAAATTAAAGGATTAAGATTTAATGATTTTGACCAACAAGTATGTGTTATGGCAAACGTTATCAAGGACAATCTTTCTTATTGGACAACGCTTTTTGTAGATATGACCTCCTTGAATCACATTTTGAATTTGCTACAAAAACAAAATCCAGAAACGAATTTGATGGACGAAATCGTTGCAAAAGAATTTGTAGACTTCACAGAATACGAACTTTCTTTAGACCAACATCAAGCTGTTTGTACTTGGGAAGAGGTAAAAGGAAAAAGTAAAGAGATAAAACAGATTAGAGCCTAAATAATTTGATTTTTCTTAATTAAAAAAAAATCCTCCGAAATACTATCGTGAGGACTATTTTTTGAGTGAAGAGTTAAAAGAGTAAAAACTAAAAGTTAAAAGTGAATTAACTTTTAATTCTTATCTTTTAACTTAATTCAAGGTTGAATAATAACCGACTGCTCGCTAATTGTTTCAGGTTCAATTTTTATAATACCATCTCCTGATCTATTAAGCTTGAAAGCTGCAATGTCAAGAATAGCAACTCCTGCTTGTCCGGATTGATAAACATCACTTAGATTAAAAACGGCTAGACCAGAACTATTGGTCAAAACAGTATCTCTTAAATTAACTAAACCAGGGAAATCTGTCCCTACTGGATTTCCTGTAGGTGTTCCGAATAATACAACCGTTGCATCCTCTACAGGATTATCAGCTTCATCACGCACATAAATGTGAGCAATAGTGTCTTTCTTTTTACGGCATGAAGTAAACGTTTGTGCAACAACAATTGCAACTAGGATAAAAAGTGCTTTTTTCATGACGTAAGTTTTAAAAGCGTTATGGCTGTATAAAAACCGTTTCTTCGTTAATGGTTTCAGCTTCAATTTTGATAATTCCTTGACCGATTCTATTTAATTTTTGAGCTTTAATATCCAAAACAGCAACACCAGCTTGTCCTAGTTGGTAAATATCGTTGTAGTTGAAAGATGCTAAACCTGTTGAATTGGTATAGGCTGTATCAAAAACGGCTACTTGTTGCGGTGTGTTGCTAGTATTTGTTCCATAAAGAATTACCATAGCTCCTGAAACGTTTGTATTTGTCTCGTCTTTAACGTAAATGTTAGCAATTGTATCGCCTTTTTTTCTGCATGAAGTAAAAGTAAAAGCGAAAAGAACGAGAGAGAATAAAAGAATTATTTTTTTCATAATAATTAATTAGGTAAATAAATCGTTTCAACTGACGTAGTATGAATTCTACATCTTGTATAGCCTGTGGTATCTTTGTTGTTATATTTTACAATAATATCAAAATATCCAGTTGTGTTTTCTTCACCAGCGGTATTAAAATATTCATCCATGTCAATAACAGAAAATCCAGAACTGTTGGTATAGGAAGTGTCAACAAATGGTAAAGTTGGAGGGTTAGATTGTTGGTCGCCGATTACAATAACCTTTGCGCCACCAATTAATTGATTCGAGGAAGATCGAACAAATACTTTTAATATAGCAGGGTCTTTCGGTTCACAACCACTGTTTAAAAACAACAATGCAAACAAAATTGGAATAAAAGAGAATTTTTTCATAATTTTTGAGCTAGCCAAATTTACACTTTTTTTTTAATTCAACAATTCGCCTCTAATTAAGAGGACTATTTTACTACTACAACTGACTCCGTCACTACTTCTTGCTCCACAGTCACAATTCCTTCTCCATATAACCCAAACTGTTTAGCTGTAATTTTTAATACCGCTACACCCGTTTGTCCGGATTTGTAATATTCATTAAAGTTAAAATACGCCACACCTAAATCGTCTGTTGTTTTTTCCATGTTTATTGTAACTAAGTTTCCAAAAGTGGTAGGCTCTGCTTTTACCTCCACCTGAGCACCCTCTATAACTTGTCCACTTTCATTTTTTACAATTACAGCTAAAATGGTATCTTGTTTTTTATAGCAAGCTGTCATCAAAAAAAGAAGTAAAAAACCGCCAACCTTAACAATTGATGCCTTTAATTGAAAGAGGGCTATTTTTTTCTTATAAATTTGCATTAACAAACTTGTTTGACACTTAAACAACGTTTGCAACTAAAAAGTTACAATTCCAATCATGAAAATACAAATTGAAGCAATTCTTCAAGAAATTAAAGCATATTCCATTTCTTCTACGGCAGAATTAGAAACTTTCCGAATTAAATATCTCGGTAGTAAGGGAATTCTCAAAGATTTATATGCAGAATTAAAAAATGTTCCCAACGAACAAAAAAGAGAAGTTGGTCAACTAATCAATAGTTTACGTCAAGCAACAGAAGATTTTTATGCAATTCATAAAGAGAACTTAGCTTCAACAACTGAAAATAATACTGATTTTGATTTTTCAAGACCAGGAGAAAATATTTCTGTTGGTGGACATCATCCGCTATCTTTGGTTAAAAGAGAAATCATTGAGATTTTTTCTCGCATCGGTTTTATCGTTTCAGAAGGACCAGAAATTGAAGATGATTGGCATAATTTCTCGGCTTTAAATTTCCCACCTGAACATCCAGCTCGCGATATGCAAGATACTTTTTTCATCCAAAAAGGTGAAAATGAAATGGCGCTGCGTACACACACAAGTTCTGTTCAAGTGCGTGTGATGGAATCTTCAAAACCTCCAATTCGAACTATTTCGCCTGGAAGAGTATATCGTAACGAAGCAATTTCTGCTCGTGCGCACTGCTTTTTCCATCAAGTTGAAGGTTTATACATTGATAAAAATGTATCCTTCGCTGATTTAAAACAAACCTTATTGTTTTTTGCGCGTGAAATGTTTGGTGAGAAAGCTCAAATTCGTTTACGTCCTTCTTATTTTCCTTTTACAGAGCCAAGTGCTGAAGTGGATGTTTCTTGTACCTTGTGTAATGCAAAAGGCTGTAATGTATGTAAACACACAGGTTGGCTCGAGATTTTAGGTTGCGGAATGGTCGATCCAAATGTGTTGGAAGCTTGCGGAATTGACTCCAACGAATTTACAGGTTTTGCTTTTGGAATGGGAGTAGAGCGCATCGCACAATTAAAATATCGCGTAACAGATTTACGTCTTTATTCGGAAAATGACCTTCGCTTTTTAAAACAATTTACACCCGGATTCTAATGGCTTGGATAAAACTAACGGACGAAAACCAACTGGAAGAATGTTGGAATTTGAGCCATCAAAAACCACAATTGATTTTCAAACACAGCACACGTTGTAGTATTTCCATTATGGCTTTGACGCGCTTTCAAGGAAGTGGAATTTTAGATAGTGACGCTATCGATTCGTATTATTTAGATTTGTTGACTTTCAGAAATATCTCCAACGCAATTGAAACGAAAAGCGGTGTTGTTCATCAATCACCACAAGTAATAGTCCTTAATAAAGGAGAAGTTTTCTTGTCCGAAACCCACGGAATGATTAATGGACGAACTATTCTTCAAGAAATTAAAACATTAAATACATGAAAAAGTATTTCATTTATATTGTAATCATTGGCTTGATTGTAGCATTCATTTTGCCTTATGTTATGCCAAGTTCTACCTCGTCTGAAACGCCACCTTTTAGTTTTAGTTTCACTGAAAACTTAGCGGTTCCTCACGGCCAATCTTTACCAATTGCATTTGAAGTGAGCGAGGAAATTCAAAAACTAGAGCTTTCTTTGAATGGTAAAAAGATAAACACTTGGACAGCACCTTCTGGTAAAATCACTTACACATTGAACACAAAAGATTTTCAGGTTGGCGCCTATGCGATTGAGATGATTGCTTACAAAAAAGATGGAACTTCCTATTCAGATCAACGACTGGTGCGAATTTTGTCTGATATTGTTCCTGAAAAATGGTCACTTGAAATTCTTGCTTCTTTACCACATTTGGAAACGAGCTTCACACAAGGTTTAGAATTCAATGAAGGAAAATTATTCGAAGGAACAGGCGACCCGAACCAAGCTGGCGAAACAGTTATTGCTGAAGTTGATTTGAAAACAGGAGCTATTGTAAGAAAAATGGGCTTGGATGCTTCTCATTTTGGCGAAGGAATTACCATTTTAGGAGACGAACTTTATCAATTAACGTGGAAAAATCAAAAATGCCTCGTTTACAACAAAAATGATTTTAAATCAATCAAGGAACTCACCTACACGGGTGAAGGCTGGGGACTGTGCAACGATGGGAAAAGTTTAATTATGTCTGATGGTTCGGAGCGCATTTACTTTAGAAATCCTAAAACCTTTGACGTTGAACGCACAATTGAAGTCTATACCGACCAAGGACCAATAGCTCGCCTTAATGAATTGGAATTCGTAGACGGTTTGATTTATGCCAATATTTGGACCTCTAACAATGTCGCGGTGATTGACCCAACAACTGGAAAAGTTTTAGCAACAATCGACGCAATTCAATTGGTACAAGAAGGAAAAGGAAACGGAAACGGAGAAGTATTAAACGGAATAGCGTACAATGCTGCAACAAAAAAGCTATATATGACTGGAAAATTCTGGCCAAAATTATTTGAAGTTGTGGTGAAGAAAAATGTGGTTTCTTAAATGAGAACATTTTTTCTTGAAACACTATTTATACCTTTTATTATTTTAATAATTGCAAGTTTACTTGAAATTCGGATAAAATCTATTTTGAAAAATCTTGAATTAAAAGCGGTTATTAGTCCTATTTCCAATCAATTTCAAACTGTTTTTTTTATTGTGATTGCAAGTTCGTTGATTTCTGTGCTTTCAATTTCTTTGATTAAAAGTAGTATCTTATCACTCACTATAACTTTTTTGTTGAGCCTAATTTTTACAGCTTATTTGTACAAAAACAAAACATTCACTTTCTTTTTAGAAGACAAATTAACCGTCGCACTTATTTCATTTTACGCAATTGAAAAAACAGAAATTGGATTAGATAAAATTAAAGCTGTTGTTGTATCTGAGCCAGACTTGGTCACAAAATTATTTTCAAACAAAATAGGTAAAATACGTTTTTTTGTCAATTTTGTTAATGAAAAATCATTGGAAATAGACTTGAATAACTATAGTTTACAAGATTTAAAATCTTACTTCAAAGAAAAACTAATACCGATTTATCACAAAATTGATTACGAAAGAACTGCTAAGAAAATAACCGAATGAGTTTTTTGAAAATGTGTATTTTTTGCACTTACTAACAGTAAAATAAGTTCAGCTTGAAAATCAAAATTTTCTTCCGAGTGCTATCTATACAGTGAATGTTGACGAACGATTTCGGCCTTGAATTTCTAGGTTTTAGCTACTGCATTGAAACTGTTAATTTTTAAAATTTCTGTAAGAACATTTTTAAAAAATTTCAGTTTCAGAAAGGAGCTAAAATTGTTCGCGACGCGTTGTAAGCATTTATAAAACAATTATTTGCGAACAAATAGAAATACAGAGCCTTGATTTTTGTTTCTTTTGATCAAGCAAAAGAAAGGCAATAGTAAAATATTAGCTCAAATTGAAATTTTCTTTAGTTTAGTGTTTTGAACTTTAATGGTGAATATGTACTTACACAAACAAAGTTTCTAAAAGTAAAACCCTCTCGCCCCAAATTTATTTCCTTGAATTATTAATGCTGGAAAAGGAATTTTGAGGTAATTCAACTGGCTAAAAACAGTTTTAAGAAAATGGTTTTTTACAGGAATTCGGGAGAAATCTATATCCATCGAAAGTAAAAATTCCCTTCTTGAATGATAGTTTAAGTAGGTTTCTTCGCTACCAACAATTTTTTGGTCAGCGCTGTAGCCCAAACTAAAACATAACCATTTTGGAAATTTATTATCGCCCATTGTTCCTGGTGAGAAGCTCAACCAATAAGTTTGACCGTTGTAATCTTTGAGTAATTGTTCTGCAAACGTACTTCCAAGAATTTCGGGACGTAATGCAGCATACTCTGTTGGATGAAAGGAGAATTTTGGTACAATAATTTGCTGGTTAAACAAGCGTTCTTGTCCCCAAAATAAAGCGGAACCACTCACATTCGCCAACATATCGTAAGCTGAAAAACCCCATTCATCAGAAAATCCGTCCAGTACTTCGAGAAAAGTAAGATAACTCAAACCTACACCAACACCCACCCAATCTGCATTTTTAGGTTTCATTCCTCCCCATCGATAGAGTTGTGAAATATTCTTCGAAATCTGATAAGTTGTAAATGTGTGTCCAGCTTTATCCATTTGTAGCCAATTTCCAACATCATTAAAGAAATGAAAACCGGTCCACGGATTGTTGTACCAAACCTTTTGTAGCCCTATCAAACTTCCGGAATAACCCACACCAATAATCGAAGAACTGGTAATAATTCGCGCTTTATTTAAACTATCTACTGGTTTCCAAAAACTGCTTTGTGCCATTAAATAGCTGGGAAACAAAAAGATAATAAGTAGCCTCTGGAAAAAAATCACAATTCGAAATTAAGGAATAAATGTATCAGAACATACGTTTAATTTTTATTATCAAATAAATAAAAAGAACCCAAATAGCAATAATACTAAAATTTATATTGTTTTAAAGTTGAAGAAATAATTCAAATAAAGTTTAAAATTCATTGGGTGAAAATAAAAAAATCCATCTAACGCGTTAAATGGATTTTTTTTAATTGAATGTAATTTTTTATTGATTCGAACGAACGAATTCTCTCCAATCCATTTTTGTACTATCAAAGGTAAAAAGAGGTAACATTCCCTTATCTAAAAGTTGTCTGTCGCTTGTTCTAAAATATAAAAATTGAGCAACTTCATATTTGGTTGCTTCAAAAGTTATTGTCTCTAAAATCAAGTATACTTGAGCTGAAGTAACACATGTATTTACTAAATCTTTATAGATAATTTCAACGCGATCTTCTTCAAATGATTGTGTTTTTAAGTCCGCAATAAATTCATCTGTATTTAGCAACATTCTTGTACAATTGATAAAATTACCATTCATTGTAACTGTTGAATTGGTGTTTGTATTTTGAGTTGTGTTTATAGAATTATTTGAATTAATATTCGTATTTCCATTAACGTTTGAATTCATGTTTACATTTCCATTAGGATTAGTGTTCATGTTTACATTTCCGTTCATGCTTTGATTTCCTGTTGTTGTAACTGTAACATTTCCATTCGTATTTGGATTAGTATTCATGTTTATGTTTCCATTCATGTTAGGAGTTCCAGTTGTAGTAAAGGTAACATTTCCACTCGTATTTGGATTAATATTCGTGTTTGTAGTCATGTTTACGTTTCCATTCATATTAGGAGTTCCGGTAGTTGTAACTGTAATATTTCCATTCGTATTTGGATTAGTATTCATGTTTACATTTCCATTCATATTAGGAGTTCCAGTTGTCGTAACTGTAACATTTCCATTGTTATTCTGGGTAGTTGTACTTCCTGATTGGTAGGTAGTTTGACCGTTAATAGTTTGAGAGGAAGATGTAGTAATTGTAGAAGTTGAAGTTGAATTAGTTATTGGCATTCCGTTCATGTCTACATTCATGTTAATAGTTCCATTCATCATTGGATCAGAAACGTTCATATCCATTCCATTTGTATTGAAACCAACATTTAAATTCATATTGATATTTTCGCCAGTAATTGGATCATTTACAGATACATTCATGCCGTTGGTATTTACATTGGTATTCAAGTTCACGTTTCCATTTTGACCGTTTGTTGAAGTTGTTCCATTTACTCCGACGTTTCCATTTACTCCAACATTCATATTCATATTTCCGTTCATATTCTGATTGGAAGAATTCATATTTGTTTGAGTTTGGGTCCGTGTTCCATTAATTTGAACACTTCCATTTGTATTAGAAGGAATTGTTTGAGTTGTTGTAATTGTTGTGTTCGTTGGAGGAGTTTGAACATTCACAACTGGAGCATCAGAATAAATTACGTTATTATCTTGTCGATAAATAACAGCTCCTGAGGTTATAGTTCCATGAGTTGGTTCCATACTTACCAATTGGAGTTTTCCTTGCCCTTTTTTGAAAACAACACGAGTAGTTATATCCATTGGAGAATCAATCATGAAGTTTTTGTTGATATCAGGAGTTTTCCCGTCAGCAAAAATTACTTTAACAGAATAGCCACCATTTTTAACTCCAGAAACAGAAACGTTTGTTTGAGGAACTGAATTTTGTTTGATTCCATTCATAATAACATAAAACTGTTGACCGTTATTATTGAATACAGTGAAATTACTTTGGGCAAAAAGAAAGCCACCAAAAGCAAAGAAAAGAAATGTAAATAGTTGTTTCATAATTGATTAGTTTACAATAAAATTAAAGTTTTCTGCGGTTTTACAAAAACAATACCGTAAAAAACAATTTTTTAACCTCTACTTTTTGTAAAATGGTAGTTTAGTAACTTTTGCTTTCACACCTTTTTCGCGGATTTCGATAAAAATCTCTGATTCTAAAGTGCTAAATTCTTTTGTTACATAACCTAAACCAATACCTAATTTCATACTAGGTGACATTGTTCCCGAAGTAACTTTTCCAATTACGTTACCAGAAGCGTCAAGAATTTGGTAGTCGTGGCGAGGAATTCCTCTTTCAATCATTTCAAATGCTACTAATTTGCGTGTTACACCTTCTTCTTTTTGTTTTTTCAAAAATTCAGAATCAGTGAATTCTTTTGTGAATTTAGTAATCCAACCCAACCCTGCTTCTAAAGGAGAAGTTGTGTCGTCGATATCATTTCCATACAAGCAAAAGCCCATTTCTAAACGCAAAGTATCTCTAGCAGCTAATCCAATTGGTTTAATCCCAAAATCAGCACCAGCTTTAAATACTTCATTCCAAACATGTTCGACATCCTCGTTTTTCACATAAATTTCAAAACCTCCAGAACCTGTATAACCTGTTGCTGAAATCATCACGTTTTCAATTCCTGCAAATTTCCCGTGTGTAAACGTATAGTAAACCATTTCAGTCAAATTCACGTCTGTTAAAGATTGCATTGCTTCAGCAGCTTTTGGCCCTTGAATAGCCAATAAAGAGTATTCATCTGAGGCATTTATCATTTCCACTCCCAAATCATTCAAAGAAGAAATCCAATTCCAATCTTTTTCAATGTTTGAAGCATTCACTACGATGAAATATTCTTCAGCATTAACGCGATAAATAATTAAATCATCCACAATTCCACCTTTGCCATTTGGCATACAAGAATATTGAGCTTTACCATCAAACAAAACACTAGCGTCGTTGGAAGCAAATTTTTGAATTAAAGCCAAAGCGTTTGGTCCACGAAGAATAAACTCTCCCATGTGTGAAACGTCAAATACACCAACTGCATTACGAACGGTTTCGTGTTCTGCATTTACACCTTCGTATTGAACAGGCATATTAAAACCTGCAAATGGTACCATCTTCGCGCCAAGCTCGATGTGTTTATGGGATAGGGCTGTGTTTTTCATTTTTTTTGTTGGGACTTTAGGATATTAGGACTTTAGGATATTATGAGAGAATGATTTTATGACAAATGAGGAAATGAAAATTAATCAGTAATCTGTAATTCGCAATCTGCAATTCTAAATTTTCAATTCTACATTTAGTTTTTCACTCTCTCTACGTAAACTCCTGTTCTAGTGTCGATTTTAATAACTTCTCCGTTGTCGATGAATAAAGGAACTTTTACTTCGGCTCCTGTTGCTATAGTTGCTGGTTTCATTGAGTTTGTTGCTGTATCTCCTTTCACTCCTGGTTCGGTGTAAGTAACTTCTGAAATAATATACATCGGTAAATCAACCACTAAAGGTGCTTCTTCTTCTGCATGGAATAAAATATTTACAATCATTCCTTCTTGCAAGAATCCTGGTTTTTCCACCATTTTTAAAGGGATATTTACTTGCTCGTAGCTTTCATTGTTCATGAATACGTATGCATCTGCTTCTTGATATAGGTATTGATACTCACGGTTTTCGATACGTACGATGTCTATTTTGTGACCTGCTGAGAATGTATTGTCTAAAACTTTACCAGTTTCGATTTGTCTCATTTTTGTACGAACAAATGCTGGGCCTTTTCCAGGTTTTACATGTTGAAATTCAATGATTTGATATAATTTATCGTTGTGACGAATACACAAACCATTTCGGATATCTGCTGTGGTAGCCATAAAGAAATTTTAAAATTTTGGGCAAAGATACGTTTTTGATTGTTACGAAATTTAATTGCTAATGCGCTTATTTAAAGTAATAATTAGGGGGGTAGAAATCAAGGATAAAAATGATGTGATAACTCTATTTTTTTTGTTTCAAAAAATTATTTCCAACTACGGTTTCAAATACTTTTCCAAAAACTGCTCTTGCTCCCAAAGTACGTGAAAGATATTTTCCTTGGCAACATATCCGTGACTTTCCTTTGGTAAAATGACCATTCGTGCTTTTCCGCCTAATCCCTTGATTGCTTGGAAATAACGTTCTGTTTGCAAAGTAAAAGTTCCCGGGTTATTGTCTGCTTCACCGTGAATTAAAAGAATTGGTTTGTCCATTTTATTAGCTGTAAAAAACGGTGACATTCCTCCATAAATTTCTGGTACATCCCAAAAATTACGTTGCTCCGACTGAAAACCAAAAGGTGTCAAGGTGCGATTATAAGCTCCACTTCTAGCAATTCCACAAGCGAAATCCTCGGAGTGAGTAAGTAAATTTGCTGTCATAAATGCTCCGTAAGAATGTCCACCAACTGCCACTTTAGTTCGGTCGATATAACCCAACGTATCTACTGCATCAATCGCTGCACGACCATTTGCAACTAACTGTTCGATAAAAGTATTGTTTGGTTCTTCTGTCCCTTCACCAATAATTGGGAACGACGCATCGTCGAGAACTGCATAGCCTTTCGTTACCCAGTAAACAAAAGAACCGTAATAAGGAAAAGTGAATTCATTCGGATTTTGTTTGTTTTGTCCAGCGCTATTTTTGTCTTTAAACTCTTCTGGATAAGCCCAAATTAATAACGGTACTTTTGGCTTGTTGACTTTGTCATAACCAATTGGTAAATAAAGTGTTCCAGAAAGTTCAACTCCGTCATTTCGCTTGTATTTTATCACTTGTTTCTCAACGTTTTTGATTGCTTCAAACGGATTTTTAGTAAATGTTAATTGGGTAGTTTTAGCATTTTTGATGTTTAGAAGGAAGAAATTAGGATAGTCGGATTTACTTTGTAGTTGCACCAAAATTTGTCCTTTCTGCAAGTCATAAAAATCAATTAAATCCAACTTTTTACCAGGAACATTAGCTGTATAAATTCGCTTGGTTTTTAAAGTTGTTAAATCAAATTCATCGATGAATGGAAATTGCCCATCTTTTGTGAAACCATCACCAAATAAGACTAATTTATTTTGATTGATGCTCAGCACATCGCGTCCCCATTTACCTTTAGTTAGTTGAAAAACACCAGGGTCGCCATAAGCATCTTGATAATTTCGGTCGAAAATAATTTTGTAACTATTGTCGGAAAGATTAACCAAGTAGGTTTTTTGATTGCGTGTGTCGTACCAAGAATCGGTAACCAACATAATAGCTTGATCTGAAAATTGGACATCTTCAAAACGTTGTTTAACTTTTAAAATCGAGCTTGGAGCAGCGTCGAAAGGTGCTTTCCAACTGAACAGCTCATCTCTAAATTCCACCATTTTTGCAGGGTCACCTCCATCTAAAGCTTCAACAAAAAACAAACTTGAAGGCTGATCGTCTCGCCAATATAAACTGCGCTTTCCTGTGCGAACAGCTGCAAAACCTTTTGGCATAATTTCTACAAGCGGAATTGAATTGACTTCTTTTACCAATTGCCCAGAAACGGTGTACACTTTTTGAGTCATCGGAAAACGACTGTAAGGAACAATGTATGAATAAGGACGTTGAAGTGTAGTTACTAAAACATAATTACCATCGGGTGAAAAATTAGAACCAATATATAAATCTGAAGGTAAAAAGTCTTTTATTTCACCAGCCAAACTCACCATTTTTAATTCACTTTTGATAAGCGTTTCAAAGTTTTTTTCGTCAGTTGGGTTTTTTAATAAATCTTGATAAGTTCTATTCTGTGAGACTTTTCCTTCTGCAACAGAAATAATCGGTCCTTTTGGCAATTCTTTTTTACTATCAATTAAAGCTGGACGATTGCTCGGTATTGTGCGAACAAGAAAACCTTTACTGTCGCTTGTCCAATTGTAAGGCATTCCTGAATTAGCGTTTAAAGACACATTAGAAATGCGTTTTGCTTCACTTGTCGTTACATCAATCACCCACAAACTAAGTGCAGCTTCATCCATATTTACAAACGCTATAAATTGATCGTTTGGCGACCAAGAAACGTAAGTCATTCGCGGTTTTGCGGGTAAATTTTTGATTTGGATTGGTTCAGCTTGTGCATCATTCAACTTTCTCAATTTTAGATTGGTCACATAAGATTGCGTGGAAGAAATATTGAGAATAGGATTCACTCGAAGTCCACCCAGTCTGAGTTCTTCTTGATTGAGATCTTCTAAAGTTTTATAGGTGTCGCGGTAAGAAAACAGCACCATATTCTTTTTGCTGTCCATCGAAATTGAAGGTGGACGCTCATAATCAGCTAATTGCAAAATAGCTTGTGAAGGTTTTTGGAAAAGCAATTCATCTTGTGCTTGAACACCAAAAAACAGAAGAAGAAAACTGAAAGAAATTATCGAACGCATACTAAACATTTTTGTCAAATGTAGCAGAAACAATTTAAAAATCGAACTTTCAATTAAGACTTTAAAAAAGGAAATAAATATTGAATTCTATAATTCCGGGACATTAAAAAACGAATTGGACACTGTACTCTTTGTCGTGCTGATTGAGCCTGTCGAAATCAGCGTTTTGATTAAAATTATATCATTATATTGATTAATTTTTCGTATATTTAATTCTAAGAAGTCTCTGATTTATCAAAATTTGAGAATTATCTCTACAAAAAATTAAAATAATTAGTAATAAATTTATTACCTTTGAATGAAATACAGTGAGCTTTTCCGTCTTCTAAAGAAGGATGGTTGGATTGAAATAAGACAAAAGGGCAGTCATGTAATAATGAAACACCCGGCAAAAGGAGAACAACTAACAGTTCCATATCATGCTGGAAAAGAGGTTAAGAAAGGACTATTGACGGCTATTTTGAAACAAGCAGACATTAAAACAACAAAGCGATGAAGAAACCAAAATTACACGTTACGATACTAAAAGAGAGTGTTGGTTACAGCGCAACGATTGTTTTAAAAAATAAATTTATAGCATCTGAGGGAGATACATTTGAGCTATTATTAACGAATTTAATTGAAGCCATTAATCTGACATTTGAAGAATATGGTTTTACCTATCAATTAAATGAACTCAAATTTACGTATGATCTTGAAAGTTTTTTTGAATTTTATTCAGTAATCAACGCTAAGGCTTTATCCGAAAGAATTGGAATGAATCAGAGTTTGTTGGCTCAATATATCAAAGGAATTAAAAAACCTTCTGCTACCCAAATACGAAGAATTTTATCCGGTGTACAACAAATGGGTAAAGAACTGGCAGAGGTTCAACTGTTATTTTGAATACATATTTCTTCAATCGAAATTGTACATAGTATATCCTCAAACTTTCGAAGAGCTTTAATTTAATCAAAAAGACTAAAAAATGAATTAAGAAATAGATTGATTGAACAACTTTTCTCGTTCCAGTTACAGCCAAGAAAGCTGGATTACCAATCTGCCGTTCTATGGGGTAGTGATGTTGGTAATGAAGGGGAAATGAAAACCGCTGCTGTCTGAAAGTCATTCAACTTCAATTCGTCAGTTGGTGACTGACTAATTTCCAAATCAATATTTAATAAGGAAAGTAAAAAGGAAGGGATACCAACCCCATAATTAGCCAACCAATTACCTAGTCGAATTACCCAAAAAGGAACAACTAAAAACTTTTTTAAATAAAGAGGTTTATGAGTGGGGGCAAAAGTAATTTCTTGTTGAGTTTAAAGTATACAAAGAAATTATCGAACGCATAGTGAACATTTTTGTCAAATGTAGCAGAAACTATTCAAAAAGTGAAGTTTGAAGAGGATTTCAATTATGGTTTGTAAATTGGATAACTAATTTCTTGTAAAAGGATAATCATACCTAATTGTATAGCTTGTTTTTACATCAATTACAGTTTTTTAAGTCACAAATCAGTTTTTTATGGATTTCTTACTCCGCTATCAATATCAACTATTAATCGTTAAACAAAGTTCCTCTTTTAAAAAGATTCCTCACTTCATTCGGAATGACTATCGTCAGGGGAGGTTTGCGAAAATGCGCAGCATTTTCGCCTTGTTTCCTAACCCAAGGGTCATTCCGACTGGAAGGAGGAATCTTTTGTTTTGACTGCGAGTGAATTATTCTGTAGAAAAAACTATTGTTCTTCCAATAAATCATTCCAGTCAGGATTCATTGTTTTTATTAAATTATCTTTTTTCGTACGACTATATTTTTTAATTTGCTTTTCACGATTTATAGCAGATAAAGGTTTATCAAACACTTCAAAGTAAACCAATTTGTAAAGATTGTATCTTGATGAAAAGCTAGGATTTATTTTGTTTTTGTGCTCCTTAATTCTTCTAATAAGATTATTAGTTATTCCAGTGTAAATTGTTGAATTAGTGTAGTTTGTAATAATATAAACGTAGTACATAAAAGTTATTTTTCTATCTAATTTAGTAAAATAGATGCTATTTACAATCATATTTTTTTGATTTTTTAGTTGAAATAATTCCTCATTTCGTAACTGATTTTAATTAGCTAGTGAAAAATAAAACTGATGCCAAACTCCGCTACCAATATCAACTATTAATCGTTAAACAAAGTTCCTCTTTTAAAAAGATTCCTCACTTCATTCGGAATGACTATCGTCAGGGGAGGTTTGCGAAAATGCGCAGCATTTTCGCCTTGTTTCCCAACCCAAGGGTCATTCCGACTGGAAGGAGGAATCTTTTTTTGGTTGTCATTTCAATTTAGGCTATTACAAAAAAGTTATCTCTCGAATTGATTGTAGAATTAAGGCAATACGACTAGAAAGAGAAATCTTAATAAGGCTATTGTTCTATAAAATTTCAGGAAGTAAGTGGGGAATTTAATTAATATTTAATATGACAATTTAAACTAGCTTCTTAATTGGCAAACAACTTTCCAAAACAAATCTTAAAGAATATCTTATTTAATCTACAATTAAGTAGTTTTGTTCCCTAAACTGAAATAATGAAAAAGTTTATTCAAATCCCACTAATGATTTTTCCTATGTTGGCATTTTCGCAAGTACAAGAACCAATAGCTCCTAAAAAACCTAAAGCTTTAACCATTCATAATCATACACGCAACGACGATTATTATTGGATGAACGAGCGCGATTCTAAACCAGTTTTAGATCATTTGGCAAAAGAAAACGCTTACAACGATGAATATTTTAAGCCTATTCAAGGTTTGGTGCAATCGTTAATGACTGAATTTGACCAACGAATTAATCCAAACGAGGTAAGTGCCCCATTTATTATGAACGGAAAAACATACCAAGTAAAAAGCATTGAAGGCAAGGATTATCAGCAAATTGTTGTAATCGAAAATGGTAAAGAAACTATCTTTTTTGATGAAAATGAGCGCGCAAAAGGAAAATCATTCTACGAACTAGCGGAATGGAATCCATCTCCAAATAATGAAATTTTGGCTGTAAGCGAAGACTTCGTTGGAAGAAGAAAATACAATATCACTTTCCGTCAAAATAAAAATGGAAAATTCCTAAAAGACAAAATCTCGGATGTTAGTGGTGGAGTAGTTTGGGCAAATGACAACAAAACTGTTTTTTACGGAAAGAAAGATTCTGTAACACTTAGAGAATTTCAAATTTATCGCCACATTCTTGGCACTGACCCAAAAACTGATGTATTAGTGTACGAAGAAAAAGACGAAAAATTTGGAGTTGGCGTAGGAAAATCAATCACTGACAAATTCATTATGATTTATTCTTACAGTTCTACAACTTCCGAAATGCAATGGATTGATGCCGATAAACCTTTGGATAAACCAAGCGTATTTCTTCCAAGAAAGCAAGGACATTTGTATGAAATCGCACATCACGCTAACGGTTTTTATATTCTTTCAAACGACCAAGCAACGAACAAACGCATTCTTGTTTCAGCAAGTGCTCCAAATTCCCTTGAAAGTTGCCAAGAGTTAGTTGCTCACGATCCAAAGACTTTAATCGAAGGTATTTCAGTTTTTAAAAATTTCCTTTTAATTGAAGAACGCACAAACGGTTTGCGCAAGTTGAAACTGAGAAACATCAACGATAATTCAGAGCGCTATCTTTCGATGAATGAAGAAACATATTTCTTAGGTTTAGGACTAAACGATGAGTTCAATACCGATGAAATTTTCTATTCTTATAATTCAATGACAACACCTTCGACCGTTTACAAATACAATATGGCGACTGGTCAACAAACGGTTTGGTTTAGAAAAGAATTATTAGACAAAAGCTTTAAATCAGAAGATTACACCTCTCAACGTATTTGGGCTACCGCAAACGATGGTACTCAAATTCCAATTAGTTTAGTTTACAAAAAAGGAACCGATTTAAAAAATGCGCCTTGTTTATTATATGGCTATGGTTCTTATGGTTACACACTTCCTGATGTTTTCAGCGCAACAAGATTGAGTTTATTGAACAGAGGTTTTGTTTATGCTGTTGCACACATCCGCGGAAGTAAATATATGGGTGAAGAATGGTACGAAAACGGAAAA
>CAZDKE010000026.1:0-1684 GCA_964506255.1 uncultured Lishizhenia sp. | reverse complement strand
ACTTTTACCGATTTCATCAATGCAGCGGAACATTTAGGACATCACGGTTATTGCGACAAAGATAAAATCTACGCGCAAGGCGGAAGTGCGGGAGGATTATTGATGGGAGCTATAACCAATATGGCGCCTTATCTTTGGAAAGGAATTGTTTCGCAAGTTCCATTTGTGGATGTTGTGACAACGATGTTAGATGAATCGATTCCATTAACAACTGGAGAGTATGAAGAATGGGGAAATCCAAATGACCCCTATTATTACAATTATATGCTGAAATATTCACCAATTGATAATATTCACCGAATGGATTATCCTGCAATGTATATCACAACAGGTTACCACGATTCACAAGTTCAGTATTGGGAACCGATGAAATACGTTGCAAAAGTGCGCGAATTCCGAACAAACAAAAATCCATTGGTGTTTGAATGTAACATGGATGCTGGTCACGGCGGAGGTTCTGGGCGCACACAAGAACGTTTGGAAGTCGCTAAAGTTTATGCCTTTATCCTTAGTTTAGAAGGGATTTCAAAATAGGATTTATAATTCTAAAACACAAGTGGAAAAGTTAAAACGCAACTTATTATTTTTTGATTTCGTGAGTTTTAATAGTTTCAAATTGAGCGCTTTAAAACTTGGTGTTTTTACTTTGATATTCTTTTCTTCATTTAATTTTTCAATTGCGCAAGACGATAGTTTAGTGATTGAAAACTTTAGAGATCGAAAGGTTGTTTTTGCCGATTTAGGATATACAACTGCGCCCTTTTTTCTTCGCTATCCTTATACTTCTGAAATAGGAAAACTAAGCTATAAAAACAATTTTAGACTATTTATGGGGCTTGGTTTTGCCTACAAATGGTTTTCTATGCGTGTTGGTTTTCCGGTTTTAAATTCCTTTCGTTCGGTTGAGAAATATGGTGAAACCAAACAATTCAATCTAGGCTTTGATTTTTCGTTTAAAAAGTGGTATTACGACTTTGAGTTTAAGTCGGTTTTGGGTTATTCCATTCAAGATGCTTATCGCTGGGATTCAACCTATACAGAAGCAAAACCAAATCAGAATGAAGCTTCTGTTGGAACTTTAAACTTTGCTTTAAATGCTTGGTATTTCGGTGACAAAAACTTCAAGATGAATGCATTGATTGGAAAACGTGCACATTATATTCGTCGCGTTCACACGTGGTATGTAAAAGGAACGGTCAATGTTTTTGGTGCAGATAACAATGGGGTTCCGTTAATTCCTCAGGCATTGCAAAATCCTTCAAATTCCAAAACTCTTTCCTCTACGCTTTCTTCTTTTGATTTTGGTGCAATTCCAGGATACGCTTATGTGGACCGCATCAACAATTGGCAATTTTCTGGTTGGTTAGGAATTGGTGGCGTGATTCAATCTAAATTCTATACTGTTTCAGAAGGACCAAGAGGATTTTTAGGTTTAGCTCCTCGCTATGATATTCGATTGATGGGTGGCTATTCTCGTCCTGAATACTTTATTTTTTTATTAACCGATTTCGATAATAAATCCATTCGCTTTTCTGATTTGATTTACCGTCAATATTTCTACAGCATTAAAATCGTGGGAGGTTATCGTTTTCCTGAGAAGGATAAAAGGAAGAAAAAATAGTTTTTTGACATTCTTTTGCTTGATCAAAAGAATCACCGCGCAAGCAGCACCGAAGGTAAAAAT
>CAZDKE010000025.1:44808-45096 GCA_964506255.1 uncultured Lishizhenia sp. | reverse complement strand
GTAGCACCGTCGATTAATTGCTCATCCATTTTACCACCTAAAGTAAGTGTTGTCAATGATTGCGTTTCACCTCTTGTAAACACAGCAGAACCGTGAACCATTGGTAAATAATCAACTTCAGCCCAGATTGGACGAATCTCGTCGAAGTTACGTCCATCAAGGCGTTTGCGCTCGTTCAACATTACCCAACGTACGGCTTTTTTCTTCACTTCAGAGAAATACGGTGAAATGAATTTTCCAACTTCTGCTAATTCTTCTTCTGTAAATGCCGCCTTCACTTCTGCTTTA
>CAZDKE010000025.1:0-44798 GCA_964506255.1 uncultured Lishizhenia sp. | reverse complement strand
ACGTGCAACTTCTTTACATTTTTCCATTGCTAATTCGTACACTTTTGCTTTCACTTCTTCGTTATGAGATTCGTGGCTATATTCTCTTTTTGGATTAGCAGTTGCTATTTCAGCAGCTAAATCTAATTGGAATTGACATTGTTCTTTGATGGCAACGTGAGCAATTTTGAAAACTTCCACTAATTCAGCTTCAGAAATTTCTTGCATTTCACCTTCCAACATATTGATGTCTTTTGCAGTACCAGCAATAACGATATCGATATCTGAAATTGCCATTTGAGCCATTGTTGGGTTGATGATGTATTCACCGTCAACTCGACCAACACGTACTTCAGACATTGGACCATTAAATGGAATGTCAGAAACTGCAATCGCTGCAGAAGCTGCAAAACCACATAATGCATCCGGATTGTTCACACCGTCGTAAGACAATAATTGAATCATTAATTGTACTTCAGCGTGGTAATCGTCTGGAAACAATGGACGTAAAGCACGGTCTACCAAACGCATTACTAAAATTTCAGTCTCAGAAGGACGCGCTTCTCTACGGAAGAATCCACCTGGGAAACGACCAACTGCTGAGTATTTCTCACGATAATCTACCGTTAATGGTAAAAAATCTACGCCATCTTTAGCGTCTGGAGCTGCAACAACTGTTGCCAATAACATGGTGTCGCCCATGCGAACCACAACGGAACCATCCGCTTGTTTAGCCAATTTGCCTGTCTCAACAGAGATTTCTTTCCCTCCTGTGATAATTGACTTTCTTGTACCTATATTCATACTTTGTTTATTTACTTGTTTAATTTGATTTTATGAGTGAATGATGTTACGAGTGGATGATGTTATGAGTGAATGATTTTATGAGTGAATGACTTTACGATTTTTGAGTGAATGATTTTTACGATGTTATTCATTTTGAATTTTACAATTTTCCTAATTTTCTTTTTCAATTCTTTCTTTTATTTGTCGAGTAAACCCACCAATTCTATTTTGTAATGCATGAAGGTTTTCGATTAAATCATTAGTTGACAAATTAAATAAATCTTGTGCTAAAATTAATTTAGTTTCTAATTCATAACTCGAAGAGATAGCTATTTCAAGAAATCTAATAAATTCTTTGTTTGAAGTTCTACCAGATCCTTCTGCAATATTTGATGGTATTGAAACAGCAGAACGATTTATTTGAGAGGTAATTCCATATTTTTCTTCTTTAGGTAAGTTTGATGTAAATGCATATACTTCTTTAACAATAACTAAAGCTTCTTGCCAAATTTTAATTTCCCTAAAGTTGTGTTTTTTCATTATTTATTTCAACTAATTTTTTTCCTAATTCATTCCCTCATTCTCTCATTTGTCATTCCCTCATTTTCTCATTCCTCATTCCTCATTCCTCATTTTCTCATTTTCTCATTCCTCCTTCTCTCTAATTTCTATTAAGCTCACGCTAAAAAAAAAGGACACCCGACCATAGCCGAACGTCCCCTCTCTTTAAATTTTTTGCGATTGTTAAGAATTAACGACGTAAGCCTAACTCTTTAATCAACGCACGGTATTTTTCAATATCTTTTGATTTTAAATAATCTAAAAGGCTACGACGTTTACCAACTAGCAATTGAAGTGCTCTTTGTGTACCATAATCTTTACGATTTTTTTTCAAATGCTCTGTTAAATGGCTAATTCTGAATGTGAACAAAGCGATTTGTCCTTCAGTTGAACCTGTGTTTGTTTCTGAACCTCCGTATTGAGCGAAGATTTCTTTCTTTTTAGATGAATCTAAATACATGCTAATATTCTTAAAATGATTATTATGTAGTATCCGAACTTTTCGGAATTACGGTTGCAAAGATAGTTATAGTTTTTTAGAAAACAACAAATGACTACTTTAAAAATGGTTATTAATTACTTTGAAGCTCATATCTCAACCAATTCAAGGCACTCCAAACGGTCATTTGTAAGTTTCGTTCGCGATTATCGCCAAAAATAAACTTTCGAGCAATTGTTTTGTTTGATAAAGCAATTCCAATCCAAACTAAGCCAACAGGTTTTTCGTCTGTTCCACCTGTAGGTCCTGCAATTCCAGTGGTTGAAATACAAATGTCAACTCCTAGATTTTTACGACCACCTTCTGCCATTTCTCTTGCAACTTGTTCGCTTACTGCACCGAAATTCACTATGTTTTCTGCTGAAACTTGAGCTAATTTAACTTTTAGTTTATTACTGTAAGTCAAAAGAGATCCTTGAAAATAATCGGAAGCTCCTGAAATAGAGCAAATTTGATTGGCCAAAAGTCCTGTGGTGCAACTTTCAACAGTACCAATACTTAAGTTTTTTTCTTTAAGTAAGGCTCCAATCACAGAAGGTAAGGTATCACTTTCAAAACCAAATAATGATTCTGGAATTAAGGTCTGTAATTCTTCAAAATAACTGTCAATAAGTTGAGCATCTTCAGCTCCTTTGTAAGATGTTATCCTCAGTTTCACTAAGCCCGGGGAAGGTAAATAAGCCAAACCTAAACCTCTATCGCGAATTGAGTTTTCCCAATCTTTAATTATCTCAGCAAGGAACGATTCGCCGATCCCTTGGGTTAATGCTGTTCGGTAATAAATTGATTTTAAACTAAATTTTTCTTTTAACCTTGGAATTGCTTCTTCGCTCATTATTCCCTTCATTTCATAAGGAACTCCAGGCAAGCTAATAAATACTTTTCCGTTTTCTTCAAACCACATTCCAGCTGCTGTTCCATAAGCATTATTTAAAATAGTACAATTTACAGGCAAAGCAGCTTGTTGACGATTTGTTTCCAACATTGGTCGATTTCTTTTGGAGAAATATTCTTCAATCTTATTTAATGTTGGTTGATGAATTTCAAGTGTAGTATTGAAATAAGAACAAAGAGTATGTTTGGTGATATCGTCTTTTGTCGGACCTAATCCTCCTGTTAAAATCACACAATTGGTATCTTTCTCTGTAGCATCTAAAGCATTTATAATTGCTTCAACTGTATCAGCGATTGCAACGGTTTTAACGATTCTTGCACCGATGGCTGAAAATTGTTGCCCCAACCAAGAAGCGTTGGTATTGATGGTTTGACCAATTAATAATTCATCGCCAATGGAAAGGATTTCTACATTCATTTTTTAGTGAATTTTGCAATGGATTCAATGTGACCCGTATGTGGAAATTGATCGACTAAAGAATACTTCTCTAACTCATAACCGTGGTCTTTAAGTGTTGATGCATCTCGAGCTTGAGTTGATGGATTACACGAAATATAAACAATGTGTTTTGCTCCTAAATCGATAACTTTTAAAAGTGTTTTGGGAGCAATTCCTGCGCGTGGTGGATCTAAAACTATACTTGCGATTTTGCCATTGAACTCTTCGTGTTGTTTTAGGAATTTTCCAACGTCGGCAGCGTAAAACTCTATATTTCCAGTATTGTTTTTGATTGCATTTTTCTTAGCGTCTTCAATTGCTTCTTCCACAATGTCAACACCTACAATGCGCACCTCTTTTTTTCTTCCAGATAATAATTGACCAATTGTTCCAGTTCCACAGAATAAATCCATGACTACTTTTTCTGCGTCAATTTCATCTTCAAACACGTAGTCTAAAGCTTTGGAATAGAGCAATTCAGCACATTTTGGGTTTGTTTGAAAAAAGCTTTCCATACTAATTTGAAAAGTCAATCCAGAAATAACTTCTTCAATATATGGTGAACCAAAAATTAGGTTGTTTTCACCATTTTCAATTTTTGCTCGATCGGCAACATTGTCATTTATTGTGTGTTGTAAACCAGCAATTCGATTTCCAAAAAGTGATTTCAGTAAATTTGCAAATTGTTGAATATCAAAATTTTCAATTCCTTCTGATGAAGTTACAAGGTTGACTAAAAGTTCGTTAGTAAGAAATGATTTTCTAACAATAATATGTCTGAAAAATCCTGTTTTTTTTGGTGGATGCCAAGCTGGAAGTCCTGTCGCTTTTAAGAAAACACGAATTTCTTTCAGTTTTGTTTCCCATTCTTCGTCGAAAAGTCCAGAAGCTTTGTTTAAACTTTCCACTTTCCACCAAGTTCCACGACGTTTGAAGCCTAATGCAAAGGCATCGTCAATTTCCGTATCTGTTTCGAGGCAATGTTCAATTGATGAAAAACTATATTCCATTTTATTGCGGTAGAAATAGTGATTCGGTGAGGAGATGAACGCATCAAATTTGTCGTCTAAGTTTATTCCTGAAATGCGAGAAAAGGTAGTGATTGTTGACTCTTTTTTTACTTTTTCTTGTTCATGAACAGGAATTCGTATGTACGGACCACCTGATATTTCTTGGTATTTTGTTTCAGTTTCAAGAGGTGAACGTTCAATTATTTCAACCAATTTAGCTTCAGCAAAAGATTTGCGTTTTACATCAATTTTAGCTTTAACTAATTGACCAGGAAATGTGTTGTCAACGAAAACTACAAAGTGTCCATTTTCAGTTTCTATTTTTGCAATTCCTCTTCCTCCGAAAGCGTAGTCGGTAATTTTAAGCTCAATTTCTTGACCTCTGTGCATACTGCTCATATCATTCCGCGAATTATTCCTTTGTCGGAAGTTTCAATAAAACCGATAATTTCTTTTGTTAATTCACATTCTTCTAAGCTCGCTTTAACCGCTTCGATTCCTTTAGAAATATTGCTGTTTTGAACATAAATGATACGGTAAACATCTTCAATTTTTCTAACAACGTCGTCGGAATAACCTCTTCTTCTTAAACCAACAGAGTTTACGCCTGCAAAAGTTAATGGTTCACGGGCTGCTTTAATATAGGGAGGAACATCTTTTCGAACTAATGAAGCACCTCCAATGAAAGCGTGTTTACCTATGTGAACAAATTGCTGCACAGCGACTTTTCCTTCTAAAATTGCAAATTCATCAATCATAACATGACCAGAAATCCCAGTGTAACTTGCTAAAATTACATTATTTCCAATTTGACAATCGTGAGCAATATGAACATAAGTCATTAAAAGACAGTTATTACCGATTGAAGTTTTTAGTTTGTCATTTGTGCCACGGTGAATTGTAACGCATTCACGGATAATTGTATTATTGCCAATTTCAACTGTAGTGTATTCACCATTAAATTTTAAATCCTGAGGAATAACACCAATTACAGCGCCTGGATAAATTTCACAATTCGCACCAATTCTTGTTCCTGGATAAATGGTAACGTTTGGATGAATCACTGTATTGTCGCCAATAACAACATCTTCAAAAATAGTTGAAAATGAATGAACAGTAACATTTGCCCCGATTTGAGCTTTTTCAGAAATTTGAGAGAGATTACTGATCATTTTAAACTTTATCTTTAATTACTTGAGCTAACATTTCCGCTTCACAAACAACTTTACCATTCACGTAAGCTTTTCCAGACATTTCCACTAAACCTCTACGGATTGGGGACATTAAGTTCAATTCAAAAACAACTGTATCACCGGGAACAACTTTTTGTTTGAATTTCACATTGTTGATTTTCATAAAATAAGTAGAGTAGAGGTGAGGTTCTTCCACTTTACTCAATGCAAAAATACCACCAACCTGCGCCATTGCCTCAATTTGTAATACGCCTGGAAAAACAGGGTTTCCTGGGAAATGACCAGTGAAAATCGGCTCATTCATCGTAATGTTTTTAACTCCAATGATTGATTCCTCTTGAATTTCCATTATTTTGTCAACCATTAAAAATGGATAACGATGTGGTAACATTCTTTCAATGTCAACGATGTTATAAAGTGGTTCTTTTTCTAAATCAAATTTACGATTCGCGTTTTGCTGTTTTTTAATTTGGTCTTTCAAAACTTTCGCAAAACGAACATTACCTGAATGACCTGGTCTTGCAGCTAGAATATGAGCTTTAATTGGTTTGCCAACAAGCGCTAAATCTCCAACAATATCTAACAATTTATGACGTGCTGGTTCGTTTTCAAATTGAAGTTTTGTACTATTTAAAACGCCAATTCCTTCGATTGAGATTTTGAGATTTTCTTTTCCAAGCAACTTAGCTAAGCGGTCTAATTCTTCTTGCGGAATATCCAATCGATCAACTAAAACGATTGCATTATCTAAATCACCACCTTTAATTAAATTGTTTTGTGCTAAAAATTCAAGTTCACGAAGGAAAACAAATGTTCTACAAGCAGCGATTTCTGTATTGAATTGTTCCAAATTATACATACTAGCATGCTGCGTTCCAAGTACAGGTGATTTATAATCAACCATAACTGTTAAACGGTAGTTTGTGTCTGGAATTGCTAAAAACTCTATACCTTTTTCTGCATCTTCCCAAGGAATATTTTCTGTCAATTCAAAATATTCTCGTTTAGCATCTTGTTCTTCAAAACCAGTAGCTAAAATTGCTTCTACAAACAGCTTTGAGCTTCCATCCATAATTGGAATTTCTGGAGCATCGATTTTGATAAGAACATTATCAATTTGACAACCATAAATCGCTGCTAAAATGTGTTCTGTTGTATAAACTCTAGCGCCTTTATATTCTAAAGTTGTTCCTCTGTCAGTTGCTACAACTAAGTCTGCATCTGCATTGATAACAGTTTGTTCGGGTAAATCTATTCGTTGAAATTTGTAGCCATGATTTACAGGTGCTGGACAAATAGTTACATTCACTTTTTCACCAGTATGTAAACCAATACCACTAATGCTAATTTCTGATTTTAGCGTTCTTTGTTTTTCAGACATTCACTATTTATTTGGGGTAAGTTCTTTTATTTGAGCTTCTAATTCAGCAACTTTATTTAATAAAAATGGAAGTTTTCTGAATCCGAAGTAAGATTTTTTGAAGTCATCTAACGGAATTCCTGGCGAGCCCATAAGGGTTTCAGCTTTTTTCACGGAAGAAGGAATTCCAGATTGAGCAACGATTTTTGTTTCGTCAACAATGTATAAATGTCCACTGATTCCAGCTTGACCACCAATCATAACACGTTCGCCAATTTTAGCTGAACCAGCAATTCCAACTTGAGCGGCCATTGCAGAGTTTTTACCAACTTCAACATTGTGTGCGATTTGACATAAATTATCAATTTTCACTCCTTTACGAATGAATGTTGAGCCCATTGTTGCTCGGTCAATTGTGGTATTCGCACCAATTTCAACATTGTCTTCAATGACAACGTTACCAATTTGAGGTACTTTTTGAAATTCACCTTTTTCGTTTGGCGCAAAACCAAAACCATCTGAACCAATTACTGCACCAGCGTGAATAATACAGTCGGAACCCACTTTACAATCTTGGTAAATTTTCACTCCTGGATGTATAATTGTATTGTCTCCAATAATTACATTTTCACCAATAAATGAATTTGGATAAATGGAAACATTATTACCAATTTTAGCATTTTTACCAATGTAAGCAAATGCACCTAAGTATAAATCAGTTCCAATAGTTACTGAAGAATCCACAAATGAAGGTTGTTCAATAATAGGTTCTTTTTTACTTAGATTATTATAGATTTCCAACAATTTCGCGAAGCAAGCATATGCATCTTCAACTTTAATCAAAGTCAAAGTTGATGGAAGTTCTTGAGTCGGTTCAAAAGTTGAGTTTACAATACAAATTGAAGAATTTGTTTTATAAATGTGTTCTTCGTATTTAGGATTGGCAAGAAAAGAAAGTGCTGCTGTGTGTCCTTCCTCTATTTTAGCTAGTGTATTTACTGTAACAGAGGCATCTCCAACGATTTCTCCATTTAGTAATCCTGCAATTTGTTCCGCTGAAAATTCCATTTTTCAAAATTATAAAAAGTGATAGCCTAAAAAACGCTGTAAGTATTCAATTTATTAACAAAGAAATAATTGTAATAGTTACTCACAGTCTATCTTAAACGGTAAAATGAAGCGATTTATTTGAATTTTTTCTTTGTACCAAATTGCATTTGCTTCTATCAATCTGTTTTTCTTGTCTCTAAATTGAATCCAGTGTTCTGGTTTAGGTTGAATTTCAAGATTTGACTTCTCAAAATTTAGTTTACCTGTCTTTCTAATTTGGTCAAAAAGTTTGTTTTCATTGACAAGTTTTATGGCTTCTTGCTGACACAAAATCAAATCAGTTGTATCCATAAAAACGAAGTCTTTTTCTTTTGGAAAATAGATGAAACTACCAAGTCCTTTTTTGGTGTTTTTAACTTTAAACCCATTCTGATTTCCAATTTGAACCTCTGAAACAAAGCTATCCTCGTTTAAGGTTATATTGCATTGGAATTTTTTACCTTTTGGTGTTTCACAATCAAAGTGATAAACTTTATAGCGATTGTTTTTTTTGCTTTTTTTGAAATCTACATCACCAGAATTGATGCTGATAATTAGCTCGTTTTTAGTAAGTCCTAATTTTTTAATGTTAGCTAATTCGTTATCGGAAAGCACTAAGATTTTATTGAAGATGGTGTTTTTTACTCGGTTTGCCGGATACCAAGCGCAACCACGGTTTCCAAAGAAAAAAACAACAAAAACTAGCCCAATTCCAAAGCCAATTCCGTAATATTTCAAGCGTCTAAAAAAGTTTTCCATAAAGTGCAAAAAAAAAGCCGAGCGAACTCGGCTTGATAAAATTAATTTATATTAAAGTAATGCTTCTAATTTTGAAGTTAATGTTGCTTTTGGAACTGCTCCAACTACTTTGTCAACAACTTCTCCATTTTTAATGAATAAAATTGTAGGAATACTTCTAACACCAAATTGTGCTGATACCCCTGAATTCATATCCACATTTACTTTACCAATTGCTGCTTTTCCGTCAAATTCACCTGCCATTTCTTCAACAACTGGTCCAATCATACGACAAGGTCCACACCATTCAGCCCAAAAGTCAACCATTACGGGTTTATCTGATTTCATTACTAACTCTTCAAAGTTCGCATCTGTGATTTCTAATGCCATTTTTTTATTTTTTATTTATTAATACTTCCCTTTTGAGGGGCTAAAATTAGTTCAATTTCATTTAACAATTTAAAAGCCAAAGTTATTTTTTGTCAAAATGTCAGTTATTCTTTAATTCCATTTTCAAATAATGAGCAGTGTATGACTTTTCAGCAAAATCTTTAACAATTTTTTCGGGTGTTCCTTCACAGATAATTTCACCACCTTTCATTCCTCCTTCTTTACCAACATCAATGATATAATCAGCCACTTTCACAATGTCAAGGTTATGTTCAATTACGACCATTGTGTTTCCTTCATCAACCAAGCGTTGTAATACTCCAACAAGTAAGCGAATATCTTCAAAGTGAAGTCCTGTGGAGGGTTCATCTAAAATGTAAATCGTTTTTCCTGTTGCTTTTTTTGAAAGTTCTGTTGCTAATTTTATGCGTTGTGCTTCCCCACCTGATAAGGTTGTAGAAGATTGACCCAAGGTAATATATCCAAGTCCAACACTTTGAATTGTTTCAATAATGCGATGTATTTTTGGGTAATGCTCAAAGAAAATTACAGCTTCGTCGATAGTCATATTTAAAACATCTGCAATTGATTTTCCTTTGTAGCGAACTTCTAGCGTTTCGTTGTTATATCTTTTACCATTGCACGTTTCACATTCCACATAAACGTCGGGCAAGAAATTCATTTCTATCAAACGCAATCCACCACCATTGCACGTTTCACATTTTCCACCTGCAACATTGAATGAAAAGCGTCCAGGTTTGTAACCTCTAATTTGTGCTTCAGGCAAAGTCGCATAAAGTGTTCGAATGTCATCAAAAACTTTGGTGTAAGTGACTGGATTTGAACGCGGTGTTCTTCCAATTGGACTTTGATCGATTTCAATAACTTTATCTAAATGTTCAATCCCTTTGATTTCTGAATAGGGTAGAGGAGTTCTGATTCCTTTTTGAAGTTCATTTAATAAAATCGGAAAAAGCGTTTGATTAACTAAAGAAGATTTTCCACTTCCAGAGACGCCAGTGATACAAGTCAAAGTTCCTAGGGGAATGGTCAAAGTAACATTTTTAAGATTATGTCCAGTTGCTCCTTTAAGAATTAACTTTTTGCCATTTCCTTTTCTTCTAGTTTTCGGTATTTCAATTGATAGTGAACCATTTAAATAACCAGCAGTTAGCGAATTTGATTTTAGAATTTCGTCGTACGTACCAGCGCTAACAATTTCTCCACCGTGACGACCAGCTGCAGGACCAATATCTACCACATAATCTGCCGCTTCAATCATTTCTTTGTCGTGTTCAACAACAAGAACAGAGTTGCCCGCGTCACGTAATCTTTTCAATGATTGTATCAGTTTTGTATTATCACGTTGATGTAAACCTATAGATGGTTCATCTAGAATGTACAGTACATTTTGAAGTTCAGTTCCAATTTGAGTTGCTAATCGAATTCGTTGTGCTTCTCCACCAGAAAGACTTTTTGAGGAACGATTTAAGGTTAGGTAATCCAATCCAACTTCGAGAATAAATCCAAGTCGAGAACGTATTTCTTTAATTATTTCAGTTGCTATAACTTTTCTTTCAGGATTTAATAAATCTTCAATTTGACCAAACCATTGAGAAAGTTCCATCAAATCCATTCTTGATAAATCACCGATGTTTTTATATCCAATTTTGAAATAAAGCGCTTCTTTTTTTAATCGACTTCCATTGCAAGTTGGACAAGTAATTTTATTCATAAAACTTTGTGCCCAGCGTTGAATAGCCGCACTGCTGTCATCGGAATGGCGTGTTATGAAATTGATAATTCCCTCAAAACGAATAATCGTAGTGTTGTTACTTACAATTTCCATATCTTCATTTCCGTAAAGAATGGTATTAAGCAATTCAGTGTCTATTTCAGAAATTGGAGTCGAAATTAAATATCCATTATTAGTGAGTAAAGAATCTAATTTATCAAATATCCAAGTTTTTTTGTAATCTCCAAGTGGAATAAGCCCACCTTGTTTAATAGATTTACTTGTGTCTGGAATAATTTTGCTAATGTCTGCCTCTGTAACTTCACCTAACCCATTGCACGTTCCACAGGCTCCATAAGGAGAGTTGAAAGAAAACAAGTTTGGTTCTGGTTCAGGATAACTTATTCCAGTTGTTGGACACATTAAAAAGCGACTATAAGTTCTAGTGTAACCGGTGTCTAAATCAGAAATCATCATAATTGATTCTCCTATTTTCATAGAAGTTACAACAGAATCATAAATTCTTTTGGTATCAACTCCATCCGTTGTTAGCCTATCAATCACAATTTCAATATCGTGAATCTTGTAGCGATCGAGTTTCATTCCTTTAGTAATGTCTTGAATAACGCCATCAACGCGAACTTTGGTGTAGCCATTTTTCAAAATCTGTTCAAATAATTCACGGTAATGACCTTTTCGACCTTTGATTTTCGGAGCTAAAAATGCTATTTTCTTTCCTTTAAATTCTTTTTGAATGAGTTGTACGATTCCTTCATCGGAATATTTAATCATCGGTTCGTTGGTCTCATACGAATAAGCTGTTGCTGCACGTGCAAATAATAATCGAAGGAAATCGTATAATTCGGTTATTGTTCCGACTGTTGAACGAGGGGATTTTGAAACTGTTTTTTGTTCAATTGAAATTACAGGACTTAGGCCATTTATTTTGTCAACATCTGGTCGCTCCAAACCGCCAATAAATTGTCGTGCATAAGCAGAGAATGTTTCAATGTATCTACGCTGACCTTCTGCAAAAATAGTATCAAAAGCTAATGATGATTTTCCACTTCCACTTAATCCAGTAAAAACGATTAATTTGTTTCTCGGGATTGATAAGTCGATGTTTTTTAGGTTATGTACCCTTGCACCGAAAACATCAATGGTTTTTTGCTCGTTATTTTCTTCTTTTTTCAATTGCTTTTATTATGATGAATTATCGCATTTAAACTTTACAAAGTTAGTTGAAGTTTATAGTCAATTATCAAGATAACAAACGATTTGGACTTTTTGTTATTGATGAATAAAGCAATTATTCCTCTTTTCTTTTATAAAGAATAGTATTTCTATACAAATAGTAAAAAACAATAACAAAAAACAATAGAAAGGCAAAAATTGGCATTATTGTATTTTGTTTTACTAAATAAATAATAAGTGCAGAAAATGCAAAAGAAAGAAAACCAATCAATGTAAAAACATACCAAACTTGGCGGTCGTTAAAACCAGCATAAACTAAGTGATGAGTAGTGTGATCTTTACCACCAACCATTGGAGATTTTCCTGCTTTAAGTCTGTTAATAACAACAGTTAATGTATCTGCCGCCGCTGGTGTTAATGCAACAAGTGTAATGATTAAACTAACCCAAGAATGATTCTCAGTTAATGAACCAAGATTCCATAAATATTTAACAGTGAAAAAGGCAACAAATAAACCAATAAATTGACTTCCAGCATCACCCATAAACATTTTTGATGGATTGATATTGTATCTTAGAAATCCAACAATTGCTCCAATAACAGAAACGATAGTAAAAATCCAATAAGGTTCACTTGAATTGCCAATGAAATAGCAAGCAAATAGACAAGCCATTAAAGCAAAAAGTGTTGTCGTAGCTGTAATTCCATCCATATTATCAAGCATATTTAATGAATTCATCAAAATGATAACCCATAAAACAGTAAATGCTTGGTCTAAAATTGAAATATGAAACAACTCAATTTTTGTATCTGACCAAACGAATATTAATCCACATAAAATTTGAATAGCAAGTTTGAATAAAGGTTTTGTATTGTAGGCATCATCCGCTAAACCCATCATAAAAGCTAAGCTGGCAGAAATGAATAACCCAACGTAAGCCATATTAGAAAACAATTCAGATTTTGGGTCTAATATCAAATACATAAACGTAGAAAAGAGAAAACCTAAAAACAAGCTAATACCACCAAGTGACGGTTTTGAAGTACTGCTCCATCGAACAGTCACATCATTTTTATTTCTAATGCCTAGGTTTTGAGAAAACTTAAGTAATAATAAATTAACAACAAGCGAAACTGTTAAAGCACCTGAAAAAAATATTATGTAGTTGGAGTAGTCAGTTGTATTCATAGTAGTTAAAATGGTGAAACAAAGTTTTCAAATTTAATTCCTTTTTTATCTTTTTCGGATATAGTTGGGTTTTCAATGGCCCAGTCAATATTTAGTAACTCGTCATTCCATAAAATGGTACTTTCATTTTCTGGTGAATAGTAATTAGTGCATTTATAGGAGAAAATAGTGTTATCTTCAAGAGCGCAAAATCCATGTGCGAAACCGGGAGGAATCCAAATTTGATTTTTCTCTTTTTCTGATAAAATGATGGATAAATGTTCTCCATAAGTTGGTGAGTTTTTTCTAATATCAACTGTTACATCAAGAACTGAACCTTTGATAACTTGAACTAGTTTTCCTTGATCAAAAGGTGGCTTTTGAAAATGCAAACCTCTTAAAACTCCTTTTGAAGATAAAGATAAATTGTCTTGAACAAAGTTAAAGTCAGCTAAAACTTCATTGTACTTATTTCGACTAAAAGTTTCTAAAAAATACCCTCTTTCATCTCCAAAAATTTTTGGTTGAATAGAAAACAAACCTTTTATTCTTTCTTCTTTGATTTCCATAAACTTCTAATAAATAGTATCATTCTTCCAATTATATTTGGTTTTTCATCTTCATCTTCTGTATAATATCCATCATTATCAGAGCCATAGTTTTCACCATAACCATAACCGTAACCATAACCGTATCCATAACCGTATCCATAACCATAACCGTAACCATAGCCATAACCATAGATTGATTTTTTAGTTTCTACTCCATTAAGAATTACATTAAGTTTCGTAATTTTTTGGACTTCTATAAGTTCTTTAACTCTGTTAACAAAAATTCTTTTTGAGTAATTTGCTTTGAAAACATAAAGTGGAATATCAGCGTTAGCTAAAATATGAATTCCATCAGAAACAATTCCAACAGGTGGATTATCAATCATGATAATATCATATTTCTGTTTTAACTCTTCAAAAATGTTTGCTAAAGCTTCACTTTGAATTAATTCTGAAGGATTTGGAGGGATTGGTCCGGCAGTAATATAATGTAAGTTAGGCAAGTGAGATTCTCGAATAACATCCTGTAATTTAACGAATCCAGAAATCAAACTACTCATTCCGTCACTATTGTCAGTATTAAATCCATGATGTATTTTAGGTTTTCTTAAATCTAAATCAATCACAACAGTTTTCTTCCCATTTGCAGCAATTAGACCTGCCATATTTAAGATAACAAATGTTTTTCCTTCTCCAGAAATTGAGGATGATACAGCAATAACTTTTGCATCTTTGTTGATGAAACTCATGTTTGCTCGAATACTTCTAATTGCTTCGGCCATTCTTGATTTTGAAGATTCAGTTACAACAACTTGTGAATATTTCATTTTCTTTTTATACATAGGGACTGAGCCTAGGAAATTGACTTGTGAAGGAAGTAATTTTTGTAAATCAGAAGGACTCGTAATATCATTATAGGTTAAATAGCGTAAAACTAATGCACCACTTCCAATAAGAAAACCAATTCCAATACATAGTATGTAAACTAATGTTTGGTTTGGTTGTAAAGGAGAAGTAGGAACAATTGCTTCACTTAAAATTCTATTTGTTGTAGAGTAACCTGCATTTGATAATTCGAATTCAATTTTCTTTTCTGTAAACAAAGAAAAGTATCTGTTATTTAATTCTTCCATATATTTAAGGCGGTCATATTCCATTCTCTTTTCTGGGAGGTTATAATACCTGCCTTCAATTTCATTAATTTTCTCTTGAATTAAGTTTTTTTCTTCCTTTAGGCGCTCATAAATGGCGCTCATACTTTTTTTGATTGAAGTTAACCTTGCATTAATTCTTTCATTGAGCACCCTTATTTTAGGACTTTCAGCTGTGACATCTCTTAACAGATCGTCTTTCGTTTCAAGTATTTTATTTAAATCCTCTATTTGATTTAGTATAGTTCCTTCAAAACTTTTTTTACCCACCATTTCGGGAATCAATTTATATAGTTCAATTCTATTTGGTTCCGAATTAAGTTTGGAATAAATTGATTTAATTGTAGATATTTCCTCTTCAATATTCATTAATTTAAAGGATAATTCACTAATATTTGTAGAAAGATTATCTCCTAGTTTTTCTATATCAGGTATTTTTTCATTTCGTTGAAAATCGTTTAAACTATCTTTAGAGGTTTGTAATATTTTTGATAAGGAATCTAATTGTTGATTGATGAAGGCAATTGTTTTTACTGCTTTTGTTTGTTTAGAGTCCTTTTCATAACTTAAATAAACATTTAACACTGAGGAAACTACATCGTAACATAGTCTAGGACTAAAATGTGTAAAACTTATTTCAATAGTTTTAGCATTTTGATCTATCGGATTTACTGTAAGTCCACTATGTAATTGTTTTACTAAATTATCTGTGTTGTTAAATACAAAGTAAATTTTATTATTTTCTATCGTTTTTCTAAATAATTTTGGATTTAAAACTCGGCAAACTATGTCAAATTGATTATTTGAAATATGCTCATTGATTTTTCCATAGTAAACTTTTGATTTATCATTTTTAATCAATTTAACTTTACCGTTTTCTAAATTTATGTCAATTCTTTTATTGCATAGAGATGAATCTGTAAAACGGTAAACTATAATTTCAAACGGGGCAGATCTGTATAAATCTTTGGTTACAACTTTTCCTTCTGAATATATAGAGGTTTCAAGTTGAAGATTCTGTATTGATTTTTTGAATAATACATCTGATCTTAATAATTCAATTTCTTTAGACAAATCAGTTGATTCTTCTAAAAGTGTTTTTTGACCTAATACATCCCCAACTCTATCCTCTTCAATGATTTGTAAGACACTAGTTGCTTTATAAATTGGTTTTGTATACCGCAAATAAATAAATGCTCCGACACTAAAAAGTAATGTTAAGAAAATTGGTGTTAACCAATGGCGTCTTAAGATAATAAAAAGAATTTTTAAATCAAATTCTGTATTGGAAAACATAGATTTTTGTTCAGCCACGGTATTTTATTTTGAAAAAATTGCAATTACTGCCAGTGAAGTGGTTGCCAAACTTAACCATGGGCCAACTTCTCTAAATATAGATGAAGCAATTCTTGGTTTGTAATCGACGTAAATATAATCGTTTCCTTGAACAATCATTTCAGCTTCTTTCAAACCATCTATAGTTGAAAGATCAATTCTGTATATTTCCCTTTTACCACTATTTGTTCTACGCATAACTTTTATAGAATTTGAACGTGAATTTTCTGAAATTCCTCCAGCAAGCGCTATCACTTCAATTAGACTTGTGTTTGTATTCGTTAAATAAATTACATTGGCAATACCTCGATCACCAAAAAAGAAAACTCGTTGATTTGAAAGTCGGATTTGAACAAATGGGTTAATGAAATTTTTAGATAATAACCTAGATATTGTATCTTCTAGTTGAACTAATGTGAGACCTTTAACAAGCACTTCCCCAACTAAAGGGAGATTTGATTTTCCGTCTTGTCGAACCAGATAATCTATTCGTGTTCTACCTTGTTGATTTGCCAAATCCCCATTTCCTTCAACTAGTTCTGAAATTCCTGATTGGTTAAAAACTATTCTTTCCCCTTCATTTGTAGCGAATTGAAAACTAAAACGATCTCCTGGTCCTAAAATGTAATCATCAGTGGGATTCATTACTAAAGAATCATATTTGAATGACCCATCCTTTGGTATTTTAAAAAGTGCGTTGCTATTAACGTTACCGCAACTATTTAAAAGGATAATTGAAAGACCAATAAAGATTAAAATCAAATAATTCTTTATTGACATTTTTTTGTTTTTTCTAGAAGTGAATAATAATAATTTTCCATGTCTGATACTAATCTTGTGTAGTGGAATTTATTCTTTACGAAAGACCAACCATTTTGTGACATTCTTTCTCTATTATTTTTATCTTCTGTTAACAGGAGTAAATTTTTGGAGAAACTTTCAGCATCATTTTTTGGAGAAATATAGCCTGTTTCGTTATCGGAAACAATATCTCTAACACCTCCAACATCAGTTGACACAATAGGGATGTTACATGCTTGTGCTTCAATTAAGCTAACTGGTGTACCTTCATTGTCTGAAGTTAAACAGATAATATCCATTCCAGCATTAAAGGTTTTAATGTCTTTAATCCATGAAGTCATTCTTATATCAATCTCAATTTCAGATTTAAGTTTAGCAACATTATCTTCAATTACTTTTTTTTGATCCCCATCACCTACAATAAAAAACACTAGTTTTTGTTTCGTCCTTTGTTGAACAAGTTTTATTGATTCCAAAAATAAATCGTGATTTTTGATTGGTGCTAATCTGCCTATAATAGCAATAGCAATTTCATCGTCTCCCAGATTATATTCTAACCTAGTATTTTTTCTTTTTTCAATTAAATTCTCTTGAAATGGATTTAAATCAAATCCAAGTTGAATTACGTTTATTTTTTCATTTGGAGCAATGCGATAAACCTCACTTAATTCATGTTTTTGAGAATCAGAAATAGCGATTATACCAGTAGAACGTTTTGCTAAACGTTTTTCAATCAATCGATAAAGCTCTGTTTTATATTTACTAAAATAAGAATGAAAAACATGCCCGTGAAACGTATGAACAATAACTGGAACCTTACAATCATAAGCTGCTTTTCTTCCTAAAGCACCAGCTTTTGCGGCATGGGTATGAACAATGTCAGGTTTAAATTCTTTAATGATTTCCTTAATCTTTTTAAGTGCTTTTCTATCACTTATTATGTTTGGAACTCGTTGCATTTCATTAATCAAAATTGGAGTTACGCCATATTCTTCTAATATGTGTAATGAATCTGCCTCTCCTTCTTCAGGTAATCCTCCAACTAATATAGTTTCAAATTTATCAGAAATGAAACGTGTTAAAAAAGTTGCGTTATAGGTAGGACCACCAATATTAAATCGATTTATTACTCTTAAAATTTTAATTTTCTTTTGATCCAAAATAAAATAATTAATAAGTGTAGTAGGTTGTTATAAAATACTTGTTTAAAAGTTAATTATTTTAAAAATGCGAATTTATAAATTTCATTCATATTTGTATTAAACTTTTTCAGATGCAAAGGTACATAATTATTTTTTCCTTTTTATTGAGTTTTACAGGTCATTCTCAGAATTCTGTTCAAAAGGCAATAGACTTTTTTTTTAACGATAAATTAAATTTTAATTCGTCGGTTTCATTTATGGTTTTTGATATTGAAAAAAACGAAATTGTTGCCAAACTTAATGAGCATAAAGCCTTAACAAGTGCCTCGGCGGCTAAACTGTTTTCTTCTGCAACTGCTTTTGAATTGTTAGGATCGAATTACACTTGTCAAACAAGAATTTATAACGATGGATTTATCGATAAAGATAGCGTTCTTCATGGTAATTTGTGGATAAGAGGTGGAGGAGATGTTTCATTAGGAAGTAAATATTTCAATTCATCATCAATGGAATTAGATTTTTTAAATTTATGGGCAGATTCATTGAAATCAAAAGGGATAAGTAAAATAAATGGTGCTGTAATTGCAGATGGCTCCGAATTTGGATACGATGGTGCTCCTGAAGGTTGGAGTTGGGGTGATGTTGGTAATTACTACGGAGCTAACGCTGGTGGAATAAATATTTTTGATAATCAAATCCTTCTTTATTTTAAGTTAGGAAAAGCAGGTAGTTTAAGTCAAATAACAGAAATTTATCCGAACGTACCAGGACTAATTATGCGAAATGAAGTTTATTCAGCAACTGTTAATGGAGATAATTCTTACATTTATGGTGCTCCTTACTCGTTAGATCGTTTGGTTAAAGGTAAACTGCCGCAGCTTACAGAACGATTTGTGGTTAAGGGTAGTATGCCAGATCCTGAATTTCAATTAGCTTATGAATTCACGAATGTTTTATTGAAAAAAGGAATACACGTTGTTCAAAAACCTAAAGCGTACAGGTTGATTGACATTGAGTTACCAAACGCCTATGATGGTTTTAATTTACTTTTTTCTCAATCCAGTAAAACGGTTAAAGAAATTGCATTTTGGACGAATTTTAAAAGTGTTAATTTGTTTGCAGAGGGTCTTTTAAATCAGCTTGGTTATTCAAAAAATACAAATGGTTCTACAGAATCTTCCTTAAAAGTTTTAGAAGAATTTTGGGCACAGAAAATTGACATTTCAGGTATGATTTTAAAAGATGGAAGTGGACTTTCCAGAAGTAATGCAATAAGTGCAAATCATTTTTGCCAATTATTAACTTACATGTATAAGTCAAAAAACTTCAATGATTTCAAAGAAACATTACCAGTTGCAGGTAAGTCGGGTACAATCGCGAGTTTGTGCAAAGGACAAGTGGGTGAAGGACGAATTTTTGCTAAAAGTGGAACGATAAGTAAAGTAAAAGCTTATGCAGGTTATGTTTATTCAAAAAGTGGAAAGAAACTAGCTTTTTCAATTTCTGTTAATAATTACAACGGTTCTTCAACTGATTTACATCAAAAAATTGAAAAGGTGTTGAATGTTGTTGCTTCCTTTTAATCATTTTTAAGTCATTTTTGAATTAAAATTATCATTTAGTTTTCTAACGAATCTGTATCATTTTTAATTTCTAGATTATTAAGAATGATTTTAAATGTTTCGCTTTTATTTAATTGAAAAATAGTTTTTATTTAGGTTTTTAAAAAAATGCTACTTTAGTTTGTGTAAAACTTGAATCCATGAATTATCCGTATCAAATTAAATCGCTAGAAGACTATAATCAGAAATATCAAAGAAGTGTTGAATTTACTGAGCAATTTTGGGCAGAGATTGCAGAAAACTTTACTTGGAAAAAGAAGTGGGATAGAGTATTAGAATGGAATTTCACGCAGCCATCGATTAAATGGTTTCAAGGAGGAACTTTAAATATCACCGAAAATTGTATTGACCGTCATTTGGAAGCGAATGGAAATACTCCTGCAATCATTTGGGAATCTAATAATCCAGATGAACATCACCGTGTTTTGACCTATAAAGAATTACATTTTAAAGTGGTTCAATTTGCGAACGTCTTGAAAAACAATGGCGTTGATAAAGGAGATCGTGTTTGTTTGTATATGGGAATGATTCCTGAATTGGCAATCGCTGCTTTGGCTTGCGCTCGTATTGGTGCAATTCATTCGGTGATTTTTGGTGGATTTTCTGCTCAAGCAATTGCTGACCGTTTAGATGATGCAAAAGCTGAATTTATTGTTACTTGCGATGGCGCATACCGTGGAGCAAAAGATATTCCGTTAAAAAGTGTGATTGATGACGCCTTAGTTGGAAATAAAACGATTAAAAAAGTAATTGTTTGTACACGCACACGAACTGCAGTGAGTATGATTAAAGGTCGCGATGTTTGGTGGGAAGATGAAATTAAAAAAGTGGAAACCTTAGGGAATCCAGATTGTCCAGCGGTTGAAATGGATGCAGAAGATATTTTGTTTATTCTTTATACTTCAGGTTCTACTGGTAAACCGAAAGGCGTGGTGCATACCGTTGCTGGTTATATGATTTGGGCAAATTACACTTTTGTAAATGCGTTCCAGTACCAACCGGGTCAAATTCATTTTTGTACTGCGGATATTGGCTGGATTACTGGTCATAGCTACATAATGTATGGACCATTGAGCGCTGGAGGAACTTCTTTAATGTTTGAAGGTGTTCCAACTTGGCCAGATGCTGGAAGATTTTGGGAAATCGTTGAGAAATTCAAAGTTGATATTTTATACACCGCGCCAACTGCAATTCGTAGTTTGATGGGCTTTGGTTTGGAATATGTGAATGGTAAAGATTTAAGTTCGCTAAAAGTGCTTGGAACCGTTGGTGAACCAATAAATGAAGAAGCGTGGCATTGGTACGATCAAAATATTGGAAAAGGAAATTGTCCGATTGTTGATACGTGGTGGCAAACGGAAACTGGTGGAGTAATGATTTCTAATATAGCAGGTATAACTCCAAGTAAACCTTCGTATGCAACCCTTCCTTTACCAGGAATTCAACCTTGTTTGGTTGATGAAAATGGAAATGAAATTGAAGGAAATGGAGTAAATGGAAATTTATGTATCAAGTTTCCTTGGCCTGGAATAATTCGAACAACATACAATGACCACGAACGTTGCCGTTTGACTTATTTCTCAACTTATGATGATAAGTACTTCACTGGTGACGGCTGTTTGAGAGATGAATCAGGAGATTATAGAATTACGGGTAGGGTAGATGATGTATTAAATGTAAGCGGTCACCGAATTGGAACTGCCGAAGTTGAAAATGCAATCAATATGCACGCCGGAGTGATTGAAAGCGCTGTGGTTGGTTATCCGCACGACATTAAAGGACAAGGGATTTATGCGTATGTGATTTACAATAGTTCGCACGGAGATTCCAATTTATCGAAACAAGATATTATTCAAACGGTTTCAAGAATCATTGGACCAATCGCAAAACCGGATAAAATTCAGTTTGTGCCTGGTTTACCAAAAACACGTTCTGGAAAAATTATGCGTCGTATTTTACGTAAAATTGCTGAGGGAGAGACATCTAATTTAGGTGATACAAGTACTTTGTTGGATCCAAGTTTGGTGGAGTTGATTATTGAGGGAGCCATTTGATTTAGTTGAAATTTGAGAACGGATAACTGAGAATGAAAGTTAAGAGTGAAGAGTGAAAAGTTAAGTGTGAAGTTGTTTTAAGCTAACCAAAATAATAAGTAACGTGAGTTCGATATAAAATTCTTAAGATTTATTCTAATCAAGCGAATTATTTTGTATATTTAATGTGTTGAATATCAATAAGCTAACAAAATAATTCATCGTGATTAATAAGGTTAAAATTATAGAAATATATGTATCTATTGACGATTTCTGTCAGATTTTTGAACCTGAATTGAATAAAAAGTTAATCGGTAAAGCCAAAATCCGCAATAAACCTTCCAAATTATCACTGTCTGAAGTGATGACAATTGAGGTAGCATTTCACCTTTCAGGATTTAAAAATTTTAAGGAATTTTAAATCGGCTATGTTCAAATCCATTTGCGAGATTTGTTTCCAAATACAGTTAGTTATAATAGAATGACTGAGCTTTGTTCAGCTAGTATGCTTCGCTTGTTTGCCTATCTGAAAAGTTTTGGTTTGGGAGATTTTACGGGAATTAGTTTTGTTGATTCGACTCCGTTATGAGTGTTTTCTAACAGAAGAATCTATGAACACAAAACATTCAAAAATATTGCGCAAAGTGGTCAATGTTCGTTAGGGTGGCTCTATGGATTTAAACTTCACATTATCTGTAATGACAAAGGAGAATTGGCAATTTGTTGACACAAAACAAATGTATTTGAATCTATAGTTATATCGAACTCTCATTCTTTAATAATGTGGTGCAATATTTCTAAAAATAGTTTTAGCAATTACATCGCTACTTATAGTATTACAATATTGATAGTTTTATTCCATTTTTGAAGTTATTTAATTTCAATAAAAGTATCAAGAACGAAGTTTCAACCTAAACTTATTTTAATTTTTAATTCTGAAATTTCGTCCTTATTTCCGACATTCTGTCAGCTAATTTTGAATGGCATAAGGATTGACAAGTTCGAATCAAATTAAATAATTCAATATGAGAACAGGTCAAATAAATGTGCAAACGGAAAATATCTTTCCAATTATTAAGAAGTTTTTATATTCCGACCACGAGATTTTCTTGCGTGAGTTGGTGTCAAATGCAGTTGATGCATCACAAAAAATTAAAGTTCTTGCAGCTAATGGTGAATACAAAGGTGTTGTTGGCGATTTAAAAGTTGAAGTGATTTTAGATCCAGTTGAAAAAACGTTGACAATTCGCGATAACGGAATTGGAATGACAGCTGATGAAATCGATAAATACATTAATCAAATTGCGTTTTCTGGAGCTGAAGAATTCGTTCAACAATACAAAGGAAACGAAGGTGCTGAACAAATCATTGGTCATTTTGGTTTAGGTTTCTATTCTGGATTTATGGTGGCTGAAAAAGTTCAAATTCGCACACTTTCTCGTCACGATGGTTCGCAAGCTGTACAATGGGAAAGTAACGGTTCACCTGATTATACAATTATTGACATCGAAAAGGAAACGCGCGGAACGGATATAGTTCTTTTTATTTCTGATGAATCAAAAGAGTTTTTAGAGAAAGAACGTATTTCTGGTATTTTGAACAAGTATTGTAAATTCTTACCGATTCCTGTTTTTTTTGGTAACAAAACAGAATACATCGATTCACCTGAAGGAGAGAAAGACGAAAACGATAAAATCAAACGTGTTGCAATTGAAGTTCCAAACCAAATCAATAATGTAACACCAGCTTGGACAAAAGCGCCAATTGATTTAACGGATGAAGATTATAAAAACTTCTACCGTGAATTGTATCCAATGACTTTTGATGATCCGTTATTTCACATTCACTTAAATGTTGATTACCCATTCAATTTGACTGGAATTTTATATTTCCCTCGTATCAAAGAAAACGTAGAAGTTCAACGCAATAAAATCAATTTATACTCGAATCAAGTTTTCATTACGGATAGTGTTGCTGAAATCGTTCCTGAATTTTTGACATTACTTCACGGAGTAATTGATTCGCCAGACATTCCATTAAATGTTTCTCGTTCGTATTTACAAAGTGATGGAAACGTAAAGAAAATCGCTGCGCATATCACTAAAAAAGTTGCTGATAAATTGGCAGAAATGTTCAAAAAAGACCGCAAAGATTTTGAAGATAAATGGAATGATTTACAAGTTTTTGTACAATACGGAATGTTGTCGGAAGATAAATTTGCCGATAAAGCAAAATCATTCTCTTTGTTGAAAAATACAGATAATGCGTATTTCACATTGGAAGAATACAAAGAGAAAATAAGTGCATTACAAACGGATAAAGACAATAAAGTTGTTTGTTTATACACGAACAATCCTGAGGAGCAATTTTCTTTTGTGAAAAAAGCAAAGGAAAGAGGTTATGATGTTTTACACATCGACAGTCCGCTTGCTCCACATTGGATTGCTAAGTTAGAGCAAACGTTGGAAAACATTAGTTTTGCTCGTGTTGATGCTGATACTTTGGATAAATTGATCAAAAAATCGGAAGAAATTCCTTCTAAATTATCAAAAGAAGACGAGGAAACTTTGAAACCAGTATTTACAAATTCAGTGAACAGTGAAAAGTACACTGTTCAATTTGAAAGTATGAGTGAAACGGATGCGCCAATAATCATCACACAACCTGAGTTCATTCGTCGAATGATGGAGCAACAAAAATTAGGCGGAGGTGGCGGATTCTACGGAGCTTTCCCTGAAATGTACACAATGGTTGTAAATGCCAATCATCCAAAGGTTTCAACTCTTTTAGCAAAATCAGAAGAGGAACGTGCTGCAGTGGCAAAACAATTGACGGATTTAGCTTTATTAGCTCAAGGAATGTTAAAAGGAGAAGCATTAAATAGTTTCATCGAACGAAATATCGAACATATTTCATAAAATAAGTAAGTTTGTGGGGGCATATGCCCCCTTTTTTAGTTTAAAATCGTTGCGTTTTGTATAAGTGGATATTAGGTATTGGCGGATTAATTATGACCCGAAAGATCGGTGTCGGAATTCTTGGATTTATTATTGGTTCTTTGATTGACGGATATCAAGCAAGTACCTCCTCTACAACACGTACTAGAAGTAGTTTCGGTGGACAAGATCCTTTTGAATATTATCGTCAACAAAGTTCTCGCTACGATATCCAAACAATGTTGATGGCACTTTCTGCAGCCGTAATGAGTGCAGATGGAAAAGTTCTTAAAGCTGAGTTGGATTATGTCAAAAGCTTTTTCTCACAACAATTTGGTCCACGATTTACAAGCGAGCATCTTCAAATTTTAAAGCATTTCTTGGATACGAAACAAGTTCCATTACAACAGATTTGTGGTGATATTAAAGCTAGAATGCCTTATGAAGTTCGCGTTCAATTGATTCATTACTTATTTGGAATTGCAAAGGCAGATGGCGATGTTTCGCAAGTTGAAATGAGCGAAATTCAACGTATTTCAACTATGCTTGGTGTTTCTGGAGTTGAGTTTGAAAGTGTCAAAAATATGTTCTACAGAAATGTAGATTCTGATTACAAAATTCTAGGAATAGAGTCATCTGCAACAGACGAAGAAGTTAAAAAAGCTTATCGTAAAATGGCAATTTCTTTTCATCCAGATAAAGTTGCTGCAATGGGCGAAGAATATCAAAAAGGAGCTAAAGAAAAATTCCAACAAATTCAAGATGCTTACGAGGCAATCAAGAAACGAAGAGGGTTTAAGTAAAAATCTGATTTTTAGCATTTCAATCTTTTTATCGGAATAATTATGTGAAAATTTGATAATATAATCGGAAATTTGTCGATTATATGTGATTTATTTTACTATATTTGTAGAAATAAATGAGGATAATCGGAAATAAACCGATTTATTAGTCTTAATTTTACAGAATGATTGTAAAGAGAAAAATACAAGCGTATGCAGAAGCGCCATTAACTCATCAAGTGGTTATGGAAGCATTGAGTCATTATGGACGTCCAAACGACAAAATAAGTGAAATGCTAAAAAATGGCGAATTACTAGCGCTTAGACGAGGTTTATATGTGCCTGGTCCTGAACTTGATTTGGCTACTCCCGATGTTTTTGTTATTGCCAATCATTTGCGCGGTCCAAGCTATATTTCATTGGAATCTGCCTTATCTTATTGGGGTTTGATACCTGAACGCGTTTACGAAATTAGTTCAGTTACCATCAAAACTTCCAGAGTTTACGCAACGCCTTTAGGTCGATTTAGCTTTCAACATCTTAAAACTCCCTATTATGCTTTTGGTTTAAATAGCGTTAGAATAACAGAATATCAAACAGCGATGATTGCCTCTCGAGAAAAAGCGCTTTGTGATAAAATCATTCTAACGTCAGGTGTTCAACTCCGAAGTGTTCAACAATCTTTGGATTTTCTACTCGAAGATTTAAGAATTGATGAAGATCAATTGTCTACCTTAGATTTGCCAATGATTCATTCTTGGATTGAAGATGCACCGAAAAAAAGCAGTTTAAGTATGCTTCTTAAAACATTGGAATGCTTATGATGAAACAATGGATAGCAGAATATAATCCGCAAAACGAAGAAGAAACGCTAGCTGCAATGCGAGAAATAATGCAAGAAATTGCACTTGCAGCCTTGTCACGAACTGATTTTTTTGACAAGGCTGCATTTTATGGAGGAACGGCATTACGAATTTTTTATGGATTAGATCGTTTTTCAGAAGATTTAGATTTTTCGTTGTTAGCTCCCAATCCTGATTTTTCGTTGACTCCTTATTTTTCAAAAATCGTTGAAGAATTTCAATCGCTTGGGATGATTGTGAGTATTCGAGAAAAAGATAAACGCATCAAAACCCCAGAGGAATCTGCTTTTTTGAAATCAGAAACGATTTGGCAAGAACTTGTATTGGAAGATTTAGTAAAACAACATGGGATTTCTTCAAATAAAACCATAAAAATTAAAATCGAAATTGATCGAATACCACCACTTGGCTTTTCAACAGAAGAGAAATTATTGATTCGACCTTATTCTTTCTATGTCAAATGTTTTACAATGCCGAGTCTTTTTGCAGGAAAATTACACGCTTTGTTATTCCGAGAATGGAAAAGCAGAGTCAAAGGCAGAGATTGGTACGATATGGAATGGTACATTCGTAAAGGCGTTCCGTTGAATATGCATCATTTTTTACAACGCGCAAAAGAAACCAATGATTGGACTGAAGATCAAATTTCACAAGAACAAATTCTTCAATTATTGATTACTAAAATTGAAAGTGTAGCATTTGATTCAGTAAAAGAAGATGTGGTTCGTTTTATTGCAGATGACCAAAAACTTGCAATTTGGAGCCCAAATTATTTCAAAGACTTGATTCAAAAAATGAAATTTGAATAAGTAATTCCACTTAAAAAACAACCATATAATGTATAAAATACTCTTAAGTTTTTTTCTGTTTGTTTCGTTTCAGATTTTCTCTCAATTCACACAAATTAACGTTCAATCCTATAAAATTGATTTGACAGTCAACGATAAAAATGATACTATTCAAGTGAAAGAAAAAATCGTTTTTGATTACACAGATTTGTCTAAATCGATTTCTTTCAATCTCGCATCGGTTAATTCATCAGGGAAAGGAATGCAGGTATTTAAAGTGATGCAAGGAAAGAATGAACTTGATTTTAAGCACAAAGAAAATCTTTTAATCTTAAATAATTTTCGTCCTATTAATTCTAAAAACATCGAATTAGAAATTCATTTTAAAGGCGTTCCAATTGATGGATTAGTAATCGGAAAAAATAAATTTGGCGCTCGTACTTTTTTTGGAGATAATTGGCCTAATCGAGCTCAAAATTGGTTTGCTTGTAACGATCATCCTTCTGATAAAGCAACAGTCGAATATATTGTAACTGCTCCGTCTCATTATGAAGTGGTTGCAAATGGTAAATTGATTTCAAAGAAAATGAATAAGAAATCTGTTGTATATCACTATCAGTCTAAAGTGGTTTTACCAACAAAAGTAATGGTGGTTGGAATTGCGAATTTATCTGAAAAGCAAAGTGGCACAGTGGCTGGAATTCCAGTTTTTAGTGCTGTTTATCCTGAAAATGAGAAAGGTGCATTTTACGATTTCGATTTGGCTCCATCTATTTTACAGTTTTTTGTAGATTACATCGCGCCTTATGAATATGAAAAACTAACGAATGTTCAATCCACAACACGCTTTGGAGGAATGGAAAATGCTGGTTGTATTTTTTACGATGAAAATTCGATAAACGGTACTCGAAGCTCAGAAAATTTAATAGCGCACGAAATTGTGCATCAGTGGTTTGGAAATTCAGCTTCAGAAAAAGACTGGCCGCATTTATGGTTGAGCGAAGGTTTCGCAACGTATTTGACGAATATTTACGTTCAGAAAACGAAAGGAGAAAAAGCTTTTCAAACCCAAATGGAAAAGGATAGAAGTAAGGTAATTGCTTTTTCAAAACGCTATAATCATTCTGTTGTTGATACAACTTATACCGATTTAATGGATTTATTGAATGCTAATAGTTACCAAAAAGGAGGATGGGTATTGCATATGCTTCGCAAAGAAATTGGTGATTCACTATTTCAGCAATCGATTCGAACTTATTACCAGAAATATAGACTTTCAAATGCGGATTCTAAAGATTTTCAGAAAGTAGTTGAGTTAGTTACGAATAGAGATTTGGATTGGTTTTTTAAACAGTGGCTTTATCAAGCAGGACATCCAAATTTGAAGATTAATAAAAAGCTAAATCAGAATAGTATTTCACTTTCTATTGTCCAACAAGGCAAGGTTTTTCGTTTTCCATTGACGATTGAGTTTAAACTAAAAGATGGTCAACTTTTAAAAGAAAAAATTCAAATTACGGGCAAAGAAACCGACTTTAGTAAAACATTTTCTTCAGAAGTAGAATCGATAAGAATTGATCCAAATGTAGAATTATTGTTTCAAGAATAGAATTCTGTTTTTATTTCGACATTTCGATTCAATATTTTGATTAAATCTTATTCAAAGCGAATCACAACTCTTCTATTTTTTGCTCGGCCTTCAGACGTAGAATTATTGGCTATAGGTTGAGAAGCTCCGTATCCTTTTGGCGATAAGCGATTAATAGCAATTCCTTTATTGACCAAATATTCAATGACACTTTTCGCTCGATTATTAGATAGTGTTAAATTTGAGTTATCGCTTCCGATGTTGTCTGTATGGCCTTCAATAATTGCCCTTAGTTCGGGTTGTTTTTGTAAATAAGTTACAATTTCATCCAAGTCAGGAATCTCCTCTTCTTTCAATTTTGCAGATGCAGTTTCAAACAATAAATTATCTAAAACGATTGGTTTTGGAACAATTTTAACTTCTTGTTTTTCAGTTGCTTTAACGCTTTCCTTTTTTGTGTCAATCGGTGGTGGTGCATTCTCATCAATAATTTCAATCGCATCCAAACAAACATAAGCGCAATTTTCAAAAAGTCGATGGTAGTATTTATCCTTCTTTTTAATCTTTACCAAGTCCGATTTTTTCATTTTCAAGAAATTCCCAACGCACAAATAGGCTTCGTCACCTTCAGCAGTATAAGTTGTCTCATAGACTTTCCATTTGGATAAAGTGTCTATATTTTTTATTGAAAACGTAACGGATGGAATTTCAATTAAAGGATCTTCAGGAAATGTTCCCGTCAATGGCATACTTGAAAGCACAAAATCGATGTGATTTACACGATAGGAACACTCATCAGGAATCGCAACCGCAATTTTCACACGATAAGTTCTACCATTTTTGAGTTTGGATTTCAATTTACAAGAAATGTATTCGCGATAACCAGAGCCATTAATCGCTGGTTTAAGACCAATGTATGTCGAACCTTCGAAAGGTTGAAGATGTAAAATGGAAGGATTTGCTAATGATTCTGAGAATGAACAATTTGAAAAAATGTCTGCTGTTGATTCAACGACAGTATTATTCCAATTATAAACGGTAAGTTCTGATAAGCTTTTTGGACATCCAATTAGTCGCTCAAAATCACCATTTGGAACTAAATTTTGCCCAAATATGAAATAAGAAGAACAAATTGATAAACACAAAAGTAATAACTGTCTCATAGGCAATCCAACGGAACTAAGAAACTCAAAAACAGAATTTAGTTACAAGCATAAGTTTGAAAATCAAGAATCAAGAATTAAGAATCAAGAATCTTTTTTACACCGCTACATTATGTTCTCTCAAAGCATCATTCAAGGACGTTTTCAAATCCGTAGAAGCTTTTCTTTTTCCGATAATTAGTGCGCAAGGAACTTGGTATTCTCCTGCAGGAAATTGTTTGGTATATGAACCAGGGATTACTACACTTCTTTCAGGAACATAACCTTTAATTTCAATAGGTTCATTTCCTGTTACGTCGATTATTTTAGTTGATTTTGTTAAGACAACATTTGCTCCAAGAACGGCTTCTTTTCCAACGCGAACACCTTCCACAACAATACAACGTGAACCAATAAAAGCATCATCTTCAATAACGACAGGTGCAGCTTGAAGTGGTTCTAGTACGCCACCAATTCCAACGCCTCCACTCAAGTGAACATTTTTACCAATTTGCGCACAACTTCCAACCGTTGCCCACGTGTCAACCATTGTTCCAGAATCGACATAAGCACCAATATTTACATAGGAAGGCATCATAATTACGCCAGGTGCAACATACGCACCATAACGCGCAATTGCATGAGGAACAACGCGTACCCCCAATTCTTTGTAGTTGCGTTTTAATGCCATTTTATCGTGGAATTCAAAAGGCCCCACTTCAATAGTTTCCATTTTTCGAATAGGAAAATACATCACAACTGCTTTTTTCACCCATTCATTCACTTGCCATTCACCATCTTCTGTTGGTTCTGCCACGCGCAAAAGTCCTTTGTCCAAATCTTCAATAACTGTTTCAATAGCTTTAATTGTTTCCGAATTTTGCAACAAGGAACGATCTTCCCACGCAGCTTCAATAATTGCTCTCATATTTTGATTAATGTGTAGTTTCTAATTCAATTTCTTTTATCGGAACGAAGAATAACAATATAAATCCAATTACGAAAAATGCTGTTACAGACATCACTGACATTCGTAAAGAATTGGTAATGTATTCCATAAATCCAAAGAAAAACGTTCCGAAAACGATTCCGATTTTTTCGGTTACATCATAGAAAGAAAAATAACTTGCACTGTCAGTTGTTGGTGGTAAAAACTTCGAATAAGTTGAACGAGCGATTGCTTGAACACCTCCCATTACCAAACCAACCCCTGCTGCCATTGTGTAAAATTCTGTTGGCGTTTTAATGAAAAAAGCATAAATACAAAGACAAATCCAAATTGAAACAGAAACCATTAACGTGTAAATATTTCCAATTTTATTGGATAAGCGCGACATCAAAAATGCTCCAACTGCTCCTAAAATTTGAATCAATAAAATAGCGATAATTAATCCAGATGTATCAGCACCTTCAGGCCATTGGATTTCTTTATTTGCGAAAATCGTTGCCATTAACATAACTGTTTGAACACCCGTATTGAAGAAGAAAAAGGCGTACAAGTAGCGTTTCAATCTTTTGGTTTGTTTGAACTCGTTAAATACTAATTTCAACTCGCGAAAACCCCTCCAAATATACCCCGGTTCTGGTTTTTTGCCGTGGACATTCATTGGTAAAACTCGGTAAGTAAATTGAGAGAAAATAATCCACCAAATACCAACGAAAACAAAACACCAACGCGCATCAAAATGTAAAACTTGAATCCAAACCAAGCAGATGATTAGTAACAGCATCGAGCCAAAATATCCCATCGAAAAGCCTCTAGCTGAGATTTTATCGTGGTCTTCAGGATTCGCAATTTCAGGGAGAAAAGCATTATAAAACACTAAAGAGTTCCAATAACCAATGGAGGCAATGAAAATCGAAAGCATACTTATTTCCGCATAATGTGCATCGAAGAAATAAAGCGACATTGCCGCGAACGAACCTAAGTAGCAGAAAAATTGTAAGAATCGTTTTTTACTCCCTGTATAATCCGCAATTCCAGATAGGAGCGGGGAGAGGAAGGAAACCACGAGAAAGGAAGCACATAAAACAAACGAATAAACAACCGAATTTGATAGTTGCTGTCCGAAAAAATCGATTGTTACTTGAGTACCTTCTGGTATTTCTTTCCAATCTGCTATGTTATTGTTTTCCGCATAAACTATTTTGGATTGTGTGTCGTAAAATATGGGGAAAATCGCTGATGAAATAACGAGATTGTAAACTGAATTCGCCCAATCGTACATCACCCAACCGCGAATTATTTTTTTGTCGCCTTTTTGAATCATGGACTAAAAGTAAATATTATCTGTCAAATAGTAGGTTTTTTGAAACTATTGATAGGTTAAACAAGATCGATTTCTTAAAGAAATGATGGTAAGTAACTCTTTTTAAAGTATTCTACTTTGTTCTATTGATTTGAAGTTTCTCAATTTTTGAAGTGTATTTTTAATTCCTCAACTATACAATTTACGTTCAAATTAAATTTAAAAACAACAAATCCTTACTTTTACGTCGTGCGCAGATTTTTTTCACTTCTTGTTTTATTAATTGCAACGTGGCAAATTGTTGGCTTTATCACTTATTTTGAGTGGGAGCATTACCACATTCGCAAGGACATCAAACGTGCATTGAAGCACAGTGTTCCTGAAAGTCAGCTTAAAAACTTTGAATTTACCAACAAAGAAATCAAAAAGCTAACTTGGATAAAATCGAACGAATTTAAGTTGAATGGAAGGTACTATGATGTAATCAAACGAATACCAACAAAAAACGGTTTTCATTTTAAATGTATAGATGACTTTCAAGAAACAGAATTGTTTCAAAAACTAGAAGAATCTACTGCAATCAACCTAAATAATTCGTCTTCTTCTTCGCCTTTAAAACATTGGTTGAAATTATTGAAAACGCCTTTTGTTACTGATTTTAAATTTGTTGAAATGCCTGTGATTGAAAGTGTTAAAGAACTTAAATCAGCTATTTTTCAATATAAAGAAAAGTATTCATTAGTGCACATTTCAAGTGTATTTTCTCCTCCAGAACAATTAATTAGTTAATTTATTGGTACTTAATATTTAGGTAAATGCTATGTGCATTGACTCTTCAGTACATTAAGAATTTTAAACATTTTTGGTGAATTAAACTAATTATGCCATTTTATTGAATTTAAATCAATGATTGGTTTCATATCGATTTTTTTTCGATTATTGGTTTATGTCTTTTACCAATTTGAATTTAAAATTTAAGTAATAATTATTAATTAATTTTTAAAAATGAAAAATACTAAATATGTTTTACTGCTATTTGCTCTCGTCGTAAATTTTGCAGTTAAAGCGCAACAGAAAATTACAGTTAAAGATAAATATGGAAAGTCAGTTTCTGAGGTAACAGTTTACTCTGATAAACCTTATTTTAAAAGTGAAACAGATCAAAATGGAATTATTGAATTGCCAGCAATCGAGTTTGAGCAAATTGTTTTTTATAAAATGGATTTCAAAACTCAAAAGATTTCAAGTCAAGGATTGAAGGAAAATGAATTTGTAATTACGCTACAACCTTCTGTTTTGGAGATAGGAGAAATGGTGGTTTCCGCAACGAAGTGGAATCAATCGTCTTCCGATTTATCTTCGAAAATTACAACTATCAAAGCGAAAGATATTGCACTTCAAAATCCACAAACTGCAGCTGATTTATTGGCAAATTCGGGTGAAGTTTTTATCCAAAAAAGTCAGCAGGGTGGTGGAAGTCCAATGATTAGAGGTTTTGCAACCAATCGATTGTTGTATGTTGTAGATGGAGTGCGAATGAATTCAGCTATTTTTAGAGCTGGAAATATTCAAAATGTAATCTCTATTGATGCATTGGCAATAGAATCAGCAGAAGTTCTCTTTGGTCCAGGCTCTGTAATTTACGGTAGTGATGCCATTGGTGGAGTAATGAATTTTAGAACGTTAAATCCTAAATTTTCAAAAACCGAGAAACCACTAACAAAAGCCAATGCATTGATGCGTTATTCTTCAGCGAACAACGAAAAAACAGGCCATTTTGATGTAATGGTTGGTTGGAAAAAATGGGCAATTTTAACAAGTGTAAGTGCTAACGATTTTTCTGATTTACGAATGGGATCACACGGTCCTGATGAGTATTTGAGAACGTTTTATGTGCAGCGTCAAGATAGCGTTGATCGAGTTGTGACGAATTCAAACCCTTTGATTCAAAAACCTACAGCCTATTCTCAAGTGAATTTGATGCAAAAAGTTAGTTACACACCCAATGAAAATTGGCAAATTGATTATGGTTTTCATTATTCTGAGACTTCCGAATATGCTAGATATGACCGCCTCATTGAGTTGACAGGCTCGGGATTACCTCGTTCGGCAGTTTGGAATTATGGTCCTCAAAAATGGATGATGAATAACTTAACAATCAATCACCATAAAGCGAATAAGATTTACAATGAAATGTCGATTCGTTTGGCGCAACAGTACTTTGAAGAAAGTAGAATTGACCGTAATTTTAGTGGAGGAAATAAAAATCGTTTACGTAATCAGCTTGAAAAAGTAGATGCTTATTCTCTAAATGTAGATTTTGAAAAAGCTATAAAAAACCACAAGTTATACTATGGAATTGAAGGAGTTTTCAATAAAGTAGGTTCATTTGGTTCAGCGATTAATATTGCAACTGGCGATTCAATTCCTGTGGCTGATCGTTATCCTGCATCCACTTGGTTGAGTTACGGTGCTTATTTTACGTATCAAGCCAATATTTCAAAATTGATTTCTGTTCAAGCCGGAGTTCGCTACAATCAGTTTCAATTAAATTCTGATTTTACGCGTATTTTAGAGTTTTATCCTTTTGATTTTACAGAAGCGAAATTGAATAAAGGGGCAACGACAGGAAGTGCTGGAATTGTAGTGAGACCTTCTGAAAAAATGAAAATCAGCTTGGTGGGTTCAACAGGATTCAGAGCACCGAATGTGGATGATATCGGTAAGATTTTTGATTTTGGTCCAAATGAAATTGTTGTTCCGAACAAAGATTTAAGTGCTGAGTACGCTTACAATGGAGAATTAAGTATTTCTAAAATCTTTGGTGATTGGTTGAAATTGGACGCTTCGGGCTATTATACTTATTTGGATAACGCGATGGTGCGAAGAGCATTCCAAGTAAATGGAGCTGATAGCATCTTATTTGATGGTGAGCAAAGTAAAGTTTTTGCGATTCAAAATGCCGCTTTTGCAACAATTTTAGGTTTTCATGCAGGCTTTGAATTGCGTTTGCCGAGTGGATTTTCTTTGTTGTCACAGTATAACTTTCAAAATGGGGTAGAGGAGATGAATGACGGAGTTGAAAGCCGTTCACGTCACGCTGCACCAGCATTTGGAGTAACAAGATTGACTTACACCTATGAAAAAATCACACTTCAATTGTATGCGATGTATAGTGCAGGTTTAAATTTCGATGAACTAAACGAAGAGGAGAAACTAAAACCAGCAATTTACGCGATTGACGAAAATGGTAATCCTTATTCGCCATCTTGGTACACACTCAATTTGAAAACGATGTTTAAACTAACGGATAACTTTTCAGTAAGCGCTGGTTTAGAAAATATTTTAGATAAACGTTATAAAACCTACAGTTCTGGCTTAGTTGCGCCAGGTAGAAATTTTGTTTTATCGCTAAAAGGAAGTTTTTAATTGATGTATAAAATTGATTTAAACGCCTCGGTAAACTGGGGCGTTTTTTTTGATTTTATTCTTATCTAATCCAATTCATACTCAGCTTTTACTTCAAAACGAATTTTGATTTTATCAAGACTTGGACTTACTGATGAATAACCTGAACCTAGCGAACCAGAAGTGACTGTATTTGAATTAAATTCCTTGTATTTATACACCTTTCTTTGATCACTATCCACATCTCCTTCAGTAATTTCCTCGATAAGTAAAGCGCTACCAACTTCCTCACCAACTGCTTTTGCTAAGTAAATTGCTTTTGTTTTACTTGCTTTAACAGCATTTTCTTTCACTTTTCGACGTAATTTTTCCAATTGACTATGAGAAGTTCGCACCAAATAAAAATTCTCAACAGCATTTCGATCTAAACCTGATTTTTTACACAAGCCTAAAAATTGCGTTGTCACTTCTTGAATTGTCACTTTTTTTCCTGCTTTGTTTTTATATTCTTGAATCGTAAAATTCATATAAATTTCATCCGGCGTAATCTCCATCTCGGAGCTTCCTGTTACCATAATCTTTTTTGGTATTTCAGGAAAATTGTTTCCACCACAAGATGAGATTAACACTATTAAAAGTGCAAAAGCAATGAATTGTTGTTTTATAATTTTAGAAATTAAAGTTACGAATTAGAATCACTAATAATCGAAGAATTTCATTTAATATTGTTCTTCTTATTTTAAAAGATGACATTCGAAGAATTCAAAAAACAATACAGCGAAGACGACACGCTTGGTTGGAAAGCAATCGATACACAATTAGCTAATGTTTATGGCGAAATTGAACCCCGACATTATGGTCCTTTATGCGGTTTACATTATATCGCTGGAGGAACAGATCCGATTGACGGTGTTAGTATTTACGACTCTAAAAATCAAGTATTTCATAGACATTTGATAAGTTATGGAATGTCGGAATTATACTACAACGAAGAACGAGTTGGCAATGACTTCAGTAAATGGGGATTTGAATTTACGATGCGACTAGCTCCATTTCAAGAAGATAAAGGAGATCCAATTTGGGCAATTCAAATAATGAATAATCTTGCTCGCTATGTTTATTCCTCAGGAAATTGGTTTGAAGAAAATCATTTTGTTTCGGCTAAAGGTCCCATACGATTAAACACAGAAACAGAAATTACAGCACTAATTTTCACAGTTGACACAGAACTTGGAAAAATCAACACGCCTTATGGTGAAGTGACTTTTTTACAAATCGTTGGCATCACATCTGAAGAAGAAAAAGCCTTGGGTGATGCACCGACAGTTGGTCAAATAGAAGATTTAGTGGCAAAACTAAAAGTAACAAATCCGTTGTTAATCACAGACTTAAATCGCAAGTAGTTTGGAATCAAAAGCCTATTATTATAAAATCGGTAATTATTTGGCTTTCGCAATTGTAGCATTTTTTATTGTTGCTACTATTATTCGCTTGTTTCCTTTTACAGAAACAAATCTTGGGGTATCCAACGGAATCGACGATTGGTTTCGCTATTGGGACAACGCCAAAGACATTTCAAAAAATGGTTTACTACTTCCTTCACAATCTTCAGTTTATTATGGTCCAGGGAGTTTTCTTTACAATTATTTTATTGCCTTTTGCTTTATTCTTTTTGGTGAAAATTTGATTCCAATTTACTTCGTTCAAAGTATATTATTAGCTGCAAGTATTATATTGATTTACTATGCTTTTCGGGATGAACTTTCTGGAAAAATCGGTCTTTTACTATTAGCTACTTTGTTTCTTTTTGGAGTTCTTGACACCTATAAATATTACACATTCAAACTGTTAAGTGAAAACCTAGCTATTTTTACATTAGCAACTTTCATTTATTTTATTAAAAACGGACTAGATAATGACAAAGTCAAATTTCAATTTTTTGCCACTTTTTTTCTGGTCCTTTCCATTTTGATTCGTCCAACATTGTTTCCTATTGCATTTGTTTATGCTTTTTTCTTAGTCATTTATTATTTCAAAAACAACTTACTTAGAAAGCAAAATCTATTTCTTTTGTTAGGACTACTTTTCACTGGAATATCCATGTTAGGCTTCAGAAATTACTTAATAACAGAAACTTGGATTTTCTTACCTAGCGAAGGAAGCTCCGATTCTTGGAAGCAACTTTTGTCACTAGATTTTGAAATCCTTTACAAAAAATCACTATTTGCACTCGGTTTTTTGAATCAGTTAAATCCAGATTATAACCCACGACCACATTGGTTTTTATTGATATTACTCTTTTTTATTTCTTTTTATAATCGGTTAAAAAATTGGAAATCTGTTCCTTATTCCGAAGTCCTTTTCAACGTGTTTATTGTTAGTTTTTATGTGTTGACAGTTTTGTTTGTTACAGTTGATTCTTACGGGTTTAGAGCATTTTTACCGATTCAGTTTATGTTAATTACAGTTTCTTTTTTGTCATTTAAAAAAACAATTCCATCATAAGTTCTTTTTTCGAATTATCTATCCAAGACTGACAATAAATTTTATTCAATATTTAAAAACTCAACAGTATTAATTTATTGAATTAAACCACTAACTTTGTTGTCCGCTTAAAAAACGTTCTTTGGGGTCGACATTGGATTTGACAGCGATAGCGGTAGTCAAGTGTCAGCATGCAGAGGGTTGTGGTGAACCTCTTTAATATCTTGTCACGAACAATAATTGACAATACGTCATACGCACTTGCTGCTTAATTAACTGAATGTTGATTGGCTTAATCCGACTGAAGTACAGTAAGTTGGACAAGTACTTCCGATAAACTGCTGCTCATTCGGTTTATCATTTGGAAGTTCATCCCATTGGGCTAGTGAATGTGAGGTTACTAAGCATTTGCGAAATTCCAGTAACTAAGTTGAAGGTTTGGGTGTTCTTGTCCGTCCTTCAATCGAAAACCAATCGAGAAATAAGCATGTAGAAAGCTTGAAAACTCGTCGTTTGGACGAGGGTTCGAACCCCTCCGACTCCACGGTAAGCATTTTCGAAAACCTTCGAAAACACCTAAAACCCTCGTCATTGTTGAAAAGTCGAGGGTTTTTTGTTTGCGAAATTTTTTAAATTTGGTGAGTAATTGGTGAGGATTTGGTGAGTAAATTGATTTTTACTTAAAATTACTCACCAGAAATTCATGAAAACTAATACCAGTAAGGATGTCAGAAACATTTAATTTAAAAATTATTGCCCGAAAAGCAAAATCAGATTCAACCGAATCACACTTGTTTATTCGCATTAATCTTAACCAAAGAAGAAAGGAAATAGGATTAAAAATCAAAGTCGAAAATAGTAAGTGGAATTTAAAAACACAGTCTTTAAGAGGAACGACTGAACAGGTTAGAATTATAAATCACCGGTTAGAACAGATTCGATCAAAATTTATTAAAATCCACAGTGATTTGAAATTTCAGAAAGGAAGTTATTCAATTGATGAATTAATTCAACTTTACGAAGGGAAAGGTCCTTCAAATATGGATTATACAATTTTAAAAATGTTCAAAATTCATAATGATAAGGTAAAGGAACTTATTGGCATAGATTATGCGAAAGCAACTTATCAACGATTTATGACAACTAAGTTGCATGTGGAAGATTTTTTAAAAACGAAAAAGAAAAGTGATACCCTTATTCGCGACTTGAATAATGGCTTTCTTAAAGACTTCGATCATTATCTAAAAACAAAGAAGAACATTAATCATAATTCAAGTGTGAAATACATTCGAATCGTAATGAGTATTGCGCGACTTGGAATTGAGTATGGCTGGATTGATAAAGATCCATTTTTCGGATTCAAGCAACATCTGCAAGAAGTTAAAAGAGGTTTTCTAACCGATGAAGAGCTATACTTGCTTGAAACTACTGATATCCAGAATGAACGCATTGCAGTTATTAGGGATATGTTTGTTTTTTGTTGCTATACTGGGCTTGCTTATGTCGATGTTTCTCAATTAACCCATGATAAAATAGTAAAATATAAAGATGGTGAATATTGGTTAAATCTCTATCGTCAAAAAACAGATGTGAAATCAAATGTTCCTCTTTTACCCAAAGCTATCGAGATTATAGAAAAATACAAAGACCACCCTGAATGCGATATAACAGGAAAAGTGCTTCCAATAAGAAGCAATGCCAAATTCAATGCTTATCTTAAAGAAGTAGCGGACCTATGCGGAATAACTAGAAATTTAACCACACATCTTGCTCGACATACATTTGCAACTACAGTAACACTTAATAATGATGTCCCAATTGAATCTGTAAGTTCAATGTTAGGCCATAAGAACATAAAAACTACACAGATATACGCAAAAGTAATTGATAAGAAAGTGGGAAGTGATATGAAAAAACTTAAAGAAAAACTAAATGGAAATAAACCTTGAAATCCTAAAAGACGAAGAAATCGTAAAAAAAATAATTGCAGATTTCTCAATGAAAGAAGAGTATTATAAATTTCACGACTACATAAAAAAATCAGGTGTAAAATTCGAAATTCAAGATCATCATGATCTTATAATTTTACCGATTAAATATTCAGAAAATGAAAAATTTTGTTCTCTTTTTTATGAATATTATAAAATAAATCCAATTATTAAAGATGTATATGAAACATTTACCAATCAAGGTTTAGACAAAATATACACAAATAATGCAACCACTGTAAGTTCTAATTTAGCAAGTCACCAAAAGGCTGCAGCTTTGAATCTAATTTCAAAAAGCATTTTAAATTCTCAAATTCAGTTGGGGGAAAACGTAGATTCATCTCCAATTTTAACGAAACTTCTAGAAAATATTGATTCGTTAGCTGCAAAATATCAAACACCAATTGACAAATTAACGCCAAGATTTCAATCATTTTTCTATGAAGAAATGCTACGTGAATTAGCAGAAAAAAAGTTCATTTCAACTGAATTTCTAGATTCGAAGAATAGATTCGAATGGGTAAATTTTGCTTTTTATTTTGGTAGTGAAACCCACAATATAAATAGTTCCATTCTTACTTTAAATTGGCTTAGCTCTTCAACACTATTAGCCGATTTTCTAATGTTTTTATTTTCAAATCTTATTGAATACAAATTTGAAAATAAAAGAGAATTTTTCAACTGGATCATACTTTATATTGAAATCAAAGGAAAACCAATTAAAAAAGACTCAACAAGCTTTCTTACATTAAATAGATTAATGAAAAAATTTAAGGATGACACATCTGTTAATTTCAGAATTGACGATTCAAATTTGTTTGAAGCAAGATATTTTGTCACCCCTTCAAAAACACAGGAATTGTTGTAAAATAATGGGTTTCAGAATTTAAATATTCCAATTATAGTGCTTTAGGGGTGATTTTTTTAAGCGATAAGGATAAGTCTTTTCTTTTCTAAAGACAATAATTTCGAGCCAATTATTAACTAAAAAAACAATAAAAAATGGCTGACATCGCAACAAAAGATGAACTTGAACTATTACTCGAACAGAAGTTTGAAAAATTTGCTATAAGATTTTTAGAATTATTAAAAGGACCTAATTTTTCACAACGAAAATGGCTGAAGGGAGCAGAAGTTAAAGAAATTCTACCACTCTCAGATTATCGGATCGCTGAAATGAGAGCACGTGGACTTTTAGCTTTTCAGAAAATCGGTGGAACATACTACTATGCGGTAGAATCAATTAACAATTTAATTAATTCTAAAAATAAATAGTATGTATTCAGAAAACTTCAAAGACCCACGTGGCGAATACAACAGAATTTGCCCTTATTGTTTAGAACCATTTACCGCAACCCACATGAACCGATTCTATTGTCCTGAAAAAAATGGCATAAAAAATTTCTGTAAGCATCGTCAGAAACGGCTTATAAAAGAGTTGAAAGAAGATGGTATTGAAATAGATCGACCGAAGCGACCCCCATTGAAATTGCTTTATGAACCTTCAGAGAAAGATTTTCGGAATATCGATGAAGGCATTAAAGAGACTTTACTGTCAAGAAATATTAAGCTATTAAATGAGCTTCTTGATGGAGAAAAAAGGAAAATAGTTAACCTTGAACAACTTGAAAATATTGGTTTTGAATTTGAATCTTTCGAAAAAATGGAAACTAACGAATCCGGTTCTAAATCCCCTATTTATGGGAAAGTAAAACTTACTTGGCAAAGTGCTAATAAAGTTGAAATCATTAACCTTAATTAAAAAAAAAATGGATTTCTTAAAAAAATACAACATTATTCCTTTAGATCAATTACCTGGAAATAACTTACCTCCTGTTCCAAAAAAAGATTCAATATTACCGATTATCCTAACTGTTACTGGAATTGTAATTTTTGGCGCTATTGCTTATCATTACTATAGAAAAAATAGAGTAGAAGAAAACGAATGAGATTGATTTTTAATAGAATATAAAAATTTGAATTATAGTTTTTGTAAACTCTGAAGATGAATTTGCTTAATTCTTAAAAAATTACCAATATTTTGGTTAAAAAAAATTATAGATTCTATTAATACTATTTTTTAAAAAAAATGAATCTTAAATTTACCATAATTAATTTTCTTGATTTGAGAATAAGATGTCTAAATATTGTTCAAATAACAGATTATATAATTCTCATCAAAAGTATGTCTTGTTTAAAATGTAAGCCTAACTTAAAATATAATGTCATCAATACAACTCACAAGAAAAGAACTATATGAACTTGCTTGGTCGAAACCAATCGTTCAATTAGCAAATGAATTTGGTTTATCAGATAATGGTTTGCGAAAAATTTGTAAGAAATATGAGATTCCACTTCCTCAAATGGGGTATTGGCAAAAAGTGCAATTTGGTAAGAAAGTTGAACGAAAAAAATTAATTCATTTTGACAAGTGGATTAACACAAAAATTACGATTAATGAGTCAGAAGCAAATAAAGAACATTATTTAACCATTGAAGCAAGAAGAGTAAGTGAAATAAAAATATTTTGTTCCACTTTACTGCCGGTTCCAGAAACTTTAATAAAACCTCATGCTTTGATTGTTGCAGCAAAAAACGATTTAAGCACTAAAAAGGAGAAAAAAAGTTGGAGAAATCTTCCTGAATGTATTCACACAGATTGGAATTTACTATCAATTAGTGTGCAAAAGCATAACGTTCCAAGAGCACTACGAATTATGAATACGCTAATAAAAATGGTTGAACTAAGAGGGCATAAAGTGATTTTGGAAAATAAAAAGACCCTTATAGTGATTGATGACGAAAAGTATGAAATACGTTTTAGAGAAAAACACACGCGCCAAGAAATGAAAAATGAGCGTTGGACAAGTTCGGAATTGGTTCCAAATGACATCCTTTCTATAAGATATCAGGATTATACCGATAAAGAATGGGTTGACAAAGGAATAATGTTAGAAGAAAAACTCGTTAGAGTATTAGCATTTTTTGAACTGAAATCAATTGAAGATAAAAAACAAAGAGAACGCTACAGGTTAGCACAAATAGAAGCAGACATAAAACGTGAAATTGAACGCAAAATTCAAGCCCAAATTGATTGGGAAAAGAAAAAGAATGATTTATTATTAAGTAATTCTGATCAGTGGAATAAAGCTGAAAAATTAAGACAGTTTGTAACAAAAATTGAGGGCGATACTAACAACTCTCTAAAAGTAAAAGAATGGTTATTATGGGCCAAGAAGCATTTGGACGATCTTGATCCGTTATCAAAAGGCAATGAAGCATTCATTGCTAAATTTGACATTCCAGAGAGTTTGAAGGAATAATAAATCTAATTCTTTGTTCGAAATCATGCGTTGGGACTTTTGGATAGTACAGATAAATCTTGTTAAGTGACATTAAAAAGAACTGTAAAAGATTGTCTTAGTTAATTTTATTTGGAGTGAATCGGTTGTAAAAAAATTCACCACCCTCGTTTTCTAAAACACTGAACACGAAGTGCAATTCCCATTTCATTTTGTTTGGTTGTGAAAATTGTTCTGTTGTAGATTTCTATTTTTGTTACCCACGACTTTGAATTCCTTGAGCCTCCACTTTTTAAATGATAAAGACTCAAGCCATAACGCAATGCAACTTGATTTTGAGTATGCCGCAACGGATGGTGCGACTTTTCGTTATTGAGGTAAAAATATTCGGGCGTAACGAAACATTCTAGAACTTCCGCTTTACAGATTCCACTTCGATTACTAACCCTTAATTTGAACAAACTTTTTCTAATTTGTAAAGCGCCTGTGTAGGCATTCACTTGATTAAATGGTATTTTGTTTTCAATACGGATACCAATCTCAGGTAGTAAATATTTACCAAATTGTTTCGATAGGCCTAATTGCAAAGAGTGTTGTAATTGATTTTTTTGTCCGAAATTATAGGCGCAAATAACACCAATGTTTTTATTTCTCCTTGTTTGATTTTGAGCATAGAATGAATGAAACACAATCGTTATGAGAATAATATACATTTTCATCTTGCTTAATTTTTAATAATTAATTTAAGTAACGATGTTGCATATCCTTTTTCTGTAAAATGAAATAACTTGAAATGGTTACAGAAAATCTGTGTGTGGGATAAAATCAAAATAACGAATCAAATCCCTGAAATGAATGGATTTTCAAGAATAGAATCGCAAGATTAAATGATTATCTAAAGTCGTGCTTGAATTTATTTGGTTTTAATCTCAACTCACATTTTGTTTTATCTTTACTAATTAAAATTTGAAACCAAGAAAGACATTATTTTCAATACAAAACATGGCAAAACAAAAAAAAGAAGCAGAGCAAAAACCAATTGAAGTTACGCTTTGGGATGCAGCGAATAAGTTACGTGGAAGTGTGGAACCCTCAGAATACAAACATGTTGTTTTAAGTTTGATTTTCTTAAAGTTTGCAAGTGATAAATTTGAATTACACCGCGCAAAACTCATCGAAGAAGGGAAAGAAAAATACCTTGAGATGCCAGAGTTCTACAACATGGCAAATGTGTTCTTTTTGGACGAAATAAGCCGTTGGTCGTTCTTGATTAAAAAATCAAAGCAGAACGATATTGCCTTGTTGATTGATACTGCCTTACACACCATCGAAAAAAACAACAAAGCACTTCGCGGCGCATTGCCTGACAATTATTTTTCTCGTTTGGGGCTGGACGTAACCAAATTGGCTTCGTTGTTGGATACGATCAATGACATTGACACAACAAAAGATCCTCAAAATGACGTGGTAGGACGTGTTTACGAGTACTTTCTCTCCAAGTTTGCCCTTGCCGAAGGAAAAGGGAAAGGAGAATTTTACACGCCAAAAAGCATCGTAAACTTAATTGCAGAAATGATTGAACCCTACAAAGGAATCAT
>CAZDKE010000024.1:0-46729 GCA_964506255.1 uncultured Lishizhenia sp. | reverse complement strand
GATGATGTAATGTTGAAATTCATGGTGGTTGCATTAACTGCTTATGGTATGTCTACTTTTGAAGGTCCAATGCTTTCATTGAAAAATGTAAATGTAATTTCTCACTTTACAGACTGGACAATTGCTCACGTTCACGTCGGTGGTTTAGGATGGAATGGTATGTTAACATTTGGTTTATTGTACTGGTTGTTCCCAAAAATTTACAGAACAAACTTGTACTCAACAAAAATGGCCAACCAACATTTCTGGATTGCAACTCTAGGGATTATCTTATATGCTATCCCAATGTATATTGCAGGATTTATGCAAGGTTTGATGTGGCAAGATTTCAACCCAGATGGAACTTTAACTAACCCAGACTTCTTAAAAACAGTTAACGAGTTAAGACCTTTCTATTACTTACGATCTTTAGGTGGTCTGTTGTACTTAGTTGGAGCGATTATGATGTTCTACAACTTAGTGAAAACTGCAAAATCTGGTGTTCTATTAGCTAATGAAGACGCTGAAGCTGCCGTAACTAAAAACTTACACGTTTCCCACAAAGGTGAATACTGGCATAAAGTGATTGAGCGCAAACCAATTCAGTTCATGGTGTTAAGTTTAGTAGTTGTTGCGATTGGTGGTATTGCGGAGATTATACCAACATTAATCGTTAAAGAAAATGTTCCAACAATTTCTTCTGTAAAACCATATACGCCACTTGAATTAGAAGGACGTGATTTATATATCAGAGAAGGTTGTTACAACTGTCACTCTCAATTAATTAGACCATTGCGTTTTGAAACAGTTCGCTACGGTGAATACTCAAAATCAGGAGAATTCGTTTATGATCACCCATTCCAATGGGGTTCAAAAAGAACAGGTCCAGATTTAGCTCGTGAAGGTGGATTAAGAAGTAACATTTGGCATTACCAACACATGTACCGACCTAAAGTGGTTTCTCCAGGTTCTATTATGCCTGCTTATACTTGGATGCACGACAATGATTTAGATATTTCATTGTTAGAAAGAAAAATCAGAGCAATGCAAAAATTAGGTGTTCCTTATCCCAAAGGGTACGACAAGTTAGCAATGAAAGACTTGAAAAAACAAGCACATGAAATTGCAGTTGACATCGTTGAAAACACACCAAAATCTGCTCTTAAAGGAGTGAATAAAGAAGCGAAAATTAAAGAAATCGAGAAAAAAGAGATTATTGCAATTATCGCTTACTTACAACGAATGGGAACAGATATTAAAGTTAAAGTACCTAATAAATAAGAGCCATGTTAAGATTTATAAAATATAACCTTGAAAGTATTGGAAGTGTAGAATGGTACCCCCTATTTTCATTACTCATATTCGTAGTATTCTTTATAGTAGTAGTGCTTAGAGTTACAAAAATGTCAAAAGCACACGTGATTGAATTAAGCGATTTACCATTAAACGACAAAATCGATACTAACATTAAAGACTTGTAGGATGAAGAACTTTGCAAAAAATTGGATATACATTTTGATTGTTGCGGCATTAGGCAACACCTCAAATGCAGTTGCACAGGAAGGGGAGCAACTGTTTAAATCACGTTGTAATACGTGTCACCAAATCGACAAAAATTCAACTGGACCAAAATTAAAAGGCGTTAAACAAAAATGGGCTGACGCTGGAGAAGGTGAAAACTTGTATGCTTGGATTAGTAATTCTACGGCTCTAATTGCTTCAGGTAAAAGTCAACTTGCAAAAGAAATTGCTGGTTACAGTCCAACTGCAATGCCTGCACAAACAGTTACAAATGCAGAAGTTGATGCAATTTTTGAATATATTGAAAACCCGCCAGTAGTCACAGCTCCAACAGTTACAGATTCTACAGCTGTAACTTCAGAAGTTGTTAAGGTTGATTACAAATACAATTTAACCGTTTTCAATTGGTTGCTATTCTTAACAGTGATTTTAGTGATTGTTATTATCGTACTTTCAGGTTCAATCATTGTGTTTGTGAAATCTGATTACTTCAAACAAAAAGTGGCTGAAAAATCAAATACTGCAATGATTGCAATCATACTTACTGTTAGTGCATTATTCTCTTCATTTAATGCTTCCGCTTTAACATTCATCAGAGCTGGTGAAGGAGAAAAAGATGGTCCTTGGTTGTTGGTTGAAAACATGGATTTAATTGGTTTATTGACAATCAATATCATCCTAATGTTTGTGGTAATTTACTTGAGAAGTTTATTCAATCAAATGGTTGCTATGACCAAAAAAGAAGCTGAATTAACTACTGAACAACCAATTGTTTCTGAAACATTTACAAAAATCAATACAATCTTAACGGATGCCGTGCCAATCGAAGAAGAACATAAAATTTTAATGGATCATGAGTACGATGGTATCCAAGAGTTGGATAATAATTTACCGCCTTGGTGGGTTTGGGGATTCGTTGCATGTATCATATTTGCCTTTGTTTACTTAATCAACTATCACGTTCTAGGAGTATCTGATTTGCAGATTAAAGCTTATGAGAAAGAAATGGAACAAGCTCAAAAAGACATCGACGCTTACCTTTCTAAAATGGCAATGAATGTGGATGAAACAAACGCTACTTTGATGACTGAAAAATCAGATTTAGCTGCTGGAAAAACAATCTTTGACAACAACTGTACAATTTGCCACAAATCAAAAGGTGAAGGAGATGTTGGTCCAAACTTGACAGATAAAAATTGGGTTTACGGATATGATGTTAAAGACATTTTCTACAGTGTGAAAAAAGGAAGACCAGCAGGTATGCCAGAGCATGCATCAAAATTGAATCCAGTACAAATTCAACAGGTAGCTTCTTATGTTCTTTCATTACCTAGTGTAAAAGGAAAAGAACCACAAGGAGACATTATTGAAAAATAAGAGAATTAGATTAAAAAAGTGTGCCTCCTTTTGAGGTACGAGCGGGTGATTGGTGAGGATTAAATTTATTGTAAAATGAGTGTGCAAGACGAAGAATTCAGAGACCGCATTGCAACGGTTGATGAGAAAGGGAAACGAGTTTGGATTTTTCCTAAAAAACCAAAAGGATCCTATTACAATAAAAGGAAAATAGTAAGTTACTTTTTATTGGCGCTTCTTTTGGGAGCGCCACATATTAAGATTGCTGGTGAGCCGATGCTTCTTTTCAATATCATTGAAAGAAAATTCGTCATCTTGGGCAAAATATTCTGGCCGCAAGACATGTATTTGTTCGCGCTAATGATTATCGTAGGTGTGGTTTTCGTTATTCTGTTCACCATCATTTTCGGACGATTATTCTGCGGCTGGGTTTGCCCTCAAACCATCTTTATGGAAATGGTATTTCGAAGAATCGAGTACTGGATTGATGGAGATTGGACAGAACAAAAAAAACTTGATAAAGCGCCCTGGACGAAAGAGAAAATCTTTAAACGTGTCTCTAAACATTCAATTTTCTGGATTATTTCGTTCTTGATTGCCAACACTTTCTTGGCTTATATCATTGGTTCAGAAGAACTTTGGAAAATTCAAATTTCAAATCCCGCTGAACACATCGGTGGATTAATTGCAATCGTAATTTTCACAAGTGTTTTCTATGGTGTTTTTTCCTTTTTAAGAGAACAAGTTTGTACAACAATTTGTCCTTACGGTCGTCTTCAAGGAGTTTTACTCGATAAAAACTCAATGGTTGTTGCTTATGACTCCGTACGCGGTGAAGGTCGAGCAAAATTCAGAAAGGGCGAAGATCGAAAAGAAGCTTCAAAAGGGGATTGTATCGACTGTCATCAATGCGTACACGTCTGCCCTACAGGAATTGATATTCGTAACGGAACGCAATTAGAATGTGTAAACTGTACTGCTTGTATCGATTCGTGCGACCATATGATGGAATCAATTGGTTTGGAAAAAGGATTGATTCGTTTCGTTTCTGAAAATGGAATTAAAGATAGAACACCATATATCTGGACAAGAAGAGTAATTTCTTACACTGTGCTTCTAGCTGGTTTGATTATCGCGTTAAGTGTTTTATTATTTACTCGTAAAGATTTTGAAACCGATATTATTCGTCAACGTGGAACTACTTACCAAGTGATGGATGATGGAACAATAAGTAATATTTATGAAGTTAACTTATTGAACAAAACAAGAAATGATTTCAAAATTAAGTTCAAATCGAATGATCCAAATGTGTCAGTAGAACAAGTTACAAAAACGATTTTACTTAAAGGTGGAAAACAAGTGAGAGAACGCATCTTGGTTAAAGTTAGAAATGGTAAATTAGACAACGGATTGAAGAAAATTCAAATTGAAGTCTATGGCAATGGCGAACTCATTGAAACCATAAAAACAAAATTCATTGGTCCACTTTTATAATTGAAAATATGAGATTTAGAAACGGAATTATCGCAGGAATGGTACTTTTTATGGTATTCATTCTCTCTTTAGTAGTGGTTTTGAGCTCCAAAGGTTCTGAATTAACAACAGAAGATTACTATCTGAAAGACAAGAATTTTCAACAAAACATCAATGCACGACAATTAGCAATGGACATAAAAAACCCAGCAATTGTAAAGGTTGAAAACAAACTGTTATCAATTGTATTTAAAGAAAATAGAGTTGCTTCTAACGTTATGATAAGTTTCACACGTCCGAATGACAAATCACTTGACCGTGAAGTTAAAATTGGCACAACGCCAGCAACTGTTCCTGTTAAATTCTTAGAAAAAGGTAACTACGATATGACGATTACTTATCAAATTGATGGTAAAAAATACGAACAGGTTGAAGAACTAATCGTTGAATGATAAGTGTTTTATTGACAGGATTAATCATTGGTTTAACATCCAATCTCCATTGTATTGGGATGTGTGGACCACTAACATTGATAATTCCTGTCAATAGAAAAAACAAATTCACCATTTTCTTTGGCGTTTTAATCTACAACATTGGTCGAATTTTAACCTATTCTATTTTAGGTTTGATTGTTGGACTAATCGGTGTAAGCATTAATCTTTTCGTTTCCATCCAAGTTATCAGTATCATTTTAGGAATGCTGATGTTGCTGTTTGCGTGGAGTCCTTACTTCAAAGAACTTTTTTTCTTAGAGCAATTTTCCAATAAAATCGGACTTTTTATCTCAACCAATTTTTCGAAACTCAATCAAAATAAAACGAGTTTTAGTCCTTTTTTCTTTGGAATGCTAAATGGCTTACTTCCTTGCGGAATGGTGTATGTTGGACTAATGAATGCCCTAAGCACAGGTGATTTATTTACATCGATTTTATCAATGACTTTCTTCGGATTAGGTACAATTCCTGTGATGCTCATTTTTGCCTACTTTATGCAAAGTATTAATGCGAAATACAAATCCAACCTCAACAAGCTTCTACCCTATTTTATAACAATTGCAGCATTACTTACCATAGCTCGCGGCTTGAATTTAGGAATTCCCTTCATCAGTCCAAAAGTAAAAATGGAAAACTCGCACGTTCAGCCGAGTATGGAATGTTGTGATGTGAAACAAAATAAAAAATGCCCATGATCTACTCGAATTAAAACGCCTTCTTTTATTTCGAATAAAAACCCATTTGTGATCAAGTTCATTAATCACTTAAAAATCAAATTACCCACAAATTCAATCCGTGCATCTGTGGCATTAATCTTTTCTTTCTTAAATCCATTCTCTCTAAATTAATTTAATCCAAACCACTCCATCCTAAAATTGTCCAATTGTTTCAAATGATTAACTTTGCAACCAATTTACTAATTGGGTTATGGCACAGAAAAGCGTTACAAGAGCAGAAGATTATTCGAAATGGTACAACGATTTGGTTTATGCAGCAGATTTAGCTGAACATTCAGACGTTCGTGGTTGTATGGTTATCAAACCTTATGGCTATGCTATTTGGGAGAAAATGAGAGATGTTTTGGATATAAAATTCAAAGAAACAGGTCACTCAAATGCTTATTTCCCTTTGTTCATTCCGAAATCTTACTTGAGTAAAGAAGCAAGTCACGTAGATGGTTTCGCTAAAGAATGTGCTGTCGTTACCCATTATCGTTTAAAAAATGCTGAAGATGGAAGCGGTGTAATCGTTGACCCAACAGCAAAATTGGAAGAAGAATTAATCGTTCGTCCAACTTCTGAAACGATTATTTGGAACTCTTACAAAAACTGGATTCAATCTTACAGAGATTTACCAATATTAATCAACCAATGGGCAAATGTTGTTCGTTGGGAAATGCGAACACGTTTGTTTTTACGCACCACAGAATTCCTTTGGCAAGAAGGACACACCGCTCACGCAACCAAAGCAGAAGCAATTGCAGAAGCAGAGCAAATGTTAGAAGTGTATGCTGATTTCGCTGAAAACTATATGGCAATGCCTGTAATCAAAGGTAGAAAATCGGAAAGCGAACGATTTGCAGGTGCAGAAGATACATTTTGCATTGAGGCTATGATGCAGGATGGAAAAGCGTTACAAGCTGGTACTTCTCACTTTTTAGGACAGAACTTTGCGAAAGCTTTTGAAGTGAAATTTGCAGACAAAGAAGGAAAATTAGATTACGTTTGGGCTACTTCTTGGGGAGTTTCAACTCGTTTGATGGGCGCTTTGATTATGACACATTCAGACGATGAAGGATTAGTGCTCCCTCCTACTTTAGCACCAATTCAAGTAGTTGCTGTTCCAATTTATAGAACTGACGAAGAATTACAAGCTATCACTGAAAAAATGAAAGAACTAGCGGCGAAATTAAAAGCGCGTGGTATCTCTTTCAAATTTGACGACGACGACAACCGCCGACCAGGATGGAAATTTGCACATTACGAAGTGAAAGGTGTTCCTGTTCGTGTGGCAATGGGACCTAGAGATTTGGAAAATGGAAAAGCAGAAATTGCACGTCGCGATACGAAAGAAAAACAAACAGTTGATTTTGAAGGATTAGATGCATTTATCGAAAACCTATTAGGTGAAATTCAAACGAATCTTTTTGAACGTGCTAAAGCTTTCAGAGCAGCAAACATGAGGAAAGTTGATACTTACGAAGAGTTCAAAAGTCAAATTGACGGCGGTGGATTTTTCTTAGCTCATTGGGACGGAACGAAAGAAACCGAATCAAAAATCAAGGAAGAAACACAAGCTACAATTCGTTGCATTGCGTTAGACCAAGAACCAGAAGAAGGAGTTTGTATGGTGACAGGAAAACCTTCTGCTGGAAGAGTAATTTTCGCTAAAGCCTATTAATTTGTCTGTTTTTCGTTTCAAGCAATTTGATGTTAAACAAGCCAATAATCCATTAAAAGTTGGAACGGATGCTATGTTGCTCGGTGCATTTATCGACGCGACTAATAAAAAGTCAGGTTTAGACTTAGGAACTGGGACAGGAGTTCTATCGTTAATGGTAGCTCAAAAAAGTACTGAAATTCAGGTAGATGCTGTTGAAATCAATTCAATTGCCGCGGCTGAATGTTCCTTTAATTTTGAACAATCCATTTGGTCCAATCGTTTGAAATGTTTGGAAGGTGATTATTTAAGCATCGATCATCAAAAGCACTACGATTTAATTTTCTCAAATCCACCTTATCATTTAGAATCGATAATCGGAGAGAATTTAGATTACAACCGAGCGAAACACAGTGATAGCAACGAATTAGCGGAATTATTTCGTTTAGTGAATCGAATTTTAAGTGAAGATGGCGATTTTTGGCTGATTCTTCCTTTTCAATTACAAACCTATATTCAAAAAATAGCAAGTGAAAATCAACTTTATTGTGAGCAATTGATACAAATTCACGCCAAAGAAAACAAACCAAACACACGCACCATTTTTCAATTTCAAAAAAATCAATCGAATTTATCTGTTAGCGACTTCTACATTCGAAATGCTGATAATTCCTACACTGAAGCTTATATTCAGTTGACAAAAGCATTTCATTTCATAGAGTTGTAAGTTTAATTTCAAAGATTAAAATTTTCAAACTATTTCTGCGTTCATTTTAAAAAACAAAATTCGTATGCTTAAAATCATTCTTACCTTTTCTATTATAGCTTTATCAATATTTACTTGGAGTCAAAAAAGCAATAAAGCACCCATTTATTTCGCTGAACCAATTATGGTGGACAGTAATTCAACGGTTATCATTCCTACAAGATATGATTCTGATTTATTGACATCGAGCAAATTCGCACTTTGGAGCAGTTACTACGCTAACATCATTTTTTATGATTTTAATACCGATGTTTCAAAAAAATTGTTTTCTGATGATACTTTTATTAGAAGTTTCACGAATAATTATCCACAGAATTATCGTTACGAACGACCTTCAAAACCTAAAAATATCAGCTCTAAATGGATTTTTTACTTCGTCACACCAACCGATTTTAACAAAAGTGGAAGAATTGATAACAATGACCCTTGCATTTTATATGTTTCTGACAAACAAGGAAATGGACTTAAAGAAATTACCTTACCCTCCGAAAATGCCGTTTCAATCGAAGTTTATGAAGATCAAAATTTCGCCTTGGTAAAAATGCAAAGAGACGAAGATGCTGATGGCGATTTTGAATCTGACGATAAAGATTTTTACTATGTTCGTTTGAGTCTTGACAGTTTAACTTTAGGTAATAAAATTGAAATGAAAAGTACTAAGATGTAATATTCTTGGAATTAATTTTATGCTAATAAAAGTATTAACATGCCTCCAAAGCCTGTTCAATAATCGGATAGCGCCACATAAAACCAGCTTGCTCCAATTTTTCTGGAATGACAAAACGACTTTTAAGAATTAACTCGGTTTCGGTTTTAATCAATTTTGCACCCAACTCAAGTAACCATCTAGGCGAAGGAATTAATGCGAATCGATTATATCTTAGTCGCAAAACTTGCATAAAAACGTCATTTCGGATTGGATTTGGGGAACTTATGTTGATAGCTCCGCTTAAAGAATCATTTTGAATGATAAACTCGATACTGCGACAAACATCTTCCATATGAATCCAAGAAAATTGTTGTTGACCATCACCCATTTTTCCTCCAAAACCAAGTTGAGTCAAACGTTTGAAAGGAACCATTACACCTCCATTTTTACCTAAAACAATTGCTGTACGCAAAGCAACTTGTCGCGTGTTTTTCAACTGAAAATCAAAAAACGATTTTTCCCATTGCTGGCAAACGCCCACTGAAAAACCTGTGCCAATTTCTCCATTACTTTCAGTCATTGGGTCGCTAATTGAATGGCGGTAAATAGTGGCACTTGCAGCATTCAACCAAAGTTTTGGCGGATGAACACACGCTTCAATTGCCTTTCCAAGCACTGTTGTACTTTCCAAACGTGAAGCATAAATCGCGGCTTTATTTACATCGTTGTAGCGACAATTCACCGATTTTCCAGCTAAATTAATCAAGACATCTGCACCGTCTAATTCAGTTGACCAATCGCCGAGATTCTTTCCGTCCCAAATACACGTTTTTGCATTTTCAAAATGCATTGATTTACGAACAATTGCAACAACTTCGTGTGCTTTTGAAAAATACTGAACCAAGGCTTCACCCATAAATCCGTTGGCCGCTGTGATAATGATTTTCATATTATTAGTTTAAAAGAATTTGAAAGCAATTGGGTAAATAAGTAAGCGATAGGCAATCCAAGTAATTGTCAACCAACCTGAAAAACCTAAAATTTTAATTCGTCGTGCGTGTTCATAAACCATGAATAAATAAACAATTCCATAACAAACACCCACTAATAATTCCGTTTCAAAACCAAACGACTGAAGAAAAAGTAAACCCAAATCGAAAAATCCTAAAAGCAATCCGCCTAAAAAGGAAACGAAAGCCACTTGACCAATGTAATCGTAGAAATTACGTTGTTTCAAAACCCAAAAAAAGAGCCCTTGAAATACAAATTGGAACAAGAAATAAAGTAAGTCCCCGTATATTTTGTTTCCGATAAAATAGGATTGGAGATGAACCGTAAAATAATGAGTAACTGTTAAACTCAAAAATAGAGCAATTAGACCAATAAAAGTCAAGCGCCAAAACCAGTTTTTGGTAGGGGTACAAGCAATAGAATCATAACAATTCACAGGTGCTATAACCTTGCGATTGAAGCTAATGAGTAAATAAAGTAACTTCAAAAAAGTATTAATTCCGGGTAATGCACCAATTACTTCAATCCATTTCCAACGAGATCCAAGTACAGCTAACAAACTATCAATTCCATAAACTGTTTCATTTTTTTCCTCATTTACAAAGGCGATTTTGTTTAGCGCCATTTCTTGGTCGAATTTCAAACTAGGATTTTGAATTGCTTGAAAATATGGAATTCGTTCGTCATCTCGTAGGATTCCAAATTTGATGAATTGATTGGTGTACCACACACAAAGTGGACAATCTTGGTCGTAAATCAATGTTCCTTTTTTCATTACAATTTGTTTTTACTTGACAAATATATTAAACTTTCAGAAAATATTGAAAGTTTAGAAATAAAATTAAATTATTGTTTTACAATTGATTCCGAAACTTTCAAAATATATTGAAAATTGGTACATTTGCCTTATGGAACTAGAACAAGCAAAAAATCAATTTATCAATTTGTGGGGTAATTTTGGTTCACAATGGGGAATCAATCGTTCAATGGCACAAGTTCACGCTATATTGCTAACAAGTCCAATCCCTCTAAGCACGGAAGAAATTATGGAGAAACTTCAAATTTCTCGTGGCAATGCAAATACAAATGTGCGCGAACTAATCAATTGGAATTTAGTTTACAAAGAAACGATTTTGGGCGAAAGAAGGGAATTTTTCCGCGCTGAAAAAGACATGTGGGAAGTTGCAAAACGCATCGTCCGTGAACGCAAACGAAGAGAAATAGAACCTTTAATTCAACATCTCAACGAATTAAAAATAGTTGAATCGGATAATTTAGCCGAAAAGCAAGATTTTGAAAAAACCATTGAGAGTATAGATCGCTTAGTAAACAAATTGGATTCGATGTCTAATACCTTAATGAAAGCCGACGAACACGCTTTTTTCGGAATGATTGTGAATCTGTTCAAGTAAATTGTTGTATTTGAGCACCTTAATCAATAATTTTTTATCGCTCAAAAAAAATTCAGTCATCAATTTAAAGCTAGAGCATTGAAAATAAATGATTTAACATTTAAAACCTACTTCCCTTTTCTAAACAAAAGTTAAAAAAATACATTTTGGAAACTTTTTGTAATAAAATAGTTTCCGTGGTTTAAAAAGTTTCTACTTTTGCGCCGTGGAAGATAAAAAGAATGAATTGTTAATGCGTTGCGCAAGTGTTTTTTTAAGACTAGGCGTACGAAGTGTAACAATGGATGATTTAGCCCGTGAAATCGGTGTGTCCAAAAAGACATTGTATGTTCATTTTCAAGACAAATCTGATTTAATCAATCAAATTATTGATCAAAAGTTGGCCTTGGATCGCTCTGTTTGTGAAACAGGAATCGAATGTGGCGAAAACGCAATCGACTCGATGTTTCTTATTAGTAAATCAGTAGTTGAAAACATTTCAGCTATTAGCCCAACTGTATTTTTTGATTTGAAAAAACACTATCCAGAGGCTTGGCAAAAAATGTCAAATCACAAATGGGATTTTGTTTACAAGATGTTTTTAGAAAACATCAAACGTGGAATGCAAGAAGGTTTATATCGTCAAAATATGAATCCAGACATCATTGCACGCTTGTATGTTGCATCAACAGATTTGATAATGGCTGGCGAGGTGTATCCTTGGCCAGAATATGAATATGGAAAAGTTTTCTTGGAAACATTTCGTTTTCACATTCGCGGAATGGCAAGCGATGAAGGAATTGCCTATTTAAAAGAACGTATAAAAAGAGAAACAAATGAATAAAATCGTGTACCTGCTACTGCTTGTTTCAAGCGCAACTTATGGTCAAGTTTCAAGTTCTTATTCTTTGCTCGAAGCTCAGGATTATGCCTTGAACAACCATCTAAGTGTTAAAAATGCCAATTTAGATGTCACCAAAGCGGAACATTTAAAGAAAGAATACCTTGCAATCGGTTTACCGCAAGCCTCTATTAATGGAACTTTCAACAATTTTATAAATCTTCCTGTTCAAGTTTTGGATGCGAAATTCTTCAACCCGGCAGCAGCTGATGGTGAAACAATTTCTTTTCGCGCAGGAACAAAATACAATTCTAGCGCTAATCTTCAAGTGAATCAATTGATTTTCAACGGTTCGTATTTCGTTGGTTTAGAAGCTTCTAAATTATTAGTTAAGTTACAAGAAACATTGGTTTCAAAATCAAAAGAAGATGTCGTTTTTGATGTAACACAAGCTTATCACTTAGCAGCTGTTGCGAAAGAAAGTCAACGTTTTGTGGATTCAATGGTTATCATCACTGAAAAATTGGTTGAGAAACAAAAATACTACCTTGAATTAGGAATGATTACCCAAGAGGATATCGACCAAATCAATTATTCATTGCTTTCAGCTAAAAACGCACAAGCAAGTGCAACAATTCAATTCAACAATGCTTTGACATTATTGAAAATGGCGATGTTTTATCCATTGGATCAACCGATTGATTTAAAAGAATCAGCAACCGATTTATTGGCTAAAGCTTCTCTAAAAAACAGTGGTAACATTGCTGCTAACACTAATTTAATTTTGTTACAACAACAAATTGAAATTGATGCTTTGAATCTTAAAAATAAAAAATCAGCTTACCTACCAACACTTGGTGGCTATTTCCAACAAAGTTACAATGCCTTCAGAAATGACTTTGATTTTTTCAGCGATAAACCTTGGTTCTCACAAACTGTTTGGGGCTTACAATTAAGCATTCCTGTTTTCTCAAGCGGTCAACGTAAAGCACAAGTAGATCAAGCAAAAATCGTTGTTTTACAAGATGAGAACAAGTACAAAATCACGGAGAATGCCTTGAAAATGCAAGAAATTCAAGCAATCAATAATTTATTAGGAGCTCAACAGAAAATGCAATTACAACAAGAAAACATTCAGTTAGCAGGAAAAATCTACGATAATTCAATCTTAAAAGAACAAATAGGAAAAGAAAATAGCATCAACGTAACTCAAAAATACAATCAGTTAATGATTGCTCAAAGTCAATATGTTGCATCTTTAGTTGACGTTTTTCAATCCAAATTAACACTCGATAAATTATATAACCAAATCCTAAATAAATAATAAAAATGAAATCAATTTCAATATTCCTTTTAATGACCACTATTGGTCTATTCGTCAGTTCTTGTGGCTCGAAAGAAGAAGTCAAAGAAGAAAAAGAAGTCAATGTATTACCAATGGTTCAGCTTGAAGAAGCATCGGTAATGAAATTCACTCACCAAATTACAGCACAAGGAAACGTTACAACTGATCAAGATGTAATGGTGAATGCTGAAATGGGTGGGTTAATCACAAAAGTACACGTGAAAGCTGGCGACCGCGTAACAGCAGGACAAACTTTGGTTTCACTGGACGTTGCGATTTTAAGTTCAAATGCAGAAGAAATCCAAACACAATTGGAATTCGCTGAATATATGTTGAAAAAACAAGAAGAACTTAAAGCAAAAGGTGTTGGTTCTGAATTCGATTATGAAACAGCTAAAAACCAAGTGAAATCTTTGAAATCACGCTTGAATTCATTGAATACTCAGAAAAGTAAATCGTATATCAAAGCTCCTTTTTCAGGGACAATTGATGTAGTAATGTCAAAACAAGGACAAATGGCTGGACCTGCATCTCCTTTGATGCGTTTGGTGAATAATAACTCGGTTGATATTGTTGCTGACATTTCAGAAAAACACTTAAAAGCGGTGAAGGTTGGAACTCCAATCAATGTTACTTTCCCAAATTTTAGCGGAAAAGAACTTAACTTAAAAATTACAAATGTTGGAAATTACATTGAGTCAACAAATCGAACGTTTAAAATTACTGCAGCTGTGAACAACAATTCTGATTTGCTTCCTAATATGTTGGCGGAAGTTAGAATAACAGATATGGAAGTTGAAAATGGTTTAGTGATTCCGTCTAAAAGCATCTTGAAATCACAAAACAACGACGATTATGTTTTCATCGCAACACCTAGTTCGAAGGGAAACTATTCAGTGAAAAAAGTCAATGTTACTTTGATTGAAAAACAAGATGGAAAAGCATTGATTGAGAAAAATGCAAACATTGTGGATGGAACAAAAATCATCGTTGAAGGAGCAAGAGGAATCACAGAAAAAGATTTAGTTAGAATTAAATAATTACGGACGAATGGAAAATAACTCAAAAAGTTTTGGACTAACCACCTTCTCGGTTAATAACACCAAAACCATATTCCTTATTTCTTTCATTATTTTAGTCGGCGGTTTAATTGCCTACACTTCGATGCCGAAAGAAAACTTTCCGGAGCTGAAAATTCCTGAAATCTATATTGGAATTGCAAAACCAGGTTCTTCACCTGAATATATGTCCAAGAAAATCACGCAATCGATTGAAAAAGAAATTGGTGGAATCAAATTTGTGGACGAAATCAATTCCAATTCTGTTCACGGTTACACTACAATTCGCGTAAAATTCGACTTTAAAATGCCCGTTGATGAAGCTTTGCAAAAAGTGAAAGATGCAGTTGATAAAGCACGAACAAAAACTGATTTCCCGAAGCTTCCTGTGGAACCAAATATCTTTGAGCTCGATCCCTCTAAAATGCCAATTTTGAATATCAACTTAAGAGGCGATAATTCGGTTGTATTGAAAGAAATTGCTGAAACCCTTGAAAAATCCCTTGAAGAATTACCTGAGATTAGTGAGGTTGACATTCGCGGAATTCAAGAGCAAGAAATGCGTATCGAAGTTGATCCAATCAAAGCGCAAGCGGTAAACGTTACATTAGATGACATCGAAAATGCTGTAAATTCAGAACACCAAACGATACCTGGAGGGGAAGTATTGATGGATGGAATGCGTAAAACAATTCGTATCGAAGGTGAATTTAAAGATGCAGATGAATTAAAAAGAGTCATTGTTAAACAAGATGAATTTCTTCCAGTTTATTTAGAAGATGTTGCGGAAGTTTACTTCGGAAATGCAGACACAACCTCTTATGCTCGCGAGTTTGGTCAATCAGTTGTTATGCTCGACATTAAAAAACAAGGTGGTGAAAACTTACTAGATGCTTCTGACAAGATTAATAAGTTGATTGAAACCGCTAAAAAAGATGGAACTATTCCGAAAAGTGTGGAGGTTTCTTTGACAAATGACCAATCAAATAGCACGCGAGATATGGTTTCCAACTTGGAAAACTCAATCATTTTCGGAATTATCTTGGTGGTTGGTGTCCTTTTGTTCTTCCTTGGATTGCGTAATGCTCTTTTTGTTGGAGTAGCGATTCCACTTTCGATGTTAATGTCCTTTATGATTTTGAATTTAATGGGCGTTACCTTGAATACGATGGTATTATTCTCCTTGGTTCTCGCATTGGGAATGTTGGTGGATAACGGAATCGTAATCGTTGAAAATATTTATCGTTTAATGGATGAAGGATACAGTGCTAAAAAAGCTGTAATTGAAGGAGTGGGTGAAGTTGCTTGGCCTATTATTTCTTCGACAGCTACAACTGTTGCAGCGTTTGTTCCTTTAGCTTTATGGCCTGGAATCATCGGTGAGTTTATGAAATTCTTGCCTTTGACTTTAATGATAGTATTAGCCTCTTCCCTATTTGTCGCTTTAGTAATCAATCCAGTATTGGCGGTTACGTATATGAAAATGGGACAAAGTAAACCTATCAAAAGAAATGCATTTATTGCTTCAATAGCATTATCAGTTGTTGGCGCTTTATTCTTATTGTTTGGTTTTATTTCATTTGGTAACTTGCTTGTTTTCTTTGGAATAATGGTTTTAGTGAATTTATTCATCCTTTATCCAGGAACAGTGGCATTCCAAGAAAAATTCTTACCAAGATTGGATAATGCATACGAACGATTTTTAACTTATGCTTTAACTGGGGGAAGACCTATAAAATTCTTACTCGGAACTGTAGGTTTGTTGATTTTTTCAATAGTTTTATTGGGGGTTTTTCCTCCGAAAGTTGAGTTTTTCCCCGATAATCAACCAAGCTATGTAAATGTATTCATTTCTCATCCAATCGGAACGGATATTAAGGTGACTAATCAAACAGCCTTACGCGTTGAAAAAGACATCAATAAAATCTTGGAAGAATATATGGATGAAGATGATACCACAGGTATTCCAGAAAACAAACGAATTATCAAATCAATTATCTCACAAGTTGGAGAAGGAACAAGCGATCCAGCACAAGGTGTAACGATGGGAAGTACGCCACATAAAGCCAGAATTACGGTTAATTTCCTTGAATTCCAATACCGTGGCGATTATAGTACTTCCGAAATCATGAAAAAAATTCAAGATGGTTTGAAAGGAAAATACAATGCGGATATTGAAATTTCAGTTGCAAAAAACTCGGATGGTCCACCACAAGGCGCGCCAGTAAATATCGAAGTTACAGGTAGAGGCGAATACCGCGATTTATTGGCTGAAGCTGAAAAAATCAAAAACTACCTTGACCGTCAAAATGTTCCGGGCTTAGAGAAATTGAAACTAAATGTTGAATCAAATCGTCCAGAAATTCCAATTCAAGTGGATAGAGAACAAATTAGAAAACTAAATGCGTCTACTTATCAAGTCGGCATGGCAATTAGAAAATCCTTGCTAGGACAAGACATTTCAACATATACAAAAGATGAAGAATCGTATGACATCGTGGTGCGTTTCAATGAAGAAAGCCGTGATAACATCGACGCAATCTTAGAACAACGTTTGATTTTCAGAAATAACAAAGGGCAATTGATGAATATTCCAATTCGTTCAGTAATTAAAAACCCTGAGGAAATTTCTTCTTATTCAGCTGTAATTCGCAAAGATCAAATTCCATTAGTTGCCATAACTTCAAACATTACAGAAGGAGCAAACGCTAATGAAGTTGTTGCTATTTTGAAGAAAAAAATGGAGAAATTTGAAAAAGAGGGAAATCTTCCAGAGGCAGTTGCATACCGTTTCGCCGGTCAACAAGATGAACAAGCAAAAGAAATGGCATTTTTAACTAATGCTTTGATTGTAGCTGTATTTTTAGTTTTGTTAATCATTGTTGCACAATTCAACTCCTACTCTGCTCCAGCGGTTATTATGTTCTCAGTTGTTCTATCTTTAATTGGCGTTTTCCTTGGTTTGGTAATTTCAGGGCAAAATTTCGTAATCATTATGACGATGATTGGAATTATTTCACTCGCAGGTGTCGTCGTAAACAATGCTATTGTATTAATTGACTACACTAATATGCTTCAAAAAGAACGCCGTGAAGAGTTAGGTTTGAAAGAAGATGAAACATTATCAGTTGATGAACTAATTCAAATTTCAGTAAAAGGTGGAAAAACACGTTTACGTCCAGTACTTTTAACAGCAATCACAACCGTACTTGGTTTGTTTCCTTTAGCAATTGGTTTCAATATTGACTTCTTTACCTTGTTCTCTGAATACGATGCAAACATTTACTTTGGTGGTGACAACAATAGTTTCTTTGGACCAATGTCATGGACAATTATATACGGTTTAACTTTCGCAACTTTCTTAACATTGGTAATCATTCCATCCTTTTACTTGTTGATTTTCCAATTCAAAGTTTGGTTGTATGGATTATTCAACTGGAAAGTGAAAAGTAATTTTTAGAAACAACTAATCAATTTAAAAAGAGCAACTTAAACTCAATATCAACGAGAATAAGTTGCTCTTTTTTTGTTATTAAATTTTAAAAAATCTAAATTGTCTTTATGTTCTTTTAATTTTGCCATCGCTAAAACAACCTCATGAATCGATTACTAATTGCATTTTGTAGTATTTCCTTGATTTTAACAGCTTGTAAAGACGAAGTCCCAACTACTGAAAAAACAAAAAAAAGAGAACGATTAGATCAATTAATTCCAGCTTATTCAGAGGCTAATCGTTATGAAAAGCAAATTCAAACGATTGATTCAGATAAAGATTTATTTGAAGCGAAAAGCTTGAGTTATATGGATAATGATGGAAATATTGAAAGTGTTACGGCTTTGATTGATTCTTCTTATCAATTCTCCAAGTTGACGCATTACCTAACCGAAACAGACGGCAGACAAGTTGAAACACACTTTTACTTTAAAGGAAGTCAACTATTTTCAAGTGTTCAAACCATCAGACGCTATACAGAGAAAACCTCTTTTTCGCGAGAAATTAAAACCTATTACAATGCTCAAAATGAAGTTGTTTACACTGCTGAACGAAAAGCTACTGGAGAAAATGACATCACCAAATCTTCTTATTCAGAAACAAAGAAACGTTTACATAATCCAACTAAAGCGCTAGAAATTATTAATCAAAAAGGGAAATTTCAAACAAACTTTTTAGGTTTCAATGAATCACGTGGTAAGATTTTCTTAATTATTGGAACCGAATATTACAATTCAACCGTGGTAATTCCGGGTTATCAAGGTATTCTAAAAACACTAAAAAATAACGAAAGTAACCATTTGAATAAAGCACTTAAAATCGAGTTTAAAGAAGTCACAGAATTAGATGGTTTTTCTTATCAAGCTTTGTTAGACATCAAATTACTTTAATTATAGGAACGTCCTTACAGCGATATTACCACTCAACCTATTTTAAAAATAGTGTTGATTACATTCTTTAATTTCAATCTAAAAAAAAATTTATGCGTCTAAAATATATAGTTATTTTCTTTCTCTTTTCATTTGCTTTTTTACCGAAATTATCGGCGCAAAACATGAAAGTAACAGGTCATGTAGTTGATACAACTGGAAAAAGAGCCTTAGCAAATGTTTCCGTTTTAGCTGTTAGAATTAAGGATTCACTACTATTAAAATACACACGTACTAATGCTGACGGAGATTTTGTGTTGACAAATTTCAAAGTAGATACCTTCACTTTAATAGTCGAACATCCAGAATTAGAACCAAAATCCTATTTCATATTTGGAAATGAAGGCAACAACGACATTAATATTCCTTCAATAAAAATGAATATGAAAACCAAAAACTTGGATGAAGTAGTCATTTTTGCAAATAAAAATCCAATTTTTTATCGCGGTGACACTTTAGTTTATGTCGCTGATTCATTTAAAGTTGGACAAAATGCAGTGGTAGAAGATTTATTGAAAAAATTACCAGGACTTAAAATTGATGAGAATGGACAAATCACCTCACAAGGAAAAGAAATTAGTCAGGTTTTAGTGGATGGTGATGAATTTTTTGGCACAGACCCAACAATAGCAACAAAAAACCTTGCAGCAAAAGGTGTAGAATCTGTTCAGGTCTATGAAAAAACAAACGAAGATGCAAAAGCGGGTGAAGATGAAAAAATACAAGTCCTTGACTTAAAACTAAAAGACGATGCGAAGAAAGGTTATTTCGGTAAAATTTCTGGTGCTAGTGATTTTGGATTAATGCAAAGTACCCCATTCTACGAAGGAGAAGTACTTGTTAATAAATTCAATCAAAGACAAAAGATTTCAGTTTTCTTGTTAACCTCAAATACTCCACGTTCTAATTTTGGTTGGGGTGACATGAATAAATTTGGTTTAGAAAATGAAGGTGGAGGGAATTTTTGGGATAGAAACCAAGGAACAAATACAAGCGGTATTCCCCAAACATTGAAAGCTGGGATTTATTATTCCGATAAAGTTGGAAAAACAGGTAAAATTGGTTTCAACTATTCGTACTACAACAATAAATTAGATGCTTACTCCAGTAGCCAATCGCAATATTTCTTACAAGATAGTTCTTATTATACAAAAGATTCATCAAGAAACTATTCTAAAAACGAGTCGCATAATTTGAATTTCAGCTATAAAACGAATATTGATTCTTTGACTTATTTGGAAATTAGACCCAACTTCAAATTTGATGCTGCAACAACTGACAATTTGAACACCAGTAGTTTTAGAGATGTTAAGTTTTCGGAGTATCTATCAACAAGTATTCAAAATGTGAATGAATCCAAAGGAATGTCGAGCAATTCAGAAGCTTTGATTCGAAGAAAATTCAAAAAGCCTAAAAGGGAATTAGAATTAAAATATATACTTAATTTTAGTAATAATACCACAGACGGAAATTTATATTCCTATTCGAAATTTGGAGTTGCTATCGATACAATCGACCAATTAAAGGGGAATGACAATTCAAGTATTACCAACTATGGTATTGCAACTTTCACAGAACCAATTCATAAATTTTTTAAATTAAAACTTGAATATTTATTTGAAAGTGGAAATTCTAATCAAGATAAAAAAACATTCAATCGCGGTGATGGTAGCTATACAGAAATTGTGAGCCTTTTGACTAATAATTTTGATAACCAACGTTTTCAAAATCGAGGGACAGCTTCCTTAATTTTTGAAAAAGGTAAAAATACATTGACAGGTGGTTTAGGTTATAGAAACATTACTATCGAGAACAAAAATTTAGTAACAGGTGCTGTTGTAGATCAAAGTATCAATAATTTCTTACCTGAGTTTTCATATATGTACAAGCCAAGTATGAGTAAACGATTAAACATCAATTACTCCACTTACTCCTCACCTCCATCTGTAAACGATTTACAGCCTGTTCCAGACAATAGTAATCCTAATAGAATTCAAGAAGGAAATCCAGATTTGAAACCTAATTATGTACATTCACTTTGGGCAAATTTCAATTCTTGGCAAGCACTTTCAGGAAGATATATTTGGAGCGGTATGAACGCAACTTTAACCAATAATGATTTCGCTAATCAAACAACGTATGACGCTTTTGGTAGAACAGTTAGTAAAACCGTGAATGTCGATGGAAATTTCAACGCATCATTTTGGATAGGTGGCGGAATACCATTGTTTAACAGAAAACTTGAAGTTTCACCGAAAGCAAATGGTAGCTATTTCAGATATCAAAACTATATCAACAACGAGTTAAATGTTACTCAAAACACTTCAATAAGTAGTGGTGTAGAGTTGAAACTAAACCTAGATTCACTCGAAATCAGTATTGAAAATGATTTTACATATACAAATCCAGTGAGTTCGCTTTCAAGTGTATCGAATTTACCATTTACTTCTCAGAATTATAACTTGAGATTAGATTATCAATTGCCTTTGCATTTTAAAATAAAATTAAATGGTGACTACACAATTAATTCAAGAAGAGCAGAAGGTTTCAATCGTAATATTTTCGTTTTAAATGCAGAAGTTAGCAAAGCCTTTTTTCCAACAGAGAACTTGATACTTGCTATTAATGCAAATGATATTTTCAACCAAAACATCAATGTTCAAAGACAAGTAAATGGAAATATTATTACAGATAATTTCACACGAATTATTTCGCGTTATTTCCTTTTAAAATTGACTTACAAATTCAACAATAATAAAACCAAAGAAGATGATTTCAACGGCTGGCACTAAACTATTTTTTCTTTTTTCACTTTTGATTTGTGGTAGTTTCTCGGCACAATATATAACAAGTGGAAAAATTACTTACGAACGCAGAACGAACTTAGAAAAGCGTTTTACTGATCAACGTATGCGTCGAATGATAAACGATGAAAACAAAATCAGAAATGAATCTTTTACCCTGACTTTCAATGATTCAATTTCAGTATTCAAACCGGTTCCGGTAGAAAAAACTGATGATATGATGTCGTGGATGACCACAAAAAATTCGTATTTGCAAAATCTTAACTCAAAAAGACAAATTTCCATTTTGGCACTTTTCGGACAAGATGTTTGTGTAAACGATTCATTACCAATGAGAAATTGGAAAGTTACTGATAACAAAAGAACCATTGCAAATTACGAATGTCGTAAGGCAATTTATCAGAAAAATGATAGCACAAGAATCTACGCTTGGTATTCTCCAGCTTTAATTCCATCTGTCGGACCTGAAGGTTTTTGTGGATTACCAGGAACGATTCTCGGGGTTGCAACTGAAGATGGTAGTGTAATTTACTTTGCTAAAAAAGTAGATGTCGCTCAACCTGCGAGTTCTGATTTAAAGTTAGAAATTGGTAAAAACAAAGTCTTTACATTACTTGAATTGCGTCAAAAATTAGAAAAAGAATACGGCAACACTCCTTGGGGAAAACGCGTATTTGATGATCTTTTCAGGTGGTTATAATTTACAATCATTACTAAAACTCTTTCTTTTCTAAGGTATTTCGTTAATTTTGCAAGTAAACCTCTAAAGGTTTGAATACAAATATGTGGCAAGCAATAGCAAATTTTATACTTCGAAATAGATTCTTTATACTTGGAATAATAACTTTACTTACTGTCTTTTTTGGCTATTATGCAATTACAGCCTTGAATCTAGACAACAAGTATGGTATCGTTCTACCGAAAGATTCTCCAACAACTGAAAATTACAAGAAATTTAAAAAACTCTTCGGTGAAGATGGTGGTGCTCTCGTTATTGGTGTTGAAACTGATTCACTTTACACCGAGCGTAATTTCTTATTGTGGAAACAATTAGGAGATTCAATTTTACAATTTGATGGAGTTGAATCAATCATTTCAGAAGCGACACTTTTTACAATAAAAAATAATAGGGCTGAAAATAAGTTTGAAATACATCGTGTATTTTCAGATATTACTTTTCAAGAGAAAAGCATTGATTCGATAAAACGAGAAATCAAAAATAATCCAATCTACAAAGGATTATTATATAGCGAAAAAGGGGGTGTTTCCTTGATGATGATTGGGATTAATGAAAAATTCCTTACTGATAAAGTTAAATCAAAAGTTGTTATAGATATTGAGAAACTCGTTGCATCCTACGAGAAAAAGTTAGGAAAAATGCATTATGCAGGACTTCCACACTTACGAGTTGTAATTGCTACACGAATTCAAAGTGAAATGTTCTTATTCATTGGATTCTCCTTATTAGTTACTTCTCTCCTACTCTATTTCTTTTTTAGGTCATTTAGAGTTGTTGCGATTTGTAATTCAGTTGTAATAGTAGCAGTAATCTGGGCAATGGGAAGTATTGCTTTTGCTGGTTATAAACTCACTATTTTGATAGCATTAATTCCTCCACTCATGATTGTGATTGGAATTCCAAATTGTATTTTCTTAATGACAAAATTCCATCAAGAAGTCAAGGAACATGGAAATAAAGTAAAGGCACTTTCTCGAGTTATTCAAAAAATTGGAACTGCAACTTTCTTGACCAACTTCACAACTGCCTTAGGTTTTATCACATTCGCATTTACTAATTCTGAAAAATTAATGGAGTTTGGCCTTGCTGCTTCGGTAAATATTATGATGGTATTTATATTGTCACTTTGCATCTTACCCATTTTCGCTTCTTTTTCAAAACCACCAAAACAAAGACATTTAAAACATCTAGATCGAAAATTCGCTACAGGATTAATTGATTTTATTGTGAAAATTACCCAATATAACAGAACTGCAATCTTTATAATTTCAGGAGTTATTGTTGCCGTAAGTATTTATGGACTCACAAAAATTAAAGCAACAGGAAACTTAACTGGTGATTTACCAAAAAATGATCAAATTCTATTGGATGTTAAATTCATGGAAAAACACTTTGGAGGCTCAATACCTTTTGAAATTATGGTTTCCTATAAAGAACCAGGTCGTTTATTTAAGAACACAACTTTAGAGCGTTTAGAATTGGTTCAAAAAGAATTTGAAAAAGACACTTTATTTTCCAGAAGTATTTCTCCAGTTGACTTTGTGAAAGTAGTAAATATGGCTTATTATGGAAATAATCCTGATAAGTATACTTTAATTTCTAACCGTGATAAACTTAGATTAAAAAAATACATCGATAACTTCACAATGACCAATGCAAATGGTGGAGGGCTTTCTTTAAAAGAGTTATTGGATACAAATACTTGCACAATTCGTATTCGTTCTCAGATGAAAGATTTGGGTTCATATGAAGTTGCTGACAAAGTTGCTTTATTAAAAAAGAAAGTGGATGAGATTTTAAATCCCGATAAAAAGCAAATTGAGATTTACTATTCAAAGGCAGAGAAAAACAAAAAATATGTTGACTCTATTCTCTATTCATATTCAAATGTTTATAATAGCCTGACTGAGATACTTGCTAAAAACAACAACTCATTGCAAGTGAAATTTGATTCTGACCCTGAGTTTGTGAAGTCTTATTACGGAAAAAAAGATTTTATGCCTAAACTTAGAAAAGCAATCGATAATGAATATTTTGATGTGACTTTTACTGGCACTTCTGTCGTAGCATCTGAAGGAACACAATATTTGGTAAATAACTTATTTTCAAGTTTAGCCTTTGCAATTGTTTCAATTGGAACCTTAATGGCTATTTTATTTAGATCTTGGAGAATGGTAGTTATTTCAATGGTTCCTAATCTTATACCTTTATTTTTTACAGGAGGTATTATGGGCTTCTTCGGTATTCCTCTTAAACCATCAACTTTACTTGTTTTTAGTATTGCATTTGGTATTTCCGTAGATGATACAATTCATTTTTTAGCAAAATATCGACAAGAATTAAAGAACAAAGAATGGGATTTAAGAGAATGTGTAATTATAGCCATTAAAGAATCTGGTTTAGGGATGTTTTACACTTCAATTATTTTGTTTTGTGGATTCTCTGTTTTTATGTTCTCTCAATTTGGAGGTACACAAGCGTTAGGATTATTGATTTCTATAACCTTGTTAATTGCCATGATTACAAACTTAATACTCTTACCTTCTCTTCTTTTAACCTTAGATAAATTCATAACAACAAAATCATTTAAAGAACCTTATTTTTATGCTTACAATGAATACAGTGATATAGACTGGAATGAATTACAGATTAGCTCTGAAAAAGACAATGATAAAAACAACTTAAATTAATTTTTAATCATCTACTATGAAAGGAATTATTTTAGCAGGAGGATCAGGAACACGTTTACATCCATTGACTTTAGCTGTTAGTAAACAATTAATGCCAATTTATGACAAACCAATGATTTATTATCCTTTGTCAATTCTTATGAGCGCTGGTATCAAAGAGATTCTAATCATTTCAACACCACACGATTTACCCCATTTTGAAAAATTATTAGGTGATGGAAAAAGTTTAGGTTGTTCCTTTTCTTATGCTGTTCAGGAAATTCCAAACGGGCTTGCCCAAGCTTTTGTTATAGGAGAAGAATTTATCGGAAATGAAAAAGTTGCTTTAATTCTAGGAGACAATATTTTCTACGGTGTTGGAATGGATACACTACTAATGGAAAACAATGATCCTGATGGGGGTGTTGTTTATGCTTATCATGTCAGCGATCCAGAAAGATATGGTGTTGTTGAATTTGATGAAAACATGAATGCTATTTCAATTGAAGAAAAACCTTTGAAACCAAAATCAAACTTTGCTGTACCTGGTCTCTATTTTTATGACAATTCTGTTGTTAATATTGCAAAGAATTTAAAACCTTCAGCTCGAGGTGAATATGAAATTACCGATATAAATGCGGAATATCTAAGACAAGGAAAGTTAAAAGTAGCTGTTTTAGATAGAGGAACAGCTTGGTTAGATACTGGAACGTTTACTTCTTTAATGCAAGCAGGTCAATTTGTTCAAGTTATTGAGGAAAGACAAGGACTTAAAATTGGGTCAATTGAAGAAGTAGCCTTCAGGAATGGATTCATTAACAAAGAACAATTAAAACAATTAGCAACACCACTTGTTAAAAGTGGATACGGTTCTTATTTAATGAATTTGATAAACGATTAATGGATTTCATAAAAGATTACACCCTATTTTTAGAGAAAGAAATTGAAGCTGTAAAATTTCCTTCAACTCCTTCAAATCTATACAACCCCTTATCTTATTTCCTTGCTTTAGGAGGAAAACGAATGCGTCCTATGGCAACTTTAATAGCTGGTGATTTATTTGGAGTTAGTATTGAAAAAACAAAATTCGCTGCTTTGTCAATTGAATTATTTCATAATTTCTCATTAATCCACGATGACATAATGGATAAGGCTCCTTTACGACGTGGAAAAGAAACGGTTCATGAAAAATGGAATGAAAATATTGCAATACTTTCTGGCGATGTTTTATTTGTAAAAGCTTATGAATTACTTTCAAAAAATGAAATAAAGTATTTGCCTTCATTATTAGCTTGTTTCAATCGCACAGCTATTGAAGTTTGTGAAGGACAACAACTTGATATGGATTTTGAACAAAGAGAAGATGTTACTTTGGATGAATATATCAATATGATTCGTTTAAAAACATCCGTTCTTCTTGGTGCAGCCTTTGAAATGGGAGCAATTATTGGCAAAGCATCTGAAAAAAATATCGAAAAAATTTATTCATTTGGAGTTAACTTGGGTATTGCTTTTCAAATTCAAGATGACTTATTGGACCTCTATGGTGAAGCGAATAAAGTAGGAAAACAAAAAGGTGGAGACATTTTAGCTGATAAAAAAACCATTCTTTCTATATTAGCTAAAACCCATGCAGATGAATCACAAAAAAAAGAAATAATTGAAATTCAACAAGAAACAAATAACGATAGAAAAGTTGAGCGATCCTTACAATTATTTGAAATTTTGAAGATAAAAGAAAAATGTATCAATGTAATGAACAACTTTTACACTCTTGCTTTAAACTCTTTGGAAGAAATAGAAACTAGTGGTTCAAAAGACAAATTTTTGGCATTGTTTAAAATTTTACAACAAAGACAATATTAAAATAGGGGATTTTTAATAAACTAATAACTATATTCGCATCATCTAATCAAATTTAAAAATATGAAAAAGATTTACTTATCGTTAGCATTATTTACTTCTCTAAGTGCAGTGGCTCAAAAAATGCCTGCAAAAAAAGAAGTATTTAACCATGATCGTTCATTCGTTACAAAAGCTAAAAACAATCAAAACACGTTAAAAGCTGAAGGAGATGTTCTTTGGAGTAGTGGTTTTGAAACTGCTGGAGAATGGACTCAAACATTAGGTACTGGTCACAGTACAAACACAGGAAGTAATCCAGGATGGGAAATACTTACTGCTATCCCAACAGGTATTACATCTCAACAAGCAGGGTACCAATGGCCTGCAAATTTCTCTGGAGCAACAGGAAATTTCGCATTCATTAATTCTGACGGAGCTGGTGCAAATGGAACTCAAGATGCGTACTATGAAATTGCTGCAAACATTGACTTGTCAGCTGCAGGTTCAGCTGCTTTGTATTTAACATTTGCAGAATATTACAGAAACTACCTTGAAACCACATCTATTGAGATTTCAATTGACGGAGGTACTACATGGACAGTATTTGAAGTAAACCCTGAGTCTGAAGTTCCAGTAAATACTAATGCTGTAGATGGAGAAGTTGAAGTGGTTAACATTACTTCAGCTATCGGCACAGGTACTTGGACTAACCAAGTAAAAGTTCGCTTTCATTACGTTGGAGCTTATGACTGGTTCTGGGGTGTAGATAATGTTAAAATTGTTGAAGCTTGGAATAATGATGTAAAAATCAACAACTGGTTTGCTGCAACTGATATTACAACAACACAAGGTTTAGATTATTATACAATCGATGACTCACAAACTAATTTCCCTGGTTTAACTTTTGGTGCATATGTTAACAATAATGGAGCTTTAGCTCAAGCAAGTGTTGCGCTTAAAGCTACTGCAACAGGAGGTTATGATCAAACTGGAACAGCTATTTCTTTAAACTCAGGTGCTACAGATAGCGTTGCGGTTACTTCACCTTATATTCCAACAGGAGTTGGTGTTAATACAATCAATTTAACATCTGTATTAGCTGGTACAGATTCAGCTCCAGCAAACAACACAGTCAACATTGGAATGGAATTAACTACACAAGAGTTTTCTCGTGACAATGGTGTTTCAACAGGTTCAATCAGTAATACAACAACTAACACAGGTCAGCCTTTAAAAATTGGTAACATCATGGATGTTTTCAACGATTGGATTACAACTGGAGCGGTAGTTAGATTAAATACCCAAGCTGCTGCTACTGCTGGTGCAGAATATTGGGCAGAAGTTTACAAATTTGATGGTACAGATTATGTTTACACAGCTGAAACTGAAAGAAAAACAATTGCCGGAACTGCAGGAACTTGGTCTAAATTAAAATGGGTAGATGGTGATTTAGTTGATGGGAAATTAAACCTAACTGCTGGTGATGATATTTTATTGGTAGCTTGTCACAATGGAGGTTCTTCTGAAGTACGTTTCGGTATGGCTCAAAATACATACGAAGGTTCTGTATTAGGATTCTTAGGTGATGGTTCTGCTTTCCAATTATCAACTCCAAATGCTATCATGGTTCGTTTAACTGATGATCCAACATTGAATGTTAACGAAATTGATGAGGCTGCTAACTTTAGCGTTTCTCCTAATCCAGCTAACGAAGTTATCAACGTTAAACTAAACAATGCTGATAACGCGGTTATTACAATTTCTGACTTGGCAGGAAAAGTTGTTAGCACTACAACTTCTAATGGTGTTTCAACTAGCGTTTCCACTGCAGGTTTAAATAGCGGAGTTTATTTAGTAAATGTTACTATCGGTAACGCTACTTCAACTCAAAAAGTTGTTGTCAAAAAATAATATCAATTATTGAAATACAAACCGCTCAGAAATGGGCGGTTTTTTTTTGCTGAAACTATTTACAACTTCAATTTACTTGTACCTTTAAAGCCAATTTAAGAAACGAAATATGGAAAATATCTGCTACCTCAACAGTAATGATGGTACTGGAATTTTAACCTTTGGTTTAGAAACTGAAATTAAAGTTACAGGAGTAAATAGCATTGAAAAATTACAAATATTTCTTAATGAAAATAAAGGCTCCTATCTATTTGGCTGTTTGAGCTATGATTTAAAAAATTATATTGAAAACTTAAATTCAGCAAATTTCGATGGATTGGAATTTCCAGATTTACATTTTTGGAAACCTAAATACGTTGTTCGTCTTCAAAAAGAGAATTATGTTTTTCTTCAAGGCGAAAAGAATTCAGAAATATTCGATTTCTTAAACTATTTTTTAGAAGAAGAAACGGATGCTAACTTTCATAAATTTGATATTCAATTTCAAGCTAGGACATCAAAAGAAAAATACATCGAAAATGTGAATAAACTTAAAGAAGCTATTCAAAGAGGTGATATCTATGAGGTTAATTATTGTCAAGAATTTTTTGCCGAAAATGTCGAAATTAAGTATCCACTTGATACCTATTTCAAATTAAACAATATTTCTAAAGCACCATTTTCATGTTTTTTAAAGCTAGACGATTATTTAGTTTTTTGTGGAAGCCCAGAGCGTTATATTCAAAAAAAGGAAAATAAATTAATTTCGCAACCAATAAAAGGAACTGCTGCTAGAAGCGAGGATCTAAAAATTGATGAGCAAAATAAATTAGCATTAGAAAACAGTCCAAAAGAACGCTCCGAGAATGTTATGATTGTTGATTTAGTTAGAAATGACTTTTCAAAAATAGCTCAAAAAGGAAGCGTGAACGTGGAGGAACTTTGCAAAGTTTACAGTTTTGCCACAGTTCACCAAATGATTTCTACAATTGCTTGCGAGCCTAAAGAAACAACTAGTTTTACAGATATCATTCGAGCGACTTTCCCTATGGGTTCAATGACTGGTGCGCCAAAAGTAAGCGCAATGGAGCTGATTGAAAAACACGAAGATTTTAAGCGAGGTCTATATTCTGGCTCAATCGGATACATTTCACCAAACGGAGATTTTGACTTCAATGTAGTAATTCGTAGTTTAATCTATAACCGAAAAACGAACTATTTATCGTGTGCTGTTGGTGGAGCAATAACTATTCAGTCAGACCCAGAGGCCGAGTTTGAAGAGTGTCAAATTAAAGTCAAAAAAATAATGGATGGTTTACACGATGAATAAAATCGTTGAATATCTAAAGTCTTTTTTCTCAACTAATCCAGCTGATTTATATTTTATTGCAGTAAGTGGAGGTGTTGATTCTATGCTACTTTTGGAGTTGATGTTTGAAGAAAAATTACCGATACATGTACTTCACGTCAATTATCATTTAAGAGGAATTGAAAGCAAAGAAGATGAACTTTTGCTTAGAAACTATTGTGAATCAAACAAGATTCCTTTAACTGTTGAATCGATTTATTTAAAAGAAAAATTGGAAGCCAATGGTGGAAATTTACAAAATGAAGCACGAAAAGTACGATATGATTTCTTCCAAAAAGAATTGAATAAAGTTCCAAATGCAAAACTTGTTTTGGCTCATCACCTCAACGATCAATTAGAAACATTTTTCCTTCAATTATTCAGAAACTCAGGAATAGCAGGACTTTCAGGAATGAAAACTGTAAATAATAAGCTGCTTCGTCCTTTACTGATTTTTAAGAAAGAAGAAATCTATTCCTTGGCAATCGACCGTAATATTAGTTGGAGAGAGGATAAAAGCAATTTGAAAAACGATTATAATCGAAATCGTCTTAGAAATGAAATTATCCCTTTTTTAAGTAGCGAAATTCCGAGTTTAGAAAAATCAATTTTGCTATTACAAGAAATATTTGAAGAAAATCTGTTAGAAACACATCAAAAAATAAGTACAATTTATCTCAAAACAGAAAAATTAGGTTGTTTAAAATTAGCAACTTGGAATCAACTTCATTCAATTGAAAAAATTGAGTTATTGAAAAAATTAGAAATTCCAACTTATTTATTCGATGCATTCAATAAATTGGCTCAAGCACAGAAAGGAGCAAAAATTCAGTGGAATACAGATCTAATTCAAAAACTTGTAATTCGAGAAAACGATTATTTTCAATTCATCACAAATGAAGTAGAATTCAAACTTCCGAATATTAAAATTGAAAAAACAAGCCTTTTACCTTCAACTTTTTCTAAATCAACGATTTTCCTTGATGAATCAAAGATTACAGGTAAAATGACAATCCGAAAATGGCAAATTGGGGATCGTATTTTTCCAATAGGGTTAAGAGGTTCAAAGTTAATTTCTGACGTAATTACAGATGCAAAAACCCCAAATTATTTACGAGAAAACCAACTCGTATTAACAGATGATGATAAAATTCTAGCTTGCCTTAACTTATCAATTGACAGAAGAGCAATCGCTTCAAAATCAAGTCAATCAATCCTGAAAATCACTTTTAATTTTGATTAATTAATTCTTACAAAATCAAATCTCCATACAAATCGTAATGATCTGCACTTGTGATTTTAATAGTGGAAAAATCTCCTAAACGAATATAATTATCTGCTGTTTTCTTCACTAAAACTTCATTGTCAACTTCAGGTGAGTCAAATTCCGTTCGACCAATAAAATAATCTCCTTCTACTCTATCAAACAAAACTTTGTAGCTATTTCCTATTTTCAATTTATTCAAATCGTGACTAATTCCAGACTGTAAATCCATAATTAAATCTGCGCGTTTTTTCTTCGTTTTTGCAGAAACATCATCTTTAAACTCGTAAGCATGCGTATTCTCTTCGTGCGAATAAGTAAAAATTCCTAATCTGTCAAAACGACTTCTTTCTACAAAATCATACATTTCTTGAAAATCGGCAGCCGTTTCGCCTGGGTAACCAGCTATTAAAGTAGTTCTCAACGCGATTCCTGGAACCTTATCTCTAATTTGTGCTACTAATTCTTCTGTTTTTTCGCGTGTAATTCCACGGCGCATTGCTTGCAAAATCTTTGTTGACCCATGCTGTAAAGGCATATCCAAGTATTTACAAACATTGCTTCTTTCATTCATAACGTCCAAAACATCCATCGGGAAACCAGAAGGAAAGGCATAATGCAAACGAATCCATTCAATTCCTTCAATGTCAGATAATCGTTTAATCAAATCAGAAAGTGCTCGTTTTTTATAGATATCTAATCCGTAATAAGTTAAGTCTTGAGCAATCAACATTAACTCCTTAACTCCTTTAGCTGCCAAACTTTTAGCTTGAGTGACCAAATCTTCTATTGGAGTTGAAACATGTTTTCCGCGCATAATCGGAATCGCACAAAAAGAACAAGGACGATCACAACCTTCAGCGATTTTAAAGTAAGCATAATGATTTGGTGTTGTCAATAAACGCTCCCCAACTAACTCATGTTTGTAATCTGCTTTTAAAGTTTTCAGAAGGCGAGGTAAATCTCTGGTTCCAAAAAATGCATCTACTTCTGGAATTTCTTTTTCCAAATCATCTTTGTAGCGCTCGGAAAGACAACCCGTTACATATACTTTATCAACCAAACCTTCTGCTTTTGCATCAGCGTAACGAATAATTGTATCTATCGATTCTTGTTTTGCATTATCAATAAATCCACACGTATTAATGATTACTATTGAGGCATCGTCATCCATCGATTCATGTTCAACATCAAAAGCATTTGCTTTTAATTGAGCCATCATCACTTCGGAATCAAATATGTTTTTAGAGCAACCTAAAGTAACTACGTTTACCTTATTTTTTTTGAGCGTTTTTGTTTTCATTGGTTGCAAAATTACGCTACTTTCGTGAAACACTTGATTTTATATGACAAGAATCTCATTTTTTATCGTTTTACTTTCTGGTTTGTCTGTTTTTGCTTTGTCATCTTGTTCAAAAAAATCAACATTTGACCCTGCGATGTTATCGGGTAAATCACTTGAACAGTACGATGTAATAGCTAAAATTGGAGCGTTTGAATCTTGCCCAATGATTTTAATTAAAGATGTAAGAATCGATTCTAATGTTTTGTTTTTCACGATAGAATATGAAGGAGCCTGCGATAAAGAAGAAGTTTTTGAATGTGTAGGATTGGAACGGTTTAATGATCAAATTTATCCTCCTGTTCGGCAAGTTAAACTTCAGTTCAAGTCTATCGCTGATACTTGCCAAGAGATTAAACACCGAACTTTGGTAGTAAATATTCGAGAATTAACGGTTGAAAAAATGCGAGATGTTGAAACAGATCTACAAATCAGTGGTTGGAGGACAAAAGTGAGGTATGTTTATGTTCCTTAAAAATGTAATCTGAATTATCGAATACAAAATCCCAAAACCACTTCAAAAAAATCTTCTGGAGCTTCTGCATGCACCCAATGACCTGAGTTAGCAACCGTTTCTATTTGTGAATCTGGAAAATAGTTCTCAATTTGCTCAAAATCGTCATCCTCAATATAATTAGATAGAGCACCACGAACAAATAAAGTTGGAACCATCACCTCTTGAAAAGGCAAAGCACTCAAAATTTCATTCATTTCTCTTTCTAAAACTGGAAAATTCACTCGCCAAGCAAGTTTTCCTTTGTCTTTCCAGTATAAATTTTTGAGTAAAAATTGACGAACACCATTAGATTCTACAAATTGAGCAAGCAATTTTTCAGCTTCACTTCTTGCAGATAACTTGCTTAAGTCGATGTTTTTAAATGAATCTAGGATATGTTGATGATGCAACGGATAGGATTTAACGCCCATATCAACAACTACTAACTTTTCTAACATTTTTGGGAATTGTTGAGCGAAAAGCATCGCTGTTTTACCACCCATCGAATGACCAAGCAAAATACATTTTTTGATTTCAAGATCATCCATTAGTTCTTTCACATCATCTACCATCAATTGATATGAAAAATCTTCCGACCAAGGAGAATAACCGTGATTTCTTAAATCAACGATGATTACACGAAAATAAGTAGCAAATTTTTTAGCGTGGGTTACCCAATTATCAGAAAATCCAAAAAGTCCATGAAGAATAACCAAAGGTTTTCCTTCTCCGAATTCTTTATAAGCAAGTTTCATTGATTATTGTACTACAATTGAAGAAAGAATATCTAATAAACTTGGAACTTCAAAGCTTGTCTCGGAAACGTTCACCTTCGGCTCTACAGAAGAACTTTTTTCACTATTAGAATTTTCGACAAAAGTACTTCCAATTACACTAACAGAAAATTGTCCTTTATTTAATTTCTCGATTCTTTCAACAATTTCTTTCTTTGAAATCAAGCGATTGTCGTAAGTGATTTTAACTGTTTGCTTTTCTTTTTCTTCATCAAAATCAACTTCTACTCTACTCACTGCTCCTGTACTTTTCAACTCCTTGCGAATGGAGCCACCGCAACCCATCGAACAAACCATTCCTTCTACTTCCGTTACAAGTGTTTCGTTCGAAATAGCAACTTGTTCCTTCTTATCTTTATTTTTCAAACTTGAATCAGAACAAGAAAAAAGACTTAGCAGTAGAGTGAAGGTTAATAGTCGTTTCATGCGAAAGGTTTTGGTTCAACAAAATTAACGTTTTACAGGAGTAAAAGAAATATAGTTTGTCTAATTTTGCCAAAAAAAATTAAATATGAAAAAATTAATTGTTTATTGCTTTTCATTTTTAATGCTTTATGCTACAGCTAATTCTTTTAGTATATACTAAAAGGTTCAAATTGTCTTTTTCTTCTAAAAAATCTCGTTTGGTTGGGGATTGGAAATTGACAAAACAAACTGAAAATGGGACAGATAACAATCTTACAAATGTAACTACACCCCTGTCATAAAAGATGATGCAACTTTTTATTATAAATCGCATATTCAGTTCTTGGTATCCCTTACACAGTTGATTACACAGGAAAACGGGAATTTAACAGCGACAAAACACAAGTTCTTTTCACAGAAGATGGACAAACATCTATTACTATTCAAACTATCGTTAAACTTGCATCTGATGAATTAAAACTTAGAGAAATTGATGAAAATGATACCATTGTTTCTACTTATCAACCACAATAAAATTTAACCAGTAATTGAAAGCTCCTCAATTTTGGGTAGCTTTTTTTTTGTAGTGAAATAAATAATGCTAAATTTGAAAAAAAAAACAGCAAAATGAGATTATTTGTACTTAGTTTATTAGCAATTTCTTTCCTTACAATTTCATCATGTAGTAAATACAGCGATGGACCAAGTATTTCATTTACCTCAAGAAAAGCGAGACTTTGCAACGATTGGATTTTGGAATCTTATTTTAGAAATGAGACAGACAAAACGGACGAAAGCCTAACTATTAAATTAGTTTTTGATAAAGATGGCACCTATTCTAAGTCAACAATTGGAAACTATGCTGGACAAGTACAAGGGGAATATGAACATGGAACGTGGCAATTTGAAGATAATAAAGGTCAAATATTTTTATACAACGATATAGATGAAGAACCAATTCATATTTACACCATAAAAGAACTTAGAAGAAAAAGATTAAAATTAGTTGAAGAATTTAGTTCAATAGGGGTTACTAATACTTATCAGTATATTATACCCTAATTTTAAAAAGCGCTTTAAACAAAGCGCTCATCAATTTCCATTACGTGATTGCAGTTTTTACAAGTTCTCATTTCTTCTGAGTTATAAAATTCTTTAAACCGAGGAATAAAGTCTTTCTCAATATTTTCAAGTGGAAATTTGTATTCTTTTAATTGATTATTACACTTTTCACAAAACCACATCAAACCGTCAATTAAATCGGTTCCTTTTCTTACTTTTTCGATTACCAAACCCACTGTATTTTCCCCTCTAATTGGAGAATGTGGAATATTTCCAGGAAGTAAAAATAGTTCTCCTTGCTTTATTTGAATATCCTGAGCTTTACCATCTAATTGAACTCTAACAGTAATATCTCCCTCTATTTGATAAAATAATTCTTCACTTTCATTATAATGATAATCCTTTCGAGCATTTGGGCCTCCTACAATCATTACAATAAAATCCCCTGCTTGTTTGTATAAATTTTTATTTCCAACAGGTGGTTTCAACAAATCGCGATTTTCATCAATCCATTGTTGTAAATTAAATGGCATTAACATAGTTTCAAAATTTAGTCCTAAAGTTAATTTTATTTACAGTTTTAATGAGTAAAACACTTAAAGAATATTCATTTTTATTTTGATTTAAATTTAATCTAAACAAGACCTTTTTAAAAGTTGAATTTTAACCAATTAGTAGCGTAATAGCGTGTTTAAACAAGTTTTTTTTGTTATATTCACACTTGAAATTACGTTTTAAAAAATAAAACATGAATTCTTACCTTAACCAACCTATACTTTTCCTTGGAAATAGAGCTTCTACAATATGTAAATCTTTTCAGGAAGAAATAAATGAAGTAAATAGTTTAACTTTTTCGTCGGTAATTCCTTTTTCTGGATTGAAAAACACAATTCATTTTAATGAGCAACAATTTGAGACAGCTTGTGAATATGAATTTGAGTGTTTAAAAAACGAATTTGTTTCACTAATTCAATCCAAAGAATTTTCATCTTCTTTCAAACTAATAATTGGAGATCCGTCTGAACTTATTTATCAGGCGTTTTGTTGTGCGTTACTAGAAACTCAACTATACATGGAACGTGATTTTCATGAAATTCATTTTTGGCTTTATCCCATGGGAATGACAAGTTTAGATATCAGAAAAGAACTTTCACAATTTATTTATAAGCTGAAGAAACAGGATACGCCCGTGCTATTGCTAAGAAAACCAATAAATGAATCCACTGAAATTTTAAAATCTTGTTTGAATAAAATTAATTCATCAACATTACATGAATTAGAGGAAAAAATAGATGGTTTAGAGTTTTTAATCGGCAAAAGAAGTGTCAATCTAATCAATGGATAAACAACTACAAGAAGCTGTTTTTAATGAAGTTATGAATCGCTATGGCAAGTTCATATATATGTTGATTCGTGAAAAATTTGAAGGAGAAGATATTAAGGACATGTACCAAGATTTCTCCATTTTTCTTTTCCAACAAATAGGAAAATTTTATACAGAATCAGCAAATCTCTTCGATACAAAAGCTTGGATTAGAACTGTTACAAATAATTTTTGTATTTCAGAACTTAGAAGAAGAAATGGTAAAAAACAACTTAAGCTTATTTCCGAAGAAAAATCGAAAGTAATTCGACTTCATTTTGCTGATGAATCAATGGATAGTTCTTCGTTTTACGATTTACAAAATGCCACTGATCTTAATCAAGCAATGAGTGATCTATTAAATTTACTTTCTAAACGAGATGCTTTAATTCTTAAAATGAAGTACTTCTATGGTAAACCATCAACCTACATTAGTAAAAGAATGAATGAATCACACGTGGATGTTTATATAGGTAGGTTAAAAGAAAAAATTAAGAAGAAAAGTGGAATTCGAGATATTCAAGATTTTTTTGAAAAGTATAAGACAGCAGTGTAAAGTTCTGATTTATAAATATTTAATCTATTGATTATTAAATTATTAATTCCTTTTCGTTAAATAATTTAGTTACATTTTTTACTGATATTTATTCTACATTCTATTAAATATTATTTTTTAGTTCAAAATGTGAGATTTGCAATTTTAGAAACAACAAATTCTTCAATTTGCTGCTAAAAGGGACTTCTGCACCTAATGTCGCTTGTTGGTTGGGAGATATACATAAGTTTTTTCCAACTTCAACTGTACAATTACTGCAACGTGACGCGATGAAAATTAATAATTTGCGCGATAAATTATTGTTATAACCTGAAATTTTAGAACAAACAACGCCAGACATTCATACTGTTGCAACTTTATTGAATTTAGGAAAACTCATTCCTGAAAAAACCAAAAGTACCGCAAGAATGGTGGTTCAAAAAGTTGTTGATGAACTGATTGGAAAATTAAGACAAAACTCCATCAAATCGATTCAAGGTGCGATAAACAAAACCACGAAGAAGAAAAATCCACGCTATAATGAAATTGATTGGAACACAACAATTCGTCGCAACTTGAAGCATTATTTACCTGAATATAAAACCATTATCACCGAGGAACGCATTGGTTTTGGTCGAAAAATGCGTAATAACTTAAAGAATGTAGTATTGTGTTTGGACCAAAGTGGATCGATGGGAACAAGTATCGTTTTCTCTGGAATTTTCGGTTCAGTAATAGCTTCCATTCCAGCTGTATAAACTAAAATGTTGGTATTCGACACCCAAGTTGAAGACTTAACCGAAGAGTTAAAAGATCTTGTTGATTTACTCTTTGGTTTACAATTAGGCGGAGGAACAGATATCAAATTAGCGCTTTAAAAATGCCAAGAAGTCATTGAACGCCCGGAAAATACCATTTTGGTTATAATTACCGACTTGTACGAAGGAGGCAACGAAAAAGAAATGCATACACATGTGGACCAAATTGTAGGTAGCAGCGTTAGTGTGATTTGTTTACTTGCTTTGAATGACGACGAATCACCTTCCTACGACCTCAATATGGCTAAGGAATTCAACAAGAGAAATATACCTGTATTTGTTTGTACTCCGGATTTATTTCCAGACATGTTATCAAAAGCAATTATGAAAGAAGATTTAGAAACTTGGGTAGTAACGCATGGAATTGTAATGAAGAAAGGGTGATTTTTATCCTTGATATATATCAACACCAACCACCACAAACATATAAATCAATAGAAAAAGAAAGTCTAAAAAATTGGTTTCTCACTCATCGAACAAATCATCTCTAATTCGACTTGGAACAACTAAATCTTGATGTTGAATTTGTAGATTTAGGAATCGAAGAAGTTGAAAAAAAAAAAAAAAAAATGTGGAATTGTATTTCTGAGAGCATTAAGTTGCATCAAATTCCAATTTGTCAATGGCATTTCATTTTTCAATATTTTAAAATGCAATAAGTGAATCAATCCAAAAAAAAGCCAAAAAAGAAATACACTCATATTTCATAACGATTTTACACAAAATCTATAAAAAGAAAAATGTGTGATTAAAGCATACATAAATACAAATTGAACTTTTTCATTTAATTCATTGGCTTCTAATAAATACAATGAAACTACTATTGTTACAATGGTATAAAACACAATGAGAACGATGTCAAAAAATCTAAATTTTGAAAATTAAAATATTGGTCGTTCATTGTAATGCATTTAGGCTCATCTGGATTTAAAACTAAACATTTTTTAGTTTTAACAAGAGTTAAAAAAAAAAGAGGCTACATAAAAACATAGCCTCTTTCAACATTAAAAATTATTTAATTATCTAATAATTGTCATTTCGTTTACAATGTGTTTTGCACCAGCGTATTTGTCAATGATGAACAACACGTAACGAATATCAACGTTGATAGTTTTTTGCAATTTCGCATCAAAAATAACATCACCAGCCATCGCTTCGATATTTCCATCAAACGCCAAACCGATCAATTCTCCTTTACCATTTAATACTGGAGAACCTGAGTTTCCACCTGTGATATCGTTATTTGTCAAGAAATTTACAGGCATATAACCAGCTTTATCAGCGTATTCTCCAAAATCTTTTTTGTCATTCAATTCAATTAATCTTTTTGGTAAATCGAATTCTTTGTCGTTTGGTTTGTACTTGTTGATTGTACCTTGTAACGTTGTGTAGTTATTGATTTTAGCATCGTTTCGTTTGTCGGCAGGCAAAGCACTTACTTTACCATAAGTTAAACGTAAAGTACTATTTGCATCTGGATATTTAACAGGGCTTAGGTTAGATTGACGCATACCGTCTACTAATAATCTGTATGCTTTACCAAAGTCATTTTGCAATTTTGTCAACTCATCTGTTCTTGTATTCAAGTGTGCAATCATGTCATTTGATAATTTCATCAATGGATCATTAGCAATTAATCCTTCAGAAGGAACCTCCAAAAATGCCATCATTTTCTCTTTTGAAGTAAGAATACTCATTTCAAACAAAGCAGTAACAAAACTTTTCATGTCGCCATTGCCTTTTTTGAAAGCAGTTTCTATGGACGGAACCAATTTATAGCCTGCTTTTTTAGCATATAAATTTAAACCGTCTACCATAATATCTCTTTCCGCAGGGATATAAATTCCAGCAAAAAACTCTTCAATTCCAGCTTTTAAATCAGGTAACATTTGTGCTTTAGTTGCTTCATCTGCTTTTGCATAAGCTTCTAATTGTGGTCCTAAAGTTCTTGCGATTTTTGCATATTCAGAACCTCTGAACATAATTTGCAAATAGTTATCGTGACGCGATTTATCATTTGTAACTGCATAATAATTATTTATTGTTGCAACCACAGTTCCATATTTCTCTTTGTTTTCTTTTTTATTTGCCCATGTATTGAATTTCGCTTCGTTTGCTGCTTTCGAAGTTGCTGTTCCAAATTTTGTTAAGGCATCAATCATACCTTGACGGTTTTTCCAATAATTGGCGATTCCTGCATATTTAGACGCATAATTTAAACGCACAGCATCATCTTTGTCCATGTATTTTTGCATTGCATCCATACTTGTTTTAGAAGCCTCTACCCAAGCAGGATAAGCAAATTTAACGTTTTGCTCAATTCCACCTGCAGGCAACCAACGGTTTGTTCTTCCTGGATAACCTAAAATCATTGCGAAATCACCTTCTTTTACTCCTTTTATGTTCACAGGTAAGTGATGTTTTGGTTTTAAAGGAACGTTGCTTGTTGAATATTCAGCTGGATTTCCGTTTGCATCACCATAAACACGGAACATAGAGAAATCTCCTGTGTGACGCGGCCATTCCCAGTTATCTGTATCTCCACCGAATTTTCCAATATTTTCAGGAGGTGTACCAACTAGACGAACATCTTTATAGTCTTGATAAACAAAGTAGTAAAATTCATTTCCTTGAAAAAATGAACGTACACTTACTGTGTATTTTCCATTTTCACTATTTTCTTTTTCAATTGCTGTTGTCTCTTCTTTAATCGCTTTATCGCGTTCAGCTTCTGACATTCCATCATTTAACTTTGCAAGAATTCGTTTGGTACAATCGTCCATACGAACAAAGAAACGAACGTATAAAGATTTAGGTTTTAACTCATCTTTTTTCGTTGCAGCCCAAAAACCATTTGTTAAATAATCTTTTTCTGGAGTAGATAATTCAGCAATTGCATCGTATCCACAGTGATGGTTGGTCAATAATAAACCTTCTTTTGAAATTAATTCAGCCGTACATCCACCATTGAATTGCACAACAGCATCCTTTAAACTTGAATTATTAATACTGTAGATTTCTTCAGTTGTAAGCTGAAGACCCATTTTTTGCATGTCGCGGTGATTCAAACGTTCGATGAACATTAAAAACCACATTCCTTCGTCTGCACGAACGAAGAAGCCAACGAATAAGGCGATGGCAACCAATGTACTTTTAAATCGTGTCATAATTTGTTATTTTAAAAACGAGCCTAAAAATACCAAAATTATATTGACCTGACCTTAAAAATAGATGAAAGGAAAAAATGGAACCATGAAATAACTAAATCTAATTTGAAAAATGAAACCTTAGCAAGTCGCAATAGCTACTAAGTAGATATCAAAAAAGGATTATAATGATGGATTAAAACATCATTAAGTGTTAAAATTGAATTTAATGATGGATTAAAACATCATTAAGTGTTAAAATTGAATTTAATGATGGAAAAATACAGCATTATTTGAAAACAAATAAAATGTGTATATTTGTGGGGAATATACAACATTAAGATATAAAAATAAACATAATGACGGCTTTACCCTACATTAACATGACAAAACTCAGTGATGATGCCATCATTGCGAAAATTGGAAATTTCGTCAAACAAGAACGATTAGACCAAAATATGACCCAACAACAACTCGCAGCTAAAGCAGGTATAAATCGTACCACCCTCTCCGAATTAGAGCTTGGTCGTCGCTGTCATCTACTTACCTTAATCCAAGTATTGCGAATTTTAAATAAATTGCAAATTTTGGATGTATTCGAATACATAAAACCCGTTAGTCCAATGCTGCTTGCTGAGATGGAAGTCAAATACTATGCGAAGGCTCGTGTAAGAAACAAAAAAACGTCCGAAACAAAGAAAAAATCTGATTGGTAATGATTAACAATGCCTTTGTAAACATTTGGAATAGAAGAGTTGGTGCCATTTCTTGGGATAACGAATTAGGCGTTTCATCTTTCGAGTTTGATAAAGATTTCCTAAATTCAAATTGGGACATCTCCCCTATTATGATGCCTCTTTCTCAGGGAAATCGAATTTTTAAATTTCGAGAAACCCAACAATCAATCACTTTTAAAGGTTTGCCAGGATTGCTAGCTGACATTCTACCAGATAAATACGGAAATACTTTAATTAACAATTGGCTTAGTCGGCAAGGAAGACCTGTAAATAGTTTAAACCCAGTCGAAACACTTTGTTTTATTGGAGAAAGAGGAATGGGGGCACTTGAATTTGAACCTGTGAATCCAAAGCCAAATAATAATTCGACAAAAATTGAAATTGACAGCTTGGTTGATGTTGCCGAACAAATACTATCTGGACGAACAGACTTTAAAACAAACATTACTGAAGAGGAAGAAAAAGCATTATATGATATCTTGAAAATCGGTTCCTCTGTTGGCGGGGCGAGGGCGAAGGCACTCATTGCTTATAATGAAAAAACAGGCGAAGTTCGCAGCGGTCAAGCAAAAGCGCCAAAAGGTTTTAGTCATTGGTTAATTAAATTTGATGGCGTAACTGATTCGCAATTCGGTTCTTCGGCTGGATATGGTCGGGTTGAAATGGCTTACTACAAAATGGCAAAAGCAGCAGGAATTGAAATGATGGAATCGCGCTTGCTTTATGAAAACAATCGCGCGCATTTTATGACAAAACGATTCGATAGAACAAGTGACAATGAAAAACTACACGTTCAAACTTTTTGTGCAATGCGTCACTATGACTTTAATGAAGTTACGCTTTACAGCTATGAAGAATTGTTTGAAACGATGCGTGAATTGGGCTTAACTTATCCTGAAGCTCAAGAATTATACAGAAGAATGGTCCTTAATGTATTGGCAAAAAACTGTGACGACCATTCCAAAAACTTTGCTTTTTTAATGGACAAATCTGGGCAATGGCGCCTTTCACCAGCATACGACATTTGCCACGCTTACCGACCAGGAAGTGATTGGGTAAGCCAACACGCACTGAGTATTAATGGAAAACGCAAAAATTTTACACGCGAAGATTTATTTAGTATTGGTCGTTCGATGAATATTAAAAATGCCAATTCAATTATCAACGATGTAATGGATGTTTGTTCTAGTTGGAAGACTTTTGCGAACGAGGTACAAGTTGATGAAAAATTGAGAGACGCAATTGAAACAACGTTTGTAAAACTTTAAAATCAATTTTCTTTCAAATTCAAACGATGTGTGAAACTCAATCGAACAATGTTTCGATTAAAAAAAGTAGCGGAAGGTGTTTGCTGAAACCAATTTAGATAACCAAGTTCGATTTGTAAACTAGGATTTAAAAGCCAAGCTAAATCAACCGAAATTCTGTTTTGATCGAAGACATTTTTTAGAATATTCTGTCCTACATTGAGGTGGATTTCGTCAGCAACTTTCACTCTTAATGAACTATTTTTATTAAACTCAATTAATTGGAAATAGGCTTGTAAACGGTAACGAAATCTAAAATTCCCAAAATCAAAACCATCTTCCAATTCAGTTTTAGTTGCATTTGTTTGATGAAAAAATCGTGCTTCAGCTCGGTAACGATGTTCTAAGCCCCAACTATTAAATTGTTGTTTATATAAGGCTTCAATATGTGGACGCAATTCTGGAATTATCAATTTATTACTCGCTGAAGGATCATTTGGCGATTGCAAAAACAGACAAATTCCTGCTGATACTTCCCAATTTGAAGTCCCAAGGGTTCTATGTAGGTGTGATCGCAAAACAAACTGGTGCTGAGCGTAAGGTTGAACATAAATACGTTCCTGAATTTCAGATTGCAAACTCCATTTTTTATTAAAATTGAGATTGAAGTAATAAGCAACCCAAGCTAAATTTTGCTTGGTTATTTCTTTTTGGCTCAACACAAAATGAGGCAAACAACTTATCAAAATGAAAAAATAGAAGGGTGAAAATCTCAATGTTTTATTTTGGAAATTATTGAGTCGTTTAAGATAAGTGTTCAATTATTAAAATAAGGAAATTAAATTGGTAACTATTATGAATAAATCAAGTATAAGCAATTAATATAAAACAAAGTTATGAATATTACATACAAATATATCATCTTACTTTTAAGTATTGTTTTAATAAATTCCTTTACTATTCTTTCACAAGGTACAAACAGAATCGCAGTTGGTTTGAACATTGGAGCTCATGATGGAATAAAAAACACTGGTGATGGAAGCACAAAAATTTATCAAATACATCATTATAATATACACGGTAGATATATGCTTAATAATCGATTTGGTATAAAAGTAGATGCAGCTTATGATAAATTTAAATGGACAAGATTAAATAATCCAACGAATTATTATAGAATTTCTATTCAACCAACAATAAATCTTACCGATATTTTAAGATATGGTACGTTAAATAAAAAAATAGGACTATTGTTTCATGCTGGTTTAGGTTATTCATTTATGAGAAATAAAGGCATTACCGATAACCTCGAACCGACAAGTCCATTGATGGAATTAGGTTCTACAGATAAAATGATGCATAGTATAATCGGGATAACTCCACAGTATAAAATAACTGAGCGTATTTGCATAAACGCAGACCTATCGATGCTTTTCCATGTTCGTCAAAATAGAACTTTTGACTTTCAATATAAATTACCTGCTGAAGCTGGTTTTACGGGTTCATTTATTAACTTATCGATTGGCGCAACTTATTATTTAGGTAAAAAATCAAAACACATCGATTGGATTTATCCTGAACAAGAGGAAAAATTTGCTAAAATTGATGAGTTACAAAAACAATTAACTGAAACCCAACTAGGTTTAAGAGATGATGATGGTGACGGTGTTATAAATGCACTTGATGAAGACCCATCAACTTTACCTGGTTCAATTGTTAATAATAAAGGAATTGCAATTGATCAATCAACTGATTTAACCAATAATTTAAATTCAAGTCTTGCACAAAAAGTTGATTTATCAACAAGAGATTCTGATGGCGATGGTGTTCCTGATGCTATAGATCTTTGTCCCTTCTTAGCTGGTTCAACAAAGGGATGCACTGATGACGATTTTGATGGAGTACCAAATATAATTGATGCATGTCCAGAAATAAAAGGTTCTCCAAAATTTAACGGTTGTGAAGAGACGATTAATTCTGGAAATTTAACTATTAATGATTTAAGTATTTTTGATGTTTACTTTAGGTCAGGATCATCTATAATCGATGCAAATTTCAAAATTACATTGGATAAGTTTACTGAATTAATGAAAGAAAATGAAAATGTAAAAATTGTCGCAACGGGTTATACTGATAAAACTGGATCACCAGCTGCTAATCAAAAATTGTCTAAAAAAAGAGTTAATGTTTGCGTTGACTATTTAGTTTCTAAAGGAATTTCTAGAAATAGATTTTCGGTTAAATACAAAGTTGCTAAAGAAAAAGAGGAAGGGACAACCGTAAGTGACGAAATGAATCGAAAAGTTTCATTTAGTATTGAGAAATAACAGAATTTAAGTTTATAAAAAAGAAAGGAAGTGAATCAAATTCTTCCTTTCTTTATTTAATGCTTTGATTTCCCAATTGTATAAACCACAAAACCTATGTCTTTCATTTTTTGAACATTTAAAATATCTCTTCCGTCAAAAATAAAAGCAGGTTTCATCATATTATCGTAAATCTTTTTCCAATCGTTAGTTTTAAACTCATCCCATTCTGTCAATATTGCAATTGCATGTGCATTTGCGCACGCCTCATAAGGGTTCTTTTCGATGGTTAAAAATTGTTTAATTTGCTTAGATGAATGGATATTTAAATATTCTAAATCGCCAACAATTTGTTGTTCTTCAACCCTCGGGTCATAAACATTAATTGAAGCATTTTCCTCAATTAACTGGCTAGCAACATAAATGGCTGCAGATTCTCTGGTGTCATTAGTATCTTTTTTAAATGCCCATCCTAAAATAGAAATTTTCTTACCTGAAACAGTATTGTATAGTGTTTTTATGATGTTTTCTGAAAATCACATTTTTTGATGATCATTTAAAATAATTACTTGTTCCCGATAGTCTGCTACATCGTTTAATCCGTATGATTTGGCAAAGTAAACAAGGTTTAGGATGTCCTTTTGGAAGCATGACCCACCAAACCCAACTGATGCTTTCAAAAATTTATTTCCAATTCTCGAATCCATTCCAATTGCACTAGCAACTTCCTGAACATTTGCACCAGTTACCTCGCACAATTCAGACATAGCATTTATTGAAGAAACGCGTTGTGCTAAAAATGCGTTTGCTGTCAATTTAGATAACTCTGAAGACCATAGATTTGTAGTTAATATCTTCTCTTTTGGAATCCATGAATTGTAGACTCCAACTAAAGCCTCAATTGCTACTTTACCTTCCGGGCTTGTATCACCACCAATTAAAACCCTATCTGGATTTTGCAAATCTTGATCTGCTGTACCTTCTGCCAAAAACTCAGGATTCAAAAGAATTTGAAATTGCAGATTATTGGTGTTATTTATCAAAATATTTTTGATTGCTTCAGCCGTTCTTAGAGGAAGTGTTGATTTTTCAACTACAATTTTATTTGATTTTGCTGTATCTGCAATTTGCCTTGAACATAATTCAATATACTTTAAGTCCGCTGCCATTCCTTTACCTTATAATTACCCCCATTTTTAAGACAGCTGTTTAAAGTGTAATTTTAACAGTTGTA
>CAZDKE010000023.1:0-49457 GCA_964506255.1 uncultured Lishizhenia sp. | reverse complement strand
TCAATACATTGACATTTAATGCAGTTGGTTCACAAGTAGCTACTTTTACTGCTGCAAATGGTTGTGATAGCTTGGTGACGGTTAATGTTTTTGAAACACCTTTAATTGCAAGTACAGTTGACACTACAATTTGTAATGGTAATTTCCCTTTCACTTTCAATACATTGACATTTAATACAGTTGGTTCACAAGTAGCTACTTTTACTGCTGCAAATGGTTGTGATAGCTTGGTGACAGTTAATGTTTTTGAAGCACCTTTAATTTCAAGCACAGTTGACACTACAATTTGTAATGGTAATTTCCCTTTCACTTTCAATACATTAACTTTTAATGCTGCTGGTTCACAAATAGCTACATTTACTGCTGCGAATGGTTGTGATAGCTTGGTGACAGTTAATGTTTTTGAAGGGCTTGCGATAACAAGTGTTTCATCCATAACAATTTGCAATGATTTATTACCTTATAGTTGGAATGGATTAATATTCAATAGTGGAGGTTCTCAAACAGCAATATTAACGAGTACATCTGGTTGTGATAGTTTAGCTACATTAAATTTAACTACCATCACTCCACCAATAATCAATATAAACTCTTTAACCATTTGTTCAGGAGAAACAGGAACATTAAATTCTACCGTAAGCCAAACAGGAGGATCATATAATTGGTCAACTGGTGCTACAACGAATTCAATATCACAAGCACCTACAACAACGACCAATTATACTTTAACTTATTCTTTAACTGGTTGTAATCCTACAATTGCAACTACTACAATAACTGTAAATCCAGCACCAACAGTTTCTGTTCAATCTTTCACAATTTGCTCGGGTCAAAACAGTACTTTAACAGCAGTGGTAGATCAAACAGGTGGTACATACAATTGGTCTACTGGAGCGACAACATCTACGATAACAATTTCACCTACAATTACCACTAGTTATAATTTGACCTATACGTTAGGGAATTGTTCAATTGCAACTTCATCAGCAACTGTAACTATTAACCCAACACCTACGATATCTACAAGTTCTCAAACTATTTGTAGCGGCAATACTGCTAATATTAACACAACCACTTCAATTAATGGCGGAACTTATAGTTGGAGTAGCGGTGGTCAAACTACATCTTCAATTAGCGTTACACCAAACGTTACAACAAGTTATCAAGTTACTTATACAGTTAATGGTTGTTCTGCTAATGCAAGTTCAACGATAACAGTTAATCCATTACCAACAGTTACCCTATCAAATCAAACCATTTGTTCTGGGCAAACTGCAACAATAACATCCACAGTTTCACAACAAGGTGGAACCTATTTGTGGGGGAATGGTGCAACGACAAGTAATTTGGTGTTGAATCCATTATCAACTACAACTTACAATCTACTTTATACTTTAAACGGATGTTCTTCAACTTCTTCTGCAACTGTTACCGTTAATCCAATTCCTGTCATAACAGCCTCAAACTCTACAATTTGCAGCGGAGAAAATGTAACTTTAAGTACAACTCCTAACTTAACAGGTGGTACCTACTTATGGAGTCCTGGAGGACAAACAAATTCTACAATTACAGTGAATCCAACACAAACAAGCACATATTCAGTCGTTTATACATTAAACAATTGTTCAAGTTTACCAGCTTCTTTAACAGTAACGGTAAATCCTATTCCTGTAGTTAGCGTTACCAATACTACAATCTGTTCTGGTGAACAAGCTACTCTTAATGCAACATCCACTATTAGTGGAGGAACATGGAACTGGCTATCAAGTGGCCAACAAAATTCCTCCATAATAGTAACACCCACCCAAAACACAAGTTACACTGTTGAATATACCGTTAATGGTTGTGTAGGTTCGAATGTCGGAAATGTAACAGTTACACAAATACCAACCCTTTCGTTTTCAAGTTCCTCAACTGGTGGTTGTGTACCACTTACTGTTTCATTTACAAACACAAGTAATACCCAAGGTTTAACAAACTGTGTTTGGTCAGTTAATTCGAATCAATTTTCTAGTAATTGTAACATTGTCAGTTATACATTTACCACACCTGGCTGTTACGATATTTCTTTAAGTAGTGGTATAAATGGTTGTGTTTCTACGACAACATTACAAGATTTAATATGCGTTGAATCTCCACCAATCGCAGTTTTTCAAGTCTCACCTCAAGTTTTTACAGAATATAACCAAACTATAAACTTCACAAATAATACACTTGGTGTTAATAGTTATAGTTGGGATTTTGGTGATAATCAAACGAGTACGGAAATAAACCCAGATCATTATTTTGAAAATACTTCAAATGGTTATACTGTTACACTAACTGCAACTTCATTAAACGGATGCTCCTCGACCTATTTGGTTGGTATTCCATCTAGACCAACTGAAATATTTTACGTGCCAAATACATTTACTCCTGATGGAGATGGATATAATCAAGTGTTCAAACCAATTTTTTCTTCTGGATATGACCCTTATAATTTTCAAATGTTAATATTTAATCGATGGGGCGAAATTGTATTTGAAACCTACGATGTAAATATTGGTTGGGATGGAAGTTATGGAGACGAAGGATTAGATGTTGAAGATGGTACTTATATTTATAAAATAAGTTTTAAAAATCCTGTAATTGATAAAAGAACAACAATAACCGGCCATGTAAATTTAATTCGATAAGTATTTCCTTGTTAAAAAAGGTTAAGCACATTGCCTTCATCCTTGAATAATCTTTAGTTTCGTGCTTATCCTATGAAAAAAATACGATTAAGTATTGCTACTGTTTTGTTGACAATATCTGTTTTAAGTCTTTTCATCATTCAGACTTTCCAGATGATACAATTATACGAGCGGAAAAACATCCAATTTCGTCAAAATCTGAATGACTGTTTGGATAAAATTGCCTTCAGACATGAAAAAGCAGAGGATTATAAGCGCTACATGAATATCATCAATAAAGATTTCAGTGGCCAATACAAAGATGCATTAAAACAGGAATTTAAAAACTTAATGCCTATACAAGAATCCATTTCTATTCAAGATACCGTAATTATGGTGAATGGAAAAATGGAAAACTATCTTGTGATAAAAGGAGATGCATTTGATTCGATTTCAGGTGTTCGTTCTGAACAAAAAGTTTTAGCAAGAGATGTTCGTGAAATGCGTGATTTATTTCAAGGAAAATCTGGTCATATTGCCCACAAGGATTCATCAGCAATTGCGATCCAATTAAATCAAAAAGTACTTCAACATATTTTTAAGAAAGCAAAATTTGTCAATGAAATGATGATTCAAGCTTTTAGAGATAACATGTATGAAACACCACAGCGTAGAATTGATGCAATTTTCCTTGATTCCATAATAAGAATGGAGTTAAAAAAAGAGGATTTACCGCAGAAATATTCGTTCATGATTACTAATGAATATGGAAGAATTATCAATTTTGATGTTGCCCCTTCAACTTTGAAAAATAATTTAGATTCTACAAAATGTGGCAGAATTAACTTGTTTCCAAGTAATGTCTTGGATGAAGATTTATTCTTACATCTTTATTTTCCAAATCGAAATGCCTTCATCTTTAGGGAAATGAAAGCTTCGTTTTTTGTGACTATTCTTCTTGTCGTTATTATTATAATTGCCTTAGTTTTCATGTTTAGAACAATTTTGGAACAACGTAAACTTTCTGAATTAAAGTCAGATTTCATATCAAACATGACACATGAATTTAAAACTCCCATTTCAACAATTTCGCTAGCTTGTGAAGCATTAGGAGATTCGGATATGGTGAATGAAAATAGTAAACAAAGTATCTCTCCTTTCGTTAAAATGATTCATCAAGAAAATAAAAGATTGGAATTATTAGTAGAAAGTATTCTACACAGTGCAGTAATTGACAAAGGAGAAATTCAACACAATTACGTAGACTTAGATGTTAAAGAATTGATTTTGAACCTTGTAGAAAATGCAAAATTCAGACTCCAAGGTACAAATGGCACAATTACAACCGACTTTGTTGGAAGTGACTTTCATTTAGTGGCTGATAAAATGCACTTAACCAATTTATTGGCAAATCTCATTGAAAATGCAATTAAATACAGTAAAGAAATTCCTGAAATAAAACTATTTTTGGAACGAAATACTAAAGGATTACAATTAAGCGTTATTGATAAAGGAATTGGTATAAAAAAAGAACATTTACCAAAGATTTTTGAAAAACTTTATCGCGTTCCAACAGGAAATGTACATAACGTGAAAGGTTTTGGTCTTGGGTTAAGTTACGTGAAATCTATTTGTGAAGAATACGGATGGGATATAAATGTGAAAAGTCAATTTGGTGAGGGAACTACTTTCACCGTAACCTTTAATACAAAAAGAAAATGGAAAAGAAATTAAATATTTTACTCGCGGAAGACGACGAAAACTTAGGACAATTATTGTATGCATATCTTCAAAATAAAGGTTTTTCAGTAACGCTTGCTCGTACAGGAAAAGCAGCTTATGAGAAGTACAATGGCAACAAAACACAATTTGATTTTTTGATTTTTGATGTGATGATGCCAGAAATGGACGGTTTTACTTTAGCAAAAGAAATTAGAGAATTAGACAAACAAATTCCAATTCTTTTCTTGACAGCTAAGGCTTTAAAAGAAGATAAATTACAAGGATTCGATATCGGTGCGGATGATTACATGACCAAACCATTTTCAATGGAAGAATTGTTGGCTCGAATTCAAGCAATTTTACGTCGTTCTGCTCCTGAAACGAAAGATGTGAATGAATCTATGTTCGTTGGTAAAATTAAATATGAACCAGAATTAAGCACATTACATTTAGTGGATGGAACGAAAAAATTAACAACTAAAGAAAATCAATTACTTCAACTTTTAGTAAAAAACAAAAACGAAATCCTTGACCGTCAAGCAACTTTACGTGCTGTTTGGGGAGATGATAATTATTTCAACGGTAGAAGTATGGACGTTTACATTGCTAAATTACGTAAGTTATTGAAAGAAGATGAAAGTATAGAAATCATGAATATTCATGGTGTTGGATTCAAACTTATTGTAAAAGCTTAAGTGATTTAATGCAACGCGTTTTCTTTTCCAACTTAGTGTTAATGATTTTTCTCAATTTATTGATTAAACCATTAGCGCTTTTTGGAATTGACGCAACAGTTCAAAATAGAGTTGGTGCTGCGGAATATGGCTTGTATTTTTCATTACTGAATTTCTCAGTGATTCTCAATATGTTACTGGATTTAGGGATCAATAATTACACAGTTAAAAGTATTGCCCAAAATCCAGAGGAAGCAAAATCTTATTTTGGGAAAATTATTAGCTTTAGGTTTGTACTCTTTGGATTTTACATTCTTTTTGCAATCATTTTTGCTTTATTTGTTGGCTATAACAACGAACAACTTTATCTTCTCGGATTACTTGGAATCAATCAGTTTCTAATTATGACAACGGCCTATTGTAGAAGTCATTTTTCAGGGTTTCACTTTTTCAAATATGATGCGTTGATGTCTGTATTAGATAGAACTTTACTTATAATTTTTGGCGGTGCTGTGCTTTTTATTCCACAATTAGGTTTCAAAATCTCTATCGAATTATTTATTTGGGTTCAGATGCTTTGTTATGGTATAACTTTGTTTGTTGCTTTAGTTTTACTTTTAAAACATATTGAAAGACCTTACTTCAGATGGAATCTACCATTCAGTTTTTCTATTGTAAAGAAAAGTATTCCTTATGCCCTTTTAGTTGTATTAATGTTGCTTTACACACGAATTGATGGAGTTATGCTCGAACGTATCCATCCAAACGGGGCATATGAATCAGGAATCTATGCACAAGGGTTTCGATTATTAGATGCACTTTTTATGTTCGGGATGATTTTCGCAAATTTATTGTTTCCAATGTTTTCTAAACAATTGAAAGAATCAAGAGAATCAATCGTTGAATTAATAAGTAATGCAGGTAATTTATTAATGGGTGGATCCATTTTAATCGTTTTCATAGCAATTACAAATGGATATTATCTTTTAAACTTAGTGTATGACCATGCTTCCGAAGCAGTTCCCGCTTTTCAATGGTTAATGTTAAGTTTTCTATCTATATGTTTAAACTTCATCTTCGGTACATTATTAACCGCAAATGGTAACTTACGATTTCTGAACATAAGTTCATTTTTCGGAATTGTATTAAACATAATTGTCAATTATTACTTAATTCCAATCTATGGTGCACCTGGAGCAGCTTTTACGGCTTTTATTACACAATCTTTTATTTCCTTGATTCAATTCGGCTATTGCCTGCATTTATTTGAAATTAAAATCAATTGGATGTTGGTTTTTCGTTATATTATTCTAATTGGCTCACTCCTACTTATTCGCATTCTATTCAAAAAGAATGATTATGTTTTGTTAATTCAAATTTCTTCTGGAACACTTTTATTGTTTTTCCTTTCTTTTATTCAAATCAATAATTTAAAATCGCTTTTAATAAAAAACGATTCAATCAAATAAATTCCTGATTTTTAAGTTTTACTTATTATCGCTTATAAAAATATTAACTTCGCAGGGCAAAAATTAATATGGAAAAACAGGATTTAAACTTAGAAAAAGAACGCAACAATTTAGTTCAATTTATTTGGCAAGAACGCAAACCAATAATAATAATTACATCGATTTCTTTTGTTGTTGCTGTTATTGTTTCTTTATTAATTACTCCGCTCTATTTATCAACAGCAATTGTATTCCCAGCTGCATCTAGTAACGTATCATTCTCTGAACAACGTAATGTCAAAGCTGCCGCAATGGATTTCGGTGAGGAAGAGCAAGCAGAACAATTAGTTCAAATTCTTCAATCATCTCGTATACGTGACAAAATTGTCAATAAATACAAACTACTGGAACATTACGAAATTTCTAAAGATGATGTCAATAAAAACTATAAGTTAAACAAAGCTTACAATGGATATTTTTCGTTTACACGAACTCGTTTTGGCTCTATCCAAATTGATGTTTTAGACAAAGACCCTGAATTGGCAGCAAAAATGGCAAATGAAATCGTTGATTTAATTGACACTGTTAAAAACGAAATGATTAAAGAACGTACTTTACCTGCGTTTGAAGTAAATAAACGTAAAATGGCGCAATTAGTGAATCAAAAAGATTCTATACTTTTTCAATTAGATAGCTTAGGAAATCTTGGTGTGGTTTCAAATGATATTCGTTCCAATCTATTTCAAGCCTTGGTAGATGCTAATAATCCAACTGAAAAAGCTGAAATTAAAGAACGAATTGCTATTAACACAAAATTAGGATCTCTTTATGACGCTCTAGAACACACACGAAATGAGTTGATTATTAAAATTGAAGAATTCAGAGTTTCATACGAACAAGCAGAGTCAGATGCTAACGCCGCATTCAACCATAAATTTGTTGTTGAAAAAGCAGTTGTTGCTGATCGAAAAGAAAAACCGAAAAGAATGATAATCGTGCTCGTTGCGACTATCGGAGGATTCATATTTTCAGTATTCTTCCTTTTAATCAGACAAAGAATTCAAGAACTTAAATTGAAAGCATAGTGCGTTCGATTGCAAATGCAACCATTCCTTACGTTTTAGCGACTGTTCTAGCAGCATTATTTGGTGTTTTAATTTGGCAAGATACTGCTGAATTGACATTATTTCCTATCGGATTGTTATTGGTTTATTTTGCAATATATCAAACAGAAAAAGTATTTATTTCATTAGCTTTTCTAACCCCTCTGTCAGTAAACATAGAGGAATTCACACAAAGTTTTGGTCTTTTTCTTCCAACAGAACCTCTGCTCTTTGGAATGATGTTATTGCTGGTAGCAATGGAAATTCAAAGTCCTTTTTTAAACAAGAAAATTTGGAAAAACCCAATTATTCACGCGGTACTATTTTATCTTTTAATTGTTATAGTAACTGCTATTACAAGTAGTCATCCACTGGTTTCATTTAAGTTTTTGCTTGCACGCTTATGGTTTATTATTCCTATTTTAATTTTTGGCACTCATTTCTTCCAAAAAGAAAAAAATAGAATGCAATTTTTGTGGCTATTTATTATCGCTACTTGTATTGCTATAATATATTCCCTTGCACATCACAGTCTTTACGGCTTTGGAGAAAAAGAAGGGCATTGGGTAATGTGGCCGCTCTTTAAAGACCATACTATATATGGAGCAATTGTAGCGCTTGTTCTTCCATTAGTAATTGCAATCTATTTTGCTGAGAAACACAGTCCCTTGACGCAAGCAATTTTAATTGTTTTAATAGCTATAGTTCTTGTTGGTTTGTATTATTCCTACACGAGAGCCGCATGGTTGAGTATTATTTGTGCTGCAATGGTTTGCTTGGTCGTTTATTATCGAATCAACTTTAAACTTTTAGCTGGAATCGGAATAATTACTTTGATTTTAGGTATCTACAAATGGGATCAAATTCAAATGGAATTAGGTCGAAATAAGTATGAACATACTACTGAGTCCTTTGACGAGCGTTTACAAAGTGCTACAAATGTTACTACAGATGCGTCAAACTTAGAACGTATAAATCGTTGGAGTTGTGCCATAGCCATGTTTGAACAACGCCCAATTTTTGGTTATGGTCCAGGGACTTACGCTTTTGAATACGCACCTTTTCAAGAACCAGAGAACCTTACAATTATTTCAACCAATTTTGGTGATATGGGCAATGCACATAGTGAGTATCTAGGTGCGCTTGCAGAAATGGGAATAATGGGAATGGTTAGTTTTATTATGATTGTTGTAGCCATTTTCTTTTCGATGATTACACTTTACAACAAACTTCCTGTTAATGAGAAAAAAAGCCGTGTTTTAGTTATGGGAATTATCGCTTCTCAAACTACTTATTTTGTACATGCATTTTTAAATAATTTCCTTGATACTGACAAGGCTGCTATTCCAATTTGGGCGATGTGCGCAATGGTGATTGTAATGAATATGCAATTTCTTGAGAATTCAAAATTAAATATAGTTGACTAATTTCTTATTCATTCTCCGAAATTTAAAAAACTTCTAGACTAAAATCCAGTGTTAAAATTATTTTCTATTTGGAAATAATTTTTATGCTTTGATCGTACCTTTTTGATAAAACATAAAAAAAGGGTTGCTTCCTAGAAACAACCCATTCAAAATTGTTTTAAAAATATTAAAGTGCAGCAGCGTATTTAGCGGCAACTACTTCCCAGTTAATTACATTAAAAAATGCATTGATATAATCTGGACGACGGTTTTGATAGTTTAAGTAATAAGCGTGTTCCCAAACGTCTAAGCCTAATATTGGAGTTCCTGTGCATCCTTCACCCATCAATGGATTATCTTGATTTGCTGTTGAACAAACTTCTAATTTACCATCGGTTACACACAACCAAGCCCATCCTGAACCAAAACGCGTTGTTGCAGCTTTAGCAAACTCATCTTTAAAAGCTTCAAATGAACCAAATGTTGATGTAATCGCAGCACCTAAATCACCAGTTGGTTCGCCACCAGCGTTTGGAGCCATAACTTCCCAGAATAAATTGTGATTCCAAAATCCTCCACCATTATTGCGAACTGCTGGTTTGTCTTTACACGCAAGTAAAATCTCTTCGATTGTTTTTCCTTCTAACTCTGTTCCTGCAATCGCATTGTTTAAGTTAGTTGTGTAAGCTTGATGATGTTTAGAATGGTGGATTTCCATTGTTCTCGCATCAATATGTGGCTCTAATGCATCGTATGCATACGCTAATTTTGGTAATTCAAATGACATAATTTATATTTTTTAAGATTATTATTTATAATGATTCAAAATTAGAAAAAAAAGGTATTGGAAATTCAGAATATCAAAACTTCACAAAAAGTTTATAATAAATTGTATGAAAAGAGGCTGAAAATCAATCAGAAATTCAAGCAAAAAAAAATCTCCAAATTGCTTCGGAGATTTCTTTTTATTTTTTGATTTTTTTACTCTACAGTTACTGATTTAGCCAAGTTTCTTGGTTGGTCAACATTACAACCTCTCATCAAAGCAATGTGATAAGAAAGTAATTGTAACGGAATTGTTGCCAATAAAGGAACCAAATACTCGTGGGTTTCTGGAATTTCAATTACGTGATCAGCCATTTCTTTTACGTTCACATCGCCTTCTGTTACGATTGCAATGATTTTACCTTTTCTAGCTTTAACTTCTTGAATATTTGAAACCACTTTTTCGTATGAATTACCTTTTGTAGCGATAACAAAAACTGGCATATTTTCATCAATCAAAGCGATAGGTCCGTGTTTCATTTCAGCTGCTGGATAACCTTCAGCGTGGATGTATGAAATCTCTTTCAATTTCAATGCTCCTTCTAATGCAACAGGAAATGAACTTCCACGACCTAAATACAATGCATTTGGTGCCTCTGCATATTCAGCCGCGATTTTTTCAATGATTGAATTTGTTTTTAATACTTCTTTCACTTTTGCAGGAACATCCTCAACTTCAGTAAGTAATGCGTGGAATGCCGACTCGCTGATAGTCCCTTTTTTGTGTGCTAACGAAAGTGCCATCAACGTAAGAACAGTAACTTGTGCTGTAAATGCTTTTGTTGAAGCTACTCCAATTTCTGGGCCAGCGTGTGTGTAACAACCTGCGTCAGTAACACGAGAGATAGATGAACCCACAACGTTACAAACACCTAAAATTGTTGCTCCTTTTGATTTTGCTAATTCTAAAGCTGCTAAGGTATCAGCAGTTTCGCCCGATTGTGAAATAGCAATCACCACATCATTTTCATCAATAATTGGATTTCTATATCTAAACTCACTAGCGTATTCAACTTCAACATTGATTCGAGCCAGGTCTTCGATTAAATATTCTCCAACTAAAGCAGCATGCCATGAAGTACCGCAAGCCACAATGATTAAACGTTTTGCTTGAATCATTTTGGTTTCATAATCCAACAGACCGCGCAATGCTACCCAACCCTCGTTTGAATTAACTCTTCCACGCAAACAATCTTGTATTGAACGAGGTTGCTCGTGAATTTCTTTCAACATAAAATGCTCATATCCACCTTTTTCCAAAGCTTCTAATTCCATTTCTAATTTTTGAATGAAAGGTGTTTTTTCTTGATTTCCAATATTGAAAATACGTAAACCTTCATTCAAATCAACAACAGCGATTTCTTCGTCATTCAAGTAAACTACACGTTTTGTGTATTCGATAATTGGAGTTGCGTCAGAAGCTAAGAAGAAATCTCCTTCGTTTCCGATTCCAACCACCAAAGGACTACTTTTTCTAGCTGCTACTAATTGATTGGGATTATCTTTTGAAATCACCACAATTGCGTATGCTCCTTCAACATGATGTAAGGCTCTTCTAACTGCTTCTGCTATGGTAAGATTATCATTTCTACGAATATCATCAATTAAATGAACCAAAACTTCCGTATCTGTTTCACTTTGAAAAGTATATCCATGAGCAATTAATTCTTTTTTCAAGGTATCATAATTCTCAATAATTCCATTGTGAATTACTGCAATTGATTCGTCATTTGAGAAATGAGGATGCGCATTAATATCATTTGGTAAGCCATGAGTTGCCCAACGTGTATGACCAATTGCCGCATGACCTTCTGTGTTGTGCTCCATTGCATAAGCTTCCAAATTTGCAACTTTTCCAGAGCGCTTAAACATATTCAATGCTCCGCCGTTTAATACTGCTATTCCAGCACTATCATAACCTCTGTATTCCAATCTCTTAAGTCCTTTCAATACAATAGGAAAGGCTTGTTTTTTACCGATGTAAGCTACTATTCCACACATAATTTAGTAGGTTGTATATGTTAATATTAATTTAGGTTTGGTTTTATTGGTTGTATTTTTTCCGTTAAAAACAATTCGTTCCGACGAATTTATAAAAAAGCGTGGAGATACAACCACACCATTATTTTCAATTTCTTTATTTACGAGTGCTTGAACATAAGTTCTAAGATTTACAGAAAAGTATTTTTTCGACTCATTAAAATCACCTAGAATACCTAAGCTTGTGTAATTTACGTCAGTTGACTTTAACTTGGTGGCAATTGAAACGCTTGATCCTGGCTTATATCTGTACCCAGTTTGAAATTGAACAGGTAATGTTAAATCAGCTCTGTGAATTACCAAATTTTTTGGTAAATTTTCAATATTTTTAATTTTAACAATTGCTCGGTGTTTAAACGCTTGTGCATAGAATTCTTTTAAACCTTTGGTACTATCTTGTAGAACCAAATCTATTGGTTTGCCTGAATTAGAAATTTGAACGTTTGTAAAATCTGCACAATCTGAATTAATTACAAAATCAAAAGTTTTTTGTGCATTCCCTTGCGTAAAATATATTGTCATTTTAGAGGCTGCATCTGTGATATTGAAATAGAAAATTGCACCTTGTCCTGTTGATTGAGATTGATTGTTGGTCTTAACTTTTATACCTTTAAAATAATTTAAAAAATCTTCATTAGTAACAAAAGTTGAACTTCCACTTGTAGCTTCTTCTATTAAATTTCGTGCAATATTGGTGTCTAAAGGAATTCTTAATTGTGCATCTACAGTATCATCACCAATTACTGTTTTAGTCAAAGGCTTAGGGGTAATTGTTCCTTTACCAGATGGAACCCAATTGGTACTTTTTGCATTTTTTGTTGTGAATGAGTAATAAGTTGATGTTAGATTCAGGGTATCATCTAACTCATAAACTTCAAAAGTCTGCGGGGATAAATCACCGTAGTAACCAACATATTTTAATGCTAAGACAAAAGAATCAATTTTTATAGTACTTGGATCACCGAAATCAGGGTCTAAACCACCCAAGCGAACTTGAGAATAAAATGAAGCTTCAAATTCGCCAAACTTGGGGTCGATATAACTTCCAAGTACCACATTTGATGCATTATCAGTTATGCTGCTATCCTCCTCAATTGTATAAGTTATTAGGTCAAACGTATCAACAGTCGTTCCGTTTAAAAAGGATATTGGATCGATAACGTCTTTACCTAAAGTTTTATTTTTTGTACATGAAAATAACAACGCACTTAAAAAAACCGTTACAAAAATGGGATACAGAATTTTCATTATTGGATAGACTAAGCTAAAATACTTGCTTCAATTACTTTATCAAAAAAGGCTGATAATTCCTTACCTTGATGCTCTTCAGATACATATTCTTGCTTTAAACACTCAACTTGGTCAAATATTGTGCGCAACTCTGGTTTTAAATTTTCCACAGCGATATTTAGCCCATCACAGTTTTCAGCAATTACCCTCGTAATATTCAAAAAACTAGTGTCTTTAAGTTGTTCAACTATTTCAGCAGGCATATTATCATGCTTTAATTTTTCGAAAAAACGCTCATTCCATGGAACATCAAAACTATCGTTGTAAAAACTGTAAACAACTTTTGTGTCTTTAAAGTGAGGATCTTTATTGAAAACGTGTTTAATATATAAAGCCATAATACCTGTCAACCAACCGTGGCAATGAATTACATCTGGCTGCCAACCTAATTTCTTAACAGTCTCTAAAACTCCGTGACAGAAAAACATTGCTCTTTCGTCATTATCGGCAAAAAACTGACCTTTGTCGTCTTGAACAGTTGTTTTTCTTTTGAAATAATCATCGTTATCGATAAAATAAACTTGCATTCTAGCTGCAGAAACAGAAGCAACCTTAATAATTAAAGGATGATCCTGATCATCGATGCTAATATTTAAACCTGATAATCGAATTACTTCGTGTAATTGATGTCTACGCTCGTTGATTGCTCCGAAACGTGGAGTAAAAACACGTATTTCTTTTCCCGCTTCTTGAACTACCTGTGGCAACCTTCTAGAAGTAGATGAAATTTCTGATTTTGGTAAAAAAGGAAAAATTTCTTGAGATATAAAAAGGACTTTTTTCTTCTCCATTAATTTTGTTTGTAAGGGTGCAAAGGTACAATTTTTATTCAACTTAAACAAAAAGCAATAGCTTTGTCCCTTATTATTACCCAAATAGAATGTCAAGTATTCAATTGATTCACAAAAAAGAGGAGCTTAAAACGATATTAATTGCATTGAAATCAGTAGGTAAAAGCATTGGTTTTGTCCCTACCATGGGTGCACTCCATAAGGGCCATAAAGCTTTAGTAGACAAAGCTTCGAGCGAAAATGACTTAGTAGTAATTAGTATTTTTGTGAACCCTACTCAATTTAACAACAAAGAAGATTTAGCACTATATCCAAGAACTTTAGAAGCCGATTTAGATTTGCTCAAAACGGTTGAAAATGGACTAGTTTTTGTTCCCAATGTTTCAGATATTTATCCTGAAAAGACTAGTTTTAAGCCATTTGATCTTGGAAATTTAGTTAAAGTTTTGGAAGGAAAACATCGTCCTGGACATTTTGATGGGGTGGTACATGTCGTTCACAATTTATTTGAAATAGTTGAGCCAACAAAAGCTTATTTCGGACAAAAGGATTTTCAACAATTGGCAGTAATTCGGAAAATGAATGCTCATTATGGTTTTCCAATAGAAATAATTGCGTGTGAAACTTTGCGTGAAGATTCAGGATTAGCAATGAGCAGTAGAAATATGCGCTTAAGCGAACAAGAGAAAAATGATGCTTTAATTTTATGGAAAACGCTGCAATTTGTAAAAGCTAATCAAAGCAAATACACTCCAAATGAATTAATTAAAACAGCAATTGACTATTTCGAATCAGGAACTTTAATTCTTGAATACATTGATATTGTTGACGTTGAAAGTTTAGAAAAGGTTGAAGATTGGAAATCACCAAGTGTTTGTTGCATCGCTGCATATTGCGGAAAGGTACGTTTGATTGATAATTTATTGTTGTAATCCGTTTATTTGAATTACTTTTGCCGCGCATTTTATATTTATGTTAATTCAAGTTCTAAAGTCCAAAATTCACCGTGTTAGAGTCACTCAAGCTGACTTGAATTACATCGGTAGCATTACTATCGATGAAGCTCTAATGGATGCTTCTAACCTAATCGAAGGCGAAAAAGTACAAATCGTTAACATCAACAATGGAGAACGTTTTGAAACCTACGTTATCAAAGGTGATCGCAACTCTGGTATGATTTGTCTAAATGGACCCGCGGCTCGTCGTGTGGCACTTAACGATGTAATTATCATTATCGGTTATGGTTATATGGATTTTGAAGAAGCAAAAACATATAAACCTTCACTGGTGTTCCCTAATGAAGAAACCAATCTTTTAGTTTAATGACTAAAAAACAGTTGATTAATTTATTAAAGACTGTTTTACCTCTTCTTCTAGGTGTTTACTTAACATGGTATATCTTCCACTCAATGTCGGAGGAAGCATTGCATTTTTTTTATAAATCAATCAAAGAAGCAAACTATTTTCTGGTTTTTCTTTCGCTCATTTTAGCTGGTTTTGCAGATTACGCAAGAGCGAAAAGATGGCAATATACATTAGAACCCTTGGGGTTTAAAACCGACGCATGGAATCGCTATCACGCAATGATGATAGGTTATGTTGTTAACATGACTATCCCTAGATCTGGCGAAGCTTCACGAGCTGTAATGTTACAACAGTCTGACGGTGTTCCATTTATAAAATCCTTTGGGACAATTATCATGGAACGAATTGTGGATTTGTTGCTTTTAGGCGTAATTTCTCTCATTACTTTTTTCCTAGTTGGATCTGATTTCTGGGAAATCAAAAATGAAATCACTGAAAAAATTGGTGGAAATGATAACTCAAACTCTTTGTATTCAACGTTAAAGTGGATTTTAGTTAGCTGTCTTCTTCTTGCATTAGTTATTGTGTCTTTTGTCAAGTCTGTTAGACAAAAAATTATCGATTTTGTTTTATCCTTAAAGGAGGGTGTGTTTTCGATTTTTAAAATTCAAGAACCTGGCAAATATTTACTTTTTACTTTCTTAATTTGGGGAAGTTATATTGTCATGTTCATCATTCCTTATTATGCTTTACATGAAACAGCAAATGTGCCGTTGCATGGAATGTTGCTTGCATTTGTACTTGGTGCAGGAGGGATTTCATTTACCAATGGAGGAATTGGCACTTATCCTTTATTAGTTGGAATCGTTAGTGGATTTTATTTAAAAAAAGAAGGGATTGATCACCCTGAGGCAATTGCGAATGCTTTGGGAATGTTAATTTGGATGTCTCAAACACTTTTAATGATAGTTTTGGGTTTAATTTCCTTATACATTTTACCAAGAAAAATTAAGAAACATGGATAGACTAGATTATATCACCGAAAAAATTGTTTCCGTCGAGGAAGCAAAAAGAAGAATGTCTATGTGGCACATGAAAAACGATGTAGTTTGCTTTACCAATGGCTGTTTCGATATTTTACATTTAGGTCACATAACTTATTTAGCTAAAGCTGCATCTTTGGGTAAACGACTAATTGTAGCAGTCAATAGTGATGATTCAGTACGTCTTTTAAATAAAGCACCTAATCGTCCTATTAACAATGAGCAAGCAAGAATGATGGTAGTTGCTGCTTTGGGTTGTGTTGATTTGGTAGTTGTTTTTAACGAGCAGACTCCATTTGAATTGATAACTGAACTTCTTCCAGATATCTTGATTAAAGGGGCAGATTACGACGCTGAAGAAACTGACAACAAGCATCCAAAATATATCATAGGTTCTGATGTCGTAAAAGCAAATGGCGGTAAAGTGGAAACAATATCTTTTGTAGAAGGCTATTCAACTACTGCTATTCTTTCGAAGTAGTATTTTTACTAAAAAAAACAGTTACGTATTCGCAATAAGAAATAGTAAATAATTAAAGTATCTAGCTCCCAATCGATTTATTCACTAGAAAGTGAATAAATAAGAAGCTTTTTCAGAATTGGACTTTTAATTTTTGTCTTTTAAACTGAAAGTTAAATAGTAGAATGAGGTTTCTGACTAATATAGAGTTATACTGATTACAAGTAATCGGAATGAAGACTTTAAAATTCTATTTTTAACTTGGTGTATAATTCTATGCTCAATACTATATTTCTTTAACTCATTTTTACTTTTTTTAAAAAAGCTGAATTCAAGCTACAAATGCAACTTTTGGGTTAAACAATAAATTTTCCATTACAAATATAGGAGTTTCGTATCCAAACCTTTTTCTTGGTCTTTTATTAATTTTAGTTTCAATTTCTTTAATTTGCTCTTCGGTATAGTTATTAAAATCGCTTTTTTTAGGTAAATATTGTCTTATTAATCCGTTCAAATTTTCATTAGAACCACGTTCCCAAGGACTATATGGATTAGCAAAAAAGAAGTCACAGTATTCATCTGTTATAAATTGATGAGCAGCAAATTCTTTTCCGTTATCTCCTGTTATTGATCTTAAATATGGTCTGATTTCTTCTAACATTTCAGCTAATTTTTTAATTACTATTTCAGCATCTTTTGATTCTACTTTTCTCATCCAGAGCATACCGCTTGCTCTTTCATTTAACGTTATTATTGCTCCTTTATGGTCTTTACCTATAATCGTGTCAAGCTCAAAATGACCAAAAACTTTCCTTTCTTCTGCATCTTTTGGTCGTTTTTCTATCCCAACTCTACCCACAATTTTACCCCTTGAATCTTTGCTAGAACCACGCTTTCGATAACGCCTACCTTTTCGCCGAAGATGTTCATAAAGCGTTCCCTTTGCTCTTTTGTCTTTCCAAATCATTTGATAAATAGACTCATGAGAAAGTGTTTGTTGATTTTTCTTTTTCATAAAACCATTTACCTGTTCTGGACTGTAATCTTGTTCCAATAACGTGACAATTTGTTGCTTTAACTCAGGTGTTGTTTTCATGTATTTGGGCTTCGAAAACAAACGTTTTTCATACTTTGATTGCGCCAATTTTGCTTTATAAACCCCATTGCGTTCATCACTATTGCGCTTAAGTTCCCGATAAATAACAGTCTTATCAACTGATAGCAATTTTGCTATTTCACTTTTAGATTTTTTGTCCTGCAATAATACTTCAATTGTGTATCTTTGCTCGTAAGAAAGGTGTGACATTACAACTTTATTTTTGGCGATTTAACGGGGTAATTTAATAACCTTTCCAGAAACAGAGAGAGGAATCTTCTGATTTCTCTCCTGTTTTGAAGTTTATCTTCCCATCAAATCTAAAAGTTGCATTTGTTATTTGAATTTAAGAAATAAAAAAATTGAGGATACGCAATATTTAACATTTATTCCAAAACGATTTAAACGTAAGATTAATTGCATAGACCAATTTCACCTTACATAATCCTGCTTCTGAACCAACATATATTGGTCATTTTCAAGTTTAATGTAGCCAAAATCATAACAGAAAAAGTACTTTGAACCTTTTTGTGTGTGGTAAATATTGGTGAAGTAATGAAAATTAAATCCTTCTTCCGCCAAGGTAATTCCATCAACTGTTTTTTTACCGTTGGGATTTAATTTGGCTAAAATCCTTCTGTTTTTTCGCAAAATCGCATTGATTCTTCGCACCGTTGCGTTTGCATCTTCATTGATTTTGTTATTGAATGAATTACGACAATAATCCGAGCAGAATTTTTGGTCTTTCCTACCCGACAATTTTGTCCCACATTCGTTACAGGTTCTGTTTTCCATAGATTTGAATACCACAAGATTAACAAGAATTAACAGCAAAAACAATCTTTTTAGAGACAATCTTTGACACCTTTGCGTATACACGAAATTAGCATTATGTTAGACAATACAGCGCATTCAGTGAATCCAGCGGAATACCTCCGTAAATTAAGTGAAGAAATTAAATTAGAATTAGTTGGTTTAGAGGCTTTAAAGAAAGAAATCAGCAAAACGATTGTCGGTCAAGACAAAATGATTGATCGATTGCTAATTGCCCTGCTTTCCAACGGACATATTTTGTTAGAAGGTGTACCTGGTTTGGCTAAAACTTTGGCTATTAAAACCTTAGCTGATGCCATTCACGGTTCGTTTAATCGCATTCAGTTTACACCCGATTTGTTGCCTGCTGATTTAACAGGTACAATGGTTTATCACCAAAAAACAGAGTCATTTGCAGTAAAAAAAGGTCCTGTTTTTGCTTCTTTTGTTTTAGCTGATGAGATCAATCGTGCTCCTGCGAAAGTTCAAAGTGCCTTGTTGGAAGCAATGCAAGAACGTCAAATTACTATTGGTGACGAAACGTTTAAATTGCCCGAACCATTTTTAGTATTGGCTACGCAAAACCCAATTGAACAAGAGGGAACCTATCCGTTACCTGAAGCGCAAGTCGACCGATTTATGTTGAAAGTGTCATTAGGTTACCCAACAAAAGAAGAAGAAAAATTAATCGTTCGCTCGAATATTCGCCCAGAAGGAATTCACAAACCTCTGCGTGTAATGAGCACTGACGATATTCTTCGACTTAGAAATTTAGTGCGCCAAGTTTATGTTGATGAGAAAATTGAGCAATACATTGTCGATATTATTTTCGCAACGCGCACACCTGAAACTGTTGGCTTAAACCAATTTACAGACTTAATTGCTTACGGTTCTTCGCCTCGTGGTAGTATTAACTTGGCGTTAGCTGCGAAGTCTTTTGCGTTTATGCAAGGTCGTGCATTTGTGGTTCCAGATGATATTCGAGCAGTAGCGGTAGATGTGTTGCAACATAGAATTGGAATTACATATGAAGCTGAAGCCGAGAATTTAACAGCTAAAGATATTATTGAAAAAATAGTTTCCTACGTTGAAGTTCCTTAAGTCGTGAATACCGCCGAACTTATCAAGTCGATTCGTGCCTTGGAAATCAAAACCAAAGGCTTAACCAAACAGGCTTTCTCAGGTCAATACAAGTCTGCCTTTAAAGGTCGTGGTATGGCTTTTAGTGAAGTCCGTGAATACCAAATTGGTGATGAAATCCGAACGATTGATTGGAACGTAACGGCAAGATACAACACTCCTTTTATTAAAGTATTTGAAGAAGAACGCGAATTGACAGTGATGTTGATTTTAGATATTTCTGGCTCTTCAGCTTTTGGTAGTGAAACACATTCAAAAAAACAACGACAAATCGAAATTGCAGCAACACTGGCGTTTTCAGCCTTGTCAAACAATGATAAAGTTGGAGCAATTCTTTTTTCAGACCAAACAGAGCTCTATATTTCTCCTAAAAAAGGGCGAGACCACGTACTATTGATTCTGCGCCAAATGATGGAATTTGAACCAAAACATTCGGGAACAGATTTAAAAGCAGCTTTGAAATTCTTAAGAAATACCCACAAACGAAGAGCAATTTGTTTTCTTTTAAGTGATTTTGAAGACGATACAAGTTTTATCGACGATATGAAACGCACCTTGAAACACCACGATTTGGTGGCAGTAAAAGTGAAAGATAAAAGCGAAATGAAATTGCCGCTTCGAGGTTTTATTCAATTGTTTAATTCTGAAACCAATCAAACTACTTGGGTGAATGCCTCTTCCGAACGAACGAAACGATTGTTTGAGAAAGAATTTATTTTTCGCGAGCAAGCTTTACTTCAAAAGTTTAAAAGCTCTGGTATCGATTATGTGTTATTCAATACGGAAGAAAATATTGTTCCGCCATTAGTTCAACTTTTTAAAAGTAGAAAATGAGAAATTGGATACTGAGCATATTGTTTTTCAATGGTTTGTCGCTTTTTGCCCAACAGCCTGAAGCACGAATCACAAAGAGTAAAGTCATCGTTGGAAATCGAGTTGAATTGATTTATTCGATTAAGCTAGAGAAAAATGACGATTACAAATTCCGCAAACCATCGGGCAATTTTCCTGCTAAAATTACCAACGAAAATTCAAGTTTGAAGGGTGGAGATTTTAACGAAATTGAAATTGTTAGCTATTACGACTCAATCATTGTCAATGGAAAGGACAGAATGTGGATGGGCGTTTTTGAATTGTGTGCTTGGGATAGTGGTTTGGTAGTTTTGCAAGGTCCACGTTTCACCTTAAATGATTCAACAGGTTCATTTCCATCAACTTATTTGCAATGTAATTTAATTCCACACAAAAAAGGAAAAGATATTTACGACATTAAAGAATCGTTTATTAAAGCACCGGTAGAAAAAGATTGGTTGTATTACGGCACTTTATACGTTTTTTGGTGGTTAATTCCATTGGTAGTTTATTTGATTTATCGCTGGCGAACGCGTTCAAAAGAAAAACCAAAAACGCATATTCACGAAATTTCGCTCAAGCAAAAAACCTTACTCGCTGTTGATGCATTGGAGAAAGCAGAACTTTGGAAACGCGACAAGTTAAAAGAACATTTTGTTGAGCTTTCTTATATTTTAAGATCTTACTTGACTTCGCGTTACGATTTGAATTTGTTGGACAAAACGACCTACGAAACAAAGCTACTTTTAACAGCTAAAAGCATTGATAAAGAAGTGATTGAATCTATTCTGAAAGTATTGAATCACTCAGATATGGTGAAGTTTGCAGATTCAAAACCAGGAGAAGAAATCATTGAAAAATCATTTTTTATGGTTCGTCAATTAATTGTTGAAACCAGTCCAATTGAGTACGAACATGCTGAATAACTGGAACATAAATATCTTTCAATTCGAGTTTCTACAAGCTAAGTTCTTGTATCTGTTATTGACTTTGCCAATTTTTGGATGGTTATTATTTAAACAAGAGAAAAAACGGACTGGTGATTGGAAATTTACTTCTTCCATTCATAATCAAGAAAAACTCAAAGACAACTCTATCTCCTACATTCGACAAGGAATAATTCTATTGAAATTATTGATTATTGCTTTTGCCATTTTAGCGCTAGCCAAACCATTTCGTTGGAACGACAGCGACGCTAATAGCCACGATTATAAGTACGGAATCGATATTGTGATTGCTTTAGACGTTTCGCTTTCGATGCTTGCAACTGACTTTGAACCCAATCGTTTGGAAGCAGCCAAAGAAGTTGCAAATGAATTTATCGACGGCCGACGAGGCGATCGCATTGGATTAGTGGTTTATGCAGGAGAATCTTACACCGCTTGTCCGATGACTTTGGATTACGAAATTCTGAAAAAGCAAATTGACGATGTTGACGGAATGAACATTGAAGGTGGAACAGCGATTGGAACTGGTTTAGGAACAGGAGTTGTGAATTTGAGAAGCGATAGTTTGAAGTCGAAAGTGATTATTTTATTGACCGATGGAAGCAACAACGCAGGCGACATTACACCGCTTCAAGCCGCTGAATTAGCGAAAACAAAAAATATTTGTGTTTATACCATTGGTGTAGGAAGTAATGGAGTTGCACCAACACCCGTCGTTACTCCCGTTGGAATTCGCTATGAAAATATGCCCGTTGAAATTGATGAAGTTACCTTGAATGAAATTGCGGATGTCACTGGAGGTAAATACTTCAGGGCAACCGACAAGAAAAGCTTGGCCGCCATTTATGAAGAAATTGACCGCTTGGAAAAATCAAAAATGGCAGATAAATATTTTCAATCCGAGCCGCCGCCAACACCAGGTGCATTTTTAAATTGGATTTTTGTGTTTATCACTTTAGTCATTGTTTTAGAATTTAGCTTATTTGTAACCAATGATTGATCGAAAACCGACCTTTAATATTCGAAAAGTTGTCAGCAATTTAATGTTGTTGGAAGCTGTTTTTGGTGTTTTTACCTTTACACTTTTCACAGTTATTGGCTTTTTTAATGAAAATCTTAAGGTTTCAAGCATTCATTTTTTAAAGCCTTACAATCTGTTCCTTTTCGTTTTATTAATTCCTTTTACTTATCTTTTTGTACGTTCCTTGATGCGTAAAAACGAGATTGACAGCCATTTATCGCAGTTTAATAAAAAAGGAATTCCACAGCCAAAAAGCGTTTGGGTAATTGCGCGCTTCTATATTTTACGTTCGGCATTTGTCTTTTTGATTTTTGCGATGGCGCAGCCGATTTACGGTAAAAAGAAAGTCAAAGGAACGGTAAAAAGTATGGAATTGGTTGTTTGTCTAGACGTTTCAAAGTCGATGAACACAATTGATATCGATCAGACCCCGCGCATTGAAGTAGCGAAAAGAGCTTTAAATGCACTGGTAAATACCCTCGCGGGAGAAAAAATTGGTTTGTGTATTTTCGCTGGAACTGCTTATGTTCAATTGCCTTTAACAACAGATTACAACGCAGCTAAATTATTCATCAATGACGTAACAACCGATTTCATTTCCAACCAAGGAACAAATGTTTCAGCTGCTTTGAGCACTTCCAAAGATATGTTTTCAAAAGAAAATGTCACGAAAGCAATTTTTCTAATCACTGATGGAGAAAATCACGAAGAAGAAAACAAAGAGATTTACGAGGAAATAATCGAAAATAATATTCAAGTGTGTGTGTTGGGAATTGGAACTTCAACTGGTGGAACCATCCCAATAAATCCAAATTATTTGGGAGAAGGATACATCACTAATTCAGTAGGTCAGCGAGTAGTTTCACGAATGAATCCAAGTTTTGTAAGACAAATTGCAAGTCAAACAAATGGGGTTGCTATGATCACAAGTGAGGCTTATCCCGACTTACAAACACTATTAACACAAATTAACCAGATGAAACGCACAAAATTGCGAGATTTGGAGTTCGATATTGAAGAGACGAGGTATCAACTACCTTTATTTGTTTCTTTGATTTGCTTTGTTATTTGGTTGGTAATGCCCGTGCTTAAAGATTTGAGGTCAAAAAAATGAAGTCGATTGTAGTTGTTTTATTTACTGTGTTTGCATTTCAAGGGTTCGCTCAGCAATGGGTTGATTCATTGAAAGTTGCACGTACAGCCTATAAAAATAAAGAATACGATAAAGCCAACCGTTACTACCGTTCAGCTCAAAATCTAGCACCAAAAGACGTTGATTTATCAGAAGAAATTGCCCAATCAACCTATCGTTCTCGTGATTTTGACAACGCTGAAAAAGTATATCAACAAGCTGCTTCAGAAAAAAAAGACAAGCTTGAAAAAGCAAAAATGCAACACAATTTGGGTAATACCCGTATGAAAAAAAAGGATTATTCGGGAGCAATTGAAGCATACAAAGACGCTTTAAGAAACAATCCAAATGATCAAGAAACACAATATAATTTATCAGAAGCTATTCGTCAGAAAAAACAGCAAGAGGATAAAAAAAACAATCAGCAAAACCAAAATGGAAAGAATCCTTCGCAGAATCAAAATAATTCAGGATCTAATAATTCCAACAATTCTGGTGGTGGTTCCACTTCATCTAAAAACGACAAAAAATCGAGCGGAAGTTTACCAAATAAACAAGCCGATAAACTATTAGATAATTTGACTAAACAGGAAGCGAACACACGAAGAAGAATTTCAAGTGGGTCGAAAAATGAAGAGAATAAATCAAAATCGGGTAAAAATTGGTGATGAAAAATTGGTTACTTTTTATTAATCTGATACTAATTTCCACGGCATTTGGACAGAAGCCAGTTGTGAAAATTGAGGTGGATCCTAAAGTGGCACAAGCTGGTGAACCAATTACAGTTACTGTAAAATCAAATATCGAAGGTGAAATTGATATAGATTTTCCAAGCGCATTTGTTCCTGGTTATTCTGTGATGAATGGAATGGAACAAGAAACAGATTTTAATACAGGAAAAGTTATCACTTATTACTACTATTCGCAAGATGGAACTATCAAAAAAGATGGCGAATATACCTTTGGTCCAGCTTATATTAAATCGGGAAGTAAAACCTACAAATCAAATACAGTCAACGTTACCATTCGCAAAGAGCAAGTTGTAAATTCAACAGGAACGATTTCAGCCAAACAGTTCAAACAAGCCGCTTTTGGTGTTATTGAAAGAAGCAAAAAACAACTCTACGAAGGTGAACCATTAATTCTTAATGCAAAAATTTACGCTCGTTTTTACCCAACTCATTTTGAAGATTACCAGACCTACATTCCCGATGGAACGTTAGAAAAACAAGCTTTAGGTAATAACAATAAATTAGTCGCTGAACAAGAAAAAGTAAAAGGAATTGAGTTTTATTCCATTGAATATGATCGTTCACTTGTTTTTCCAAATCGAAGTGGAAAATTACAAGTGGATCCATTTAAACTGATTCTCAAACGTGGTTTTGAAGGAATGCCGATTGTTTCTACAGGTGCAAGTGTGGAAGTTCTACCGCTTCCTGCCAATGCTCCATCTTCTTTCATCGGAATGGTTGGAAAACTCACAATGACTCAAAAATTAAGTCAAACAGAGGTGAAAAAAGGCGATGTTGTGAAGCTCAACGTAACACTAGATGGAGTTGGTAATATTCACAATATCAACACCCCAAATTTACAACTACCAAAAGGTGTAACTTTATATGGTGACCCAAAGATTGACGAAAACTATATTTTTACAGCAAATGGTGCTGAAGGAACAATCAACTATGAATACACGCTGCAAATAAACAGTGAAGGTTCTTTTGATTTACCCGAATTAAAAGTGGCTTACTTCGACCCGAAATTGGAGAAATACATTATTTTAAAAGAAAGCTTAGGAAAATTGAATGGTCCTGAAATTCAGAATATGTCAAAAACTTCAGGAAGTACTCAGTTAATCTCAGAGGCAAAACAAGAAGACAAGAAAGAAGCAAACGATGTTGGTTCAAACTTAATAAAATCACCTGTACTTTGGGTTTCTGTTTTTTCATTCCTTGCAATCGCAGCACTGATAGGTTTCTCACTAAAATTCAAGGATAAAAATCCAGTTGTTCAAGCGGTAAAAACAAGTTCGGTTAGTGCTCCAACAATTTTTTCAACTCCGGAGAAAAAATCTAGTTGGATTGAAGTAGATGTTGAAATTCAAAATGCAGCACAACTAATTGCTTCAGGCGATGGAAAAAAGGCAGCTCAAAGTCTTGAAAATGCAATTTGTAAAGCCGCAGGAATTGCTTTAGATGTTGCTCCTCAAGGTAAATCGAAAGAAGCTTTAGTTGAAATGATGCGCGAGAAATACTGTGGAAATCTCAATTGCGACAAACTGAAAACACTTGTTCAAAATTGCCAAAATTCACGTTATGGCTTTGGTCTAACCGCAACTGAAGAACAAGAATTACTAAATTCCACGAAAGAAATCGTTGGGGAGATTAAGAAATTGGTAAGGAGTTAGTTGACTAAGTCTGCATTATTCGATAGCCTTTTCATTCCTTGCGAATTATGTACTAACTTTAACTTTCATAAATTGAAGTCATGTCGAAAATAGCTTTAGTCTTTTCCTTTTTGATTGGTTCTTACTTTTCGATGGCTCAATTTCAATTCGATTTCAAACAATCTTTACCGGTACTTAAAGCAGGAAATACTTTGAAAATGCCTTGGACTGGAGGATTAAATTATGTACAAGTTTCACAGATAGATGTTGACTTTGATGGCGATTTAGATTTGTTTGTGTTTGACAGAAGCAGCGATCAAATCCGTATTTTTAAGCAAGTAGAAATCAATAATGTTAAATCGTATGAATTTGCACCAATGGCTTACTTGCAATTCCCAACTGATTTGCGTTATCGCGTTCAAATTTTAGATTACAACCAAGACGGGAAAAACGACATTTTCACTTATGGAATTGGTGGAATGAAAGTTTATAAAAACATCGGGAACGCACAAGAAGGATTGAAATGGGAATTGGCAAAATCACTCCTCTATTCGGACTATAATGGTTCAGAATTGAATTTATATGTGAGTTCGAGTGACATTCCTGCAATTGTTGATATAGAAAATGATGGCGATTTAGATTTTTTGACTTTCCATATTGGCGGTGAACATTTGCAATACCATCAAAACCAAAGCATGGATCTTTATGGACATGCCGATTCTTTGATTTTTGTACTGAAAAATGAATGTTGGGGAGGATTCAAAGAAGATGTGAATTCTAATTCGGTGTTACTGAACGACCCAACTGCGCCCTGTGCGATTGGCAATGTTCCCGATGCACAAAAAAATAAACAAGAAAACGAAAAAGCACATGCCGGTTCTACTATCTTGGCGCTTGATATCGATGGTTCAGGAGTGAAAGATTTGATTCTAGGTGATGTTGCTTATCCGAATATGAATTTACTAATTAACGGAGGAACAGCCCCAAACACGAATTCATTGATGATTTCTGCTAATCCAAATTTCCCAGCTAATTCAACACCAATAAATATGCAATTGTTCCCAGCTGCTTTTTGGGAAGATGTTGATTTTGATGGCAAAAAAGATTTGATTGTTGCACCTAATGCAAAGAACGCTTCTGAAAATGAAACGAGTGTGATGAAGTACCGAAATTCAGGAACGAATAGCAATCCCAATTTTATTTTTGAGACGAAAAGTTTCTTGCAAAGCGATATGATTGAACACGGCACCGCTTCTGTTCCAGTTTTGGTTGATATCAACAACGACGGTCTTTTGGATTTATTTGTGGCTAATTATTATTCCTATAAACCAACGCTTTCAAAATACAGTAGAATCGCATATTACCGCAACACAGGCACTAGCACAGAACCAAAATTCACCTATATTGAAAATGATTTTTTATACCTTTCTTCAACGAATTATGGCTTAAAAATCACTCCAACGTTTGGGGATTTGGATGGCGACTCAAAAAAAGATTTATTGCTTGGTCTGGAAAATGGAACTTTGGTTTATTATAAAAATACAACAACAGGTTCTAATCCAACTTTCGCAAATCCTGTTTTGAATTATACAGACATTGCTGGTGAAATTATCAATATGGGACAATTTGCAGCACCTCAACTTTTTGATTTGAACAAAGACGGAAAATTGGATTTAATTATTGGAAAGAAAACGGGAGAACTTGTTTATTATCAAAATGTTGGGACGACTACAAATCCGCAATTTGAGCTTCAAAACAGTAACTTAGGAGGAATTGATGTCGCAACCACAAATCCAGATGGTTTTCCAATCCCAAACTTTTTTATTTACAACGACACCACTTATTTAATGTTGGGAGCTTATGACGGAGTTATTCGTTTTTATGATTCGATTGATTTAAACTTAACAAGTGGTTCAACTTTTCGTTTGAGAACCTTTAATTTTCTTGGCTTGCAGAAAGAAATTGGAACCTTTAGCGCTTGTGCTGTTACCGATATCGATGCAAACGGAAAATTAGATTTATTTGTTGGGCAAGATTTAGGTGGAATTTTCCATTTAGAACATAAAGAAGGAAGCAATTTAGGAATCAACGAAAATGAAAGTGTTCCTGAAATTAGTGTGTTCCCAAATCCATTTGAAAATGAAATCACTATTAAATCTTCCATCGAAGAAAAACTCGAAATCTTTAATTTCTTGGGGCAAAAAGTAGAAGAACGTAAAATCGAAATCGGTGAGAATAAATTTGAGTTCACGTATAATTCTAGCGGAATATACCTGTTGAAATTCAAAAATTCAGGACGAGTAATGAAATTAGTGAGTTCAGGGAAAAACTGATTCTTCCTTTATAGATATTATCCATTTTTAGGATAAAAACATAATTCAAATCTGTATTCAAAGCAAATTAATCATCTGCACTTTTTGTACTTTTTTTACCATTGAAATAAAAGGTATATCCAAATCCTACTGTTAAAAAAGAACTTGTTTTAGCTAATTCAGTTTGGGTATATCCAACATTTGAATCAATTCCGATCATTTCTGGTGTAAAAGCGTATCCGTAAAATGGATAAGAAATAATAAAGCGGTACGATGCGTTTACATCTGAAGCTAACACAAAAGCAATTGTAGGTTCAATGACCAAAGCTTGTTTACGTTCAAAACGAATTCCTTTTGCGCGCAATAAATCGGTGTTTGCATAGCTTTCTAAATAGCCTACTTTAATTCCAATGTCTGTTCCGATTAAATCTGTCCAAAATTTCTCGTGACTAATTTTTAAATAACCTGCACCAGAATGAATACCTCCAAACACTTTTTGAGAAACACGAAATTCGTTAATATTAAAATAAGTATAATGAAGTCCAACGCCAAAAGCTAATCCAAATTTCGTTGCAAACTGATACTGTGGAGCCACACAAACTAAACCTTGCATGATGTCTTTATTTGCCTTGTTAGTAAAAGCATTCGGTAGTCCTATTTCGAACGTGAATGAGTCATCAAACTCTATTTGTGCAAAGCTTGCTTGTACAAAAAAGGTGAAGAATAAAATACGAAATACAGTCTTCATGTATTGATAACGTTTAATAATTTACTTTCTTATGCGAGCAGACCATTTACGATAGCTATTTTTTGTAAAATTGACAATCTCAGGCTCTAAGTTAAATATCCAAATTGGAACCATAAAGCCAAGCAATACAACGAATTCCTTCACTCCAATTGCAAGCCAAACGTTCCAATTATTAAACAATTCGTAGTAATTAAAAGTTACAGCCAACAAAACATTAAGAGAAAACAATCCAATTAATTTGACTTGTTTCATGTTAAACGGTTGTAAGCCAAACAAATAATATACAAAACCGCAACGTAGGACATTATAAGCGACATAAGCAAAACTAGTTGAAATAGCTGCGCCATCGATACCGTAAATTGGAATTAGTAATAGGTTTAAACCATAAACCATTGCGCACAAAATAAAAGTAAAAATCAAATCGTATCTAAAACTTTTTGAAGTGGAGAAAATTGTTCCATTCAAGCCACTGTACATGTCAAAAATCTTCCCAACCATCAAAATCACAAAAACATTTATACCTGACTGGTAAGCAGGAATGAATGAAAACAATTCTTGAATTGGCAAGTAAATCACTAGGAAACCAAGCAAACCAATTATTAAACCGATAGAAGAAGATTTTTGATAAATGTCTTGCATACCGACCATATCTCTCGCTTGCCAGTATTTTGCAACCAAGGTGGAACTTACTCGCACAATCGCACGATAAGGAACCATTAGTGCACTTGTCAAATAAATAATGGTTGTATAGACTCCTGTTGCCTCCAAACCAATATAAGAAGCAATCATCATAGCGTCCATGGATATAACAAGCAAAGTTGCCAAGCTGTTCAAATAACTCATCATACTGAACATCACCAATATTTTTCTAAATCTGCGAGGGACAGTGATGGATCGCAAAGAAAACTTCAATTCTTTCAAGCGAATTAAATAAATCAATAGGACCGTACACGGAATGAAATAAACCAATGCATGCGCGATGAAGAATTGGTTAAAATCAATAACTTTTCCCGCTAGAAGCAAGAGCAACACAAAAATCAAAACCCGCAAAAAGATTTCTTGTAAGAACACGGGCAACACATTTTTGTATAATCCACGCAAATAACTTTCAAAGAGCATAAAGAAAATATTGGCAATCCCTAGCGGAATAACCCATAAGTAATAATGTGTAAAAAGCTTTGATTTTTCTGAATAATAACCAATAATTGACTGATTGAAAAGAAGAATCAAAAGCGTAAAAATCAAGATGCCGAAGAGAACAATAAGCATGTTCATCAATAAAAATCCGTAATGATTTTTGGCTTCATTTCTGAAAAACGGGAAAAAGCGCCAAGTGGAATAAATAGAACCCAGGTTTGAAAGTTGGGCAAAAAGCATCCCGACAGTGATAACCAAATTCATCAATCCAACTTGCTCCACCGTCAACAAGGCAATAAACAAAATCGCCTTATTCACGTATCCCAAGGACAAACCTATAAAAGATAAAACGGTTGTTTTGATTGCGTCTTTTTGAACTACTCCCATGCGTTGGTAAAATTAGTCAATATCCAATTAACTGAACGCTTCGATTTTAGGGACGAAATCAGAAAAGTATTTTAAGGTTTATACATAAAAATGTAATTTTAATTAATAACCTGAGAAGATTTGTTGGTAAATTCTCTAATAATTCTATGTTTTAATTAAAGCATATTCTTATTGGAATCACCATTTTAACATTTACCTCTTTTCCATTGTTTATTCCAGGGGTCCATTTTGGCATTTGTTTTACAAGTTGAATAGCTGCTTGATTTAGGCTACTTATACTATCAATGCCTTTTGCAATGCTTACTTTTTCAATTTCACCCGTTTTGGTAACGACGAATTGAACAAAAATACGACCTGAAAAATCAGTTTCAATAAGTTCTTGAGGATAGACAAGATTTTGATTAATAAATTTCAGCATTTCTTCCATACCACCAGGGAATTCTGGCATTACTTCCGCATAAGATAAAATCTCATCTTCGTAATAAGGAGGGATTGGCTCATAACTTATTCCACCAGCAATTTTTGGTTCTGGTTCTGGTACAGAAGAAATATATACTTCTCCTTTTATGTCTATTGGACGTGAATTTGTTTTATGTTTTTCGTTATTACTAGAAGATGTTTCAACAGTATCATTTACATCAATTTTCCCTAAAGGTTTGGCGTTTTTTAATTCAATTTTTGGCTTGTCTTTAGGTTTTGTTTGTGTTGGTGTAGTTTCACACGATTGAAATAAACTTGAGCAAACAATTGCCAAAATTAAAAATGCATTTGCTCGAAATCGTGGTTGACTAATTATACTAATCAACTCAGGAAGATCTTCTTCTAAGATGTCAAATTGCTGATGATTCATTCTTCCACAAACGGAACCATTTGGATTTTCAATTAAATAAGCAAGGATTTCAGCTCGACTTTTTTGGGTAAAATCGATGACTGATTTATTACATTGTTCGCAGTGACGCGCATGCAATTTTATTTGCATTTTATCCCAATTCGCAGGACAAGGCTCATTGATTTGAACTTTCATAGGAACTATTTTCGAGTCATTACCAAAATTCGAGCCGTTAAAATAGATTTTATTTACCTAAAACATTTTCAATTTGAGCAGGTAAAATTGTATTTGAAACAGGAAAAGAAATTTTTATAAAACATTGATTGTCATATTCTTGTGATAAAATCGTGCAGGAGTGATTTTTAATTATTTTCATAATTTGAGGCATTTGCTCATAACTAAAATCGATTGCTAAAATCTGCTCGTCTTCCTGTTCAATTAGTTGTGCGTTTTCCAAGGCGTCTTTTGCAGCGGTCCGATAAGCAGTAATCAAACCTCCTACGCCTAAGTTTGTGCCTCCATAGTATCTAACCACTGCAATCAAAACATTAGTTAAATCAAAAGATTGAATTTGTCCCAAAATTGGTGGACCAGCAGAATTTGAAGGTTCTCCATCATCACTGGAACGATAGATTTTTTTGTCACTTCCGAAACGAAAGGCATAGCAAACATGAACAGCTTGGTGGTGTTCTTTTCTGTATGCATTCAAATAGGTTTTCGCTTCTTCTTCTGTTTTACAAGGCACAGCAAAAGCATAGAATTTGGATCCTTTTTCTTTGTAGAATCCTTCGCTTACAGCTGCAATTGTTAGGTATTTTGACACGTTAGAAAAGGTTTGTAAGCTAAAAAGGTTGAGTTGCAACATCGATTAAAAAAGATTTCACTTCGTCTTCACTTACTTCAAAACCAGGAAGAAATTCCGCTTCTTCACTGTAATCAATATCAGCAAAATAAGCTAATTGACCTTTAAATAGTTTTTTGTTGAAATAGCTTTCAAAAAATAATTCTTCTGCTTTTGTTGCAATTTTATCAAACGAAAAATACTCTTTTAAAATGAAATATAAATCAACGTAATCTTTCCATTTATTTCTTTTTGCTGTTCCACAGACTAGATAATGCTTTCTTTTAAAATGACTAATCAATGACAACAACTGCTTTTGTTCAGGACTAAGTATTTCTAGGTGCATGTTTATCAAAGTAAAGTTTGAATAAATTTCTGTTTAAATCATTGTAGTTATTCCTCACCACCTTATTAGGGTTTTCGAACGAAGCATTATTATCTTTATAAATTATTTCCGCTACTTTTTTAACACCTACAATTTCTAGCATTTCTTTGACACATGAATAGTCACCATAGTTAATTACAAACTCAACTAGGACATCAAGCGAGATATCTTTTATTTTACTATTGGGTATATGCCAAAACAAATCTTTATTCATCTCCAAAAAGGCTTTTATTGCTTCTTGATTTTCCATTTAACTAAGTTAACACAATTCAAGGAATAATAAATAATGGCAGTTTGTTTTTAAAGAAAAAAGCCACCTACTTATTCAGTAAATGGCTCTCGCTACTAAACCTTTTGGTTTTCCTGAAAACTGACGCATCAGCTATCAAATGCTATCCTAACCTTAAACTATATGATAGGAAAACCAAGTTGGATTACTGAATCTTTATAATAAATAAAGAAATTTTTGACGTTTCAAAATGTACATTCAGCAATCTTCTATAATTGAAATATTGACTAAACAAAGGTTCACTTTTATCAAAATTTAAAACAGTATTTACATCAGCTATAAACTTGATTTATGTCAATTTTATTATGATTAACCGATTGTTTCCATAGTTCCTTTCGGAATCTAATTTATTATTCAAAAAGTTAATTTTGAAACAATTGAATAAATACAGCGCTCTTTTAAAAGATTTTCCTCTGGAGCTATTTGCGGAATCACACTAAGCTACCAATGAAAACAGTTGATTGTTAAATTTAAAACCTATTCATTCATTGATCTTGGGAATTCAATTGGAAACTTATTAGATTTTATACTAATATATTTTTCCTTTAAATTTTAAAAACTACTCCAAGGCTCAGATTATATTGTCTGAGTCATTTCTTTTATTCGTTTTTTAAATATTTTTTCGTAGTTAGAATAAGGCTTTGAGCTAATTATTTAATGAAACTTTAAAATAATTTAGTACTATGTATTGCATAATACAATTTAAAACATATATCTTTGTATAAAATTAGTACTATGAGTTTAGAGAACACACAGGCACAAATGCGAAAAGGAATTTTAGAATATTGCATTCTAAGTATTCTTGCAAGAGGGGAAGCCTACCCGTCCGAGATTCTCGAAGCATTAAAAAATGCGAAACTATTGGTCGTAGAGGGAACTTTATATCCATTGTTGACGAGACTAAAAAATGATGAACTGCTTTCCTATCGATGGGAAGAATCCAATTCAGGACCACCACGAAAATATTACCATATCACAGATACAGGTACTACTTTTTTAAGTGAATTAGACAAAACCTGGACAGAATTAAAAGAAGCTGTCGAATCATTAACCAAAAAATAAGAAATCATGTATAAAACAATATCCATTCATTTACAAGGAACGCCATTTCAAATCGAAGAAGGTGCTTACGAAATTTTAAGAAATTACTTAGATAGACTAAAAAAAGTACTTCACAATCAAAAAGGATCAGAAGAAATAGTTCAAGATGTTGAGCTAAGAATGGCAGAGCTTTTCACTAAGCAATTACTACCTTCTAAAAAAGTGATTGAACAACCTATGGTAGAAGAGGTACTTGCAATTCTAGGAAATCCAGAAATTTTCGGAGAGGATGAGCCAACAACAGCGAAAGAAACTTATGCTGCACCAGAGACTAGAGTTGACAAAAGACTTTTCCGCGATGAAGAAAATGCAATTTTAGGTGGTGTTTTAGCTGGGTTTGCTAATTATATGAATTGGGACGTTACTGTAATACGTGCAGTATATGTTTTACTTATCATTTTTGGAGGTTTCGGTTTTCCGTTATACATCGTTCTTTGGATTATTACACCTAAAGCCAAAACGAGTTTTGAGAAATTACAAATGAAAGGAAAACCTGTCAATCTAGAATCTATGAAGTCGGAGATTGAAAACGCTGCCGATAGAATTCAGAAAAAATCAAAAGTTTGGACAGATAAAATTAAAGAAGAGCAAGGAATTCAAACTGGACTTAAAAAATTGATTCGAATTGTTTCTGTATTCTTTGGTCTAGGTGCCTTGTTGTTAGGAACAACTTTTTTTATCACAGCAATTGTTTTTCTATTTGGAGATCCTGATTTTATTCCTGCACAAATTAATGGTGAGTTTATGTCTTTAGGCGACTTTGGGACTTTAATTCTAGAATCACCAACAGATTCAGACTATTTATTGTGGGGAATTATTTTTACAGCTTCTTCTGTTATTGGATTGCTTTGGCTGACAGGAATTCGAGCAATATTCGCTTTTAAATCTTCGATCATCCGCTATTCTTCGTTTAGTTTGATTTTTATGATGGTGGTTGGAATTGTTCTACTTTCTTTAACTGGTGCAAAAACGGGAAGAGCTTTCGCTATAAATGGGGAAATAGAAAAAGATTTATTTACTGTCGACACAACTGTCTTGAACTTAAATTTCGACCATGCTACAGGAGTTGATAAACAAGGTTTTAAAACTATTAGCAAAGGAGATAGAGGTGTTATTAAAGTTGCTAATAAGCGTATTTATTTACATGGAATTGAAATTGAATACAGAAAATCAACAGATTCTATTTTTCATATTAAACAATACTTCACAGCAAACGGACGCGATCACCAAACGGCAATTTTAAAGGCAAAACACATTGACTTTAAAGCGCATTTAATCGACAAAACAGTTCAAGCGAATACATTTTACACTTTTCCTGTCAAAGATAAATTGAGAGATCAAAAAGTAAAATTAATCGTTGAGGTCCCACAAAATGGGCAAGTAAAAGTGAATGGTAAAATTGTTTATCCGTTCCTTGAGGATGAATTAGATACAAAGGTGGAAGAAAATTCACACGCCTACATACAAGGCGATGGAGAATATGATAGTTGGTGAGATTAGAAAAGCTTTTCCTTTTAAATCATTAAAACTTGTACTATTTGCAAGTTTTAATGATTTATAGAATTACTAAGTCCTAATTATTTTTTCGTAACAAAGCTTTCATGTATCCAAATAACAGGTAACAACATACTGAAATTATAGAATAAATCTTCAATTGGAATCGTTACAATTCTCCAGCCAATGATATGTGCTTCGTTGTACCAGACAATTGGCGAAGGCGTAAACATACCAGTTAAAATTCCATTTACAATTAAAAAAGGAAGAATTGAAATCAAATAAGTTAACACAAATCGTGGAAACCAAGTTGCTTTTTTGAAATAGAAAACAATACTTAAAAGCAAAGAAGTTGTACAATAAGTGACTGTGTAATAATTACCCCAGTTGCAAACTATTAGAAGTAAACAAATCAATCCGAACAAGGGAAGAAAGTAGTTGGATAATTTTTCTAATTGAAGCTTAGGAAAATAAGCCTTTTGAACCTCATGAATGAACAAACAGTTATAGGGAACAATAATAAAAAACAGCACTTCTTCAAGGGGTAAATTGCCAAGGTAAATGCCTAAAATATAATCTGGATTAAAGCCCCAAACTTTCCATTGGGTAAATAGCTCATCGCCAGCAATAAAAATACTTGCAACAATAATAATTCCTAAAAAAACAGATTTCCAATAAGTGTAGAAATGAACTTTTTTATCAAAACTTAGAGCTAAAGGTCCAACAAATGCTGACAAAATAACCCATAAATACAAACTCATTTTGTAGTGGTTTTGCGCTGATAAGTTCGTTTCGCTTCTTTATAGAATTTTGGTGGAACAATTAACATTCCAAAACATTCTCCGTGTTCTTTTCCTTGGTGTTTGTGATGAATTTTGTGTGCTTTACGAATTGCATAAAAGTAAGGATGATCAATATCTCTTAACCACTTAAATCTTCTATGTATATAGACATCGTGGATTAAAAAATACGCAATTCCATAAGCAGCAATTCCATAACCTATCCACACTGCAATGTAATTATTATTCATCATTCCAAGCATAATACATAGCCAAGACGGAATAGCATAGATTAAAAAGAAAACATCATTTCGTTCAAAAAAGCCCGGCTCTTCTTTATGGTGGTCGCTGTGAAAATACCACATTGTACCATGCATTACAAATTTATGAGTTGCCCAAGCCATAAATTCCATTACGAAAAAAGTTAAAATCAAAAGAATAGGACCCCACCAATACATATTAGAAAATATTTAAAATGATAAAAAACAACGTCATTATTACAAACAAGGAATCATTCACTTTGTTTGATTCATTTAGTTTGAAGAAATGATAAATTAGTTGTAAAAACAAACCTACCAAAAACCAACATACATAATTGTAAATCGGAATATAACCATCTATCCAAGTCCAAAAATCGCTTGAAATTGCAACTGGTTCCATTAAAACATCAAAGCCAACCATAATCAGTGCTGCAAAAAATGGGGTTAGATAACTGTGTCGGGAGAAATGCTTGGCTAAAGTTGCAGAACTTATAACAATCAAAGCCCAATTACAGCCAATAACAAACGGAATTCCGTCGAATTTACTTCCTAAATTCTGACCGTATTCATAATTTCCGAATAAGTATCCTGTATGCACACCTATCCACTCAACAGTCATTCCAATCAAAAATGTAAACGCAATAAATATATACCAAGATCCTACTTTTCGTTTTCTAGCAACGATAAGAATTAAAAAGGAAATGTAAAGGTTTACATCAGACAATGCCAAGAACATATTTCTATATTGTGGTGTCAATATTCCAAATAAACCTACTGTGTAGAGAATAACTAAAATAGAAATAAGAATTTTACTTTTTATAGACATTTTTTTTTAAACGTTGCTAGCTATTGATTTGTTCGTGCATTTAAAACATTTTCTACTGTTTCTTCTAACGCTTTAAAATCAATAGGAACAACCGCTTTAATTTTTGAAACATCGTAAGTAATGTTTTTGTAAGCAGAATGAACTGTTTCTACTGATAGGCCACTTTTTTTACCACTAAAACGACTGAAGAATTCAATAATATAGGCAGAAAAAAGTGCAATAGATTTTGGTGCTTCATACTTTGGTAAGCTACTTTTCATTTTAGAACAAACGACAGAAAATAACTCCTTGAACGATTGATTAGTTCCAACACATAAATAGCGTTCAGCATGAATCGTACTTTTCATTAAAAAACGCATACAAAAAGCAACATCACGTGCGTCAACTGTTGCATTTATTCCGTTTGGATAGAAAAGTAAACCTTTTTTTCCTGTTTTGAATATTGATAAAGAACCACTTTCCCAATTTCCTGGACCAAGTATCACACAAGGGTTAATAATTACAGCAGTTAAACCTTCTTCAATTCCACGCCAAACTTCTTTCTCTGCTGAAAATTTTGAAATCGAATAACCACTATTGTTTCCTTCAATTTCCCATTTATCGTTTTCTGTAGTAAAACCTTTAGCGTTGTTACCAATAGCTGCCGTTGAACTGACATAACACAGTTTTTCAACTTTATATTTCAAACAAAAATTAACAATGTTTGCCGTTGCTTCCCTATTTTGGCGCATACATTCCGAAAAATCAGATTTGAAAAAAGAAACTTTCGCAGCACAATGATAAACGTGTGTGATATCAGTAAATAACTCTTTGAGAAAGAAAATATCCAATAAATCGCCTTCCTTCCAAGTGATTTGTTTCAAAAAATCATCTGCTTTAGATGGATTATAATACTTGAAAAGGTCAGTAACTTGTGAAATTTTACTTTTTGAATGACAAAGTGCCACACAACTTTCACCTTTTGAAGTTAACTCATAAAGTAGATGACTACCTAAAAGTCCTGTTGCACCTGTGACTAATATCATGCTGTAAAATTAGCAAGAAACCAATTGAACGTACGATTTAACTAATCAAATCGACTTTTGATAATCTTAACTTAATTTAATGAAGGCAAAAAAAACCTCTTTGAAAAGTACTTTTATTTTTTCAAAACAAGTTTTACTCTTTTTTCATCAACCTGAATTGTATAAACTCCAGAAGCTACTTTCTCTAAAGAAATCTCTTGATTTTCAGATGTTATAAATCCAGTTTTAACCAATTGACCTTTGAAATCATGAATAAAATATTCACTTCCAATACCTGCATTTTTCAATGTAATAAGTCCTTCTGAAGGATTTGGGAAAACTTGTAGATTTTGTACTGCATTTTCATTTAAACCTGAACATTGTTCAACAATAATGTTAATAGAAGTAAATGCACCACAACCATTTCCGTCAATATATTCCGCTGAGATTTCATTTGCTCCGATTTGTGCATTAGAAGGATCAAAACTTAAATTGCTTACTCCTTGTCCAGAAACAGCTGCATTTGCCGGATTTACTGTAAGTTGAACTAAACCTTGATTATCACAAACAACATTGTCACTATCATTTGAGGATAAAGTAACAGTTGGGTTTGGATTTACAACGATAGTTTGTGAAGTGGTATTGCTTCCTGCACTGTTTGTAACCGTAAGTTGAACAGTAAAAGTTCCAGCTGTTGAATAGGAATGAATCGGATTTTGTTGAGTTGAGGTATACCCATCGCCAAATGTCCACGTCCAACTTGTAGGAATATTGGAAGAGAAATCAGTAAAAGTTATTGAATTTCCAATGCAAGTATTTGCTGTTGTTGGTTGGAAAGAAGCAACTGGCTCAACTGGTGCACCCTCTTCGTTAAAGAAAATTTTGAAATCATCAAAGTAAAAACCATCAGCGTTTGTTCCTCCATCTGCTCTAAGTTGAAAACGCATTTTGATTTGTTGACCTAAATAATCACTTAAGTTAATTTCTTCCAATACCCAAGCAGATTGAACCCCTTCATAAACAGGTTGATTGTTAGGTTGAACACTTCCGTTTGCGCTTGTTCCTGGAACCGTATAATTCCCACATTGTCCAATCCATGTTGTGCCGTTATCAGTTGATACTTGAAATTGAACATAATCGTAATCTGCTTCAATATTCCACTTCGCATAAAATGAAACCATTGCGGCATTAGCATTTGTTAAATCGACAACAGGAACATAAGTGTAGGTTCTATTGGCATTATTAGCATAATTACCTGTTGGTGTATCTGTAAATGATTTAGTTGCAGAAACAAATGTTGAGGTAGTTGTTCCCCAGTTTCCTGTCCAATTAGTAGTTGCAGTTGCATCTTCTAAAATTTGTAATCCAATTGCTCCATATGTTTTAACAATTGTATCTTTTTTAACCCAAAGACCATTGTCTGTTTTTAAGATATATTTGATTTCATCTCCAAATTGAATGGAAGGGTTTAAGGTATATGAAATCGTACCATTCGAAGTTTGTTGTAGATTCAAATTATAAACAACAGCATTTCCAACTGTTGAAATGTTTAATAAAGGTTCTATAGAAACGCTTACTGAACCTGCTTCTCTTCCTAATCGTTTGATTGAATGATTGAAGTTTCCACTCATAGTTGCAATGTTATTAGGGTCTGTATCAGTTACAACATTATAATTTCTTGCAATATGCGACAACACTAAATTTGGGAAAACCATTTCAGCACAAGTAGGAATAATCTCAGCTTGTGGTTGCCAAAAATCTGTACCAACCTCAGGTGTATGAGCGAAAATAGTATCTTTTTCACCTACGCCAATATCAACTTTATACATGTAATCGTCTGAATCTCCAGAAGCCGGATATAAACCTGAACTTTTCATTGCTGTATATCCATTGTATTGAACCATGTGATTCGTATAATCTTGAAAATAGTCGTGGTGTTCAGCAAATTCAGCAGTTGTTGTACCAATAGGGAAAAGAATATCTTCTGCGTAAGTGTGTGCATTGAATGCAGAAGTGAAATTATGATTTTGAACAAGCCAACGCATTGCTTGAGTTTCTGGTTCTGAGAAAGGTGCCGTACCTCTATAAGTATCGTTACTTTGAGTTGCACTTGTTCCAGTTGTTCCCCAACCGTAAGAATAATTTCTGTTTAAGTCAACTCCGTAAGATCCTCCACTATTCAATCTTCTGTTCTTACGCCACATTCCTCCACCGTTAGGGTTGGTTGTTTCGTTGTAAACATAACCGTCAGGGTTGATACATGGAACAAAATACATTTGCGTGTTATTTACCAAATAAGTTACTTCCTCATTTGTGCCATAATTTTCAAGAACATACCACATGAAGAAAATTGTTTCCATCAAAGACATTGGCTCACGAGCATGATGAATAGCAGTATATAAAATTTTAGGTTCGTTTTCGTTTGTATTGGGATTATCAGAAATTTTTACGTGATAAATAGGACGATTTCCTGCAGTTAAAAAAGTAGAAATTGCCGCTTTTTGTGTGATTAAATTGGGATATTGAGCAGCCATATCATCTAATTCTGCTAACATTTCGTTGTATTTTAAATAGCCTCCCATTGTTCCTAAATTGAAATTTGAGGGAGTAGTAGGATTAAAACCAGTAGAACCTCCACCTCCACCAGAACAAGTTGCATTTTTTGTGGTGCTTGCAGCCTCCGGATTACTCAATCGGTTGATATAAAATGCCTGAACATCTGGAATTAGAATTTCATACTCAAATTCATAATCTTGCATGATTTGAATTTCTTCTTTGGAGAAGTCAGAGATAAAAAATACACCCTCTTTTTTGATGCCGTGATCAATGGTTACTCCTAATTGACTTAACTGATATAGATCTTCAGCATTTCCAAAAACCTTAACACGAGAGTAGTCTTGTGCAATGGAAATAGTTGAAACTAATAGGGATAAAAGGAGAATTATGCGTTTCATAGTTTGAATTTAGAGATACAAATTAAATAAAAAGAATTGACAAACAAAATTTGAATTTGTTTCAAACTGTTGATTTTTAAATTTCAAACTTTGATTTCAAAGCAAAATCAAGCTATTTTTCTTTATTTTTTTTATAGTTTAAGTCAACTCTTTTTCTAATTCTCTCTTATCTTTACCAAAGTAAAAAAATCTTTATGCAACGCTTTCAAAATTACGTTTTAGGTCAATGGGTGGATGGACAAGGAACAGAAACCAATTTATACAATGCTATCAATGGCAATCAAATCGGAACTGTTTCAAGTGCTGGAATTGACTTTTCAGAAGTGCTCGAATACGGTAGAAAAAATGGTCGTGCATTGCGTAAAATGACTTTCCAAGAACGTGGTAGAATGTTGAAAGCTTTAGCCTTGTTCTTGATGGAACGAAAAGCTAAATATTATGAAGTAAGTGCTTGGACAGGAGCTACAAAAGTAGATTCTTGGATAGATATTGAAGGTGGAATCGGAAATCTTTTTGCAAATGCTTCTTTGCGTAAACAATTTCCTGATTTACCTTATTACATTGATGGTGTTGCAGCACCTCTTTCAAAAAATGGATCATTTATCGGTCATCACATTATGGTCCCGCGTGAAGGAGTGGCCGTTCACATCAATGCGTTCAATTTTCCAATTTGGGGAATGCTAGAAAAAATTGCAGTGAATTTAATGGCTGGTGTTCCTGCTGTTGTGAAGCCTTCAGAATATACAAGTTTTCTAACTGAAGTAATGGTTCGTGATATTATCGACTCTAAGATTTTACCTGAAGGTGCTTTGCAATTAGTGTGTGGTCTTGGACGCGGATTGATTGATTCTGTTGACAGTCGTGATGTTGTTACGTTTACTGGTAGCGCTGCAACTGGAAAAATGTTGAAAGCAAGTCCTCAAATTGCAGCTGAAAGTGTTGCTTTTAACTTAGAAGCAGACTCCTTAAATGCTACTATTTTAGGTAAACATGCTGTGCCTGGAACGGAAGAATTTGATTTGTTTATTAAAGAAACGGTTAAAGAAATCACGATTAAAGCTGGACAAAAATGTACAGCTGTTCGAAGAATTATCGTTCCAGAAGATTTAATTGAAGAAGTTCAAAAAGGAATTGCGTCTCGTTTGGCTAGTACGAAAATTGGTGACCCAAGTGTGGAGGGCGTTAGAATGGGTGCTTTAGCAACACGTTTACAAGTGGAGCGCGTTAGAGCAAGTGTTGAAAAATTAGCGCTTTCTCAAGATATAGTTTTTGGAAATTTAGATGAATTTGAAGTTACTGGAGCTGATAAAAATACAGGTGCTTTTATGTCGCCGATATTGTTTCTAAATAGTGATCCATTTAATAAAACAGATGTTCACGAAATTGAAGCTTTTGGTCCAGTTTCTACCATTATGCCTTATAAAACAATTGATGATGCAATTGAATTAGCAAAAATGGGGAAAGGCTCCTTGGTTTCTTCGATTGTAACTCCTGATAATAAAGAAGCAACTGAATATGTTGTGGGTGCTGCAAGTATGCATGGACGCATATTGGTTTTGAATAAAGATTGTGCGAAAGAAAGTACAGGTCATGGTTCTCCAATGCCACTTTTGACACATGGTGGTCCAGGAAGAGCTGGAGGTGGTGAAGAAATGGGTGGAAAAAGAGGTGTATTGCATTATTTACAACGAACTGCAATTCAAGGACATCCAACTACTATCACTGCAATTACACAACAATTCCAAGTTGGTGCAGAGATGCCAGAAGCAAATCCACATGTTTTCCGTAAGCATTTTGAAGAATTAGTGATTGGAGAAACAGTTTTCACACACAAACACACCGTTACGGATGCTGATATTGTAAATTTCGCTAATGTTTCTGGTGACAATTTCTATGCACACATGGACGCAACTTCATTGGAAGGAACCATTTTTGAACGTCGTGTAGCACACGGTTATTTCATTCTTTCCAAAGCTGCAGGGTTGTTTGTTGACCCGAAAAAAGGTCCAGTTTTATTGAATTACGGTTTGGAAGAAGCTCGATTTGTTAAGCCAGTTTATCCAGGGGCAACTATTGGAGTTCGTTTTACTGTGAAAGAAAAAGTCGATCAAGAAAAACGTTCGCCTGAAGATATAGCCAAAGGAATTGTGAAATTCTTAGTGGATGTGTATGATGAAACGGGAGAAACAGTTGCGTTGGCTACGATTTTAACAATGGTAAAGAAGTTGAAAGATGAGTGAGAATTGAGAAAAAAATTAAAATGAAGCGTTAATTACCAAAAGTAAAACGATAGAAAAATACTATTTGTGCTCAAGTCCATTTGTTTTAAATCGTTACTCGAAGTTGATTTGAATTAAACCATACTCAATTCGAGATTTAACCTCCCCCTTTGAAGGGGGAATGAGAGGGATGACTCTTTCATCACGTCAAGAATTATCAATTTCCGTCAGAGAAGATGACATTTATAATCTTTTCAGAATTACAAACTCATAGCATCCGCATAATTCCCATTCGAAGATAAGATGATGGACTGTAGGATTTGGGATTTTTTGGGGTGGGGCGATATTAATAGTTGAAAATTGAAATCCCGATAACAAATAGCGAGAAAAATGAGATTTTTGGGCGAAGAAAATAAAAATGAAATCCTTACTCGAAGTGAGAAAACAGTTTTACAACTCTATTTGTGAATACCGAGATTCGAGTAAATCGCGATAAGCTGTTTTCATTTCATTGGATAGAAATGATTCATTAATCAATTCAATGGCTTTGGATTTGTTCTTTTGCATGCGTTTGTATACGCCATTTATTTGAATTTGTATGAGTCCTAGGTTATTTGCAAGTGTATCAAAATGCGCTCTTTTTAGCTTTCGTTTTTTACCACAAAGCGTTAAAGCCATTTCCTCTGAGTCTTCTGGATTAACGATAGTAACATTAAGTAAATCATAAGCTGGTGCTAAAGTCCAACCAATATTACTTTTTATCATTGAAAAATTCTTCAAATGCATATCGCTATTTCCAGTTAGAAATGAAAAAACAACCAATTCAAAGAAGAAGATTTTGTCCAATAACGCTTGGTCTGAATAACTTTCAATCGCTTTTCCAATTTTTTCAAAAGAACTTTTGTACTTGTCGTATGCTTCTGTGATTTGAAACATATCTAACATATGAATTTTTTCGCCATTTGGTAGTCTATCCACACGTTTTGTAATATACCCTAATTCACCTGATGCCAAACGAATCAAGGATGATGGTACAACTCGAATACCATAAGCAGTCGCCATTAGCATCGTAAGATGTTCGTTTTCTGGCATTTCCTTAAAATAACTTGAAGAAGGTTTAAAAATATAGTTGCCTCCTAATGCTCCCACCACTGTTAGTCTATTGTCTGAATTTCCTTTTGCTTCATTAATAACAGAAAGCGATATTTTTGGCTGTACACCTGGAACTGCGACACTTCTCTCAACAATATTTTTAGCTAATTCATCCATTTGACTCAACGAATATTCCATTTTTGGAGGAATTTTTGAGCCAAAAAACTTTATGGAACAGCTTTTATGAAAGTCAGTTTCTGATTGCAAAGGCTGGTAACACAGCAAACATTTTTTAGTGATCGTTTTAGGCTTCATCTATACTTGTGATTGGTTCAACACTTACCGCTCCAATGCAATTATTGCAACATGCTAACAACAAACCCATGCGGTCATTTTGATTGATTTTCCAACTTTTTGACGCAATAGCTAACAGCCATCCCTCAGGGATTAAACCATCAAAAAAAGGAAATAATCGATTATCCCTATATGGTTCTTTTCGAACTTTCATCGTAAAAGTTAAGAAATCCTGCGAGTGATTCAATTGGTATAATTCATCATACTGGAAAATAAATTCCCCTTCATCCGTTTCAGTAATAATTCCTGCAAGAACTTCATTATAAAATACATTTCCACTTCTCATCGCTCAATTTCTTTACGATTTACAGGCGCTAATTCGTGCCCAAAAAGTTCCAATATTAAATTGACTTTATCTAGGTTTAGATTTGTTTTGCCTTGTTCGATTTTTCGCAAAACAGTGAGCGCAATTCCTGCTCTTTCGGCAAATTCTTCTTGCGTTAAATTCACTTCCTTTCTACGCTCTTTTACAAATGTTGCTAAGTCTCTCATTATATGCTTTTAAATATAATACAGAACAAATATATTAAATTATATGCAAATAAATATAAAAAGTGAGATAATTGCTTTTTTATATGCTTTGAGATATAATAATGAGTTACTTATTTGTTTGATTTAATGAAAATTGAAATTCAAACACTCAACTCCATAATTTCTTGCAAGCTTGCTTCGTCTTCGTGTAGGATTATTTGATGGATGATTGCGTCCACTTTGTTTTGGATTTCTTGCTCGGTTTGTAAATCATTGAGGAAACCTAAAATCTTTTGTCGAAGCGAGATTTAAATTTCCCTCCTTGAGGAGGGATTAAGGGAGGTGACTTAATAATCTTTTCAGAATTACAAACTCATAGCATCCGCATAATTCCCATTCGAAGATAAGATGATGGACTGTAGGATTTGGGATTTTTTGGGGTGGGGAGGAGAATTGGGAATTAAGAATTACTTCCCGATAAATTCCTCATACGAATTAGTTTTCATTATGTCGATTTTAAAATCTCTTTCACCTGATTTCGTAATGATTACACTATCAAAATCCAAATTATCTAATTTCTCAATTGTTGCCAATTCTCCCTCTTTTAATTGAAGTACTTTTCTTAGAGGTCAATAAGAAAATCAATTTACAGGGTAAACTCAATAATATCCCTCAATTCTTCTTCATCTTCGTGCATTATCATTTTGTGAATAATAACATTTACCTTATTTTGAATAGCTTCAACTGAATTAAGGTCATTAAGAAAATCAAAAGGATATTCGTTTTCAAAAAAGAAAAAATAAATTTCCTCTTTCATAGTATTTGCATAACTTTCATTTTTGGAAAGTAGTTCAGTCTTAAAAATCTCTATTTTTTCTTCTAATGTTAGCATATATCTTGTGCTAAATGATATTCAATTGTTTCTTTTGAATTGATTGGTTTCTCTATGAAATCTAGTTTGTTAATAGGGTCTTCAATAGTCAAAAAGACTGGCAAATCATTCATATTCATTACTAATGCAATTACATAATCTTTTTTGTATTCTGACGCCATTTTATATTCCTTTTCAGTAAGACGAAATCTACCTTTTTTCGCTCTTATTCCTTTAACCTCAGTCAAAAAAGAATTATCATTTACACTTATTTGAAAATCATAACCATCCCCATATAGTCTTGCATCTTCAAGAATTCCATTTTCAAATTTGTTGATAGAATTGAAATTATTCATAAAGTACAATTCAGCTTCTAAACCAGTTTCTTGAAGTTTTTTAAATCGTGAACGAACAATAGGTTTTACTTCAACAAATAACTCTTTGACTTTGAAATTTTCTTTTAAGAATAACTTAACTATATCTGAGAAACCTTTTACATTTTCATTTCCAAATAGATTATCTATTAAGTGTTTGCGATGAATATAAGCGTCACCTTTTTGCCACCAACCTTTTCTATTATTTGAAGGAAAAAATGGATCGAATAAATCCATTCTATTTTTAACGACACTTCCAGTCTCAACGATTCCTATGCTAACAAAATAATCATAGAAACTAGATTTTGTTTTAAAACCAAATTCTTCAATAAAAGCATTATCAAACTTTGACAATCCATAACCAATTAGATTTAGAATTTCGTAGTTTTCGTGTTTACTCCCTTTATTTTCCATTCAAATAAAATTTAAGTCTAAATTAAAAATATTAGTTTATGCTATTTAATTTTAAACTCAATCTGATGAAATCAAATTCACCAAATAAATCTCCCCCACCTATCTTTATTTCCTGTAAATTTGCACTCCAAAATTTTGAAATTGAAGAAGATATTTAATAGCCGTTGGTTTAAAATACCATTTTTTACAGTCGTTTTTGCTTTCGCAGGAATTGGTTTTTTCTTAACAGCCTCTTACGTTGCAATTAAATTTCGCCTCACCGACCAGAAAGGAAGTGTCGATGTCAATAATCGCTATTTTCAGTCTATCAAAGGGAAATACAACCAAGCTTACACGCTGAGCAAAGAGGAGGTGAAACAATTGCGCTACGAATCGCTGGAGCGAATTTTAGTTTTGAATCGCTACCACCCAAAAAATGCACAGTACATTTTGAACGCTTGGCGCAAATCCAACAACAACGTGGAAGTCTTGCGTATGCTCGATGCGGTCGATATTCAACTGAAAGACAACGCTGCCTACAAAGCTGAAATCAAAGCCTTGAAAACGAACAAAAACAAGAAAAAAGACTATTCTAAATTGAGCGTTTTTGAGTGGATGAATATCTCAGAATGGCAAGATTTTAAAATCGCTGTTGCCAAAGACAAACAATTGATTGATTCCGCCGCAGAAGTGACAGGCGTTGAACCCCGCTTGATTGTGGCGTGCTTAGTTGGTGAACAAATTCGCTTGTTCAATTCCAATCGCGAGGCCTACAAAAAATGGATTTCGCCCCTTAAAATTCTCTCTGTTGAATCGATGTATTCCTTTGGTGTAACTGGGATTAAAGAACACACAGCCAAAAACATCGAAACGCATTTGAAAGACCCAAACAGCATTTACTACCTTGGAAAAAAATACGAAAAACTCCTCGATTTCAAAACAGGCGACCCACAAACGGAACGCATTTCACGTTTGACTTCTTACCGCAATCACTATTATTCGTATTTGTATGCAGCGGTATTTTTGAAGCAAGTGAAAATACAATGGGAAAAAGAAGGTTACCCAATCGACAATCGTCCTGAGATTTTGGTGACGTTATTTAATGTTGGTTATCCACAATCGGTTCCAAAGTCAAACCCTAAAGTGGGCGGCTCGACGATTATGATCAAAGACAAACCTTATACTTTTGGTGCGATTGGTTTCCAATTCTATTATTCTGGCGAGCTTTTTGACTTGTTTCCGTTTAAAAAACAAAAATTTGACTGGAATGAAGTGGTTTAACTTTCTGTTCGTTTTTATAAGTTTAACTAGCTTCTGCCAAGTCGACCCTTCACTTCCTGATTATTCCGAATGGACAGTTTTAACCAAAGGAATGGAATACCGCGAAGTGAAAGCGCCCCTCAAATCCGTGGTGGGCGATTCGAAACTGAGCATTCTACGCATGGATCCAAAGCACTTCGATTTCGGAATTCACGCAGCAACCGCTTACGACCGCAAACCAAGAACGCTGTATGATTGGGCTGATACCTTTCGTTTGAATGTTGTTTTCAACGCAGGAATGTATGATTTGAGTAAACCACTTATGAGCAAAGGTTATTTAGGAACGAAAGACCATATCAACAATGGCGTTTTGAGAGAATATTACCGTTCGATGATAGCCGTTGGTTCAACAGACACAAGCAAACATCAAAACATTGAAATTTTAGATTTAGGTTGCGAAAGTTTCCAAAGTCGCAAGAATGATTTTCAAGGTTTCGCACAAGGTTTGCGCATGATCAACTGCGACGGCGTTGCAATGGCTTGGAATAAGCGTAATCAGTCGTGTAGTATGATGGTGGCGGCGCAAGATTCTAAAGGCTGGTTTTACTTGATATTTTGCCGTTCACCTTACACACACAACCAAATGATTCGCTTTATGAAAGATATGCCTTATGGCTTAACCAATGCGATTTATTTAGAAGGTGGTCCCGAAACAAGTTTACTTATCGACGTTAACGGGCATTGCATTGAAAAAGTTGGAAGCTACGTTTCTTCCACTTACGAGCGCGACGACAATAACAATTTTTGGAAGTTGCCGAATGTGATTGGAGTGAGGGAGAGAATTAAGAATTGAGAATGTAGAATTTTCAATGTAAATATGTACTTCCCTAAAATAGGTTGACCGTTTTGTTATACTTTTCTATCATCAAAAA
>CAZDKE010000022.1:32004-49945 GCA_964506255.1 uncultured Lishizhenia sp. | reverse complement strand
GTCATCCCACTCAATCCCCCTTCAAAGGGGGAAGTAGAAATCTCACTTCGTCCTAAAATCATAAAGTCCTAAAATCATAAAGTCCTAACATCATAAAGTCCCAATAAAACAATGACATTTCAACTAAATACAATCGAGGAAGCAATTGAAGAAATTCAAAATGGAAAAGTAATCATCGTAGTGGACGACGAGGACCGCGAAAATGAAGGCGATTTCCTTACTGCTGCTCGTAATGCAACCCCTGAGATTATCAATTTTATGGCAACTCACGGTCGTGGATTAATTTGTGCGCCAATCAGTGAAGAACGTTGCGATAACTTAGGTTTGGAAATGATGGTTCGCAACAACTCTGCGGCTTATGAAACTCCTTTTACAGTAAGTATCGACTTAATTGGTCATGGTTGCACAACAGGTATTTCTGCAAGTGATCGAGCAAAAACGATTTTGGCGATGATTGATCCTGAAACGCGTCCTGAAGAATTAGGTAAACCTGGACATATTTTTCCACTACGTGCTCGCAAAGGCGGTGTTTTGAGACGCGCTGGACATACAGAGGCTGCGGTTGATTTATCAAGAATGGCTGGGTTTGAAGAAGCTGGAATTATCGTTGAGATTTTGAACGAAGATGGTTCGATGGCGCGTTTGCCACAACTAATTGAAATCGCAAAGAAATTCGATTTAAAAATAGTTTCTATTGAGGATTTAATAAAATACAGAATCAAAAACGAAACACATATTGAGAAAGTTGTAGATGTTCATTTACCAACAGAAATGGGTGATTTTCAATTACATGCATTCAAAGATTTGAATTCAGACATGGATCATTTGGCATTGGTTAAAGGAACTTGGGATAAAGACGAACCTGTTTTGGTACGTGTACATTCTTCTTGTATGACTGGAGATATTTTTGGCTCTTGTCGTTGCGATTGTGGCCCTCAATTACATGCAGCTATGAATCTTATTGAGAAAGAAGGTAAAGGTGTAATCATTTACATGAATCAAGAAGGACGTGGAATTGGATTGGTTAACAAACTGAAAGCCTACAAGTTACAAGAAGGCGGAATGGACACAATGGAAGCTAACATCGAATTAGGTTTCAAAGCTGATGAAAGAGATTATGGTTTAGGTGCACAAATTTTGCGAGCTTTAGGTGTGTCAAAAATGCGATTAATGACTAATAATCCTAAAAAACGAACTGGTTTAGTTGGTTATGGATTGGAGATTGTAGAAAATGTATCTTTGGAAATTAAAAGCAACGTTCACAATGCGAGCTACTTGCAAGTAAAAAGGGACAAAATGGGACACAATCTTAAATTAGACATCTAATGCTTGTCGCAAAAGACATACAAAAAGCCTACGGTGAATTGCCCATTCTAAAAGGAGTCAATTTGGAAGTTGGTAAAGGTGAAATCGTTTCTATTGTTGGCTCTTCTGGTGCTGGAAAAACAACTTTACTTCAAATTTTAGGAACCTTAGACAAACCTGATTCTGGCATTTTAGAAATTGGTGGCGTTAATCCATTTAAATTATCTCAAAAGGAATTAGCAAATTTCAGAAACACTTCTTTGGGATTCATTTTTCAATTTCATCAATTATTACCTGAATTTACAGCGATTGAAAATGCAATGTTACCTGCTTTAATCGGTGGAAAAAGTAAAAAGGAAGCAGAACAACTCGCTATGCCTCTTTTAGAAAGATTAGGGATATCTTCCCGTAAAACGCATAAACCTTCTGAATTATCTGGTGGTGAACAACAACGTGTAGCAGTTTGTAGAGCTTTAATCAATAACCCAAAAGTGATTTTTGCTGACGAACCTTCTGGAAACTTAGACACTAAAAACGCTAAAGAACTACACGAATTATTTTTTCAATTGCGCGACGAGTTCAATCAAACTTTTGTAATTGTAACGCACAACGAAGAACTTGCACAAATGGCAGATCGAAGTTTGGTGATGCGCGATGGAAGATTCTTGTAATTCTTAATTTTGAATGTTTAATGTTGAATGTTTGATGATTCATAAACTTGAAAAGTTCAATCATTAAATGAAAAATCATTACAAATAATTTGCGATTAACTTTGGAAAATGAATCAAAATGAGCTTAAAGAATTCTTAGATTTCAAAGTTGAACAATACGAAAATTCAGCTTTTATTTCCTCTGATCCAATTCAAATACCACATCTCTTTACTCGAAAAGAAGATATTGAAATTATGGGCTTTTTACTTGCAACAATCGCTTGGGGAAATCGCAAAAGTATTATTACCAATGGTAAAAAGTTGGTTGAAATTATGGAAAATGAACCATTTGAATTCGTTAAAAACTACTCCAACACTAAAGATTTGAAATTTGTTCACAGAACTTTCAACGCTGAAGATTTAGATTTCTTTTTCAGAAGTTTACGTTTTATTTATGAAAATGGAGGGTTAGAAAAATCTTATTCTCTAAATAATGAACTTGAAGGTTTAAAAGGAAGAATTCACAATTTTAGAACAGTTTTTTTAGCTACTGAACATCAATCACGTTCTGAAAAACACATTTCAAATCCTCTAGCAAACTCTGCTTGTAAACGCCTCGTTATGTTTTTAAGATGGATGGTTCGCGATTCGAAAAAAGGTGTAGATTTTGGAATTTGGAAATCCATTTCTCCTTCAGAATTATACATTCCTCTAGACGTTCACACAGGAAACATTGCTCGAAAATTAGGTTTACTCTCGAGAACTCAAAATGATTGGACTACCAATGAAGAATTGATTCAAACTTTACGGATTTTCGACGAAAACGATCCTGCAAAGTATGATTTCGCTTTGTTTGGATTAGGTGCTTTTGAACAATTTTGATATTTCTTAAGCAAAAAAACACCCGCCAATGACGAGTGTTTTCAGTATTTAAAATAGTTAGAAAATTAAGCTTTTCCGCCTCTTTTTCTATCTGATTCTTTCAATAAGATTTTACGAATACGTAAGTTTTGAGGTGTAACTTCTACATATTCATCGCCTTGGATATACTCTAAACATTCTTCCAAACTGAAGATTTTTGGTGGTGCCAAACGTACTTTTTCATCTGCTCCAGATGAACGCATATTCGACATTTTCTTCGTTTTTGTAACGTTTACAATCATATCACCTGCACGAGAATTTTCTCCAATAACCTGACCTTCGTAAATGTTTTCACTAGGAGAGATGAAGAATTTTCCACGCTCTTGTAAGTTATTCAACGAGAACGGAATCGAAACTCCTTGCTCCATTGAAATTAACGAACCATTTTGTCTTCCAGGAATTTCTCCTTTGTAAGGTTGGTATTCCAAGAAACGGTGATTCATAATCGCTTCACCAGCAGTTTGTGTCAATAAATAGTTACGTAAACCGATGATTCCACGAGATGGAATTTCAAAAGTGATGATCATACGCTCACCTTTTGGAACCATATTTTTCATTTCACCTTTTCTTTTTGTAACTGCTTCAACCGCTGTTCCACTGTGTTCTTCAGGTAAATCGATTGTCAATTCTTCAATTGGCTCACATTTAACACCGTCTACTTCTTTGATAATTACCTGAGGTTGACCAACTTGTAATTCATATCCTTCACGACGCATTGTTTCAATCAAAACCGATAAATGCAATACTCCACGACCGAAAACCATCCATTTGTCAGCTTTGTCAGTGTCTTTAACACGTAACGCTAAGTTTTTCTCTAACTCTTTGTTTAAACGGTCAGAAATATGACGAGAAGTAACAAATTTTCCTTCTTTACCGAAGAATGGTGAATCGTTGATTGAGAACAACATACTCATTGTAGGCTCGTCCATTTTGATTGTTGCTAATGGCTCAGGATTTTCAAAATCACAGATAGAATCGCCAATCTCAAAACCTTCAATTCCTGTTACAGCACAAATATCACCTGCTTGCACAGAATCTACTTTTCTTCTTTCAATTCCTTCGAAAACAAAAACTTCTTTAATTTTATGTTTTTGAAGTGAACCGTCAGATTTAGAAACCATAACTGGTTGATTTTCTTTCAATTCTCCACGAGTCAAACGACCGATAGCGATACGTCCAACATACGATGAATAATCCAAAGAAGTAATCAACATTTGTGTATTTCCTTCTTTAATTTTTATTGGTGGAAAATATTCTAAGATTTTATCCAATAATGCTGTAATGTCTGTTTTTGGAGTTTTCCAATCTTCAGCCATCCAACCATTTTTAGCAGAACCGTAAATCGTTGGGAATTCTAATTGTTCTTCGTTTGCGTCTAATTCGAACATCAAATCGAAAACTTTTTCGTGAACTTCTTCAGGCGTACAGTTTTCTTTGTCCACTTTGTTGATTACTAAAAGTGGTTTCAAACCTAAAGCCAACGCTTTTCCAAGTACGAAACGAGTTTGTGGCATTGGACCTTCAAAAGCATCCACCAACAAACAAACACCATCCGCCATGTTCAACACTCGTTCAACCTCACCACCAAAGTCGGCGTGACCTGGAGTGTCAATGATATTGATTTTTGTACCTTTATATAATACTGAAACGTTTTTAGAAACGATTGTGATTCCTCTTTCACGCTCTAAATCGTTGTTATCCATTATTAAATCACCAGTCAAACGTTCTCTTTCGTTTTCAACGTTTCCTGCTTCAATCATTTTATCTACCAACGTAGTCTTACCGTGGTCAACGTGGGCGATAATTGCGATGTTTCTTATTTCCATTGTTTCCTTTATTCTTTTTTTACTTTTTTTATTTTGGGACTTTAAGACTTTAGGATGTTAAGAATTTAGGAAAGAGTTAGTTAACAGATTTCTTCGAGAGCCTCTGCCAACTGTTGACTGAGGCTCTCGAAGGCAACCCTTCTATCTTCACTTTTATCTTTTAACTCTTAACTTTTATCTAAAGACTAATATTTCTTTCTTCCACCATAGCTTCCACCACCGTCTGATTTGCGAGCGTCTCCGCTTGGGCCTCTTCTAGCTCTATCTCCACTTGGTTTGTCAGATCCTCCACGTTTGAAGTCACCTCCACCTTTGAAATCACCACCTTTTCTTTGTGAAAATCCGCCGCTTCTTCCACCACCAGAGAATCCACCGCCACTTCCGCCACCGCGGTTTTTTGTTTTGGAGTCTCCTCCGAAACGTCCACGACCTCTTGGTGCATCACCACCTCTATCGCTTCGACCGCCTCCACCAAAACCACTATCTTTTTTCTGAGTGATTTCGATTTTAACTTGGTGACCTTCAAAGTCAGTTCCGTTAACGTTTTGTAAGATCTTCTCTGTGTGTTCTTGATCTGCTTCAAAGAAAGAGAACGAAGGCATTAAGTCAATTCGACCAACTGCTCCTGAATTCAAACCTGTTGCATCACAAACGATACGTAATAAAGCGCCAGGATTCAATCCGTCTCTTTTTCCTAAGTTCACGAAGAAACGAGTTTTTCCTTCTTCTTGTCCGCGATCTCTTCTCAAAGGACGCTCTGAACGGTCATCACTTCTTCCAGAAACATTCAAATCACCAGCACGTTGATAGTACTCAATGAAACGATTAAATTCTGTAGAAACGAAACGTTTGATAACTTCTTCCTTAGAAAGGTCTTCGAAAGCTGCCAAAATTTGTGGCATAAATTTCTCGATGTCTTTCTCACGAACTTCAGTTGCGATTGTTTTGTTTATCAATTTCATCAATTGAATTTCACAAATTTCTTCTGCTTCTGGAACTGTCCCAACAGTGAATGTTGTACGCATTTGACGTTCAATCGCTTTGATTTTCATCATCTCACACGTGTTAATCAACACTAAAGATTCACCTTTCCTACCTGCACGTGCCGTTCTACCACTTCTATGTGTGTAGTTTTCGATATCGTCAGGAAGGTTGTAATTGATAACGTGTGTAATATTGTCGATATCCAAACCTCTTGCTGCAACGTCTGTCGCTACAAGGATTTGTAATTCTTTACTTCTAAAACGATCCATTACACGGTCGCGCATTGCTTGCGTCAAATCACCGTGTAAAGGTTCTGCATTATATCCATCGCGACTTAATTTTTCAGCAACTGTAGCCGTTTCGTTACGCGTACGACAGAAAATTAAACCGTAAATATTTGGATTAAAATCGATTAAGCGTTTTACAGCTTCGTAACGATCTTTTTCTTTTACTTGGTAATAAATGTGATCAATGTTTTCGTTACTTTGATTTTTGTGACCAATAGAAACCTCTAAAGGATCGTGCATGTACGTTTTCGCAATGCGAGCAACTTCTGATGGCATTGTAGCCGAGAACAACCAAACGTTTTTTTCAATGGGTGTAGTAACAAGGATTCCGTCAATGTCTTCTTTGAATCCCATGTTTAACATTTCGTCCGCTTCGTCTAAGATAACGTAACGTACTTGTGAAAGTTGAACCACTTTACGATTGATTAAATCCATCAAACGTCCTGGTGTTGCAACGATAATAGCTACTCCTTTTTTAACATCTGTAATTTGTTTACGAATGTCAGTACCGCCATAAACGGAAACGATGTTGCAATCCATATATTTAGCGAAAACCTCTAAATCTTTGGTGATTTGCAAACACAACTCTCTCGTCGGGCAGATAATTAAACCCTGTGGAAGTCTAGCTTTTGTATCGATGTTGTTGATGAGTGGCAAGCCGAATGCTGCCGTTTTTCCTGTACCTGTCTGCGCTAAGCCGACAAAGTCGCAATCCTCCTGCATCAGGTAAGGGATTGCTTTTTCTTGGATTGGAGTTGGTGCCGTAAAACCCAATTCTGTTAACGACTTCAGCACCTCGCTCTTCAATCCGAGCTCTTCAAATGTCATTTTGTATTTTTAAAATTGGGTGCAAAGGTACGTATATTTTAAGGAAAAATTCTACACTATCATTTATTAATGATTAATTAACTTTAATTGAGGGAGTTAAATGGATTTTTGATTTTTAATTCTTAATTTTTAATTGAGATATTATCTCTAAGAAAATATTGGTGAATTTTAACTCGAAGAGAAGACTTTTGATTTTTGATGCTCGATTTTGATAAGTTATTATACTCGCAGAATTGAAATGATGAATCTTGATTCGTAGTTGGACTTTAATCAAGCATCAAGACTTAAAATCAAGAATCTCTTAACTATTCACTTACAACCTTAATCAAACCTTGAACTTTTTTGGCCTTAGTTTTAACTTTTTCGATTGTTAAGTCAGTGATTGTTACATGTCCCATTTTACGGAAAGGCTTTGTTGTTTCTTTTCCATAAATATGCGGATAAACGCCTTCAATTTCAAGTGCTAAGTCAAGTCCATCGTATACTGATTTTCCTTCAAATCCTTTTTCGCCCAACAAATTAATCATTGCACCTGCTTGCATAATTTCTGTAGAACCTAACGGTAAGTTTAAAATCGCACGTAAATGTTGAGCGAACTGAGAAGTTACATTGCATTCAATCGTGTGATGCCCACTGTTGTGCGGTCTAGGTGCGATTTCATTAACTAGCAAATTTCCATTTTCATCTAAGAAGAATTCAACTGCCAACAAACCAACCATTCCTAATTTTTCTATTACATCGATTGCCAAATCAGCTGCTTGTTTTTCTAATTCGGAACTAATTTCGGCTGGAGCAAATAAAAACTCAACCAAATTCGCTTCCGGATTAAACTCACATTCAACAGCTGGAAAAGTTTTCGTCTGACCTTTTTCATTTCTTGCAACAATGACTGAAAGCTCTTTCACAAAAGGAATTTTCTCTTCTAAAATAGACGGAGAATCAAATGAATGTTCAGTATCTTCTTGGTTTTTCAAAACATTTACACCTTTCCCATCGTAGCCACCTTTTCGCAATTTATGCACAATTGGATACGTTACTTTTTCTAATAATTCATTCTTATTTTCAATTAAAACAAAAGGAGCTGTTGGAATTTGATGTTCTTGATAAAACTGTTTTTGTAAACCTTTGTCTTGAATAAGTTCAAGGATATGAGGTTGTGGAAAAACTTTTACTCCTGACTTTTCAAGTTCTTTTAAAGCTTCAACATTAACATTCTCAATTTCTACACTAATTAAATGTTTGTCTTTCCCGAAATTGATAACAGTTTCATAATCAGTTAAGCTTCCAATGGTAAATGAATGCGCAATTTTAGCACAAGGAGCATTTTTGTCGGGATCTAAACAATGTAAATGAATGTTTAAATCAACTGCTTCTTGAAGTAACATTCTGCCCAATTGACCTCCGCCCAGTAAACCGATGCGCATATCTTCTCCGTACCATTTTGAACTCATAGCGCAAATATAAGGAGTTGTTTGAATATTGAAATGGAATTAAATCGAACAGATTATTTATTCTTCTTTTTAATTGCTTCCTCTTTGATTCCTTTAAGTTTTAGGTAATCCTCAACGGTGTAAATCGTTAGTGCATAAGCAGAAATATTATCTTCAGGGAAAATAGTGGTTCCAACAACGAAATTTTTATTACTGTAATAAACGATAATACTACCTTCATACATTTCAGAGCCAATTTCTCGAAAAGTAGGTTTATCCAATTCTAATCTGAAAGCATCAAATTGTTCTGCTTTTTGAAATTGATAAATAATTCGGTTGGGTAAAGAATCTGCTGCTAAAAAATAGAACCATCCTTCTGCTTTTATTTTATATTTTTCTAATTTTCCGAAATACCAAATTGATTCGCCGTATTTTGTTACCGTTTGACCTTCTGATTTAAAAAACTTCCATTTCCGAGCTAACAAAGAATCATTTATCTCTCCTAAATCCATTTTCTGAAACTGAAATAGCTCATTTAAAGTGAATTTTTGAGCTGAAACTGACTTCACGTTAAAGGCAACAAAAAGAAACAATAAAATCGATAGAAGTTTCATTAAAAAAAAATTAGTAATTAAAAACAAATTTACAAAAAATCGTGCCAGTTAGTGACAATATTATTAGTTCTCTAATTAATTATAAGGTTTTGTATTTCTTGTCACAATTTTCTTACTTTTAAACAAAATTTTAATTCATGAACTTTTTAAAAGCAAACATTGCAACTATTTTAATTTCAGTATCTGTAATTATAACAGGTTATATTCTTGGAAATTCTTATTTGTCAAAAGGTAAGGAAGATCCCGTAATTAGCGTTACTGGACTAGGTGAAACAAGTTTCGATTCTGACTTAATCGTTTGGCGAGCAAACTTTTCTAAAAAGAACTTCGAGCTTAAACAAGCTTATGCAGATTTGAACGCTGATGTTCGAAAAGTGAAATCATATTTGAAATCAAAAGGTATCCCTGAATCAGATATCGTTTTTGAAGCTGCAGATATCCAAAAAGAATTTAGCTACGAGTATGACGAAAATGGTAGTGTTAGAACATCTTATTTCACTGGTTACAATTTAACTCAAGGTTTAAAAGTTCGCTCTAAAAATGTGGACTTGGTTGAAAAAACATCGCGTGAAGTTTCTCAATTAATTGATGCAGGAATAGAATTAAATTCCTTTGCTCCCGAATATTACTACACAAAATTGGCAGAATTAAAACTTAAAATGATTGAACAAGCAACAAAAGATGCTTACAGTCGAGCAGAAAAAATTGCAGAAAACGCAGGTGGTTCCCTAGGGAAACTTAAAACTGCAGATATGGGTGTATTTCAAATTACGGCCGAAAACTCAGCTGAAGAATACGATTGGGGCGGAAGTTTCAATACAACATCTCGCCGTAAAACAGCAAATATTACAATGCGTTTAAAATATGAAATTGATTGAGATTTGAGACTTTTGGACTTTTAGATTTTAGTACATTAAGATTTTATGAGGGAATGAGAAATTTCAATTCGCAATTCGTAGTTTTCAATCCGCAACCCTAAATAAAAAGCTCCTTCTTCAAATCTAGCCATTCTAAAGTCGAATGTGAGAAAATATCTTCAATAGTTTCTTTGGATAAATCACTTTCTTCGATGAATTTTCCAATCTCCAAATCGCCTAGCGGGAAAGGATAATCAGAACCAAGGCAAACGCGTTTTGATCCTTGTAATTTCAAAATATATTTCAGGGCATCAATATCGTGTGTAATGCAATCTACCCAAAATTTACCAACATATTCTCTAGGATTTACTGGATTATCAATTGCAACTAAATCTGGGCGACAATTAAATCCGTGTTCAATTCGTCCTAGTGTTGGCAAAAAAGAACCACCTGCATGGGAAAAACACACTCTTAAATTTGGCAAACGTTCTAAAACTCCTCCAAAAATCATTGAACAAGCTGCGCGAGAAGTTTCTGCAGGCATTCCAACCAACCAAGGCAACCAGTATTTTTTCATGGAATCAAACCCCATCATTTGCCACGGATGAACCATCACAGCCATTCCCAAGCGCTCACAAGCTTCAAAAATTGAAAAAAAACGTTCCTCACTTAAATTTTCATCGTTGATATTTGAACCAATTTGAATCCCAACGTGCCCGGTTGCCTTTGCTCGTTCTAATTCCTTAATTGCAGCTTCTGAATCTTGCATTGGAATTGTCGCTAAACCAATGTAATTCTTAGGATATTTCGCTACCAAATCAGCGATATGATCATTCAAAAATTGAGAAAGTTCAACACAATCTTTAGTTTTTGCCCAATAGGAAAACATAACTGGAATGGTACAAACTACTTGAACTTGGGTGTTAAATTGCTCATAGTCAGCAATTCTAAGTTCATCATTCCAACAATTTTCTTGAATTTTTCTAAAAAACTGACCTCCTTGCATCATATCAGCAGATTGGTCTTCATTGTGAACTAAATTGATAAATTTTCCATAACCAAATTTCTCTGTCCAATTGGGTATGATTTTCGGGATAATATGGGTGTGCATATCAATTTTCAACATACGTAAAATGGTTTAAATTTGAAATTAAAGAAAATTAAATCAAGCTTCAATAGCTCTATTCATTAAACTTATCATTGCAATTGAAACTGTAAATAATTGACTAGCTGTTTCGTCACTCATTGTGCTACCGTCTTCATCATCTGTAGAAACTTCCATTGCCATAAATTGTGCGAGTTCAGGTTGATCACAAAACGATTCTAAAATCTCTTCATCTTCATCATCGAAATATTGATCTAACATATCAGTAAAAGGCTCTTGCATTTCGTCTATATCTTCCTCTGTAACTTCTCTTAATTTAATTCCTTCTTGAGTGAAACACTCATTGATTAAGCAAAAATAATAGATTAACAGTCCTTCCAAGTCTTCATTTTCATATTCAACTGGAGCAGACATTACATATTCTAATAAAATTTGTTGGGTTAATGCGTACTTTTCAAATGTTGATTCTAATTGGTCGTCGTCTAAATTATCTACGATATCAATTGCTTTTTCAATGGATGCTAGAGAAACATGTTTCATAATAAATTTTCTTTTTTCCAAAAATAAGGAAGTATTTCAGAACTCAGTTTGAAAGTGTATCAAAAGTTACAAATAGAATTAAACAACAACTCTACTTTTGTCAAATAAAATTAAGAGATGATAAAAGTTGCTTCGTTAGTTAATTTATTGGGATATGTGATTGGCGGCATAGGTGGAATAATTTATTTCAAATTGTTTCCGTGTGAGACAGGCTGTGCTATTCGTTCAAATATCTTCTTTAACATATTGATGGGCGCATTAATCGGTGACTTAGTTTTTCAATTAGTTAAAAAAATTATAACACCAAAAAATTAAGTTATGTCTAAAATTGGAACAATCGTAGATGTTAGAACTCATGCTGAATATAGCGGAGGTCATGTTGCAGGATCAGTAAATATTCCTTTGCAAGAAATCACAGCTCACATCGAAGAAATCAGAGCTATGGAGCAACCAATTGTTTTCTGTTGTGCAAGCGGAAATAGAAGTGGACAAGCAACTCACTATTTCCAATCAATCGGAGTGGATTGCGAGAATGGTGGTTCGTGGATGGATGTTAATTATTTAATAAGTATTTAATTATGTCTATCCTTTCAAAATTATTCGGTATTAAGTCGGTTGACTATAAAGAATTGGTGAAAAATGGTGCAATGATTATTGATGTTCGTTCACAAGGCGAATTCAAATCAGGACACATCAAAGGTGCTATAAATATTCCTTTACCTGAAATTGCAAGTTCTTTGAACAAAATTCCAAAAAACAAAGTAATTATAACATGTTGCGCTTCTGGTATGAGAAGTGGCTCGGCAAAAGGAATTTTAAAATCAAAAGGCTATGATGTTCACAATGGTGGTTCGTGGGCAAGCTTGAATGCTAAGATATAATTACTTACATTCAAAAAAAAAAAAAAAAAACAATAAGGGTAGGTTGTAATTTGTTCCTGCTGTTGTTTTTTCTAAAAAATTCTATGTTGTAGAAAGGATCAATTTTGATCTAGGATGCCAATAATAAAGTTCATTTTCGGTGCAAAATTTTGATACTAATGCAACCAACAAGAATTAACAAAACTCAATTTCTATTAAAATATGAATATCCTTTTTTGAAGTCAATTATAACGCATGTATTTTTCGTCTACATAAATTTAATCAATCAACATATATAACTGAATTTTAATTAATTACAAAAAACAATAACAAATTAATTCACGTTAATTAAAGTTTCTTTTTGTTAATTAAAAAATTAATCCTTAGATTTAGTTAATAATACTATTACTTGTCGATTTTTTCAAGTAAAAACTGAATTTTAAAAAGGTTAATGCGTTATTTAGAAAATGAAATTTACGATAGAATAATTGAAGGAGATAAAGTTTTTGATTTCTTACAAGAAGTTGTATTAGATGGAATTTGGTATCTCGATTTAGAGAGTTACAACGATCAATATTTTAGTTTAGTATTTTTTAAAATATTAGGGTATAAAAACAATGATTTTTTTGAAAATGGTAAACACTGGAAAAGTTTAATTCATCCTGATGACATAAAAAAAACGGAAGAATTGATGGATGTACATTTTGTTTATCCTGAAATTCCTTTTGGACAAATCATTAGATATCAGCATATAAATGGGAGTAGTGTTTGGATTCAATGTAAAGGTATTGCAATAAGAAATGAAAATGGTAAACCAACAAGAATGTTTGGTGTTCATGTAGCATTAAATGTATCAAGTTTGAGTGAAATAAATGATTCAAAATCTTTAACAAAGTCAAAAGAAAACAATCAAATTTCCTCAAAAAATCAAGAATTATTTGGAGAACTAATTGATAAAAACACACAGAAAGAAGGTATTAAAGCGTTTTTTAAAGATGTAAGTAAACGAATTAAACTCACCAATCAATTAAATTCTAAAAATGTACTTTTAGCACATTTAGTGGATAAAACTACTGATTCCGTTTTGATCTTCAATGGTCAGCTACAGTTGATTTATACCAAAAAACAAATAGAACAATTTATTGGTAAAAAAATTGAGAAACTTTCTATGGATCTTTCGGAAAGTTTAAACATTTTTCATCCCAATCATCAAGCTGATGTTTTTGAAATACATGAAAAGGCAAGATTAAATAAAGAGAGAACAATTACAGCTCAACACTTAGCAAATCATGTGGATGGTAAACAAATTTGGTTAGAGGACCTTGTTAGTTTTGAGTATGATGAGTTAGGTAATTATAAAAGAGCCTATATTTTTTCAAGAGACATTACTGAACGTAAGTTAATTGAACAATCATTAGAAGAGGAATCCTTTAAATACAAACAAATTGCTGAATTATTAAATGAAGAAAAAAAGAAAAATAAAAAAGAACTATATTCTGAATTACACTACGGAATTAACCAATTGTTATTTGCGGCTAAGTTAAACATTGAAAATTCAGATCTTAAAGATGAACATTTAGAACAATCGGTTTCTAAATTAAAAATTGCAATAGAACATATCGGTAAAATAGCGCTAGAATTAACAACCCAATTTGTTTTTGGTAACTATTTCGTATCTTCCTTAACAGATTTTATACTAGGTCTCAATAATTCTATTATTAAATTTATAGTAGAAACAGATAAACAAGAACCTTATTTTATTAAAGATTCTTCAAAAAAAACTATTTTTAGAATTGTTCAGCAATTGGTTCAATTTTCTATAGAAACTACTAAAGCATCCAGGACTGTTTTTCGCGTTAAACAAATTGAATCTGAATTTGTTAACTTTTCCATAGACAATGGTGCATTCAAATGCAAAACACCGCTCGAAAGCCTAAATTTAAAATCTATTCAAGACCGAATTTATTTATTAGATGGGAAGAAGCGTTTTTTTTAATCTTGAACAAAAAGGCTTAATTGTTTACATTAAATTACGAGTAAATGAATAATAATATAACAATTTATCTAGCTGAAGATCACAAATTAGTCCGTGATGCTTGGAAGCTTACTATTGAAGATAACAGTACATTTTCAATTATTGGAGAAGCTGAAACAGGAGCCGAAGCACTCGCATATTGCTCAAAAAATAAGGTTGATGTAATTATTATGGACATCAATTTGAAAGATGGTAGTTCAATGGATACTATTAAAAAAATGATAGATATAATTCCAAAGGTAAAGATTGTTGTCGTTTCAATGCTTAATGTTTATTCCATCATTAAAGATTTATATAAAGCGGGAATATGCTCCTTTTTAACAAAAAACTCTAGTAAAGAAGAACTTATTGAAGCAATAAAAAAAGCAAACAATAACGAAAAATACTACAGTACTGAAATTGCTCAATTATTATTAGAAAGGGATAATGAAACAATTAACACATTGAATTATAGAGAGATTAAAATAATTCAATTAATCTGTGATGGTCTCTCCAACAAGGAGATTGGTGTCAATATGAAAATGTCCGAAAAAACAATAGAAGGTTACAAAACAAAAATCTTTAAAAAATTGAAGGTTTTTAACAATCTTGGAATTTATAGTTTCGCTCAAAAAAATGGATTAATTAACTAATAATAAAACATAAAAAGGGTTAACCCTTTTTATAATAAGTTAAAACCCCTTTTAAATGAATTATTTTTTTCTTACTTAAATTATTGAATCCCATTTCGTTATATTTATGAAACACTACTTAAGTTTTTTGCTTTTTTTATGTAATTCTGAAAAATGTAGAGTTAGTTATTTCTAATATAAAAAACACTTTCTTAAAATGTCTTTATGAATTACCTTGAGCAAGAATTAGTTGAAAAAATAAAAAGCGATAATATTGTTTATGATTTTATGAACAATGTCGTTTTAGATGGAACATGGTTTTGGGATTTAGAAAATCCAGAAAATGAATGGATGTCAGCTAATTTTTGGACAACTCTTGGTTATGATCCGAATGAAATGCCACACAAATCAAATGCCTGGCAAAACATTATTCATCCTGATGATTTTATTTTAGCTAAAGAAAACTTAATAAGCCATTTCAACAATCCTGAACACCCGTATGATCAAGTAGTAAGATATACTCACAAAGATGGTCATATAGTTTGGATTCGTTGTAAAGGTATGTGTATTCGAGATAAGAATGGTAAACCTCTTAGAATGTTAGGGGTTCACACAAAAGTCTCAGCACTTATTCTAAACCAAATTGAGGAAGTTAAGGAAGATTCAAAAAATGATCGAGCGTCTGTTTTATCAAGTGTTTTAAACGGTAAACACAACGATAAACTACAAAATCTACAAAATAGAAATTTGGTTCAATCAAAACTTGAAAATCAGGAAACCAACGAAAATGAAAACTATCTTTTAAATAAAGGTAATTCGTTTAAAGAATTATCGGAAGAAACAAAATCGCTAATTACTAAAGAGGTTTTTGGAGATAATATAAATAAATATCCAGCTGAACTTGTTGGTTTTCTATTCTTAGACAGAGAAAATGAGCCACGAATTGGTTCCTTTATTTCTGATGTCTCTGAACGCATTGACTTAAAAGAGTTACTAAAAAAAAGAGATCAATTGTTATCAATGTTGGCTGATAACTCGTCAGATACTTTGTTGATTTTCAACAATCAAATGGAATTAACCTACGCTAGTCCCTCATTTGAAAGAATTACGGGTAAAAGGATAAAGAAATTCCCTATTAAAGAGTCTGATGCCTTAGATTACATTCATCCTGACGATTTAAACTTCGTTTTAGAATCTTATTTCAATGCTGTTACCAATAAAAACAAAGATTTAGTAATACAGCATCGAGCAATTCACGCCGTTGAAGGCGATATTTGGCTAGAAGATTATGCTAATTTCGAATATGATAAAAATTCTAACCATCAAAAAACTTTTATAATTTCTCGAGATATAACCAAAAGAAAACTGCTTGAACTTAAGCTTCAAGAAGAGTCTGAAAAACGCAGACAAATTGCAGAGTTATTGATAGAATCAAAAGAAAAAAGCAAGGAAGCCTTGTACAAAGACTTACACGATGGTGTCAATCAACTTTTGTTTGCTTCGAAATTAAATATTGAAAATGCAGGTATAAAAGATAACAAATGTCTTTCACAAGCTTTAGAATATTTAACATCAGCAATAGAAGAAATACGAAAAATCGCATTAGAATCTACCTCTCAGTTTATTTTTAATGATTGTTTTGTTTCTGCAATTATCGACTATTTCTTGAAATTTAACATTACCTCAAAACTCAAATTTTCAGTTGATAATCGAATTTCTGAACAATTATACATTAATGATAATATTAGAAAACACATTTTTCGAATCTGTCAAGAATTAGCTCAAAATGCCCTAAAACATTCCCATGGAACAAAAATGTATTTTCGATTTATCTATAAGGAAGGGTATTTAATTCTCATTGCAAAGGATAATGGCATAGGAATCAAAAATTCAAACCAAGAAGGTATTGGACTTAAAAGTATTCAGGATCGCGTCTATTTATTAAATGGAAAAGTTCGATTCTTTAATAATCTTTTTCAAGGTTTGGCCGTTTATATTGAAGTAAAATTGAATTGAAAATCATTAATTCGAAACACAACGTGTTAATTAAAAGATTAAACATTAATTATACTAAGGGTAAACCCTAAATAAAATAGCATTCAACCCTTAAGTTTGTTAATTAACGTGTTAATTATATAAAATACAATTCTGAATTATTATATTTGAGTAGCTTAAAAAAACTAAAAATTACTACACATTTCAGTTGTTAAATCTTATAAATCAAGTTGAATTGATTGTTAGATAATGGTTGAAAGAGCTTCTTAAAATTATGCAGATTAAAACAATTTTTATTGCAGAAGACCATCAACTTGTTCGTGAAGCTTGGAAATTAACAATTGAAAAAGAAACCAATTTTAAAATAATTGGAGAAGCTGACAACTGCCAATCTGCCTTAGCGTTTTGTACCGAAAATAAATTGGATGTAATTCTAATGGATATCAATCTTAAAGATGGTAATTCTATTTCAACCATCAAAGAAATGTTAGATCGAATTCCAAATGTTAACATTGTAGTTGTTTCTATTTTAAATGTAATGGCAATAGTTAAAGATCTTTACAAGTCTGGTGTTAAGGCTTATTTAACAAAAAATTCAAGTAAAGAACAATTGTTAAATGCAATTAATAGTGCTGCCAATGGTAAAGTTTATTTTAGTTCAGAAATCTCACAATTGTTTTTAGACTTTCAAACTGAATTGATTCATTCACTAAATTCAAAAGAAATAAAAGTAATTGAATTAATTTGCAAAGGTCTTTCGAATAAGGAAGTAGCTGATGAATTGGAAATTGCTGAAAAAACTATTGAAGGTTATAAGACTAAAATTTACAAAAAATTAAACATTTCAAATAATATCGGACTATTTGAATTTGCTCAAAAAAATGGATTAATTTAACCATTGAAATCCTTTAATATCATTTAACTTCTTTCCATTTCAAAATTATTTTTGACTGAAATTGATTCATAACTTATCGATTAATTTCATAAATAGTTTATTAAAAAGGATTTACTATCAATGATACATAATACGAGTTTATCTGAAATGTCGAATAGTGTTGATGCCGGGCTTAGTTGTTTAAAAATATAACAATGT
>CAZDKE010000022.1:0-31994 GCA_964506255.1 uncultured Lishizhenia sp. | reverse complement strand
AACTCAAATTTAACACTTTAATCAATACTTTAAGAAATGTGTTATTTCCTAAATTTGAATAACAAATTATTCTGTTAATTTTTTTTAATTAAAATAAAATACTAAATTAACAAATGATTCAAATTATTAGTTCAAGAAATTCCATTTTAGTAACAAAAAACAACCATACAATTAACAGTTTAATAAACAAAAACTAGGTTTTTTCGCCTAGTTAATTACTAATATTTTAAAACTGAAATTATGAATGATTTTTTTACCGATGGTATATTTAACTATGTTTCAATAGTAGCTTTGTTAATATCAATTATAACGTTAATTATTTCAACTTCCTATATTTTGAAAAAGAAAATAATTATTCCAAATTCTGAAGTTGTATCTTCAAAAAACTTTAAATCAAATGTTAATCTAAATGATGATCAATTAAGAAATAAAGAAAAAGTTATATCAGACTTAAGAACAAAATTAGAGTTAAAACAATCATTTGAGGATGAGTTAATTAAAACCATAAATGAAGCTGAAAATAAAGAAAACTTTGATTCAAAAGTTCTTTTAAATGAACTAAAGTTAAAACTTCAAAATTTAACTGAAATTGATAAAAAACAAATTGTTAAAAATTCAACAGCACTTGATGAAAAAGGCTTATTTCAGAAAGAATTAGAAAGATTACACCCTGAATTGACTTATCAAGAGAGAACCCTATGTACCTATTTTAGATTACATTTAAGTTCAAAAGAAATAGCTGTCATCGAAGGAATTACTAACGGAACTGTTCGAGTGTATAAAAACAAAATTAAACACAAAATAGGACTTAGTGCAGATGAAAGTCTAAATGAATATCTGTGCAACCTGTCCAGCAAGAAAGCTGCTTAACTAAAATTAGAAGTTAATCCTATAAAATTCAGTAATTTTTAGTTAAATCTTTAACCTTGGTTTAAAGATGTAAGACGAGTTTGTTTTAATAATTCGAATCAAAACTCCTTCAATTTATTCTGTTTTCCAAAAATAAAACCACAACTTATGAAGGGATTTTTTATCTTCTAATCTTTGTATTGCCATTTCAATACTATTATTGATTATTACTACCTTAACATTACTTACTGCACAGTTTTATTATTTAAAAAAGACTTTAAATAACAGAAGTGATTTAAAATACGATGATTTTAAAAATGAAGGGGGCTCTACCCTTTTAAATCATCAAATATCTATAAAAGAAAACGAAATTTCTGAATTACGTTATAAACTGAATATGAAAAAAACGTTTGAAGATGAATTAATTAGAACCATTCTTGAAGCAGAAACACAAGGAAGTCTAAACTCTTCTGACATGATTAATGAACTAAAATTGAAAGTTCATCATCAAAAAATTATGGAGGAACTGTTACTAAAAAACAATTTAACAACGCTCGATGAAAATGATGTTTTCTTAAATGAATTAGAAAGGCAACATCCTGAGTTAAATTATCAATAGAGATTGCTATGAACGTACTTTAAAATTTATTTGAGCTCCAAAGTAATTGCTCAACTAGAAAGGGAATTACTAATGGTACAGTTAAAGTTTATAAAAATAAAATAAAACATAAAATCGGACTAAATTAAGATGATAAATTAAATGAATACTTAGTCAATTTGACACCCAACAGAAACATATTATCTTTTATTTTCTAAGTTGCAGTAAACCAAATAGAACCAAACAATATCAAACATTTAAGGTGTGTTACCAACCATTTTTAGTAGCTTTGTTTCCTTTTAATTCAAAAATAAAGAATGGAAACTGTAACAATTGTAACTGGACTACCACGTTCAGGAACTTCTTTGATGATGCAAATCATGGAGCGAACAACTCTTCCGATTTTAGCTGATGGTTTACGCGAAAAAGACATCAATAATCCTGAAGGTTATTATGAATTAGAAGCTGTAAAAGGTATTGTAAAAGACAATTCTTTTTTAAAAGATGCATGTGGCAAAGTAATAAAAATTGTAACCCCTCTTCCACTCTTTTTAGATAAAAACCTCAACTATCGCGTTCTCTTTATGCGTCGTGATTTAGAGGAAATTTTGCGTTCTCAAGAAAAAATGTTAGGAAAAGACCAATCCTCAGAACGAGAAAAATTTAAAACAATTTACGAACTTCATTTGAAAAAAACATACACATTTTTTGAATCAAATAATATCCCTTATCTTAATATTTGGTACAAGGAACTTATTTCAAACACAGAAGTTGAATTGACAAAAATCATTGACTTTTTAGAACTTTCTGAAAAATGGGAAGATTTAGCGAATGCTGTTCATCCTGAATTATACCGTAATAAACTTGATAAATAATTGATAATGAATCAAAAACAAGTTAGAATCGTTAACGACTCTACAAAAAAAGAATTTGTTGTTCCTCCTGGAGGTTCGCTAGGCTTACTTGCCCTTGGTAGTATAGGTGTTAGAGCTTGGAAAAAGGCAAAAAAAGAATGGGAAGAAACTCAAAATAGTAACCTTGAAAAAAAATAAAGTTGTTCTAGTTGGTTGGGATTCAGCCGATTGGAAAATCATAGATAAATTAATGGCAAATGGTTTAATGCCAGCCATCAAAAGTATTGTTGATAACGGTGTGAAAGGAAAATTAGCAACACTAGATCCTCCGCTTTCTCCCATGCTTTGGACTTCGATGGCTACTGGAAAAAGACCTTTTGACCATGGAGTTCTTGGTTTTGTTGAACCAGATGGAAATGGAGGAATTCGTTCTGTTTCATCCCACTCACGTAAAGTGAAAGCAATTTGGAACATTTTCACAATGGAAGGAATTAAATCTAACATTGTCGGTTGGTGGCCAAGTAATCCCGTTGAAAGCATTAATGGTTGCATGGTCTCGAATTTATTCCAACAAGAAAAAATGGGAGGTGAAGTCATCGAACTTGACAAATGGACAATGCCTGAAGGGACAATTTATCCGGAAAGATTGAAAGAAAGATTAACTGAATTAAGAGTTCACCCACATGAAATCACAGGGAATCTTGTAATGCCTTTCGTACCTCAAGCATTAAATCTAGACAAGAAAAAAGATAAAAGGCTAACGGTAATTAGTAGATTACTAGCCCATGCCACAACAATTCATGCAGCTGCAACAGAACTAATTGAAACAGAACCTTGGGATTTCACAGCAGTCTATCACGATGCATTAGATCATTTTAGTCATGCATTCATGAAATTTCATCCTCCTCAAATGAAAGGAATAACGGATGAAGACTTTGGTTTATTTAAAGATGTCGTTATCGGTGCTTATATATATCACGATATGATGCTCGACCGAATATTAAAAATGACCGATGATGATACCACTATTATGGTTATTTCGGACCACGGTTTTCACTCAGATCACTTACGACCAACACATGTTCCCCAAATTCCTTCTGGTCCAGCAATCGAACATGCACCTTACGGAATCATTGCGATTAAAGGTCCAGGGATCAAAAAAGGGGAACGAATCTATGGTGCAAGTGTTTTAGACATCACGCCCACTCTACTTTCACTTTATGATTTGCCGATTGGGAAAGACATGGCTGGAAAACCTTTGGTTGATATTTATGAAGCTGATAAAAAAATAAATTACATTGATTCTTGGGAAAATGTAGAAAAGGATGGAGGTTCATTAGTTGTTGAAGCTGAATTTAGCAACGAAGCAAATGAATCTGCGCTACAACAATTGATTGATTTGGGATACATCGACGACTTCAATAAAAATGAAAAAGACCCCAATCAATTCCTAAAGGATAATATTAAAGAAAATAATTTTTACCTAGCTAAATCTTACTCGAGTGCTGGAAAATATGATGAAGCACTAGAAATTTTACTTGAAATTGAATCGCGAGAGGAACCTGATTTTCGTTTTTTAATTGAAATTGTTAACTGTTCAGTAAAAACAAAAAGATTCAAATTAGCTGAAGAGTATTTAACTTTTATTCGAACTAAAAACGTTATTTCAAAAAGTTACATTGACGTTTTAGAATCTAAGGTTCAAATTGGATTGAATAATCCAGATAGAGCAGTTGCTTTATTAAAATCGGCGTTAAACGAAAACCCTGATGCCATTGAGATTCTGTTAGATTTAGGTAAACTTTTGAATTCAATACGTTTTTCTACTGAAGCAGAAACATGCTTCAAAAAAGTGATCGCTAAAGACCCCGATAATCCGTATGCTTATCATGGAGTTGGTCTTGTAAAATTGCGCGAAGAAAAGTATGAAGAAGCGATTGAATATTTTTTAGATGCAATAGATCGATTATATCATTATCCTTTGGCTCACTTTCACTTAGGAGAAGCATTTGCATTGGCAAAATTGTATAATGAAGCTATTCAATCTTTTGAGGTAGTTCAAACGATGACCCAAAATATTCCTAAGGTCTTCAGGTGGCTTGCAGATTTAAATGAAATTATTGGTGAAAAAGAAAAATTCCAATTCTATAAAAAAATGGTTCAAAAGCTTTCGCAAGGGCACAAAAAAATAATCACAGGATTGCCAAGTGAAAAGTTACAAAAACACCTTCTAAAACTAGTTGAAAATGGAGAAACAATAGGTGGGTTTAAAAAATCTATTTTTGAAGATCAGGTAAACATAGGCGAAAAAAATTGGATAAATGAGATTGAGTCAGAAACAATTTATGTTCCTTTAAACTTAGTTTCGAGCTTGAATGCATACAATTCGTATGAAATACTTTTGATTGAGGAAAGCGTAGATGAATCCATGAAATACATTTTAAAACACAAAAGATTCAAGGAAGCATCTATTGATTTATCTCTATTGGAAGATTTAAAGAAACAAGAACGTATTGCACTCATTTGGATTAATCAACAACCAAATTTGGATTATAAAATTATTTAACTTTAAAGAAAGTTTTTGGAGTTTAAGATACAATTAAGAGTTAAAAAAGAAGTGTAAAAAAAACCGAGATATGAAAAATATAGTTCTAGTTATAAGTTTACTTTTATCAGTTCATTTTAAGGCTGCAACAAATCATTATACGCTTTCATTTAGAGATGATCCCTCAAGTTCTATTGTGATAGGTTGGAGTGGCGATGATGGAACAGTATATTATGGCACAAGTGATTTTGGTTTAGCTTACGCTTCCTATCCAAATTCAAAAACAGTAGATAGAACAGCAACAGCGCATGGAATTAATCGGAAATTTGTTCGTTTATCGAGTTTATTACCAAACACAATTTACTATTTCGTTATTCGAGATGCTGGTGGGACGGTAAGTGCTCGCTTTAAATTCAAAACATTATCTGATAATCCAAATGACCCAATAGGATTCATTTCTGGAGGGGATACACGTGATGGTTTTAAAGTTTTTGGAGCTTATATTGAAAACTGTCCAAGTGGAAATTGCTTAGAACAAAAAAGAAAAGGAAATCGTTTAGTTGCAAAAATACGACCTGACTTTGTTGCTTTTAATGGCGATTTTGTTATGAATCAAATCACTTCAAACACCAATGCTGAATGGGACGAATGGTTGAATGATTGGCAATTAACAATTTCAACTGATGGAAGAATGTACCCGATGACTTTCACACAAGGGAATCATGAAGATAATCAAGATATTTATAATTTTTTCGATGTTCCATTGGAGGAATATTATGCTTTGAATATTAACAATGGTTTACTAAGATTATATATGTTAAATTCAGAATTAAATCCATGTACAGATGCGAATCAATTAAATTGGTTAACCACTGATTTACAAAACCATACAAATACAGCAAATCCACCTAAATGGAAATTCATTCAATATCATGTTTCAACTTTTGCCATGGGAAATGGGTATGGACTTGTACCAGACCAGATGAATTGTTGGGTTAATTTGTTTGAACAATATGGAGTAAAATTATGCATGGAATCACACTCACATGTAACCAAATGGACACTTCCTTGCAAAAAAAATGCAAATGGAACCGATTTTACACCAGACCCAGAGGGAATTGTTTATATAGGTGAAGGAAATTGGGGAGCTCCCCATCGAACATTAGATTACACTGGAGCTAATAAAAAACCATACATCAAAGATCAAGAAGTTTTTGATAACTTTTTCTATGTGAGAGTAAACCCAAATCAAACCACAATTCAATGTGTCAAATTTGATGGGGAAGAAAACGTTACACCAAACACAAATGATGATTTAGGGAAAGAACTTCCTTCGAATGCAGTGTTATGGAATCCAGCAAATGGAAATAACATTGTAATTACTAACCAAACAGGAGGGCTGAGTCAAAATATCCTTTCATTCTCCTCCGTTTCACCTAATCCAACAAAGAACTATATCAAAGTTACAATTGAAAGCTTAAATGCAAGTGGTAATATACTCATCTACAATGCTTTAGGAAAAGAAGTTTTGAATCAAAAATTTGAGAACACGCAAGAAGTTAAAGTAGACCTTGAAAAAATGAATGTTGGAACTTATTATTTGTTTGTTAAAACGTACGAAGGAAAAATTGAAACTCACCGAATAATAAAAAAATAAAATTTCGTATCTCCTTAAACTTTGATTTTTTTATTGTTAATTGAAGTTTGCAAACAATTAATCTTTTAATTGTACATATTCTATTATTTTGTAATTTTAGTAATTCAATTACGTATTACCTCAAATTGCTGGGCTAACTTGAGATGTCTTGTAAATAAATAACTACATCAAAAATGATTTTAAAAAGTATTAATAACAATGTTAATATGATAATTAATAAAATTAGCTTAAAACTCTTTTTGGGATTATATTTGTACTTATAATTAATTGAAAACCAAAATGATTAAGCATTTCACCTTTTTATTGATTATAACATTTTCTGTTAACAACTTTGTTGCTCAACTAGGTTTTAATACTTCTTCATTTTCATTATCTGTCGGTAATCATTTTGCTGTTAAAAATCAAGGTAGTTCAACACGAATTTTTAGACCAAGTCATATTAACATGAACTATAGATACATGTTCAATAATAAATTTGGCTTGATGTCTACTTTTGGTTACGATAGATTTAGTTTTAAAAACGATGTAACACCTTCCAACTATTATAGATTATCAATTGAAACCTCATTAAATCTTCGAGAAATTTTAGGTTTCAGTGAATTTGTAGAAAACTTTGGAACATTAGCACACGCAGGTATGGGATTAAGCGGGTTATGGTCCAAAAATATTGCAACAGAAAATCAGTTTAAAAAAAATAATTTCGACCAATTAGTTAATTTTACTTTCGGTATAACACCTAAATACAGAATCAATAATACCTATAGTGTTCATGTAGATTTGTCCTATATAACACAACTTAATCAAGATTTCTCTTACGATACAAGAATTATCATAAAACCAAAAGAAGGAATTAGTGGTGGTTTTTTAAACTTTTCTGTTGGAGCGACAATGAGTATTGGTCCACGCAAACATCACGCTGACTGGTATACTTTCCCAACTTTAGTAGACAAAGACCTCGAAAAAATAAACCTTCTTGAAATTCAATTACAACAATTGGAAATGAAATTGGAAGATTACGATGGTGATGGCGTAAGTAATTATTTAGATGATGAACCAAATACACCTAAAGGTAATCAAGTAGATGCAAGAGGTGTTTCTATTGGTAAATTAGAAGCTCCAGAGAAAACAAATGATATTGACTCTTTAATTAATAATCCAAAACCGAATCCAAAAAACAACAAATTAGAAAATAAGGAAAAAACAGTTTATATAGATTCTGAAAATTCTGATAAAGATGGAGATGGTGTTCCTGATATGTACGATTTATTTCCTGATGTTGTTGGAACCCATAAAGGATGTCCAGATGCAGATGGTGACCAAATACCAGATGTTATAGATAAATGTCCAAATGTTAAAGGATTTGCAAAATTTGATGGTTGCCCTGAAAAAAAATCTGAACCTGTTAAACCTATTGAAAAAATACCAGAAATTGAACCAAAATCAGAGGAAATCAAACCAATTGATAAAGGGCCTAAAATTGAATTAGCACTTGAAAAAACTGCCTTTTCCGAAGTGTTTTTTGAAATTGGTGTATCATTGTTAAGCCCTAAATCAAAACAAGAATTAGACAAACTAGTTAAATATTTAAAAGAAAATCCAAATGTTCAAGTCGATGTAATTGGTTTTGCTGATCAATCAGGTTCTCCTGCTGCAAATGAAAAACTTTCGAAAAAGAGGGCTAATGAATGTGTAAATTACCTTGTTACAAAAGGAATTAACAAAAATAGATTTGTGATTTCAAACATAACTGTTGTAAATAAAGAAGGGGTTAATCCGATTCTTTTTGGGACTAAAAACAGAAAAGTGTCTTTTATTTTAAAGCAATAAACTAGTTCAAGTTTACTAATCAAATTTTAGTATTTTCGTGTTTTAAATTTTCATGAAATACATAAGTCTGTTTTGCCTTTTTCTAATTTTTTTCAAATTTAACGCTCAAAACGCTTCCTATATCTACAAAGGTTCAAGTTCGTTTTCTTCGGATATTCTGTTTAGTTTCGATGGAAAGTACTTATACAAAGGAAAATCTAATTTTTCTTCCGACATTCTAAAATCGTATGACGGAAAATATATCTACAAAGGAAAAAGCGCTTTTTCAAGTGATATCCTTTACACTTTTGATGGAAAATATGTTTACAAAGGAAAATCTACTTTTAGCTCAGATATTCTCTACACGATTGATGGGAAATACATTTATAAAGGAAAATCTAATTTTAGTTCCGATATCCTTTATACTTATGATGGAAAATATTTGTACAAAGGAAAATCTAATTTTAGTTCTGATCGAATTTACACCTACGCTGGAGCGATTCCAATTTGTTTATTTATAACTTTCTTATAATGGCTTTTTTCACGAAAGATTACCTTGATTTTTTTATTGAACTCGCAGGAAACAACAACAAAGATTGGTTTGACTTCAACCGTAAACGCTACGAACAATCGGTTAAAATTCCATTTCAACAATTCACCAAACACTTGATTAATTGCATTTCTAAGGACGACCCTGCCTTTAAAGAATTGGAGCCTAAGGATTGTATGTTTAGAATCAATCGCGACATACGCTTTTCGAAAGACAAAACCCCTTACAAATTAATGTGTTCTGCTGTCATTGCACCTGGAGGAAAAAAAAGTCGTGCAATCAATGGCATTTATTTTGAGTTAGGCCCTGAACATGTGCGCGCTTATGGTGGAATTTACGAAGTGGATAAAGACGGACTGGAAGCTGTTAGAGAAGGCATTGCTGATAATTTGGAAACCTTTCAAAAACTTTACTCCGACCCAAATTTTAAGAATCTATTTGGTGAACTTAGAGGTGAAAAAAATAAAATGCTTCCCTCCCATCTTCGAGATGCAGCTCAAAAAGAAGCACTTATTTTTAACAAGCAATTTTACTTCTTTGCAGAATTTTCTGCAGAAACCGTTGTTAAAGCTGACTTAGATGAAATTTTACTAAACTGCTACTATGCAGGAAGACCAATGGAAAACTTTTTAAACCAATTTATTCAACAACCATGAAACGAATTTTATTACCACTATTTATAATTTCAACTTTTATTTCTTTTGCTCAACTCAAAGAATTAACCCTAAAGGATGCTGTTATGCTTCAAGGTAGAAGCCTTGCTCCTGAACGAATTACCAACTTTCAATGGATTGCTTACACTTCAAATTATTCTTATTTAAGTAAAAATTGGCAATCGCTTTATAAATCAGATGTTGTTAGCAAAACTGAAACAGAAATAGCAAATATTGCTGATGTTAATCTCGCTACAGGTGCTAAATTTCAAGGTTTTATTGGTTTAACTTGGTTGGATGAAAACCAATTCACTTTAAACGATGGTAGTACTTTATTGACCTATAATTTATTGACCAAGAAAGGAAATATTCTTCAAACTTTACCTGAAAATGCAGTAAATGGACAATTTCATCCAAGTTTAAATCACGTTGCATTTACAATTGAAAACAATCTTTGGATTCAAAAAGCGGGTGAAAAAGCAACATCGATTACAAATTTCACTGATAAAAATATCGTTAGCGGACAAACAATCGCTCGTAATGAATTTGGTATTTCTCAAGGCATTTTTTGGTCACCAAATGGCGCATTTCTAGCTTTTTATCAAAAGAACGAAACAAATGTTCACGATTATCCTTTGTTAGATATTAATTCCATTCCTGGATCTTTGACTTCGATTAAATACCCAATGGCTGGTCAGAAATCGGAGGAACCTAAACTTGGTATTTACAACCTTTCAAATAATAGCACCATTTATATTTCTCCGCGTGGTGCGAAAGATGATTATTTAACCAATGTTTGTTTCACTCCCGACAATAAATACGTTTTAATCGCAGAAGTTAACCGAGGACAAAATCACTGTTGGTTAAATGTTTATGATGTAAATACTGGCGCTTTTGTTAAAACAATTTTAGAAGAAAAAAATGACAAATGGATTGAGCCGGAACACGCACCGTTTTTTCCATTAGCAACAAGCAATAACTTTATTTGGGTTTCTGAAAGAAGCGGTTTTAACAACTTGTTTTTCTATGACTTTAATACCAATGCAGTTACGCAGTTGACCAATCATAATTTTGTAATCAAAGAAATTCTTTCAGCTAGTAAAGATGGAAATATGATTTACTACAAAGCAACTGGAGAAAACCCAACGAATACAGTTGTTTATGTTCTTGATAGAAAAAAAGCAAAAACAACGCTATTGACTACTCAAGAGGGAACTCACAATTTCGCCATAAACCAAGCTGGAAATTACTTTTATGATGCGTTTAGCAGTGGAAGTGTTGCTCATTTTGCACAAATCACATCAATTTCAGGAAAACAACAAAAACTATTGATTGATTCAAAAGACAAATTGGCTGAGTATAAATTAGGAAAATCTGAAATTGGAAAATTAAAAGGAAAAGATGGTTCGGATTTGTATTACCGAATGATTAAACCAAGCGATTTTGATCCTTCTAAAAAATATCCAGTTCTTGTTTATGTTTATGGCGGACCTCACGCTCAAATGGTTACCAACTCTTGGTTGAATGGTGCCAATCTTTGGATGTATTGGATGGCTGAACAAGGTTATTTAGTTTATACACTTGATAATCGCGGTTCTGGTGAAAGAGGTTTTGCCTTCGAATCTCAAATTCATCGTCAACTTGGAACAGTAGAAATGGAAGATCAGTTATCGGGTGTTGAGTATCTTAAATCTTTACCTTATGTAGATGCAAACCGTTTAGCTGTTCACGGTTGGTCATTTGGAGGTTTTATGACTTCTTCTTTATTGTTGCGTCAACCTGATGTGTTTAAAGTTGGTGTTGCAGGCGGACCAGTAACAGATTGGAAATATTACGAAGTAATGTATGGAGAACGCTACATGGATCAACCTGAGGAAAATCCAACAGGTTATGAACAAGCTTCACTTTTAAACCATGCAGGAAATTTAAAAGGTGATTTATTGTTAATTCACGGAACCATTGACGACGTTGTTGTGATGCAACACAATTATGCATTAGTGAAAAAATTTGTGGACTTAGGAATTCAAATGGACTTCTTCCCCTACCCGATGCATAAACACAATGTGACTGGAAAAGACCGTGTACATTTAATTGAAAAGGTTTTAAATTACGTTATTGAGAATAATAAATAATGCGATTTTTACTACTTGCTTTTATTTGTTTCAAAACTGTATTTAGCTTTTCACAAGTCGTTGAAATCATAAGTTACAGCAACGAAAAAATTCACGCAAGAGGAATAGAATGTGTAAAAAACAAATTACTGTTAGCATGCAATAATGGCTATTTATACGCTTATGATTTAACCAAAAAACAAGCTATCGTTCTCAATCCGTTGGAAAACGCACCAGAATTACGTGACGTTGCTCACACTAACAATCAGCTAATTACAATGCAAAGTGGTGATGAAGGTTTGGTAATTCAAACGGATTGGGAAGGTAAATCAAGCATTTCATTTTATTTAAAAACACCTGATAAAAAAGAACTTAAAAATGTATTTCTAGATGGAATTGCTATTGAAAACAAACTTGGATTTTTGATGGGAGATCCCATTGATGGTTATTTCACTTTATATTATTCAAGCAATGCAGGCATAGATTGGATACCTTGTTTTGGGGAAATTAAAGCATTTGAAGGAGAGGCTGGTTTTGCGGCAAGTGGCAGCACTGTTCAAATTCACGATGGTGTTTTTTATTTTGTTTCTGGTGGTTTAAAATCACGCATTCATTTCAGTAGAAACAAAGGAAAAACGTGGGAAAGCATAGAAATTCCATTTGAATCAAAAGAATCAGCTGGACCTTTTTCATTAGCAATCAAAGACAAACTAAATATGCTTGTAGTTGGTGGCGATTATACAAAAGCTTCAGGAAAAGAAAAAAATTGCTTTCTAACTAAAGATGGAGGTAAATCGTGGCAAGCTAGCACAACTCCACCAACTGGTTATCGCTCATGTGTGATTTATACCGATGGAATTTATTACGCTTGTGGCACCAATGGAATGGATTATTCGCAAGATGGCGGACAAACGTGGCAAAACCTCAACGATTTCAATACATTTTCAATGGCTTTTGATAGTCAATATATTTACGCGAGTTCCATAAATGGAAAAGTGATTAAGCTGAAAAAAGTGAAATAAAGTAAACGCTTTCAATTTGAACCCTCTTGTTTGGTTTTTTGTGACCAATATCACTTTTTAATGTGATGTAAGTAACAAATTAAGCTACACCTATCTTCTAATTTTGTCCTATAAAATTCAAAAAACATGAAAGTAGAACAAATTTATACCGGATGTATTGCTCATGCAGCATATTACCTTGAAAGCAACGGTGAAGTGGCGATTTTTGATCCACTAAGAGAAGTTCAACCCTACATTGATAGAGCTGCAATTGACAATGCGAAAATTAAGTATGTTTTTGAAACACACTTCCATGCAGATTTCGTTTCAGGTCACCTTGACTTGGCGGCAAAAACAGGCGCAACTATCGTTTATGGCCCAACCGCTAAACCCCAATTTGAAGCACTTGTTGCCGAGGACAATCAACTATTTGAAGTTGGAAATTACAAAGTTAAAGTGATTCACACGCCTGGTCATACAATGGAAAGCACAACGTATCTATTGATTGACGAAAAAGGAAACGAACACGGAATTATTACAGGTGATACTTTATTCATTGGCGACGTTGGACGTCCTGACTTGGCGCAACATGTAATTGCAGACTTAACACAAGAAAAATTAGCAAATCACTTATTTGATTCGTTAAGAAATAAAATAATGCCGCTTTCGGATGATTTAATTGTGTATCCAAATCATGGTGCAGGCAGCGCTTGTGGTAAAAAAATGAGCAAAGAAACAACAGATACACTTGGTAATCAGAAGAAGACAAATTATGCACTTCGAGCTGATATGACTCGTGAAGAATTCGTAAAAGAACTGTTGACAGGTTTGACAAATCCTCCAGGATATTTTCCAAAAAATGTATTGATGAACATACAAGGTTATGAAAGTCTTGATACAGTAATGGAACGAGGAAGAAAAGCACTTACAGCCCAAGAATTTGAATTTGTAGCTACTGAAACACATGCTTTGATTCTCGATACACGTGCACCTGAAGTTTTTTCTAAAGGATTTATTCCAAACTCAATAAATATCGGCTTAGATGGAAGTTTTGCAATGTGGGTGGGAGAAATGATTACGGATATTAAACAAGAAATTTTATTGGTAACAGATAAAGACCGCGAAGAAGAAGCTATCATTCGACTTTCAAGAGTTGGGTATGACCACACAATTGGCTATTTGGCAGGAGGTTTTGAAACATGGCAAGCAGTAAACTTTGAAATTGACACTGTTGAACGAATGACAGCAAGTGAGTTAGAAGTAAGCTATAGCAACGAACCTCTCATTATTGATGTGAGAAAGAAAAGCGAATTCGATTCTGAGCATGTTTTAAATGCTGTAAATATTCCATTAAATGAATTGAATTTACGTTTCACGGAGTTACCAAAAAATCAAGCATTCATCTTACATTGTGCTGGCGGATATAGAAGTATGATTGCGGCATCAATTCTAAAATCAAGAGGTTTAGAGGACTTCAAAGATGTGGAAGGTGGAATGACTGAAATCTTAAAAACAACTATTCCAAAAACAGAATACGTTTGTCCGACAACGCTTTTATAGAAAAACGAAAACAACAAACAAAGGCTATTAGATTTAATTCTGGTAGCCTTTTTTTCATTAAAGGAAGGTATGGTTTTTGGTTAACTTTTATTTAAAACCTAAATTTACCAAACAACCTTGAAATCAAAAAAACCAATACTAATCACAATTCATGAAACATAAACTTTTAATCCTAGCAATTGTATTAATTAACTTCGCTTATTCTCAGACTATTTCAGAATTTACCTTATCAAAAGACATCCCGGGAACACGCTTAGGCATTTGGGAAAAAGGTGATTATAAATCCCTAATTGAAATTGATGATTTAACCTTAAATTTTAGAAATGCAGTAAATTATTATTCGAAATACATTGATTACTCCTATACTGATTCACTTTCAAAGCTTTTTTATGATCAAATGATTACAAGATATAAGGTAGCAATTGAACAACTTGAAAAAGCTAAAAACAACTATGACTTGAAAAATATTGTATTGTATTATGGGTTGGATGATGTGGAAAGAAACAAAGAATCGTCAGCAATAGTAGAGCAAAATGTAATGCAATTTCTCAAAAGCGGGAGAGCAATTGTTTACTTTAAAGGTGAACGTATTTTTACCTTAAAATCAAAAACAATTGTAACTGGTGACGATATATTAACCCTTGGGACTGAAACAAGAGTATATTATGATACTCCTGAAAATTGTATTAACGTTTACTTTAAACATCTAGGTTGGTGAATCCCAGCTAAATCTATTTTACTGCTTTCAATATGCGATTTTTTCCTTGTAAATCTTTTCTGACTTCAATCTGTTTGAAACCAATTTTTTCAAGATAAGCAATCACTTCAGCACTGTATAAGTGGTGTAATTCAAAATAAAGTAACCCTCCACTTTTTAATTTTTGATGGGCTAAGTCTGCAATGCGTTCGTAAAAAATAATTGGCGAATTGTTCTCCACGAAAAGTGCAAGGTGTGGTTCAAAATCCAAAACGTTGGCTGCCATTTCACCTTTTTCATTTTCAGGAATATACGGTGGATTGGAAACAATTAAATCCAAGTCGGAAAGCATGTTCCAAAAGTCAGCTTGAATTTCCAAAGCATCAGCTGTCTCAAAAGTTACATCAAGCTTATTCAATTGTGCATTTTGCCGTGCTAAATCATTTGCATCTTCCGAAATATCGACTCCTAAAATAGAAGCGTTTTTATAGATTGTTTTCAACGCCAAAGCAATACAACCGGAACCAGAACAAATATCTACCGCTTTTTCGATGTTTGAATTCTCTGAAATCCAATCCACTAATTCTTCGGTTTCTGGTCGAGGAATCAAGGCACGTTTGTCGCATTTAATGGTAAGTCCGTAAAATTCAGTTTCTCCCAAAATGTATTGAAATGGTTCGTTTTCTTGCAAACGTTTCACGTAAGACCGAATAAATAACAAATCAGATTCTGACAAACGAAAGTCAGCATTCATTAACAATTCAGCGCGCGACCAGTTGAATCGTTTACAGATGATTTCGGTCCACATGAGTTTCAATTCTGAATCTGAAAATCCTTCCAATCGCTCGTAGAAATAGTTTTTTGCAGAATTGAGGGTGTTGTCTTTTACAAACATGGCGCGAAAATAAGAAAAAAAAGATGTTTGATTTTGGATGTTTGATTTTGGATTACTGATTCTAAATACATTCTTAACTTTGAGAGCCTTTTATATTTTTACTCAATTTCCGATTCATGACGAAAATTAAACTTCTTTTTCTTGTGTTAATTCTTCAAAAAGTACTATTTGCTCAAAAAACGAATTCGGTCAATTACATTTATCCAAAGAAAATAAGTTTACGTGTTCATCTTTTAAAAGCTGGTGCGCATGTTTTTGCTCCAAATTTGAATCCAAAGAGAAAGCTAGCTAAGAAAAAACAAGTCAATAATCCAGCGTCGATTCCGAGAAGGTATTTCAAAGAATTCAAAATTGATACCATTCAAGTTGCTGGAAGATCGGTTTTTCGTTGGTCACCTAAAGATAAAGTTGCAACGAAAACTGTATTGTTTTTACACGGAGGTGCTTATATGATGAACGTTTTTAGACAACATTGGAACTTCGTTGCTGAAATTGTTCGTCGAACTAATTGTAACGTAATTATACCTGATTATCCTCTGACTCCTGCTGTAACGTATAAAGAAAGTTTTGAGATGGTTAGAGTTTTGTATTCCGAATTGATTCAAAAAATAGGTTCTGAAAACTTAATATTAATGGGTGACTCTGCTGGTGGAGGTTATTCTTTGGCACTATGCCAGCAAAACAACGAATTGAAAATTGAGCAACCTTCACAAGTAATTTTAATTGTGCCTTGGCTTGATATTACACTCTCCAATCCCGATATTTTGCTCACAATTAAAAAATGCCCCACTTTAGACTTAGAAAATTTAGTGAAAATTGGTAATTCATGGTGCGGCAATTTGGATCCAAAAAATTGTTTAGTGAGCCCGATTTATGGTGATTTTTCCAATCTTCCTCCAATAAGTTTATTCGCTGGGACACACGACATTCTCATTGCTGATGCTCAAAAATTTAAGAAAATGTTAGAAAGTCAAAACATTCCTTTAAACTATTACGAATACCCAAAATTATTCCACGATTGGGTGATGTTAGTGAAATTAAGAGAATCTAAAGATGCCTTATCGAAGATGGCTGAGTTGATAAATAAAAAGTGATGCTACTGCTTTCTCAACTGAATAAACTCTTTGATTTTTTCGTTTTCAATCAGAACCGTGAGATTGTAATAAGCTAACTTCCACTCCCCTTTTTCCTTGATGCAAACGCCACTTCCGCGACAATCTTCCATCCACGTTTTCAAATCCTCATCGAACCAAGCTATTTTACCGTCTTTTGAAAAATTCCATTTGCGGTTACTTGCTTTGAAATCCCAGGCTTTTCCTTTATCGAAATAGGGTTTAGAAAATGCTTGAAATTCATTTTTTGTCCAACGTTCACCAGGAGCAGTTCCTAGAAAAATAAAATCATCAGTTGTTGGTGCAAAATAAGCTTTAAAATCTGCATTCGTTGCTGCCAAATGCCATGCATCTATTAATTTATTCAATGATTCCGTTTCCTTTTGAGAGAAGGAGTGGAAACAAATAAATACAAGAAAAAGAAATAATATTTTTTTCATAAAACTGAAAGATGATAACTGAAAACTGAAAGTGAAACCAAACTTTCAACTTTCAGTTTTCAACTATTTTTTACTTTTCTCCAACGCCATACACGCTTTCACAGAATTGTAAACATTCACCACACCACCAGTTGTACAAAGCGGATTTAAATCCTCGTATTTTACAGAAGTATTGAACATAACCTCTTTGATTTCTTTCATTGATAAACTAGGAAAATACGATTTCAATAAAGCTGCAACACCTGAAACCATTGGGGCTGCCATTGATGTTCCTTGTAAATTTTTGTATTCACTTTGAGGAACAGTGTTATAAATTTCAAATCCTGGTGCAAAAATATCAACTCGCTCTTGACCAAAATTAGAGAAAGAAGCAACTAGTTCATTTTTATCTTTAGTTGAAGCACCAATTGTAATAAAATGCTCTAAAGGCTCCGCTTGAAAGCTATATAAAGAAGTTGGGTAATTTGGCTCATAATCAACATCTTTAGCGTCATTTCCTGCTGCATGAACCAAAAGAACTCCTTTAGAATCAGCATATTCAAACGCCTGAAAAACTTCTTCTTGATGTGGTGAATATGATTTACCGAAAGACATATTAATTACTTGCGCTCCATTATCAACCGCATAACGAATTGCTAAAGCGATATCTTTATCTTGTTCATCTCCATTTGGCACTGCTCTCAAAGACATAATTTTAACATTATCTGCTACTCCATCACCACCTTTTCCATTTCCACGTAAAGCACAAATAATTCCAGAAACGTGTGTTCCATGTAAAGCATCTGGTCCTTCGACATCACCGTTACCATAATTTTTATCGTTGAAATCATCAACATCATCACCAATCAATGATCGATCATCGTAATTTACATTCAAATTAAATTTTACTTGATCTAAGATATACTTGATAGTTTCTTTATCAAATTGGCCACTCTCAAGCATTGGTAAATACTGTTCAAAGTTTGCCAACTCATCTTCAACCTCATATTTTACTGTTTCATACAATGTAAATTCTTCATCAAAAGCAATGGTAGCTGGGTCGATTCCGTCATACTTCTCCATCAATTTAGCCAAAATTCGCGTCTTTTCTAAACGTGCAGCATCTAGATTTTCACCTTTAGCATTTCCTAAAAAATTCCATCCATGTACATCATCGATATAGCCATTTTTATCATCGTCAATTCCGTTTTTTGGAATTTCTTTTGTATTTACCCAAATTTTTCCCTGTAAATCTTCGTGTTCAATGTCAACACCTGAATCAATGACGGCAACAATAACGGGTTGCGACGTTTTCTTTTTCAACAAACCATAAGCTTTATCTGTTTGCATACCCGCACCTTCACCGTTGTACCAATTTAATGTTCCTGGGATAGGCTGAGCAATGATTTTTGTATTGAAAGCAAATACAGCTAATAGAAGGCCGATTTTAAAGAATGTCTTTTTCATGAACTATTTTTTTTCAAAAATAACATTTATAACGTGAATAACTAAGTTTAAACAGAATTGTATTTAATTTTGATAGTTAGTTAATTGATTCTTTTCGTAATTTGCGAAACATTCACGATATGAAAAATATATTCCTTTTTTTAGTCACGGTTTTCCTTGCCAACATTGGATTTAGCCAAAAATCTTACATTCGTTTTGATGAATTTTTGAAGGAAAACCCAACTTCTTTAATCTCCTTTACAGTTCCTAATTCAAATTCAAATAAACTTTTTTTAGAAAAAGCGAACGTAAAAATTAAATATCAAACTCCTAATTGGTTATTTATTCAAACGACACCTAAATGGATGGATGAACAACGTTTAAATGGAACAATTGATAAGTTCTATTTTGAATTTGCTCCACCTGTTTCTTTAGGTGACTCAGCCGTTTTTCGACATAAAGTGAATCTAATTCATCAAGGTGTTAGTTTGGACACAAGTTATACGGGAAAAGGAGTAATCGTAGGAATTGTAGATGAAGGGATAGATTTTAATCATCCAGATTTTCAGTTGCCGAATGGTAAAACGCGCGTTCTGCGTTATTGGGATCACACAACGAATGCTGGAACGGTTCCAGAAACATATGGCTATGGAATAGTTTGGGATAAAACTCAAATTGATAATGGTCAATGTACCAGTTTAGAAACAGGAACAGCTCATGGCACAACTGTCTCAGGAATGGCGGTTGGAAATGGAAGAGCTAATAGTACAAATAGAGGTGTAGCACCAGATGCAGATATAATTGTTGTGGAAACAGACTTTGGTCTTCCGAATTGGACGCTGACTATTGCAGATGCTTGTGATTATATCTTTAAAGTTGCTGATTCATTAGGAAAACCTGCAGTTGTAAACCTTTCCTTAGGAACTTACCTTGGTAGCCACGATGGTAAAGATCCAGCAGCCGAGTATATCGATCAATTATTGACAGAAAAAGAAGGTAGAATTGTGGTTTGTGCCGCAGGAAATTCTGGAGAGAAAGGAAAATACCATGTTCAAGGAAATTTAACTCAAGATACATCATTTGTATGGTGCAAGAATAATCCGGAAGTTACATCCGCTGGTACAAATAAAATACTCTTTGATCTTTGGGCTGACACTACAAGTAATTTTAATTTTGCTTTTGGCGCTGATTTACCAGCATCAACCTACGGTTTTAGAGGGAGAACTGCATTTAGAAATATATATACAGACCCCAATAGTGTTCCTTTAAACGATACCATTTTTAACGCAAATGGTGACCGAATTGCAACGATTCAAACTTACAGGGAAATAGTTGGCGCGAGTTTCCACATGACTGTAGTCTTTAGGGACATTGATTCTTTAGACTATCTTTATCGCTTTGAAACCTATGGAACAGGAACTTACGACATTTGGGGTGGTGCTTGGTTAGGTTTAAGTGATTTCGAAACTCAAATCCCAACTACTTCGGTAATGCCTGAAATAGCATTTTATAACGCACCTGATACACTCCAAACGATTGTATCATCTTGGAATTGCTCCGACAAGGTCATTTCAGTTGGGAACATTCGAAATCGTTCAGGCCATGTAGATAAAAACGGAAATACCTATTTACCATCAAATTATGTTCCAGTTGGAACGTTAGAACCATCAAGTAGTAAAGGTCCAAGTCGAATGGGGGTTGTAAAACCTGATGTTGTTGCAAGTGGCGGAATTTCTCTTACCGCTGGTCCTATGTGGTTTATTTCAAATCCTGCAAACAATTCTTCTATTGATCAAGGTGGTTTTCATGTTAGAAATGGTGGAACTTCAATGGCATCTCCAGTAGTTGCTGGAATCGCAGCTTTGTATTTGCAAAAATGTTCTAAAGCAACCTTCCAAGACTTCAAAGCTGATTTATTAAACACTGCTAATACGACCTCTTTTACGGGTATTACACCCAATTTTGCATATGGAAATGGGATTGTAAACGGACATGAAACAATTCTTCAAAAACATCGACCTGTAATAGTTACTGGTCCTAATGGTATTTGTCCTGGATCAAGTGCAACACTTTCTTTAACTACAAGTATGATTCCAACTTCTATTCAATGGTCAAATGGTGCGCAAACTTCTTCAACCACAACAGCAACACCTGGAGCTTACCGAACAATAGTTACAGATATTATGGGGTGTAAATCAAGATCAAATGCTATAAATTTAGTCTCTTTCAGTAATCCTTTCGTTGATGCAGGTCCTAATCTTTTAATTTGTCCAAATACTGAAGTAACATTAATTGGAACAGGGACTGCAACCACCTACAATTGGTTGAATGGCGTTCAAAATGGTGTTTCATTTATTCCAACCCCAGGCATGTATTATGTGATTGGTGCTAATCCAAGCGGTTGCACGGCAAAAGATTCTTTGTTTATTGATTTTTATTCCGTTGAATCAATAACGTACAATGAAATTGTAACTCAAATCAGTCAAGGTTCTTTACCTATAAATTTAACTGAAGGTATTCCTTCGGGAGGAACTTACTCAGGTCCTGGCGTTATTGGGACAAGTTTTCATCCAGGATTAGCTGGAGTTGGAACACATGTTATTACCTATTCTGTCCCTGATGTTTTTGGTTGTAGCCAGACTGCAACTTCTACAATTACTGTTTTTACAAATGCTTCACTTTCTGAAGAGTTGGCATCAAACATAAAAGTTTATCCCAACCCAAGTAATCACCTATTGAATGTTGAAGCAAAAGGAATGATTCATGGAAAAATTATTTCTTTAGATGGAAAGTTAATAATGGAAGCAGCAAAGAATGATTTTTTTACCTTTGACGTAACGGAACTTACTCCAAGTATATACTTACTTGAAATGAAGTTCGAGAATGGACAATCCATTATGAAACGTTTTATGGTTGATTAAAAAATCTAAGTTTGAAAAAGATTATTATTGCTTGTTTTTTAAGTATTACATTTATTTCTTTCACACAGCCTTTAAAGATTAAAAACAACGAAAGTGGTATTTTAAGTCTTGGCGTTCGAACAACAGTTTCACTTTTCAATGATAGTGAAACTAGTAATTTTGGTACAGGAGCTGGGGGTCAATTTCGATTACAACTTGCTGAAAAAATAAATACAGATTGGTTTTTCGATTACTTGACCGCAGATGTTAAAGGTATTGCGCATCGGACAGATTACCATATTGGCTGGAGTGTACTTTTCTATCCTTATTTGAAAGAAAAACAATTGCTTAAACCCTATGTGCTTGGAGGACATTGTTTTGATTACACCAAAATAACAGAAAACACCAATAGAAACAATTATGCGGAGCGCTGGAGTTCAGCAGTACAATTGGGAATTGGTACACACATTAATTTATCACCAAGACTAGATTTTTCTATCATGGGACAGTATATGATTCATCTTGGAAACCACCTTTCGCCTGAAATAATAAATAATCAATTGGTTTTCACAACTGAACATCATCATGGCGCAAGTTTAGAAGGTCATTTGCTTATAACCTTAGGTATTCATTACAAAATCGTTGACTTATGGGGAGGCAAATAATATTCATAATTTTAGCATTGAATTGTTTTCATTTTTTTGCTCAGAAAAATTACTATAATGATTTCTATTTTAGACCTGGATTGATAAAAGCTTCTGCAACAATAACACCAGGAAGAATGCTTCAGAATAAAGCAAATTCTATTTATCTCAACGGTTTTTTAGAATATGTTGTTGATTATAACTATAGTTTTCGTGGTGAAATATTCCAATTTATTGATGCTCAATATTCAATAGATTCTAGGTTTAAAGATCCTAATTATATGAATCGTATCTATTTTGGTGGTTTTCGCCATTTTGGAAAAAAGAATTTCAAAATAACAACTGGCGCTCAAATGGGCGTATTTATGGTTGATTTTGATTACTCAGCTTTTGAAAGACAATTTTATGTAGCACCCTCTTTTGCATTAAAAGTCGGCGCTGACTACTATGTTTGGGATTACTTTCATTTTTTTGCCAACCTAAGTTATGTTAATTCAAAAATTCGAGGAACGCAAATTGGTACTCAAAAAATGGATGAATTGTTGTTTTCTGCTGGTTTAGGGTTCCAGTTAAATACGATTAAGACAAAGACTAAAAGAGAAATTAACCGTTAAACTTTTACATCTGATTTTTAGTGATGTTGGCTTTTAGAGCTTCAAATTGTTGACTTCGAGAACCTCCCATTGTTGACTTCGAGAACCTCAGCCAACAATGGGAGGCACTTGATAACATCCAGTTATATTTTAATTATTTTGTTGAAGGACAAACAAAGTCTGTTCTTGGTACATCAGTTTTTGAAATCGCACCGTAACCTCCAATCACATCAACAAAATTATTGAATCCTCTTGCTTTTAAAATAGACCCTGCAATAATGCTTCGGTATCCTCCAGCACAATGGAGAATGAAAGGTTCTTCTTTTGGAAATTCAGCCATGTGATTATTCATAAAATCTAATGGAATAGAAATCGCATCTTCAACATGTTCACCACTAAATTCTCCAGGTTTACGCACATCGATCACTATTGGCTTTTCTGAAAATTTAGTTGCAAATTCTTCAGCTGTAATTCTACCAATACAATCAACTTCTTTACCTGCATTTTTCCATGCTTCAATTCCTCCGTCTAGGTAACCAATTACATAATCATAACCAACTCTTGCCAAACGTTTAACCGTTTCCTCCTCTTTACCTGGTTCTGTAATTAATAAAATTTCTTGTTTCACATCTGGAATTAAAGCGCCAACCCACGGTGCAAATTGACCTTCTAAACCAATTGAAATACTATTCGGAATAAATTCTTTGGAGAATTGCATCGCAGTTCGCGTATCTAAAACCAAAGCTTCCGTTTCGTTTGCCGCAGCTTCAAAAGCTTGAACAGATAGCGGTTTTAAACCTCGACTCATTACGTCTTGAATCGCATCGTATCCATTTTTATTCATTGCAACGTTCATCCCAAAATATCCCGGAGGAGGTAACAAACCATCTGTAACTTCATTTACAAACTCCTCTTTGGTCATATCGGGACGTAAAGCATAATTTGTTGCTTTTTGATTTCCTAAGATATCCGTTGTTTCTTTAGACATGTTTTTTCCACATGCGCTTCCTGCTCCATGTGCAGGATAAACCACAACTGAATCTGGTAACGGAATTATTTTTTCACGTAAGGAATCGAACAGTAGTCCAGCTAAATCTTCTTGTGTCATCGAAGCAGCTTTTTGAGCTAAATCTGGACGACCAACGTCACCAATAAACAGAGTATCACCAGAAAATAAAGCTAATTCTTTTCCTCCTTCATCAATTAGTAAGTAACAAGTTGATTCCATCGTATGTCCAGGAGTATGCAGTACTTTGAATGTTATATCTCCAACCTCTAATAATTCCCCGTCTTTGGCGCTGTGAAAATCAAAACTTGGATTCGCATTAGGTCCATAAACGATTGATGCACCTGTTGCCTTCGCTAAATCCAAATGTCCAGAAACGAAATCTGCGTGGAAATGTGTTTCTAAAATGTACTTGATTTTTACGTTATCAGCGGTTGCTCTTTCAATGTATGGTTGTATTTCACGCAAAGGATCAATCACCACAGCTTCTCCATTGGAAGAAATAAAATAAGCTCCTTGCGCTAAACAGCCTGTATATATTTGTTCGATTTTCATTTTTCTTTTTAGGTTAAGTTGGCAAAATTAGAATTTTCAAATTAAATATCTATAAACTTTATAGACTTTCTTGATAATTTAACTTTTATTGAACAATCGGAATCAAACCTCTTAATCCCATGTCAACAACATCTTCGCCTGAGCCTGGATCTACATCCCATTTTCCATTTCCATTCAAATCTTTCCATTCGAAGCTTTTGTTGATGGATAAAGACATAATTACAGTGATGTCATTTTTCTCATTTCCAGAAATTGAAAAAGGATTTGCAAATTGCCCAGTTACCACACAAGAACCTGCTGGAATTGGCGAAGTTGAAGCTAAAGGATTTGGAACAGTCGTAGAACCCGCGCTTTGTCCCGTTTGAACGCCAGCAATAGATTCAAAAGCCCAATATCCTTGTGATTTATTTGCATTGACAGCTACTGATTGATTTTTAACTAGAAAAGAAGTGATGTAGTTTTTAAAACCTACAAAACTTGCGATTGTTCCTGTGTAGGGCTGTCCCGCGTAATGAAACTTAACGTCGTAATTTTGATAAGAAACTGATAAACGCACCCACTCGTAATTTCCAACAGGAACATCTTTCAAAGGTATTTCCAAATACACTTCGCCTGATTTCTTTACAATTGCTTTCGAAAAATCGATTGCTGTGATTCCTCCACTTGTTGTTTCAGGTGCGTGATACAAAATAGCACCACTTCCTAAAGCAGTTGTTGCATTTGGAGCCAATTCTAAATAATGAGCTGCAATTGAATTAAAGTTTGGATGTTGTCCTGCATTTCCCGCTGGAATTGTACTTGCTGTTCCTAAATTTCCAAGTCGAATTTGCGTTGAATCCACTACAATTTTGATAATTAGCTTTGGTTCTTTGGTTTCCTCAGTATCTTTATTACAAGAGGCGAATAAAATTATTGACGAGAGTAAAATGAAATAAATTGAGATTTTCATTGATAGATTTTTTAAGTGATTAAAAATAGGAAGAAAATAATAAGTTCAGCTGAAAGCATTAACAAAATCTAACAAGTAAAATCCTTTTAAAATGCTGCTTATTGTACTTTTGTGGACTTATGAGTAAAAACACTGAAAAAGTACCTTTCACATCCTATCAAATAGTTGTCATTTTAATTCTAGCCCTCACCCAATTTAGCGTGGTTTTGGATTTTATGGTCATGTCGCCACTTGGTGATTTATTGATTAAAGATTTAAAAATAACACCTGCACAATTTGGAGTTGTTGTGTCAAGCTATGCCCTTTCTGCCGGACTTTCTGGGTTTTTGACAGCTAGTTTTGCTGATAAATTTGACCGTAAGAAACTACTGCTCTTTTTCTATGGAGGGTTTATTATCGGGACTTTGCTTTGTGGACTTGCCAACAGTTATTGGCTACTTGTTTTTGCTCGTATTTTTACAGGAATTTTTGGTGGAGTAATTTCTTCGATTTCATTAGCAATTGTGGCCGATTTATTCGATTTTAACCACAGAGGCAGGGTTATGAGTTTCTTGCAAATGGGTTTTGGCATGAGTCAAATTTTAGGAATTCCTATCAGTTTATACCTTGCAAAAGTGTGGCATTGGCAAGCGCCTTTTTACCTTATTGTAATTTTAGCGAGTGTTATTTTTTTCGTTGCACTTTTCGTTCTTCACCCAGTTAACGCACATCTTAAACTTCAACGTGAAAATGCACTCAAACATTTATGGCAAACGATTTCCAACAGAGAATATAGAATTGGATACATTGCAACCGCTTTTATGTCGTTGGGAGGTTACCTAATGATGCCTTGGGGAAGTACGTATTCTGTCAATAACATCGGAATTTCGCAAGCAGATTTGCCCTTAATGTTTATGATTGTAGGATTGGCTACTTTTGCAATTATGCCGGTGGTTGGGGTTTTGAGCGATAAATTAAACAAGTTTACCATCTTTACAGGAGCTTCGATTTTGATGGTTATCACCGTTTTGATTTATACCCAATTACCAAAAGTATCGCTGTTTCTTTTGATTCTAGTAAATGTATTTATGATGATGGGAATTATGGCGCGAATGGTTCCTTCACAAGCTTTGGCTGCATCGATTCCTGCAATGAAGGATAGAGGTGCGTTTATGAGTATCAATTCTTCTTTACAACAAATGGCTGGAGGTGTCGCAGCTTTAATTGGCGGTTGGATTGTTCAACAAAAAACTCAATCAAGCCCCTTAGAGAATTTCGATAATCTCGGTTACTTAGTGGTAGCAGTGATTCTAATCAATATCTTGTTGACCTATCGTGTTTATAGTTTTGTTTCGAAGAGAAATTAAATAGATTTGCAAAATAATCAATAGATAATCGGATATTTTCCGTTTATTGTGTTTTATTTTTACTAGAATAAATCTGAAAGCACATCATTCTTGATATTGATTAATCTCGCATCGAAATTGAATTTTTGTTGTAAAAGAGTAGCATACACGCTTCTAAAATCAATTTCGTATCTTAAGTCACCTTTATCTAAATTGACTAAATCAGGATTTTTCCCAATAATTTGACCTTTATTATTTCCCCCAATAATAAATAATGGTGCAGCTGTCCCGTGGTCAGTTCCAGAGCCATTTTCTTTTACTCTTCTTCCAAATTCAGAGAAAACTACAAGTGTCACATTTCCAAGTATATTGTTGTTTTTCAAATCTTTATAAAATGAATAAACAGCATCATTCAAAATAGTTAATTGTTTTTGGTGTGATGCAAGTTGATTGTTATGCGTATCAAAACCGTTTAATGAAGTGTAGTAAACTTTTGAGTTCAAATTACCTTTAATCAATTTTGCAATCCACTCCAAGTTTTTTGACAATGGATTAGTTGCATAAGTTTCCGAATAGTTTTGAGAGTTTTGAAGTGCTTTTTCGATTTCACTCATACCTTCCAAAGATGCATACTGTAATTTTCTTACAAAATCTAACTGCGGATTATCTGAAAGTTGAAGTCCATTTGAGGTGGTTGAATAATTTTTCAACTTATTAAAATCCTTGATTGTTATTCCATTTGCTTGATTTGCTTTCAAAGCTAAATTATCAATAGCATCAACATTTAACGACGGCAATAGATGATCTTTATAATTTATATCCAAAAAACGACCAAGCCAGCCATAATCTAAAAATTGATTACTATCAGAAGCTGTTTGCCAAATTTCCTGACTTCTAAAATGGGAACGATTAGGGTTTGGATAACCAACATTTTGAATAACCGATAAATTTCCATCTTGTAAAATTGTATCGAAATCTTTTAATGCAGGATGAAAACCCATGCCATTTTTGGTGACTAAAACTTTACTTTTTTCAATTCCGATTGTTGGACGATTCTCAAAATAGAGTGGATTTTCAAACGGAATAAAGGTATTTAACCCATCATTTCCCCCATTAAGTTGTATAAAAACGAGCACATTTTCACTTGAACCTGCATTTTCAGGAAGCCAAAGATTTTTTGCTGTCAAAAAACTTGGCAATAACAGCATTCCGCCCGTTGTTGTAGCTGTAAGTTGAAGAAATTTTCTACGATTCATGGCTTTAGATTAGTTGAAATTCTGGAGTTTTAACAAGAAACTGATAGACCTTTAATATAACCTTTTCAGCATTTTCAGCTTTAGGATCAAAATCGTATTTCAGTAATTGATTTAACTCATTTTCAAGTTCTTCATTTGTTTCAAAAATCAGTTTTTGAGTTAATTCCTCCAAAATTGCGCTAGCATTTGTTGTGTTTTTAAGCTTTAAAGTTGGTTTGAAATGAACAGAATCAACATCAAATTTCTCTAATCTTTTGTTCAATAACTTTTCATATTTTAGATTTCCATCAATGATAAAATCGATAAACATATTTCGTTCGGCATAAATCTGAGAGGTTAACCAATCACGGCCTCCTTTCCAACCTTTTACATTTGGTTGATCGTAAATGTCCATCATTTGGTTTTTGAGAAAAAATGCCATTAACTTGTAATTTGGAGGAAGATTCAAATCGTTGTGGATTTGCAAAAGATAAATCAATGGATTTTTTAGTTGATTTCCAGCTGTCATTTTAGAACATTCTTCAACAAATATTTTTTGAAAAAAGGGTTTCAATTCAAATTGATATTCCTTCAATAAATCTCCATACTTTTTTATCAATTCTGGATTGGGTTGATCATAAAAAAACCATTTAAGTACTTTTTCCGCTAAAAAATAGGGTGTGTTTTTTTGTTCGAAAATAATATCTATTACCTCATCAATTTTGAAATTTCCAGATTTACCAAAAACGGTTTTAATTGAATTATCCATCAACGCTGGCTTGTATTGTCCTTTTTCCAAACCAAAGGTTAAACCAGCAAGTGATAGCGCCGTATTTTTTATATCATTTTCAGAATAATTCCCTTCACCTAGTGTAAAAAGTTCGAGTAATTCTCTAGCTAAATTTTCATTGACAGCTCCGTTTTTGTTTTGCTGATTATCAAGATACTTAATCATAGCATTAGAATAGACTATCTCTTTTACAAGCGTTTTATAGTTTCCTAAAGCATGTGTGTTGATACTTTCGTAATGTTTATAAATCCAGTAAGGAACTTTAACTGATTTAATTGTTGAGACGAAATGATTTTGAAAAAACAAGTTTATCTTTTCTCTTAACGGATTTTCAGCAATGAAACATCGCTCAATAATAAATGCTTTAAATTCAAAATTAAGTTTCAATAAATCAACTGCCACTTTTTCTTGTTCTTTCCCTCCTTTTTCTGATTTATTTTTAAGTTCATTCAATTGCTTTAGATTCTTTGGACTATTTGCAATGAATTCAGGTTCAATCAAGGAATTTTTTGCCGCTAATTGATTTGAAATAAAATTAATCAAACCAACTTCTTGGATTCTTTCTGCTTCTTTAGTCGAAAACCCAAGTCGTAAAGAATTAAGATGATTTATTTCCATAAACTTAAATTAAAAAGATGAATTATCAATTGGTGGATTCTTAGGACAACTATCAAGCCACAAACAGATTAAAAAAATTTGAATACAAAAATTTAATCCTAATCTTATAGGTTAAAGGTACGTAAATCAATACAACCTAAAAAAAAAGTTCTTTGAATTTCGTCCTTTCTTTTTGGAGTCTTTGAAAGAAAGAACAGAACATTATTTTTCACAAGCAACAAAAATCTCTACAAAAAAAAACCACCTGATTGCTCAAGTGGTTTTCATTTATTTAATTTGAATTATTTTACTTTAAAAGAAACGTATCTATTTTTAGCATCTTGTGTTTCTTCGTCATCATCTTCTGCAATTCCAGGATTCGGCTCAGCAGCACCTTTGTAAACTTTATTTAAACGTCCTACATCAATTCCGGCTGCGATAAAGTATTTTTCAACTGCATTTGCTCTTTTACGTGCCATATCCTCAAAGTCTGGGTTTTCTTCACCTGCTTTGTCTTCTAATTTATCGTTGTGACCAATAATGTCTATTGTTAAAGCTTTATCCATTTTCATTTCTTCAATCACAAAATCCATCATTTCTTTTGCGTTATCAGAGATAGAAGCTTTACCAGCTCGGAAGTAAACTGTATGTGATTCAATGATTTGATTTTTTGTCATTTTATCAGAAATCTCTGGTGTGTTCGTGTACAGCATCGTCGAGAATGACTCTTCCACTTTCGGTTTTCTGCTATCAAAACATTTACATTCTGCAACGTTGTCAATTACTGTAATGATCACATTATCAACATAGTAATAAGCATGGGCAATTACTTCTGCTTCACTTTCTTTCGGTTTTTTAACAGCCTCAAATTTTGTTGTTTCGTTTTTGTCGAAGTTTCCAATAGTGATGAATTTCTCATCGCCTTTCGCTGTATAAACTGCACAAACTTTTTCCCAACCATAAAATCCATTGTAAATTTTATTGTTTTGAGATCTAATGATTTTATCTGAATTGTTATAAATCGCTCCAGGAGAACCATTTCCTAAAACTTCTTTAGAAAACAACGCAGAAATATTATTAGTTGCAAATTTTGATGATTCAGCTAAAGAAACTGAAAATTCAACGCAATATTTCAATCCTTTTTTCAAGGTCATTTGCTCAGTACCTTTCATAATTGGCACAGTGATATACGAACGTTCTGCAGCTAATTTTCCTGGTTTATAGAATACCGCTCCAGCATAATTTTGTCCACCACCATCAGCACTTGGCGCTTCCGTTCCATAAACATTTAAAGGAACACCCATATCACCACCTGCCTCTGTCATAAACAAATCTGCTTTGATTTCAGTTGGAGATGACAAACCTTCTGCCAAAGCAATACCGCCTAATTCAGTAACAACTTCTTTTTTTGTTTTCTCAAAATCTTGATAAAGAATTTCTTTTTCATTTGCTTTTTTTCCTCCTTTTTGAGCAAGTGCTACATTTGAGAAAGTAGCAGCTGACAACAATAGAAACAACCCGATTTTCATTGTTTTAGATTTCATAGTTTTTCACAGTTTTAATAAACACTTTAACCTTTTCTGGGGCAATGTCCGGATAAACTCCGTGTCCCAAATTTACAATATGTCTTTGACTTTTGAACGATTTCAATAATTTAATTGTTTCTTGCTCCACCACACTATCTGTTCCATACAATACACAAGGGTCCAAATTACCTTGCAAAGTTTTTGTTTCTCCTACTAAAGCTCTTGTTTCAGAAATGCTCATGTTCCAATCCAAACCGATAGTTGTACAATTCAAATTCGCAATTTCTGGAATAGAAGCAATTGCTCCTTTTGAGAAAACAGTTAAGGGAACGTTCGTTAACGCATCCACAATTTTTGCAATGTATTTCAATCCAAATTCAGCGTATTGTTCTCTTCCCAAAATCCCTGCCCAAGAATCAAATAATTGTAATGCATCTGCACCAGCAACTAATTGAGCTTTCAAATACTGAATCGTCACGTCTGTTATGCGACTAAGCAATTCATGTGCCAAAACTGGATTTGTGTATAAAAGCTTACGCGACTCAGAAAATGTTTTAGAACCTTTTCCTTCTACCATGTAACAAAAAATAGTCCAAGGTGCACCTGCAAAACCTATTAAGGGAACGCGACCATCTAACCCTTTCTTTGTTAATTTCAAAGCTTCTAGCACATACGAAAGTCGGTCTTCAACATCGATATTTTTGTCTAACAAATCCAATTGTTCTTGCGAGCGAATCGTATTTTCAAACCAAGGTCCACGTTGCTCCAACATTTGATACGGAAGTCCCATTGCTTCAGGAACTACTAAAATATCAGAGAAAATTATGGCTGCATCAACATCTAATAAATCAACCGGCTGAATGGTAACCTCTGCTGCAAATTCTGGTGTTTCTACCAATTCTTTGAACCCAGAAAGTTTAGCTCTTACGGCGCGGTATTCAGGTAAGATTCTACCTGCTTGACGCATTAACCAAACGGGGTAACGTTCGATAGCTTCTCCCCTATGTGCACGTAAAAAAAGATTGTTTTTAAATTCCATGGTGTGCAAAGATAAAATTTTTTGCATAAGCGCTTTGTTACGTGCATTATTTAAAATTATAACTCTACAGAAAATCTTATTT
>CAZDKE010000021.1:42286-52774 GCA_964506255.1 uncultured Lishizhenia sp. | reverse complement strand
TTCTAAATCTAAAATTTGCTGTTTCCTTATTTCTCAATACTTCAAAGAACTTATTTTGTTGTTAATGTTAACTCCTTAACTTTTCAACTTTGTTTTGTTTAAAACCCAATCACTTTTGTTTGGGGTTGCAAAGGTAAAAACTTATTTTGATTTGGCAAGCTTTTTAAATTTATTTTTTTTTGATTTTTTTTAATCTTAAATAAAATAGCTTCTAAATCTTAAATCTTTATTTCAATTTTGTTTACCGTGTTTCCGTTGTAATTGGGGTGCAAAGATATGTACTCTTTTCTGATTTGGCGGTCTTTTTTGTTTGTTTTTTTTTGAATTAATTTTGATTTAAATAATAAATTGTTAAAAATCAAAAAGTTAGAAGCAGATGTTTTTTATCAATTTCTTGTAATATCTGGGTTAATTACTGATTTTACTTAAAAATAAAGCTAGATTTATAACTTTTTCGTGCTGGGATAATTCTAGAATACTTAATTTGCCTATCAGTTTTTCATCTATTAAAGTCTTTAACGGATAAGAATAGACTGAATCAGCATCCTTTAAAGTATCAATAATAGTATCTGAATTTAGTATAACACAGTTTTTGAAGTTATTTAAATTAATGGAATCTGTTAAAACAATAAACAAAGCTATCTGAATAGAATTCAATTTTGAGTAATGCTCACCCGATTCATTAACAAACCTGAACCTCGCCAATGTTAAAGCTATTTTATCTTGTAGTTCAATTTGCTCGTTCGATGATAGTTGATTAAAGTATGGAAATATTCTTTTTAAATCAAAAATATCATTTTTAGTAATTGGAACCCTACTAACAGTCTCTGTTTTGTGTTTTGCAACGTTCATCCAAAACCTAAGTGCAATGGAAGTTAAAACTACTGTCACCACACCAAAAATTTTAGCAAGTGTTAGTAAATCGAAGTACACTAATACAGGAATAGAAAAGAGTGTAAAAAAAATTACCGTCAACCAAATAGGAAAACGGTAATTAAGTGTTTTTTTATTAAAAGTCATAAATTAATCAGCTATCCATTTATCATCAAGCATTTCGCCTTTAATAATTACATTTTTTGTTCTTGCATAATCTTCTGCTGCAATTAACATTTGTTCTTTAGTGTCGCGTCTAATCAATATAGAACTTGAACCTTGTGATTTTACTTCTATGTAGAATCCGTTTTTCAATCTCGCAGGCCGTGTTGGTGGTCTTCCCATTTCTCTAAATTTAGTCAAATAATATCTAAATATATATATAACAAATGAATAAACGAAAGGTTTTGTGAAATTTTATGAATCTAGTATTCTTGAAGTGCTCGTCAACCATCAATATATATAGACTATTTTTGCAAAATGATTAATTTAGAGAAGTTAGGTTATTATCTACCACAAGGTTTTTTGTTTCATCAAATCAACCTACAAATAAATAAAGGTGATAAAGTTGGATTAGTTGGTAAAAATGGGGCGGGAAAATCAACATTACTTAAAATACTTTCTGGCGCAATTAAACCATCAGAGGGTGCTGTCCACTTACCAAAAGGATGTACGATTGGATATTTAACACAGGATATTGTTATAGATACAACCCAAACTGTTTTTGAATACCTGAACGCTTCAAATGAACGTATCAATTACGTCAGAGAGAAACTAGATCATATTAATCACGAATTAACTAATCGAACAGATTACGAAAGCGATAGTTACTTAAATATGCTGAATGAGCTTAGTGATTTGAATCACGAGTTTCAAGTTATTGAAGGGTTTCAATGGGAGGAAAAAATCAACTCTACTTTAAGAGGGCTTGGTTTTACGGATGAAGAAATTGAACAAAGTTTAAATACGTTTTCAGGCGGTTGGAAAATGAGAGCTGAATTAGCTAAAATTCTTGTAAACAATCCGGATGTTATTTTACTAGATGAACCTACGAACCACTTGGATATTATCTCAATCAGTTGGTTGGAGTCTTACTTACAAAAATATGAAGGAGCAGTTATAATTATTTCTCACGATAGATTGTTTTTGGACAATGTTACAAAACGCACTTTAGAAATAAGTATGGGTAAAATTTTTGACTTCCCTTTTGCCTATTCTAAATATAAAGAAGTTAGAGCAGAGGAATTAGAACGATTAGAGGGTGCGAAAAAACAACAGGACAAAGAAATTAAACAAACCGAAGAACTGATAAATAAATTCCGAGCGAAAAGTAGCAAAGCAGCCTTTGCTCAATCTTTAATTAAAAAACTAGATAAAACTGAACGAATAGAAATCGAACGAAATCCAGTTTCAAAAATGCGCTTAACTTTCCCATTAAGTGTTCAACCTGGGAAATGGGTACTGGAATTAGATGGTTTGAATAAATCTTACGGTGAGAAAAATTTATTTAGAAATATTGGCATCACAGTTGGTCGTGGAGAAAAAATTGCACTTTTAGGTCCAAATGGAGTTGGAAAATCAACTTTATTGAAAGCAATTATGAAAGTAATTGATTACACCGGAAATGTAGAGTATGGTCACAATGTTAATGTTGCCTACTTTGCTCAGGACCAAGCGGAAAAATTAGATGTCAATAAAACTGTTTTTGAAACTGTTGATGATATAGCTAAAGGTGACATTCGTAAAGACCTTCGAACCATTCTTGGTACCTTTTTATTTAGTGGAGAAGATACTGAGAAAAAAGTAGGTGTTTTATCCGGTGGTGAAAGAACACGACTTGCACTTTGTCAACTATTATTGAGTCCTTCGAATTTTTTAATTTTAGATGAACCAACAAATCATTTAGATATTCAGAGTAAAGATGTTTTGAAACAAGCGTTAACTAGTTATGAAGGAACATTTATTGTTGTTTCTCACGACCGCGAGTTTTTAAATGGTTTAACCAATCGAATTTGGGATATCGAGAATAAGCACTTAAAAATTCACCATTTTACATTGAATGAATATCTAGACTATAAATTAAATAAAGGAGATTACCAAGTTGATAAAAGTGAAAAGGTAAAAGTTGAAAGTGAAATCCCTAAAGCCATCGGGATTAAGGTTGAAAATGAAAAAACGAAAGCTGAAAACCAAATTAAGAAAAACTCAAAATCGAACGACGAAAAGAATTTAATCTCCAAAGAACTCAAGAAAATTGAGCAACAAATAGAAAAAATTGAAAAAGAACTTGTTGAAGTAAATCATACAATTTCAAATTTAGACTTCTCCACAGGTGAAACACATATTGAAATCCTTCAAAAACACGATGAGCTCAACGAGAAATTGAGTGAGATGATGGAAAAATGGGAAACCAAAATGACTGAATTGGAAGATTAGTTACAACTTACATATTAAGGTGTCATAAGCAGGAGAATATCCCACCCAAACACCAAATGCTCCACCAACGATATTCGTAGGAATATTAGTAGGAGTTGCAAATGGATTTCCTGCTGAATAAATTTGATTATACTTCTTTTCAAAAAAGTTATATTCTTTAGGTCCAATTTTTGAAAATTTGATGACAACGGTATCCCCTACTCTATAATAACCACGGAAATCTTCTGGATATGTTTCATCGTCGTAACTCATTGGATTATCGTAAGCAAATTCAAAAGTCAAACCATTAAAAAATTTATCATTAAAGAATGGATTAAAAGGTTTATTGAATGTTAAATCTGAAATGTATTTAGTTTCCCATTTGTAGGAATCTGTCGTACCTGCATTGTCGGATAAAATTGCCCACGAAAAACCAAATTCTGTCGAAGAACCTTGTGGCTTCCAATATAAAGAATCTAATGATTTTGGTGGATTAATGGAAGTACTAGAAGTGTAGGTTTTTCCATCGTGAATAACTTTCAGAGAATACGTCTTACCAACTTCTCCAACAATATTAGTGGAAATATAAGCGCATAAATGTAGCTGAACAAGTTGCTCAACGGGAATTCCAAAAAATGCTGCTGCTATTTCTTCAGTACCAGCTGGTAATTCATCTGTGCAAATTTCAGTTAAAGTATCAGTAATTGTTCCATCTGAGACAATCACAGTAGCACCAGAAATAAATCCTTCTAGATAAGCATCTAAATTTGTTGGTGAATAAATGTTGTTAGTTGTTGAAAGTAACACAATTGGTGGTTGCCCTGTTTCAATGCTCCCATCGATAACTAAGTTTTCTTTATAACCTGGTATTTCAATTTGAACCTCTTTGGTGCAAGAAACCAAAACAATTGAAAGTAGCAATAAATAAAATAAATTTTTCATGGCTTATAATTCAAAGTTCCAAGTAACACTCGGTATGATTGGGAATAAGGAAACTTGTTTGACACTGATTTTAAAATCTCCACTTAAGAAATTTCCATCATTATCGACGTATAAGAAAAATGGATTTGCTCGGCTGTAAACATTGTATATCGAGAAAGCCCAATTACTTCTGAACTTCTTTTTGATTTGAATTTCATTTCCAGTTACTGGATCTGTTTTCGTTTTATATGCTTTATCGTACCATGTCGCTGAAATGTCTAATCGGTGGTATGGAGCCATTCTTGTTGAATTTCTTTCTCCGTAATTAAATAATAGAGATTGCTCTTGAACATACCATGAACTTGGAAGTGTCAACGTATTTCCAGTTGCGAATACAAATGAAGTACTAAAAACCCAACGCTCATTTAGTTTATAGGTACCTACAACACTTAAGTCATGTCTTCTATCATATTTTGCTGCGAAAGTTTTCCCTTCGTTTAAGTCTGGGAAGGTTCTGTCTGTTTTTGAAAGTGTATATCCAATCCAACCTGTGAACTTTCCAACTGCTTTTTTAATGTAAAATTCAATTCCAAAAGCGCGACCTGTTCCGTAAACCAAAAGATTATCGGTGTTGTCATTAACATTATCCCCAGGTAATGCGCCTTCTTTAAACTCAATTAAGTTATTCATTCCTTTGTAGTAAACTTCCACAGATGTTTCAAACATATCATCCATAAAGTTTCGGAAATACCCCACTGAAACTTGATATCCTGATTCGGGTTTAGCTTGGTCGGTTGTTGGATACCAAATATCTGTTGGCAGAGAAACCGCGCTTAGAGAAGTTAAATGAACATACTGATAATTATACGCGTAACCAGCTTTAATTGAACTTTTATCTGGCAACATCCAACGCAAGGAAACTCTAGGCTCTAATCCATGATAAAATTTAATCAAATCACCTTTTCCATATTGAATTGCAGTATCTGGCGTAGAAATCCCATCACCTTTTATAAAACGAGTAAATTCTCCAACATGATGGTACATACTATAACGTAAACCAACATTAAATTTCAAGGCCTTGTTCAAATCAAATTCATCCAAAGCATATAATGCTGATTCATGTGAATACAATTTTTGAGCTGCTCCAGTATTGAAAACTACACTATCTGTTTGGGCTGAAACACTTGTTGGCGTAAAGGTGTGAAAGATATAATTTGCTCCCCATTTAATACTGTGTCTAGAATTTGGGAAATAAGAAAAATCCATTTTTGCTCCAACATCTCTAACGCCAGAAGCAAGCTCAAAACGAAATTGATCTTGTTGTGAACCAAATTTAAAAAGGTAATCAGAAAAAGTTCCGGTTACGTTCATAAATAGTTTATTCGAAAATAAATGATTCCATCTTAGCGCAGCAATTCCATTTCCCCACGGCATTTTTGCATTAAAACCTCCATCTCTATCAGAAAAATTAAAAACATCTTTGCCGTAATATCCACTTAAGAATATTCTATCCTTGTCACTAATTTTATAATTAAACTTTGCATTAAAATCGTAGAAAAAATAACTAGAACCCGCAAACGGTGAGCTGTCTGGAATAGCAGCTTTCATAATTACATCAATATATGTTCTTCTTGCTGAAACTACAAAAGAACCTTTGTTTTTAACGATTGGGCCTTCTAGTGTAATTCGTGAAGAAATTGCTCCGATTCCACCTGTAACTTTGAAATTTTTGTTGTTTCCCTCATTCATATTCACTTCTAATACAGAAGACATTCTTCCTCCAAAGTTGGCTGGCATTCCGCCCTTAATTAGATTCACACTTTTAACAGCATCCGCATTAAAAACAGAAAAGAACCCAAATAAATGGGCTGCGTTATAAACAACACCTTCGTCTAATAAAACCAAATTTTGATCTGGACCTCCCCCACGCACATAAAATCCTTGTCCTCCCTCAGAAACGGATGAAACCCCAGGTAGTAATTGAATTGTTTTGATTACATCTACTTCACCCATAAATGCTGGTAACGTTTTGATTTTATCCATTTCCAACTCAATCTGTCCCATTTTTGTTGAATTGGTATTTTCACCTTTTTTGGCATTTACAACGATTTCTTCCAAATCTTGAACATTGGAACCCAAGTCAATATTTAGTTTAACATCTTTGGTTAAGTCAATTTTTTTGATTTCTACTGGATAAATTCCCGAGCGATATTCTACATCATAAGTTCCTACAGGGACTGTTAATGAATAAAAACCATAGGTATTTGTGACTGCTCCTTGATTCAGCGAAGGAATTACAACCTTAACACCTATCATTGCTTCGCCATCTTTATTGTCATTTATGTAACCTGAAATGGTTGCTTTTGACTGTGAAAATAAAATGTTACTTGCTGAAATTAGCAATAAGAGTAGGAAGTGGCGCATATCGTTTAAAGTTCGACAAAACTACAAACAAGTTAAAGAAAAAATAGTTTAAGCGGTGTTATTTTTATATGAAAGAAAATTTATGGATTTCTGAGTTAAAAATTAAAACCCAGCTTTCTAATTTCTTCGCAGTAATAGAAGTGGTTTTTCAGTTATTAGCAGATGATTATTCGCGAAATGTTGATTGTGAAATGTGAAATAATTGTTGCAAATAAAAACTCAATTACTTATGCTTTCTTTACAAATTCGGATTTAAGTGCCATTGCGCCAAATCCGTCAATTTTGCAGTCGATGTTGTGATCTCCTTGTGCAAGGCGAATGTTTTTCACTTTTGTTCCAGCTTTGATAACTGGTTTCGGTGCGCCTTTTACGGGTAAATCTTTGATAACAACAACTGAATCACCGTTATTCAATACTACCCCATTAGAATCTAAAACAACAATGTGGTCAAAATCAACAGGCTCTTCAAGAATCCAAACGAATGAACATTCTGGGCATGTGTATTCTTTTTCCCCTGTTTCGTATCCATAAGGTGATTGACATGATGGACATTCTTTTAATTCTTCTGACATGCGCTTGCTATTTTAGTTTTGCAAAAATAAGTTTTTAAAACCACTATTCATAAATTAATACTAATGTAATCATTACATATATTTATCAATTCAACCACTATTTACAATAACTTAAACTTAATTCTTAACACAATTGCTTATCTTTTCTCTTCCTAATTCACTAAACCTTGTGAAATGTATTTACTTTTTTTTGCGTTAGGGACAGCAACGAAAATTCGCTGATGAAGTTTTTTTTTTCAAAACAAAACAGAGATTACAGTGAATAGCCCGACCGTGACAAAATACTGGAGGAACGAGCGCATTTTCGTAGTGGGAACGCCCAAAAAGAAGTTGAAAGCTTAAAACTCAAAACTGATAGTTAAAAATTAAGTTCCGTTAGCTATCAAGTTAAAAACAAATGTAACAAAAAAGGCTACCAGTAAAAACCGATAGCCTCACGCCTATTTTGTTTGAAATGTGCTTATAATTTCACAATCTTTTGAACAGCACCGTTGAAAGTTACAGTGTAAGTTCCTGCTGAAAGTGCAGATAAATTCAATTGTTTTGCGTTTGAAACAATCACTTCTTGTCCTAAAGCATTGCGAACAATTACTTTACCTTCTAAGTTGCTTGCAATGTTCAATTCTGTTGAAGCTGGATTTGGATAAACATCGAATGCACTTTCCAATTCGTCGATTCCAGCGCTTGTTCTTACGTCAAAAACAATTGTTCCTGGAGAAACACCAACATTGAAATTTGTTACTTCATCATTATTAGAATCGTAAATATAAACTCTTCCGTAAGAAAAGAAGTCCGTAGAACTTGCATACAACAAATTGTTTACTTCGTCATTTGCCAATTCATAAAATGATAGGTTGATTCCTGCTACTGGACCAACGTTATTCATTCCTGCATAATCAAATTCATTTAAAGTTGTTTCACCTGAAACTTGATAAACAATGTGCTCTTCAATCAAAGCTGAAGTTCCACAACCTGTGCTTGCACTTGCCAAATTCACAGTTGATGCACTTGTATTCAATAAAGAAATTTTAGAAACCGATGCTCCAGACCAATCTTTATTATTTACTGTATAAAGAAAATCTCCTGATTTCATCAAGTTATCTGGGTTTGTACCATCAACACCTAAGTCGATTTCATTTCCGTAAGCTAAAGTTGACAAATCTAATTTCCCAACAATACCTTTTTCATTTCCCCATTCGTAACCGTTGTTTACAGCTATGTAAGCAAAAGCACCATCCATTACGATATTTTGTGCCGCCCATTTTGGACCTGCAACCGTATCAATTGCTTGAATTAAAGTTAAATTTGATGCATCGTAAACGTGTAAATAAGAATCAAAAGTTGTTTCATATTCACCTCGTGTTGCTACTAATTTGTTTTGGTAAATACCTAAATTTCTAACTCCTGGACAAGAAACGCTTGCTACTTCTTGGTGCGTATTCAAATCCATTTTGAAAATTTTTGTATCCGCCGCAACGTAGTAATAGTTTCCAAAAATGACAATATCAGATCCAAAACGCATGTTTTCAAGTGTGTCTACAATGGAGTAAACTTGAGTTGCTGGATTGTACGAACCAATCGTAACAGGTTCAACGATTACATTGTTTGTGTAATCAAAATAGCCTTCATTCAAAATGATTGCTTGGTTCACGTAGCTTTGAGCTTGCGCGAAAGTTGTTAGGCCAAGGCCAAAAACAAGTAACATTTTTTTCATTCGTTCAGTTTTTAAACGGTTAATAAATAAAATAAAAACTAGAAGAAGAAAAAAGAGAACAAGGTAGAGAAGTAGCAATTCTCCATCCGAGTCCGACTTTAATCTGAAGTCTTCTCTCTGCTCTTAGGCAAGTCTTCTGGCTCACACCAACGCTAATTCACCTTCCCATTCTGATAATCTGAACAGTGGTTCAAGAATCGCTTTAACAGTGCATACAGCTGCAGATACAGCTCCGGATTCACACCGGATTCCTTTTTAATTTCGATTGCTCGAAAACCAAAGAACGCAACAAAAGTAGTTATTAATCGAAGAATTATAGACCAAGTATGAATAATTAATTCTTCATTTTAAATTTTACATTCTAAATTCAACCTTTAATTCTTCACTTTTCACTTTTCGTTTTTCACTCAAAAAAGCCAACTTTTTTTCCCTATCTTTGCGCCAAAATTATCAGTAAATGCTTAATGTAAATAATCTTTCGCTTCAATTCGGAAAACGTGTTTTGTTCGACGAAGTGAATGTAAAATTCGTAAACGGAAATTGTTACGGTGTAATCGGTGCAAACGGTGCTGGGAAATCTACTTTCCTTAAAATTTTAACTGGACATCAAGACCCAACAACAGGTCGCGTGGAATTAGAGCCAGGAAAACGTATGGCTGTTTTGAACCAAAATCACTTTGAGTTTGACCAAGTACAAGTGCTTCAAACGGTTATCATGGGACACAAACGTCTGTATGAAATCATGGTGGAGAAAGACGCTTTGTACGCGAAAGAAGATTTTTCGGAAGCTGACGGAATGAAAACCGCTGAATTAGAAGGAGAATTTGCCGATTTAGAAGGATGGAATGCAGAAACGGATGCTGCAACACTTTTGAGTAACCTTGGAATCGAAGAGTCGAAACATTACTTGTTGATGGAAGATCTTTCCAATGATTTGAAAGTACGTGTATTATTGGCGCAAGCATTGTTTGGTAATCCAGACGTGTTGATTCTCGATGAGCCTACGAATGACTTGGATTTACAAACTATTTCTTGGTTGGAGGATTTCTTGATGGATTTCAAAAATACAGTAATCGTTGTATCGCATGACCGTCACTTTTTGGATACAGTTTGTACGCACGTTTGTGATATTGACTTTAGCAAAATCAACTTATTTACAGGAAATTATAGCTTCTGGTACCAATCTTCGCAATTAGCGTTGAGACAACGAGCTGACAAAAACAAAAAAGCAGAAGAAAAGAAAAAAGAATTGATGGATTTTATCTCTCGTTTTTCTGCCAATGCTGCCAAATCAAAACAAGCAACAAGTCGTCGTAAAATGTTGACAAACTTGGACTTAGAAGAAATTAAACCGTCTTCAAGAAAATATCCTGGAATCACGTTCCACCAAGATCGTGATGCTGGAAATCAAATTTTATCAATTAACAATCTTTCAAAATCAGTTGATGGAAAGTTCTTATTCAAAGATTTGAATATCATCGTGAACAAAGGCGATAAAATCGCATTCGTTTCGAAAAATTCAGTTGCATTGACAACGTTTTTTGAAATCATGAACAAAAGAATCAATCC
>CAZDKE010000021.1:6925-42276 GCA_964506255.1 uncultured Lishizhenia sp. | reverse complement strand
GGAACAACGATTACAACTGCCTATTTACCAAACGACAATCACGAATATTTCGAAGGAAAAATGAACCTCATCGAGTGGTTGCGTCAATATGCACAAACGGATGAAGAGCGCGAAGAAGTTTATTTACGTACGTTCTTAGGTCGTATGTTATTTACAGGTGAGGAAGTTTTGAAACAATCTTCTGTTCTTTCAGGAGGAGAAAAAGTGCGTTGTATGTTGTCTAAAATGATGTTGGCGAAAGCGAATTTATTGATGATGGACGAACCAACGAATCACTTGGACTTGGAATCGATTACTGCCTTGAACAATGCGATGCGCGATTACCAAGGAACGCTATTGTTCACTTCTCATGACCACGAATTGGTTAATACGGTTGCAAATAGAATCATTGAAATCACACCTAATGGATTGATTGACAAAATGATGCCTTACGACGATTACCTTGCTGACGATAAAATTTCGCAGTTGCAAGGAGAATTGTACGCTTAATCAACTTCCAATTTCAGGAATAAATAAATTTTACCACGGATTAACGAATTAACACGAAGAAAGTGAAATTCGATAATTCGTGGTTTATACTTTCTATTTTGAATTAACTTTAGAACCAATTTAAAAGTTCGCTTAATAATTCAAAGAAGATGTCAACACAAACAACCAATTCTCCCCTTCAGTATCAAATCACAACCGAAAATCCACAACAACGCTTTGTGAAGATTCGTGCGGAATTTCCAGTAAAAGATAAAATCACAACTGTGAAATTACCAGCTTGGCGACCGGGACGATATGAATTAGGAAACTTTGCGAAAAATGTAAAAGGATTTCGTGTTTTTAACGCGAATTCAAAAGAACTGAATTATCGCAAAACGAACAAAGATACTTGGGAAATCGCAAGCGAAAATACCGATTCTATCACTGTTGAATATTTATACTTCGCGAATGAATTGAATGCAGGATCGACTTATTTCGATGAAAAGCAATTGTATGTAAATCCAGTGAATTGTATGGTTTACGTTCCTGAATTGGTGAATTTACCGATTGAATTAAAATTGGAAATCAATTCTGAATGGAAAATTGCTTGTGGTTTGAAACAAGAAAACAATGTACTTTTTGCGAAAGATTTTGATGAATTAGCCGATTCACCTTTTATTTGTTCTTCGCAATTGGAGTCAGCTACTTACGAAGTTCAAGGTTATCAATTTCACATTTGGTTCAATGGCATTTCAACTATTCCTTGGGAGAGAGTAGTTACAGATTTCAAAAAATTTACGACTAAACAAATCGAACATTTTGGGCATTTTCCATCAAAAGAGTTTCATTTTTTGATTCAAGCCCTCCCATACACTGCTTATCACGGTGTGGAACATTTAACTACAACGGTCATTACTTTAGGTCCAAGTCATCAAGTTTTCAAAGACCTTTACAAAGAATTATTGGGCGTTTCCTCACACGAGTTGTACCACGTTTGGAATGTAAAAAGCATTCGCCCTACGGATATGTTGCCTTATAATTTCAGTCAAGAAAATTACTCTGAATTGGGCTACGTTTATGAAGGTGTAACGACCTATATGGGCGATTTGTATTTGCTGAAAAGTGGCGTTTTTGACTTAGCGAATTACTTTTTAGAATTCAACGACCAATTGCAAAAACACTTCGACAACGCTGGAAGATTCAATTATTCTGTGGCGCAATCTTCATTCGATACGTGGTTAGACGGCTACGTTCCTGGAATTCCAGGTAGAAAAACGTCCATTTATACCGAAGGCTGTTTGTTGGCTTTTGTGAGCGATATTTACATTCGTCGCGCGAATAACAACCAAAAAGGTTTAGAAGATGCGATGCGCACACTTTACACAGATCTCGCTCAAAAAGGAATTGGTTACGATGCTGAAACCTACAAACACATATTGGAAACAACAGCTGGAATTTCCTTCGATGCGCTTTTTACCAATTATTTCTACGGAACGGAAGATTACGAACAAATCTTGAATGAATGTTTGAATTATATTGGTTTGAAAATTGAAAAAATACCTAGTAAATCTTATGCTGAAAGTAAACTTGGAATAAAGTTTTTACCTAAAAATGGAAATGTTGTCATTACAGCAATTGCACCTGAAAGTCCTGCTTCATTAGTATGTTCGATTGGTGATGAAATTCTGAGCGCAAACGGCTACAAACTCAACAACGACTTAGATAATTGGTTAACTTTTTCTGCTACTGAAACAAATTCTTTGACTATCATTCGCAACGGAAAACTTCTAGAAATCACTTTGACAGCAAACGATTCAACTTACTATCCAAAATTCGAAGTGCAACTTCAAGAGCAACTTTCAGAGGAACAAAAAGTAGCTTTGAAAGCGTGGGCTGAGATTAAATACTAAACGTTCGATTTCTTCTTAGGTTCTTTGTAGAAATACATTATCAAAACGGGCAATAAAGTCAAGTCTAAAATCAAGGCTACGAAAAGTGTTATGCTTAATAAGAAACCAAGATTAAATGTTCCATTGAAACTAGAAAGCAACAATAACATAAAGCCACTACATAAAATTAAAGTCGTCAAAATCATTGCTTTTCCAGTGACCAAAAAGGCCGTTTGAAGTGCATCCATTTTGGATTTTCCTTTCATCAACTCAAACTTGAATTTACCAAGTAAGTGAATGGTGTCGTCAACGGCAATTCCAAAAGCAATCGTGAAAATAATCGCTGTACTTGTTTTAATCTCTAATCCTGTAAAACCCATCAATCCACCAATAACCATCAAAGGAATAACATTTGGAATAATACTAATAATCATCATTCGAAGTGATTTATAGATTAATCCCATAATTCCAGCAACAATCAAAATGGAGAATAGTAAACCTTGTAACAAACTCATTGACAAATAAGAAATGTTCTTGTCCAAAATGTAAGCTGAACCAGTCAAACGAAACTCAAGCTTTTCCTCTAAATTGTTTTCCTTTAAAAACTGACGGAATTTTTCATTTTTTGCTGAAACTTTATTATTTCCCCAATCTCCAATTCCTCCTGTAATTCTTGTAATTCTTTCTGTTGAATCGACTATTAAACGAATCATTTGTCCTTGACCAGCAATTTTCAAAAAGCGTCGAAATCTTTTCAAACTACGTTTATCTTCAGGTAACTTAAATTCACTAGGATCACCAGAATGGGCGGAACGATTCAACACTTTTAACGATAAAACTAAGGTGTTTTTTAACTCAACTCCATAAACGTTTTCCAAATAATTCTCGACTTTGTCAATTGTTTTCAAATATTCTGGATTCCAAATATTATCATTTTTATCCTTCACCGTAACTGCCAATTCAAAGGGACGAAATCCACCAAAATGGGTATCCAAATAATTGAAATCTTGTTTGATTGGTTCTTTTTCGCTAATGTCATCCATAATTAAATTGTCAGCTTCAATAAAGTAAATTCCGGTCAAAGAGATTCCGACAAGAATTGCATTCCCAATTAAAATTCGCTTGCCATTTCCAATAATCCATTCATACCATTTAGGAAGTCTTTTTGTCCAAAACGAATCATCTTGTTTTTTAATAATTTTAGGTGCTGGAGTGTAATAAAACAAAATTGGCAAACACAAAATAGTTAATAGGTATGCGATCATAACGCCAATTCCAACCACCAAACCAAACGTTTTTACAGGTTGTACATTTACAAAATAAAGCGATAAAAATCCAATTGATGTAGTAAATGAAGTTAAAAACGTTGCTAATCCAACTTCTTTTAAAGTCATAATTATTGCTTCAAATTTTGGGTGATTTTCGCGCAATGCATCCAAGTAACGTGAAACCAAGTGAATCACATCTGACATTGAAACCACAAACAAAATAGATGGAAGCGTTGTCAACAAAATGTTCATCGGTGTATCGAATAAACCCATTCCACCAAGAACCCAAACCACAGTGCTAACAATTACAACTTGAGGGACAATAATTCCCCAACCAGAACGGAAAGCAATAAACAAGAAAAGCACGATTAAAATACCACTTAATGCTGCAAATAAAATCAACTCAAAATTCATTTTATAGATATAATACTTCTGACCAGCAGTTGTACCAGCCATCCGAACTTTCTCGAAATTGTATTTTTTTGAAATGCGTTCAACTTCATCTACGATGTAATCACTTTTCTTTTTTGAAAGCACATCTTCGTGTTTCAAAAAGACACAAAGTGAAGTTCCATCTTTGGAAATCAGCGTATTAATCAATTCTTCTGAGCGATAAATGCGAATTGAATCTTTTTTGAAATCGGAACTTTTAAGATTGATATAAGGTTTTGAGAAAGCGCCTCCAGTTGAATTGATAAATGTTTCTTCTTGATTCGTTAGTGCACGAACGGCTTTTACGTATTTGATTGCACTCAATTCAGCACGAAAACGTTCTACTTTATTTAAAAATTTACGGTCAAAAACACCTTTTTCACGTTGAACTGCAATCAATAAGAAATTATTATCGGCCTCAAACTTCTTGCGGTGCGCATAAAAATAATCAGCATCGTCGTCATTTGCTGGGAAAAATTTCTCAAAATCGTAATCGAAACGTAAATCTGTGATTTTATATCCAAAAAATGAAGTTGCAACCAATAAAGTAACTCCAATTATTACTGACCAAAACTTGAACTTATTTTCCATTCTTACAATTTGGTGGCAAAAGTAGTTTTAAAACAGAAGTTGTTGAATAATATTTTGGTATAATTAATGACGAAAATGAAACATTCACCCAAATCTTTAGTTATTTTTGAGAGAATGATAAAATCAAGTGAAAATAGTTTTGGGAATTGCATTGCTTTAAAGAATTATTGGAAACTGACATTTTTACTACTTTTCGTTTCGTTATTTTCTTCACAACTCAATTCTCAAGTTAACAATAGCTTGACTGCTGAAGTGAAATCCTATTTGTTTCACGTTGTGCGTAAAAGTCCAATCTTGGAACGAAATTTCGGTTACGCTTTTGAATATTTTGGACCTAAAGTACCGTTGAAAGATGGTCAAATCAATTATGATTCGTTAGAAACAATTATCATAAACGAACCCGAATTATTGGTTATTCGCAGTGCAGAAATAGCGAAAGCACCCAAAGGTTTGATACTTGAATTGTCGAATAAAACCGCAGTTTGGATGCTGAATAAAACCTTAAATTCCATTCAAACAGGAAAAAACGAAATCAACCAAGATATATTCGATAACTATCTGAAGGTATTCTCTAATAATCTTACAAAGCAAATTGAACGTTCCAAAAACTATGAAGCAATTTTTGACCCCAAAAGAAGTCCAATCTTTAATAGCAATCTATCGCTTTACGATCGTTGTGTTTTATTAGTACAACTTGGTTTTATTTCGCCTGAGGAACAGGTTCAAATTTTAGAAGCACAGCACAAAGCTATAAACGAAACGATTGAAAAATACACCTTACAAATCTTTCGCAATTTGGGTGGAAAATCAAATGAATTCGAGAATTATCTGCTAGCTGCTGGTGATGGAAGTTATACCGCAGGAATTTTAGCCGAACGTGAACGCGATGATGACGGTAATTGGAATAAAGGCCTTCCCAAAGCAATTGGGCTTTTCCCTTATGACGTAAAGGTTGAAAATAAAGAAGTGGTTCCATATCGAATGATTAGTCGAACAATGGAAACGTGTGGCAACGGAAAACAAACGAATCTTCATTTTGATGTTTGGGGTTACAATACCACTAAACAAACCACAATTGTCATTGAAAAAAATGGTTTTACCTATCATCTTTTTGGATCTGAAAAAACGCGATTTCTCTCTCCAGATTCAACTTTTTCAAAAGGGGCAACTTTCCAAAAGGTAATCAATGACTTACACACCAATACGTTTAAGGAACTTGAAAATAGCTTAAAAGGTAAAAATGGCTACAACGAACAAGTTACCACGCTTCAAAAATCACTCGAAGAAGTTTATATTTTGATTCAAGAAAAAGAGGCAGAATACGGCGAACATACGAAGCAAAATTATCGCACGCCCAATCATTTAACACGAAAAGATCGAAAATTCAAGAAAGAAAATAGTTACGGTGGACCAATTAATCAAACTCCCAATACGAAATCAAAACGCAAGGCACGCCAACGAAGACAAACAGAACTTGTTGACCTGTATTTAGAATATGAAGCAATTGAAGCTGAATTAAATTCCTTAATAGAAGAACGAGCACCTGTTCTCAAAGAATGGCAAGAAAAGAAAGCGATTTTGGACAATTACAAACGTCAAATGGGTTTGAAATGGGTGAATTTCACAGAAGTTGATGGACTTTACATTTTTGATGATTCCACCACGTTTGATATTAAAACGCAAGAATTTATTTTTCCTTCTTCTGACAAAAAAGAAAGTTTTGAAATTCGATTGATTGCAATTCCTGAAGATTTAGTTGGAGAAAATGCCGACGAAGTAATGATGCACGTAAGCAAAGTGGACATCGAACCTTTCTATGATGCAGATATTAAAATTGAATTCAGAGATTTATTTGAATCCGATGCATACACTTTAAGCAAAACTATTTTTCAAGAAAAAGATAGTTCGCTCTTAAAAAAATTCTTCCGACAAATCGATGACAGCCAATTGACTTTCATTTTTGAGATTAATGGAAATGGTGTTGGAAAATGGGAAAATGGTTCTCTGGTAAAGGATTTAGAAGTTGTTGAATTACCTAGTTATCCTGGGAAAACAGCTGAAGAAATGAAAGTAGCTCGAGCAGACAGTACCTTCTCCAGTTTGCGCAAAACTAATCTTTTTATGAAAGTCGATCGATTGATTTACTTCCGAATCGATTCGTACACTGACCCAGTTGTTTCCAATTTGATTGTCAAAAATCATAATAAAATCCAAGAATTAATTACAAGTGGTAAAATCACAAAAAATGATGCCTTAAGTGCTTTTAGAAGTGTTGCCGTTATGAATCAATTAAAATTGGAATTAAACATCAACGCTAGCAAATACCTCAGTCAGGAAAAAGCCAAAAAACTCATCGACCAACTCAATTCTTCCATTGAAAAAAGCAGAGTGAAGATTGGAAACGAAGTTTTGAGATATAAGGATTTTAGGATTTAAACTCCCATCAACTCATCCGGGAAATTAACCAAGTACAACTTTTTAGTGGCACGCGTGACAGCTGTGTAAAGCCAACGCAAATAACCGCGATTTTTCATTTCTTCGGGGATAAAACCATAATCTATAAATACATGTTCCCATTGTCCACCTTGAGATTTATGGACTGTGATTGCATTGGCATATTTAACTTGAAGCGCGTTGAAATATGGATTTTTCAGAATTTGTTGGTAGCGTTTGCTTTTATTACGTTCGTGGGAATAGTCTTTCTCGATTTCAAAAAATAGCTCTTTTAATCTTGCTCTTGGAATATTGGGTGACTCCGAAATCAATGCTTCTAACAAAATGATTACATCGTATTCTTTTTCGTCGATTGTGTCAGAAAACTGAATGCGAACATGTGCAAATTCGAATCCATATTGTTCTTCCAGTTTAACAAACTTGGTTATAGTAAAAATCTCTCCGTTTGCAATAAAACCAATTTCACTAAGCGGATCAAGCCAGAAATAATTGTTTTTTACTACCATCATTCGGTCTCCTCGTTCTAAAATATCTTCGCGATACAATAAACTCGCTCGAATTTCTTGGTTCCACTTATTGGCTCTTTTATTAGACAAAGTGAGTAAAATACTTTGCTCCTGCCCTACTGTATCATAAGAAGATTCCAAAATTTCCTTTACTTCTAACCCTGTTATTGAAATCACTTCCTTACTATCTATTTTACAAAATAGTGGTAATTGATAGTCTTCGATACTTCTTAAATAAGTCGCATTTTCTAAAATGGAAGAAAATTCATCCGTTCGAACCACTTTTTCTAGGATAGAAAGGTAAATAAACAAAAAGGGGAAATTTGTTTTCCAAAATTCGGAAGAAAAAACAGGCGATTGTTCCTGACCAACCGGAGGAAGCTGCCCGTTATCCCCCATGAAAACCAATTTGCAATTATCGCCATCTTGAACATAAGCAATTAAATCTTCTAACAAATTTGAACCTTCACTTGGATCAAAACCAGCAATCATTGAACATTCATCAACGAAAAAAATCGTGTTTTTGTATAAGTTTTTAGCCTTCGTTGGTCTGTTTCCAGTGAGTTCATTTCCAGAAAAATAAATCTGTTTATGAATCGTAAAACCGGGTTCATTTGCAAAAGCTGAAAAAACTTTAGCTGCACGTCCTGTGGGTGCAAGCAAACGCGATTTGATACGATACGTTTTTAGCGTTTTTATTAATTGTGCTACTAACGATGACTTTCCTGTTCCAGCATAACCTGACAAAATAAAAACAGAATTTTGATCGGAATCTTCAAGAAAAGAGACGAAATTATTCAGCGCAACTGACTGATCTGAAGTTAGTAAATAGCCAAAATTTGCTTCTACATGCCTTTTAAAATCAGTGGAATTGAAACTCAACATAAAATTTAATGTTTATTTTTTTTGTCAGAAAGCATCTGTAAAGGTAAATATTGTAGATTTGTAACGATAAAAATTTTTATAAGGTATGCTTAATATTTCAGTTATTCTAAAAAGATATTCAGTTCCAGCTATTTTCTTAGTTCTTGGAGTTATGATAATGACCATTGCATTCAAAGAGAATCAAACAATGGAATTCAAATTATCTGGAGTTTTAATTTTGGTAGGTGCGGTTATCTCCATTTTAAGTTCTTCAGGCATGATTAATGCATTAACCGCCAAAATTATTGGAGGATTATCATTAGTGACCTCTGGAGTTTTACTTCATTATTCTTACCAAACAGTAGGAGAAACAATCCAATATCAAGAAAACTACAAAGCGTGTAAAGCCGAAGCAATAAGAAATCTAACTGATATAAGAACTGCGCAAAAAGCATATTTTGAAAACTACAATACGTATGCAGCAAGTTGGGAAGAGTTAATAAAATTTATTAATACTGGAACTGTCAACACAGTTGTTGCTGAAGGAGAAAAACCATCAAGAAGAATCACTGAGGCTGAAAGAAATTTTCTATACAAAGATTCAAGAGCTATTGATAATAATATGACCGATCAAGAAGCTTATCTGTTGTCAAAATCTAAAATCTGTCCAGATGACTTAAAAGGTTTTAAAAGAGATACCATAAAAGTTTCTTTCTTGAAAACAACATTCACTGAAAATATAAGCTACATAAAGGAAAGAAGAGAAAACGGTTTTGGAAAATTCAGAGTAGATGAATTAAAGTACATCCCTTTTACAAACAAAAAAAATGAGTGGAAAATTAAAACTGATAAAGTTGTAATTGGTATTGATTCTGTTTCAACTATTAGAATTGAAGGAGTGATTCCTTTTACCAAAATAGTTGGTAGCAAGAAAAAAGAAACCATGTTTATTGGTAAATTAGAAATGAATGACCTTTCAGGTTCTTGGGAGGAAGAATAATTAATTCAATGACCAATTTCTTTGATTTCCATAAAGATAAATTAGCAGTTTATTCTAATAGTTCGGAGTGGAAAGAAATTAACTTCAACTTTTCAAATTCCTTTTTTAAAGACGAAGTTTTATCTAAAATTAAGGAAAATACTATAGCTGGTAATCCTTCATCTATTTACTGGGAAACTTCTAATTTCACGCTGATTCCTCAAAGTGTTTTTCATTCTAAACACATTGAAAGTTATCTTCAACTTAACTTTGGTGAGACTTCTAGTGAAAACCACTATCATTTTGATGTGCTTCATTCACAACAAGCAGTTATAGTTTATACTATTCCAAAATGGATTAAAGAATTAAAAGAACATTACTTTCCTATCATCCCTTTAAAACATCACGCAGGACAGTTATTGGTTCGATCGAGAGGAGAAATGAATGATTTCGTTTCAATTGTAGTTTACAAAGAGCATTTTTTAATCATTATTTTAAAAAACGGAAAACTCCAAATTTGCAACAGTATAGAATATCAAAACGAAATTGATATTTTGTATTTTTTAATGCTTCATCAACAAAAACTAGAATTAAGTTCAAAAACGAAACTAAATTTCTATGAGTTTGAAACAAGTATTCCATTCAATCAAACACAAGATTCATTTAGTAACTTCAAAGAATTTGAAAATTACAAGATTAATTGGTTTACAAGAGACGAATTTTATAAAACCATATTGTGCGTATAATCAGAGGTATTCTTAAGGGTAAACGTTTTGCGACGCCACCTAACTTTCCATCACGACCAACAACCGACTACGCTAAAGAAGGTTTGTTTAATGTACTAGAAAACGAATTAGATTTTGAAGATCTCAAAGCTTTAGACTTATGCGCAGGAACGGGAAATATTTCATTTGAATTTGTTTCTAGAGGTGTAAATCATGTTTTGTCAATTGACAGTCATCCAAGATGTATTCAGTATTTAAAATCAAATGTTGCACAACTTGGAATTCAAGGAAAAATGCAGGTTTACAAATCCGACTGTGTGATTTATTGTAAAAATTCAAAAGAGAAATTTGATGTGATTTTCGCTGATCCTCCCTTTAATTTAACTTTTCATGAAGAATTGGTAACAATGATTTTTGAAAAAGAACTATTAAACGAAGACGGTTTATTGGTCATTGAACACGGTAAACAAACGAATTTGGGACATCTTCCCAACTTTGAAAAATGTCGTACTTTTGGGAATGTTCACTTTAGTTTTTTTGTAAATACCAATTCATGAAAAAAGGCTTATTTCCAGGCTCATTTGATCCTTTCACAAAAGGACACGAAGCTGTTGTTTTGAAATCATTAGATCTTTTTGACGAGGTTGTAATAGGAATCGGAATCAATAGTAAAAAAACGTATATGTTTACACTTGAAAAACGCATTCAACATATTACTAAATTGTTTGAAAATCAACCAAAAGTTAAAATCCAAACTTATCAAAAATTAACGGTTGACTTCTGTAAAGAAATTAATGCAACCCATATTATTCGTGGTTTGCGTGATTCGAAAGATTTTGAATACGAGAAATCAATAGCCCATATGAACAATGCAATTTCTGGAATTGAAACTGTGTTTTTCTTAACCAACCAAGAACATGGAGCAATCAATTCTTCGATTATTCGTGAAATGTATGCAAACAATGCAAATATTAGTCCTTTTGTAACTTCGCCAGAAATACTCGTTTGATTTTGGCACTGTTTATGACAAATCAAATCTTATGTTTCTAAAAAAAATCACTTTTCTTGTTATTTTTCTTTTGACTTTTTCAGTTTCGGCTCAAAATGTTTCAATCAATGGAATAACTTATGTTCCAAAGAAAAATAAAGAAATTCGAATTTATGAAGTTTCCGATTTTCTAACGAATACTGAAAAAGAAATAGGTAGAACCAAAATTGATAGTTTCGGTCGTTTTTCTTTTACTATTCAGACACCCGAAATAAAAAAAATCATTTTAAGATTTGATGATAAATACAGTTGGATGTATATTGAACCATTTTCAAATTATTATATTGACTTACCAGAAATAGATGCTAATCGCTCAAATTTTAAAAAAGACAACGAAATTGAAATGGTTTTTTATCGAATGGATACAACAGATATCAATTACAAAATTCTTGGATTTGAAGCTTGGTTAGATGAAACACTTTCTGATTTTTACTATGAAAAAGAAACAAAACCAGGAGAATTTGTAAAAAAAATCAGCGAATTCAAAAAAGAAGTGGCCTCGGTATATAGTGATGATACCTCCGAGTACTTTATTAATTACTTAAAATACACAATTGGAACAACCGTTGATAATTTACAGTATGTTGGTTCAATGTCAAAAGATGAGAAATACAATTTCTATTTTTCATTCTCACCATTCCTTGTCAATCACGATAAGTATATGGAGTATTTTCTGCTGTTTTTCGAGAAATATTATTACCACGCAGAGAAAGAAATTAGACAAAAAATATACAATGCAGTGATTCGAAGTGATGTTAAAATGTATCTCGATGCTATTAATGAAGATCCTTACTTAAAAAACAATGAACTAAGAGATTTGATTGCTTTGCTGATTATCAAGGAAGAAATTGGTTCAAAAGAATTACCTAAGTCTAACTTGATTGCTATGCTTAGAAAATTAGAAGAAACTTTTACAAATCAGGATATTATAACGATTGGAAGTAATTTATTGGACAAATTTGAAGAATTAACAACTGGTATGAAAGTTCCAAATTATAAGCTGAATGAAGAAATTCAACTGAGTAACTTTGGTTCAAAATTCATCTATTTTCATTTTTACAACCCTTCCAATCAAAAATGTATTGCTGAAGTTTCTGCTATCCGTAAGTTAAATGAAAAATATGCTAAGTATATAGAAATTGTAACTATATATCCAACGCCGATTGATCCATTAACTGCCACTGAAAAAAGAAATCTTGATGCCCTAACAACTAGAAAATTTGCACTAGATGAAAATCATCCTATTTGGAACGATTTAAAAATCAATACTTTTCCATATTATGTATTGGTAGATGAGCAGTTAACAATTAAAAACATGCCTGCACTCGCTCCTTCACCAAATGGATTGTACGAAACAATTGAAAAAACTTTCTACGACATAAAACGAAAAAAGGATAATAATTAATGTCGGTAAAAACCCCAAAACGCTCCCATTGCTCCGCCAAATAAATGTGCAAAATGAGAAATTTGGTCGTTTTTAAAAGAAGAATAAATCTCTTGTCCTAGGAATAGTAAAACCACAAGAATAAATGTAATTGGAATATCTTTTCCTCTTGTGTTCAATAGCGAAGTCACGACAATCAACATAAACGCAATTCCACTTGCACCAATCAAGCCATTATCCCAAAGTAAAGTATGAAGTAAAGCTGTTAGAATCGCTGTACTTACAACCATTAAACTGAATTTTTGCCATCCAAACTTCAATTCTACCAATGGACCAAGAAGCAAAATAATGGATAAATTACCAATAACATGTTCAAAATCTGCATGTCCAAAAATATAAGTTAACGTACTAATGTACCATACAGGACTCGATTCTTGAAAATCGCCATTCAAAATAAAGATTGATCCCGATTCTGTTGAAGCATTGACAAAAAACAAACCAATTAAACTTAAAGAAGCTAGAATAAGTGTGGCTTTTGAATCAAATGTTATTTTCATGAGATTAAAAAATTTAATTTGAAAATTCGAATTTTATTCAATTTTGGCACTCAAACCTTTGTCTAATAAGCCCACGCAAATTGGTTCTAAATCTTCGTAAATTCCATGTTTAACAACACATTTACCGTTTGTATGGACAATCCAAGCGCACTGCTCAGCTTGAATCATATCGTGGTCACAATAGCGCATTAAACAAGAAATAACATGATCGAAAGTATTGTAATCATCATTGTAAAGAATGATAGAATACTCAGCAATTTGTTGTTCTAAAAGTTCAACAAGTGGATCAGTTAGCGTTTCAATGTGATTATTCATAAATAGATATTATAAGTTCTTTTGCTAGTTGTTTTAATTCTTCTGCTTCTTCGATTGTTCGTGGGAAGAATTGTATTTCTTTATTATTCAAAGGTTTAAATTCATAAGGACAATGTAAAATCCAATTTCCAAACGAACCTGACCAAGTGGTTGATTTTAATACAAAGGTAATAGGTTTTACTTTTCCTTTTGCAACAATTACTTCGTTCATATCAACCACAGCATTCATCAATGCAGCTGTTAATTGATTTTCGTTCACATGATTAGATGAAACTTTGCTTGTTTGAGGGTTGTAGGTGAAAATTCCATTTTGATTTAATTGCTCTAAAAGTGCTCTAACGTTTTCCTCATCTACTGTTTGCTCAAATTTGAAAACTTTCTCTTCAACTTCTTTTTTCTGAAGAATTACAATTGGATCACCATAAACTGAATTTATTGTGATTGCGTTATTCGTAGTTGATGGAGAAGATTCCATTTTCGGTTTTTCTTCAAAAATACTTGGTCCAAAACGCCCAATTAATTGATTCGCTTCAGCAATTGTAATTCTTTTTCCTTGGTAATAAGCAACAATGAAAGCATCAGCGACACCTTTTTCAACCGCCTCCCTTCTTCTTGTTTTAGCATCCTCAACCGATTTAAACTTTCCAGAAGAATAACGAATTTGTCCTTTGGCTGATTTAGAAGTAAACAATTCTGTAAATCCTGGCAATTGTTCTTGTTTAATTGGTTTGTTGTAAACACCAACTTGAACGGTAAAAAACAAAGCCTCTAATGATTCAACAGCAATCGCTTCAACCGCTCCCGGAGCTTGATTATAAGTTATATCAACAATTGGTTTTATTACTTCTGGTTGGTTTTGAACTGAAGTTGTTATGGTTTTATTGATAGTTGGAGTTGGTAAACTTTCTAGTAATGCAATTTTTAGTTCATTATCTGTCAATGGAACGCAAGCCCCAGAAGCTTCCAAAGCTTTAGCTTCAGCAAATGAAATCCTTTTCCCATCACAATAGGCAACGATAAATGCATCTTTATAACCAATTGTTCGAATGTCATTTTTAGCAGTAGATGCTGCATTTACATTGTTAAAATAACCCGCCATATAACAAGTCAAACCATTTGGAAGAATATCACCTGAAACCGGCGAAAATTCTCTAAAAAACTCATTTGGTACTGGTTTTCTGAATGCTCCAACTTGAACACGATAAACTAAACCTCTTGGATTTTTTATATTAACTGGCAAAGGAACTGAGATATCAACAGCTTGTTTATCAATGATTTTGAATGAAGTCTCTATTATTGGATTAGTTGAAACAATTGTTGTTGATTGAGTTGGAACAGTTGCTTCAATAGAATTATTAAACATCCATTCATAATTAGAAGCCTGTGGAATTTGGCCTAGTTCTTTTGCTTTTTGGTTTCTAGAAGTTTGCTTTTCACTTATCTTTTGTTCGTTTTCTGTAATTTTAGTCAACAATTCTCTTTGTTTTGGACTAATTTCAACTTGAGAATCTTTATTTATTTCTTGATTCAAAGTTTTTCTCAAGGAATTCGCTTCGGATTTTAATGATGAAATTTCATTGTCTAATTGGGTTATTTCGTTTCTTTTCAAAACGTAATTAGCATAGTTTGGAGACGCTGCTTTTTTCGTTAATTCATCATTATCTAAAACTTCTGTTTCAGCTAAAACTATTGGTTGCTCCTCTTTACTCTCACTATTCGTTATACCTTCAAGCGTTTCAATTGATATTTCAATGCTTGCAATTTGTTGCTCAATTACCTTTTTGTCTTGTGGAGAATTTGTTGTTTTTAAAGTTTGTTTTGCTTGTTCTCTTTCAAGGTTCAAAGTTGAAATTTTAGCTTTTCTTTCTGATTCACTTAGTACTTCATAAGTTGGAAAGTCTTTTTTAATAGCGCTATTTTTTTCGTTTACAAAAGCTTGATTATTTTGTACTTGTATTTGCGCCTCCAAGGAACGAACTTCTTTGTCCAATCGTGCAATTTCAGCTTGATTTGTCGTTTTAAGTAATTCTTCTTTTTTCGTTTTAAGCGCTTGATTCAAGGACTTGCTTCTTGCTTCATTTTGACTTTGAAGACTGTTTAAAACTTCAATTTGTTTTTGATTTTCTTTTGCTATCTCTTGTTTTTCAAAGTTAATCTTCGGTTCTGATTGATTAGGCTTTATCTCAGAAACAATTGTGTTTTCAGGATTTGGCTTAACTTCACTTGCTGCTTTAATCAGCGTTTCTTTTTCTTGTCTCAATGATTCCAAACGAGAAGCACTCAATTGTATCAATTCGTTAATTTTCTCTTTTTGCTCGTCATTTGTTTCTTTTTTCAAAAGTTCAGTAAGACTCGCTTGAAAGTTTTGCTCGTTTGAAATCTTTAAATCAACTTTTTCAATCGCAGGTAAATCGCTTTCAATTTTTGACAAATCGGAAGTGTATTTTTCTTGAATTATTGCTAATTCATTAACGGTAACTGGAGTAGTCGATGGATTTGGCTTAACTTCATTTGCTGCTTTAATCAGCGTTTCTTTTTCTTGTTTCAGTGTTTCCAAACGAGAAGTACTCAATTGTATCAATTCTTTAATTTTCTCTTTTTGCTCGTCATTTGTTTCTTTTTTCAAAAGTTCAGTAAGACTCGCTTGAAAGTTTTGCTCGTTTGAAATCTTTAAATCAACTTTTTCAATCGCAGGTAAATCGCTTTCAATTTTTGACAAATCGGAAGTGTATTTTTCTTGAATTATTGCTAATTCATTAACGGTAACTGGAGTAGTCGATGGATTTGGCTTAACTTCATTTGCTGCTTTAATCAGCGATTCTTTTTCTTGTTTCAGTGTTTCCAAACGAGTAGTACTCAATTGTATCAATTCGTTAATTTTCTCTTTTTGCTCGTCATTTGGTTCTTTTTTCAAAAGTTCAGTAAGACTCGCTTGAAAAATTTGCTCGTTTGAAATCTTTAAATCAACTTTTTCAATCGCAGGTAAATCGCTTTCAATTTTTGACAAATCGGAAGTGTATTTTTCTTGAATTTTTACAATTTCGCTATTTACAATCAGAATTGAGTTTGCTGCAACTTTTTGTAAATCTTCAACTTTTCGAATTTCTTCTTTTGTTAATCTTTTATTTTCTTTAATCAAATCAGCCATTGTAGAAATGTTGAATTTCTCTACATAAATAGGACTTGACTTTTGTAATTCATCTATAGGAACTTTTGAAGATTTTGACTCAATTTCATTCTTTAAATCTGAAACTGCGCTAAAAGCAAGCTCTTTTAAAGTCAATTCTTCAAGCATAAAAAGGGCATTTACAGTAACTTGTCGAATAGTTTTTAGATTTTTTTCTTTTTGAGCCATAACAAGTTCAATTTCCTCCACTTGTTTATTTGATTTTCCTTCTTTTGAAAGTCTTAAGGATTCAATTTCTTTTAATAAATTTTGTTCTTGCGTTTGATAATTTTTTATCTCTTTTTCTATTTCTGTAATATTTGTTGCTATTAAAGTTGATTTTAAACTTATTCTTTCTTCAATTGGCGGATTATTCTTGGTTGAAATTGCTGTGATAAATGTTTGATTTGTTGTAATCAGCTCATTCACTTTTTGATTTTCACCTTTTAATTGTTCCTCAGCAAGCAATTTATTCAATTCAGTCAATTTTGCTAGATTCCCTCTACTATCAACAATTTCTCTTTCACTTAACTCCAAATCTTTTAAAACAACAGTTTCTTTTATAATTCGATTTAATGTTTCTTCTTTCGATTTAACAATTTCTAAAGATTTCTTACGTTCCTCAATAACAGTAATTTGATTTTGAACTAATCTTAAATCCTCAATTTCTTTTTGTATTGTTTCAATTTTAGTTTCATTTTGTTGAATCAATTGCTGAACAACAATTTGATTTTTGAGTTGATTTTCTATATCAATTTCCTTATCCAACAATTGTTCAAGCAGCGGATTTTCATTCACTTCAGTTTTAACTTCCCCGTTATTTTCTTGATTATTGGTGGAGGCTGTTATTCCTTGTTGTTGCAATGTTTGCGCATTAACCTCTAACTTTCCAACTTGTGTAAACATTAATAAATCCATTTCTTCATCTGAAACTTCGTTGGTTATTGTAGAAATAATTGTCAATTCTTCTTTAGAATTAATCATTTCGTATTTAATCTCTTGTGAAAATTGCTTGCCTTTTGGTGGAATCGTAATTTCTACTTCTTTGGTAAACACTGTCAACGAACCTGTCACTTTTGATTGATAGGTATAAACGCCATCTTTTGGTAAGCAAATAAGATATTTACCTTCTTTACTAGTGTAAATTGGACCAAAAGTTTCGCCTGTTTCTTTGTGTTTAACCGTGATTTCTATATCTGTATTTTGGGAATCTATCAAGTCAGAAAAAAAACCTTTAACGAAAAGCATTTCCACTTTTTTCTGTTCCTTTTCAACTTTTACAATTTCAATTTTGGAAGGATTTCCGTTTCTATTGGTTGCAAATAATGCATTTGGAGTTCCATAATCAGGCACAAACAAGTAATCATCATTTGGTGAAGAATAAGGGAAGCCTAAATTTTCTAGTTCACTGCAAGTATTTGCATCTAAACTGTATTTCACTTTAAACAAATCGTAGCCTCCAATCGAACTATGACCTCGTGAACTGAAGTACAAAAAACCATCGACCTCATCAAAAAAAGGAAAATCTTCATCAAAAGAGGAATTTATTTCTGGACATAACCGAATTGGTTTTCCCCATTCCCCTTTTTCATCCTTTTTTTGAATAAATAAATCTTTTCCACTTTCGGAATTATCACTGTAGCTGGCAAAAATTCGGTAACGCATGCCACGCAAAAAAGCATAACTTGGCTTGAAATTTTGTTTTGTGTTTTGCTTTTCAAAAACATCATCTATGGAATAGAAACTGTACTTTTTTGAAGTAAAATTATAATAGGTATAAAAATCTATCCCTGGAGAAACGGTCCGCGCCAAAATCTTTAACGAAGACGGTTGACTAATGGCACTTTTAGCTTGTTTGCAGTAATTAATTTCGGTTTGAGCATCAAATGTCTGTTCTTTCTTAGGTTTTAATTCTAGATATTTCGTAAAAAGTTGAATTGCTTTAGTGAAATTATACTGATGCTGATAAATCTTCGCTCGATAATAATAAGCATCAATTGGAATTTCTGTTTGGTTTAAAACTAAATCGAAATAGCGAGTTGAAAGTTTTATATCATCTGTGTGAAAAAGACAAGCCGCATATTTAAAATTGATTTCCATATTCTTTTGATTTTGAGCCAAAAGTTGACGGTAATCGTTAATTGCTAATGCGTATTGTTGATTTTGAAAGTAGGAATCTGCTCGTTTTTTTTGCTCAATTTCCTTCTGTGCTTGAACATCAATGATAAAATTCAAGGCAAGGAATAACAAGAATAATCGCAAAATGCGGTATTTAGTAGGCAAAACGTACAATTAATTCGATTTGAACTGTGGATATTACGCTTTCTTTCTTAAAAGGTTCATTTTATTTTCCTCTCCTCTAAGTAATCGCGTAATATTTTTTCGATGAGCAACAATTACCAAAAATGAAAGCACAATTGTGAAAATAATCATGATTCGAATGTCGTTTTTCAAAATGAAATAACTCACAAAAGGGAACACAAAAGCTGCTGTTATCGCACCTAAAGAAACGTATTTTGAAAAAATGAAAACGAAAAGAAAAACGCCAAGGCAAATTGCAGCTGCTATTGGATTTAGACCAATTACAATTCCTAATGAAGTTGCAACTCCTTTTCCTCCTCGAAATCCAGCAAAGATTGGAAAAACATGTCCAAACACAGCACTAAAAGAGGCACTTAATTGCATTATCAACAACTCATCTTTGAAATCAATAAGCTGACTTTGAAACCAATAAGGCAAAGTAGCAGCAGCCACACCTTTCAATACATCAACTGTTAAAACAAGCCAACCAGATTTTTTACCTAGTACACGAAAAGTATTTGTTGCTCCAGCATTTTTACTTCCGTGTTCTCGAATGTCAATTCCATGAAAATATTTTCCTACCCAAAATGCAGTTGGTATGGAACCAATGAAATAAGCAATTAATACGTTTATGAAAATCAGCATGCTTTATCTATATAAAAAATACCCTTTAAATTTCGAAACAAGTGCGCTTCCAATCGCTTCTTCAGCAATGTCAAAGGTAAAGTTTTTTGATTTACGTTTATCTGGTTTTATATCCATTATCGATTTATTGAAAATATCATCATTTGTGTAAAACAATAAAGCACCGTCTTTTTTATCCATTGCATAGTTAACAAAGTACTTTCTTTCATTTGGTAACGATAGACTCCAAGAAAATCCTTGACCAGATTCTTTGGAGTATGTTTGAAGATAGAACATATCAAAATCAACAACTTTCATAACCGCATTTCCATTCATACCCATTATTCCAATTTTAGATTCTCTAGAAATAATACCTTTCTCACTTTTTCTTCCTCCTGCATTTGAAGATCCATAGGATTCAAGAACTAAACCTGTAAGAATAAACGTATTTTCAAGAGATGAAGGCATTTTTTTCAATTTTTCTTCATCAAAATCTTTAAACATTTCTTCCATTGTTTTCTTATTTGTCCAATGAGCAAGTGTATTTCTTAGATTGTAACTTGGATTTTTAATATCAATTTCAGGGAACTCTTGCACAATTTTTAACTTATTAGCCAAGCCTTCCACCACTTCTTTAGCTATAACAAAATCAATTTTCGCATTTGCTATAATAGTAGTTTTCTTTTCGGTTGGGTCATAATCGATTTTTCCGTATAAATCAGTTTTCATTTCACCTAAATTAATTCCGAGCGTCATATCCCCTTCTCCACCAACGGAACAAGTTCCTAGATGTAATTTCAAGATATTCGTTAAAGAATCTTTTTTATTCAAGCGGTCTTTGCTCGCAATCTGGAATTCATTTGCTTTATCATTGAATTGAATATATCCAAATGAATTTAACAATCTAACATCCACTTCACCTTCTTGTTTAGACATAAATGAAGGGTAGATTCTTAAACTATCGGCTCTTTCTGTATCTCTCCAAAGGAATCCATTAGATAGTTTTTCACCTTTGGCATTTACTGGATTTTCAGCAATAGGAATTTGAATGTTTTTAGCTAGAATAGTATCTTTAAATGACATCCAAGATTTCTCATACTTGCATGTATGGTTCAAGCGTGCTTGTCCATCTAGAACGATTCCTTGTAATTTCGATAACACATTTATTTTTCCGAAATAATCAAATTCTTTACTCAATTTAAACTTACTTGCTTCAGAAATTTCACCAATACCAATTGTATACTTACCGTTTGATTTAATATTTGACAATTGAACTTTTGTCAAGACACTATCTCGGTCGTAGTATAAATATTTGGCATTCCCATTAAACAATTTACTTGATGTAATTTGAACATTTGCATCCTCAAAACGGTGATTTTTTGTTATCGCGTCTGCAATGATAACTGCATTAGAAAACGGATCCATTATACCACCTTTTCTAATGTTTACTTTCATACTATCTGGATACAACAATGCATCGCCTGACTTTACGAAATCAACTTTACTACAGAAAATAGTTTGCGATTTCAAGTCATATTTCGCACTCAAAGATTTAAAACGAAGCGAATCTTGTGAATCAACCAAAGAGAAGAAATTGTCATTTACCAAGTCAGCACCTGACTCGAAATTAGATTCTCCACCTTTATTTTTCTCAAACTCAATTGATTCACCATCCATCAACCAAACAAACTTATCCATTTTACAGTAATATAAATTAGCTGGAAAACGCTGTGCTTTATTTCCTGTGGAATTAAAAGTTCCTTTTCTTTCTTTAAAAGTAACATCTGCCTTCAAACCTTCTGCTTGGATGGCGATTGGCTCTTCTCCAAATTTGGCGTAACGGTTTAATAAACTGAAAGATGTATTGTCAGATTTAATATTGTCATGTGTAAATTTGAATAAATCAGATTTCATGATTGCTTCCTTAAACTTCAAAGAACCACTTCCGATCATGCCTTTTTTGTCAATTGAAACGGTTCCAGTTAAGTCTGTTTCTCCATTAAACATGGTCAAGGGAACTTCTCTAAAAGAAGAAGCAAGTAATGTTTCTTTTCGTGGCTGGTAATTGATATAGGCCGATTCTGAAACAACACTAGGATAAAGAACACCAGATGACATTTCTTTATTAGTGAATTTTGCAATTCCAACTGTTGAATCTGGCAAGAAAGTTAATTTGTTAGAAACGGAAGTTGAATGCAAGAAATTAATGGTTCCAGCTCCTTGTAGTCCATTATTAGAAAGAACAATTTTGTTTTCATATTTTGTCTCTGTTCCATAAAAACTATAACCTCCGGCTGGTGCTTGAGTGAAAAAACCAAACGAATAATCATTCATGATTTTTAGATTCTCAGCAATCTTAGGAAAAATACCTCCAGAATTTAACTCTCCGACCAAGCTGAAAGCTTTTTCACTGAAATTGTCCAAACTATCGAGGTTAAAAGGTTGAACTGTGTAGTAGAAACGTGTACTGTCATAAGCACCTTTTAAAATATCTTTAGAATTATAAAAAACTTTCGTTTCTTGAACACATTTAAGAAAAGGAAACTCGGCATTTTTACCAGCTTTACCTGATTTGGACTCTTTGTTGTCGATTTGAACTTCCCCTTTCATGAAACTTAACGCACTCACCATTGGAATAAAATCAGTACCATCCTCTTTTCTTAATGGTTTTACTCTAAAAAATGCATAGTCTGATGTTGGAATATTTACCTTAAATTCTTTATAATCAAACAGCATATCAGTTGAATGAACCTCCAATTTTCCAGCAACTAACCAACCAGCAAAACGAATATTTCTATCTTTCTCAAAAATGACGTAACTCGAATCTGGATATAAATCCGTTTTTTGAGCAACTGAAATTTGAACCTCATCAACTTCATTCACACGCATCGTTCTTTTGTCAATATCAATTAAAGCATAAGCAATTACACGTTGACGTTTAGCTGATCTTTTTTCATAATCATTCTGCATTGCCTGTAAGTAGGGATCATTTGCAATTTCTTGAGCAGAATATGTCAATTTCATTGGACGTAAATCAGAAACAACTTTTATGTTGTCAAAATCCATTTCTCCAGTTCCTGATTTTGCATAATTGATTAGTTTCTTTTCTACGTGAATTAAGTTGTTTACTGAGTTATAGGTTAAAAATCCAGCAGCAGCCAAATCGACCAACTCAGGCTTTGCTTGCGTGATTGTTTTATTCATCATTGTCGCTAAGTCACCCTCTGAGAAATCATACTTTTTAGTTGACTCACATTTATTGGCAATTGTATTGAATGGATGAACGTTACCCATTCCTTTAAACTTTTGATAAACTGCTTGATCATAGAAATTCTGAGAGACGATACTTGCAACTTTTTGCTCTTGTGAAGTGGCAATTTCATATGTAAAATAAGCTAAAGGAGTGTTCAATTTATAAACGAAAACGGGAGCATTTACAAATAAATTGAAATAATAATCTTCGAACGGAACAAAGTCATATCCTTTTTTTGCCGCCGTAACACTTAATTCTTGTTTATTCTCATCAAGGAAAATAAATGCTTCTTTTATGTAAAGCGAATCTCCATTTGCATAAAACATTTTAACAGAAGATTTTCGAGCAATAATTTTAGCTGGATCCATTTGAAAATCAACTGAAGCCACTTCTATTAATCTTTTATTATCTCTCTTCAGGATAATTTTGGCAGGTTTTTCTTCCGTTCCTTTACCAATAAAGTCAGCACCTTCGAGTGTAAATCCACCATCGTAGTCTAAATTTTCTCTCAAATCAGGAATTTTTAATCGCTTTTCAAAAGATATAAATTGCGGAGAACTTTCACCTTCATTCATCTCTAAAATCGTTTTATCAGCAAGTTTTCCTAGAATTGGCGTTTTGAAATAGGGAGTTGTTAATTCAACAGTATCAACTTTTACTTGCGCAGATTTCAAATCACAGCGATAACCTCTAATTTTAGCATACGTCTTTTCTTTGTCAAATTTCACTTTTTGCCAATCAATAACCCCAGCTTTTCCTTCCCATTTTTGTCCGAAAACATCTAATACACCTGAAGTTCTATAAACAATTGTACTATCTGCTACTCGTTTTCCGTCATAAACCCGACAAACCAAGTTTCCTTCTTCGCATTTGATTGTCAATTTCTTATCTGAATTCCAAGTCATGTTTCCTTTTTCAAAAAACCATCTGAAGCCATCTTCTTTATAAAATGCTTTGTACTTAAACAAGTCGTATGAAAAGTCCAAAAACTCAGTAAATTTGGCGGGATCTTTAGCTTGTAATCCAGTTAGTATAGAATACCATTCTGTGTTAAAAACAGAAGGAAATTTATTCTCAATTTGGTATAATGAAGATGCTAAAAAATGATACAATTCTGGATAAACTGGAACTTCTTTACCTTGAAGCGTGTTACAATTATCTACAATTTTAGAAAATTGCCCATCGTTTATCCCTGTACCTTTTAACATTTTAGGCAACACTTCTTTACAAAAATAAGCTGCGTCAGGTTCCGTCACCAACTTTTGCCACTCTTTAATGAATTTTTCGCGTTCCTTAGTAAAACCTTGAGCGATTGAAGGATTGAAATACAACAAAGCACTAATTATAAGTAGTAGTTTAGTAAATCTCATAGTTTAATTTTTATAAAATTTCAACATCGACCAATTTTCTTTATACTCGCTTTTCACAAAATCAAGTCCCTCTTTTTCAGCTAAATCAATCAATTCTTCATTATCAGTTGTGAAGAATCCACTCAACAAAAGCTGTCCTTTTACTCTCAATTTTGAAGCATAAAAAGCCAAGTGTGATTTCAATACATTTTTATTAATATTCGCAAGGATTACGTCAAATTCGCGATTGGTTACAACATCAAAATCGCCAAATAAAGAAACGATTCTAGAACAATCATTTCTTGTTGCATTTTCAGCGCAATTTTCAGCTGACCAAGATTCAATTTCAACAGCTTCAATGTAATCAGCACCCAATTTCTCGGCCAAAATGGATAAAACACCTGTTCCTGCTCCCATATCCAAAATGTTTGTTCCTTTTAAATTCATTGTCATCATTTCTTGACACATTAAAAATGTTGTTTGATGATGTCCTGTCCCAAACGACATTTTCGGCTCTATCTCAACAATCAGACCATTAAAATTTAAATCCGTATGAAAAGGAGCTTTAATTAAAAGTTGATCATTTACGTAAACTGGCTCAAATTGTGACTCCCAAAGTGCATTCCAATTTTGCTGTTTGATTTCGACGTAAGAATAGTTGCATTCAATCAATTCCTCTTCTGTTGCCAATTTTAAAATAATTGAATCTATATCATCAGGAATCAAATTTTCACTCGGAATATAAGCCTTTAAAATTGGGTCTTCATCTACGAAACTTTCAAAACCAGCATCAGCAAGATAGGCTGTAATAATTTCATTCCAAGGCTCGTAAGGTGCGATTTGGAAACTGTACTCGTAATAATCACTCATATTAAAGCTTTTGCAATTTGATTAAAAGTTTCACTTTGCAAAGAAGCGCCACCAATTAGTCCACCATCCACATTTGAACAAGCAAACAATTCAGCCGCGTTTTTTGCATTACAGCTACCTCCGTATAAAATAGATACTTCATTCGCAACTTTAGCGCCGTAAACATAACTTAAAGATTCACGAATTGCAGCGTGCATTTCCTCAGCTTGTTCAGTAGATGCTGTTCTTCCAGTTCCAATTGCCCAAATAGGTTCATATGCAATTGCACTAAGTAAAATTTGTTTTTCATCTAAATGAAACAAGGAAGCGTGCAATTGATTGACAACAAATTGAATATGTTTTTCTGCATCCCGTGTTTCAAGTGCTTCACCGCAACAAAATATAAATTGAGTATTAGATTCTACAGCTGCATCCACTTTTCTCTTTAACAAATCATCTGATTCTTCAAATAGTTGTCTCCGTTCACTGTGTCCGATTAACAACTGACTTGCGCCACAACTTTTAACTTGAGGAATGCTTAATTCACCAGTGAAAGCACCACTTTTTTCAAAATAAAAATTTTGAACTCCAACTTTAAAATCAGTATGCTGTGAGATTTCGGAAATATATAGCGAAGGACTAAAAACTACCACTTCAATTTCTTTACTTGATAATTCAACTTCTTTGTTGAAATCATTGATTAACTGAACGGCTTCATCGCGAAGCAAATTCATTTTCCAATTGGCTGCCAGGATTTTTTTACGCATTCACTAAAGTAATGCTTTTCGGTTTAATAGCTTTCCTTCTTAACCAATTTTTTAAGTTCAGCTTTATTAAATTTATCTTTTCCTTCTGTGCCGTTATAGAATTTAAGTGTGTTACCATTCCATAAGTAAACAACTCCAGGTGTGTCTTTGTTATTACCTAATGCTGTCCAAAACGCCACAATATCCATAACCATGTGCTTATATTCTGCACCAGCAAATTTGAAAAAAGTAGGGATTTCTTCAGGCGCTTCGTCCATAAAAATAATTTGAATTTCAGGGAAATTTGGATCTGCTTTTCTAAGTTCTGTCAACTCTTTTCCAGTCTGCATGCAATGTTCACAGGTTGGGGCGAAAAAGCAAAGAATTTTTTTTCCTTCATCAATTTTAGGAAAATATTTAGCGTAACCTGAAGCTTTTTTTGCAGGACCTTTTGGTTCTTCTGGATTTACATCTATTGATTGCGGCTCACCATTAACTGGATTTGCTTTAACAGAGTTTGTATCAACGTCAGTATTTATTTCTGGTTCTGTAACTTCAACTGAAACAGGTGTTACAGCTGTTGTTTTCTTCTGAATAGGAATCAACATAAACAAAAAGAGCACACAAAAAGTTGTAATATTTGTTACTGCTAAAAAGTTATTATTGACACGTAAACCATCTGAAAATTTGAGCAATAAAATCGATAATAAACCAATTGAAAGAAGGTTTTTTATTAAAGCTTGAAGGGGTGTCATCGGTAAAAGGCTACCAAAACATCCACAGTTTCCTGAATTTTGTCCCGATAAAATCTCAATTGTTAAATGAATTGAAAACACAGCAAGCATAATAATCGTAGCTGGAATTACTAATTTCTTAAGGTTAAAAGGAAATATAAGCAAAAAACCAAGAGCAAACTCAAATCCAATAAGCACACGAGAGAAATATACAGCCAATTCTGGACTGAAACCCATTGGGTATAATTGTGTGTATTCGAATTTTGTAATGCTAAAATAATAAGATGGGTCTGGATAGATTTTAGCATAAGCCGAAACCAAAAACAAAGCTGAAATTAAAATTCTAATCCCCCAAGAAATTACATTTTTTGTATTTCCATTAGAACCATTAACCGATTCAATTAAATTGTTATTCATTGTCTTAATTTTTCATCAAAAATAATCGTTAGTACTTTAACTGATTTTGTTTAACACACTTTTAACAAGCTGATTCAATATGAATGAGTGCAAAAACGGAATAATTCAACATATCAAAATAATTTCCCTCTACTCCTTCACTAATTTCTGTAACCCCCTTATTATCTTCAATTTGTTTGATGCGCAATACTTTCGTTAAAATCAAATCTGTAAGTGAAGTAACACGCATATCTCGCCATGCTTCGCCGTAATCATGGTTTTTTTTCTTCATCAGTTCAAAAGCTTCAGTTGAAATTTCATTGTAAACTTTCATCACTTCTTCTAAGGTAAGTTGTTCGTTAAAACCACTGTCATTTCTCAGTTGAAAAATAGCCATGATACAATAATTAACAATTCCCATAAATGCATCTTCAAAAGTTTCACCTACTTTATTCTCACCCGTTTCTTGAACCGTACGAATACGTTGAGCCTTGATGAATATTTGGTCTGTAAGCGAACTTGGTCGTAAAATTCGCCAAGAAGTACCGTAATCTCTTGTTTTCTTTTCAAAGATTTCTCTGCAAAGATTGATTACATTTGTATATTCTAAAGAAGTTTTTTCCATAACTGATGACAAAAATACATCAATTCAAGCAAAACAGATTCATAAATTTAAAAGGGAACTTATATGATTTAAATTCTCCAAAAATTATGGGTATTATTAATTGTACACCAGATTCCTTTTATTCGGGAAGTAGAAAAAATCAGATTAACGAAATTTTAAAAACAGTTGAATCAATGCTAGAAAATGGTGTTGACATCATTGATATAGGAGGTGCATCTACACGCCCAAATGCAGTTATGCCAAGTATTGAGGAGGAAATTAAAAGAATTCTTGAACCCATAAAAGCACTATGTAAGGAATTTAAAGAATTAGTGATTTCATTGGATACAATGCGTTATGAGGTTGCCAAAATAGGAATTGATGAAGGAATTTCAATTATAAATGATGTGAGTGGAGGGCTATATGACGAAAAATTGATTGAACTTGTAGCACAAAGAAAAGTTCCATACATTTTAACCTACAACAATGGTAACGAAATAAATACTTTACCGTTAGATTCAAAAAGAAATATTTTGAAAGAAAGTATTGTATTTTTCTCTGAAAGAATAAATGACTTAAAAAATCTTGGGATAAATGATGTTATAATCGATCCAGGATTTGGATTTGATAAAACTTTGGGTGAAAATTTTACTTTACTAAATAACCTTGAGTTGTTACAAATACTTGAAAAACCCATTTTAATAGGAATTTCCAGAAAATCAATGATTTATAAAAAACTTGGGATAAATCCAGAAGATTCATTAAACGGAACAAGTGTTCTAAACACGGCATTATTTTTTAAAGGTGCATCTATTTTTAGGGTACACGACGTAAAAGAAATGAATCAAATTAGGCAATTATTGATTGGTAATAACTGAAAAATTACCAATTTGAAACTTTTTTAATTACTTTCGTAAACAAAATTGAAAAACTATAGACTATGAAGCATTACCTTTTGTTTCTTTCCATACTGTTGACAAGTAGCATTTGGTCTCAAACACCAACTGCAAATTTTATTGTTTCAGATGATTTATTGTGTGCAGGAGACTGTATATCAATAGAAAACAATTCTTCTTCAAATACTCTTGCTTATGAGTGGACATTTACTGGGGCAACACCTTCAACTTATTCTGGACAAAATCCTGGTTTAATTTGCTTTAATACTGCTGGAACCTTTACTGTTTCTTTAACCGTTACCAATACTTTTGGTTCAAATACAGCAACTCAAACAATCACAGTAGGTCAAATACCATCAGTAATTGTGACATTATCAGATACAACAAGCCAGATTACAATACCAAACCCAGCAAATCCGCCAATTCCACCAACCATTATTGATTACGACCCTGCTACTTTTGGTTATTATGAAATTAATGACACAACTATAGATATGTATGAGGAAGCTTATTTGTACGCTGAAGGATTTCCTGCTGGAGGAACCTTAATGTGGTATGAAAGCTGTGTTGAAGCGGATAGTATTTCAGGATGTTATGGATGTGCAGGCGGTGATTCATTAGTTGTTACTCCATTCGCTCCAACATGTTATTGTGTAACTTACACCACTGCTAATGGTTGTGCTGTAACTGATTCAATTTGTGTAAATGTTCGTTTTAGAGATTTTGTGAAAGTAGTTTTACCTAACTCTTTTACTCCAAATGAAGATGGAGAAAATGACATCTTTAGAATTTTAACTAACGTTGATATTGATAACGAATTTAATAATGGTTTCACAAAAGAAGGTGGAGCAATTGCAGAAATTGACATGCGCATTTACGATCGTTATGGAAAAATGGTTTTCAGAACAACTGACCCCCACGAAGGTTGGGATGGAACTTTTAAAGGGAAAAAAGTTAATCCTGCAACTTACACATATTATGTAAGTTACAGAAGAATTGATGGTAGATCAGATGAAATGAAAGGTAACGTAACGTTAATTAGATAATACATATGAAAAACATATATTTCGCATCTTTATTTTCTTTACTTTCTGTAGGAGTTTTCTCACAGCAGGACAGAAATTTAAGTACTTGGTACCAATCACCTGTTCTTTATAACCCTGCTGCTGTTGCAACTGGTGAAGAAGATTTTGGATTTTTCACCAACTTTAGAAGTCAATGGTTAACTATTCCAGAACCAGGAGTTGGATTGAGAACAAATACATTGACTGCTGAGTTCAAAATTCCTGATGGTTTCAGTGGTTCTAATAACTTTGGGATAGGTTTGAACGCATTAAATGATCAAACTGGAACAGCTAAATTGATGACAACAAACGTTTCTATTCCAATCAATTATACTTTATCTCTAGATAGAAATAATAAAATCTCAATTGGAATAGCACCAGGATTCTATCAACAATCATTAGATAGAAATGCCCAAACTTTCGAAAATCAATGGAATGGAGAACAATTTGTAAATCTTCCAGATATAGAAATTGGAGTTAATGACTCATATGCTTCAATTGACTTGGGTGCTGGGGTTTTCTATCAATATACCATGAGAAACAAAACGCGTTTTTATGGTGGCTTGGCATTAAATCACCTAACTAGACAAAAAATTAATTTCTCTTTCGGTGGAGATCGAATTTATATGCAATCAGTTGTACAATTGGGCGCAGATATCACTAGTAGAAAAAAAGACTTACGTTTACAACCTAGTTTATTGTACTTTAAAACAGGTACAGGTTATAACCTAATTACTGGGATGACATTTGAACATATACTAAGAGAAAGTTCTCAAATCACCACAATTAACAAAACAACTTGTGTGAATTATGGTTTTTATTACCGACACAATGATGCATTAATTACAACTCTAGGTTTTAAAATAAAAGGTATCAGATTCGGATTGGCTTTTGATGCAAACTTATCGTATTTAAGTCAAGCAACAGCGAGTGTTGGTGCAATAGAAGTTTATTTTAAAACTATGAGTTTATACAAAAAATCTTCTTCAAGAACAAAATTAAAATAGGTTAACTATTTTTCCATTTTGAAAGTCCTCCTGTATGAACAAAGAGGACTTTTTTATTGCGTACAACTTTTGACTTAAGAAAATCAACAAGCGCAAACATTGCTTTTCCGGTGTAAACCGGTTCAATCTCAAAAGCATTTTGTCTGTTGAAATCATCAACAAATTGATTTAAAGCATCATTTGATTTAGCATAACCTCCAAAATGATACTCGTTTAAAACAATTAGTTGATTTTTGAATTTAAGAAATTCTTTGCCAATTATCGAACTCATTTCCAATTCACTATCAAATCCTTTTAAAACTGGAACAACTATTAATTTAGCATTTTTAGGAATCGATAGAGCGACACCTATACTCGTTGTTGTTGTACCTTGAGCTAGGCAATAATAATCGAAATCTTCATTCAATTCTGTGATAATTTCTTTGCAACCATCTACACCACTTAGATTGCTACCACCTTCAGGAATTGACAAAAATGAACTACCATCTACTTCTATTATGCCATTTTGATTCTTGATTTTTGAAAAAAAAGTTCTGTCTAAAAACTCCAAGGACATTCCAAGTTCATTACATCTTTTGAGAACAGCGTTTGATTCAACGTTAAGTTCATTTCCTCGAACTCTCCCAATAACTTTAATTCCCGCTAAATTGGCGGCAGCTGCGCTAGCTAAAAGATGATTTGAATAAGCTCCACCGTAAGTCACAATTCCTTTCAAAGAATTATCCAAACAGAACTGTAGATTGTATTTTAACTTTCTAATTTTATTGCCTGAAATTTCATTATGAATTAAATCATCTCTCTTAATGAACAATTTACAATTCAAATCGTTAAGCTGATTGTAAACGAATGGTTCTATTTTCGTTTTGTTAGTTATATTTTTAATCCAATCCATATTTCGCAAAATGTCTGATGATTTTTCTTCTTTCTCAAAACGTTCAAATTTAGACTCTGAAGATTATTATTTGAGTGAAGAAGGGTATATAGTTTTCACAGAAAAATACCATTTAAGAAGAGGATATTGCTGTAAAAGTGGTTGTAAACACTGTCCTTATGGTTATGATAAAAAAACAAACACGATTAAAAAAACTGGAGGTTCCTAACGAACACCATTTTCAGGAAATCGTCCTTGATAATTTCTCATAATACTCTTAATGTGTTCAATATCTTTATCAACATCGCCTGTAGGATATAACAACGAATGAAAACCTCCTGTTTTGGTTTTGTAGTCCATATAACAAATGTAAATCGGAACATTTGCGTTTTGTGCTATGTAATAAAAACCTTTTTTCCAATTTGGATTATAACTTCTCGTTCCTTCTGGGGAAAAAACAATATACAATGAATCAGCTTTGTCAAATAGTTTTGCTGCTTCCTCAGTTAAATTACTTTTACGTTTTCGGTTTACAGGAATTGCTCCAATCCATTTTAAAAACCAACCTAATGGCGGAAAAAAAAGTTCTTTTTTAACTAAATATCGCCCTTTTAACCCAAAAAGGACAAAAGAAAGTCTACCAATAATAAAATCCCAATTCGAAGTGTGTGGACCAACAACTATCACAGCCTTCGGTACATCAGGTCCTCTTTCATCAATTTTCCATCCAAAAATTCGGAAAAGAAATCTTGCGATATTTTTTTTCATCTTCAAAAGTAATCAATTCAACTTTGATGTACCTTTACTTTACAATGAATAAACTAAAAGAAATAATTGTTTTTGTAATTTTTGGAATAATTCTTTTTGCAATTAATTCAATAACACAAAAAAAGCCTTCTGAAAAACTAGAAACTTCGATTTCAATTCCAATAAATACTGTTCAATATTCTAGAATTGAAAGTGTTCAATTATTAAAGAAATTTCTTTTCAATGAGCTTTTTGTTGTTAAGGATCGACTTGTACTTGAAAAACTAAAAACAATAGCTAAAAATCAAGAAGGAAACAATTTTTCAGTTTCAGATTTAAATATTGACTTAACAGCACCGATCGAATTGATTGCAATTAAAATGAACGGTGAAAACTTTTCAATTATCCGGATCAAATCTACAAATAGTGGAATTGAAGGAGAATTTTCTATTCCCTATTTTGAAACAGAAAATGAGAAGTGTTTTATAATTGAAGGCAATAAAAAGAACTTTAAATCCTTAAAAAAAGAGTTTTCGAAATCATTTGATTATTCTTTAAAATCAAAAAGAGACATTTCAGTTTTAAGCTTTGAGAATAAAAAATTAACACAATCAAGTGCTATTTCCATTCAACAAAAACACATTAAAATCTCACTAAATCACCAGCAAAACCAACCAAAAAATCACTTTATACTAAAAGAAAGTGGTTTTCATTTTTCATTTCCGGTTGAAGAAGGAATTGCTATTGAGGAACAACTTAAACAAATCCCAATTCTACCTAGCATCAATTTTCCATTTAGAGAGATTCGACATATTTCAGCAAACTATCATGGCTTTAAATTCACTGAAAATGATTCAATTATCGGGATTCCAAAAATTGATTTATTACTGACATTCAAGCACAACACGAAAGTAGATTCTTTAATTTCTAACTTAATGAAACAATTAAATACTAATTTTTTGATTGATAAAAACTCAATAATTTTAGGGAAAGAGAAACTTTATTTTTCACAAGTAAGTCCCAAAACAATTTATTTAAGTTCACAAACTAGTGTTCCTTGCATTGTTAAAAGTACTAATCCAATAAAACTATCTGGGGATTTAAACCTTCTCACTAAATTAGAAAATGCAGGTTGGAAAGGGATGTTGATTGAGGTTATTCCTGTTTTTAAATCAACTAAGAAGCTTCTTCAGACAACAAAAAAAGTAGAGTTTAAAAAAACAAATGCCACTTCTTACGAAATTTTAATACCCGTAAAAGAAAATAAAAATGTTTATCACGAGTTGCTAAAACTTGCGCTTTCATCCACAATTTAGTCAATAAAAAAACGTGTGCTAATTGCTTAACACACGTTTTAATTATTTACAGTAGAAGGTTTTATCTCGTAAATAACATTTCTCTAAATTTCGGCAATGGCCATAATTCATCATCAACTAACAATTCTAGTTTGTCAGCATTGTAACGAATTTCATCAAAATAAGGTTTTACTTTATCACAATACGCAAGTGCTTTAGCTTCAGCGTGCTCGTGTTTATTAGCTGATTTACGTTCTTCTAACATCGCGTCAGAAGCAGTTTTCATTGCGTTTACGTGTCCAGAAATTTCTTCTATCAATTCGATAATAGCTTTACCATTTTGTTTTCCTACTTTTTCACCGAAAATTGAAATTAAGCCTTGAACATTTTGAATTAATTTATTTTGATATTCAGTTGCCGCAGGGATAAAATAGTTTTGAGTCATATCTCCCATCAAACGCGATTCGATTTGAATTTTCAATACGTAGTTTTCAAACTCAATTTCTTTTCTTGCTTCTAACTCTCTTGCAGAAAGTACATTCATTTCTTCAAATAAATCTGCAACTTTTTTGTCATCCCAAATTTTCAAAGCTCGTGGAGTATCTTTGTGATTTGAAAGACCTCTTTTCTCGGCTTCTTTAACCCATTCATCACCATAACCATTTCCTTCAAAACGAATAGTTTTAGAACGCTTGATTAAAACTTGAAGTTCTTTCAAAATTGCTTCATCTTTTGATTCACCTTTCTCAATGCGAGCATCCACTGATTTTTTGAATTCTTTCAATTGTTTCGCCATAATAGTATTTAAAACTATCATTGCAGAGCTACAATTTGCAGAAGAACCAACAGCTCTAAACTCAAATTTATTTCCAGTAAATGCAAACGGTGAAGTTCTATTTCTATCTGTGTTATCCAACAAAATTTGCGGAATTTTACCAATGTTTAACTTCAACTCTGTTTTGTCTTGCGGAGTCATTTTTCCAGCTTTCACATTTTGCTCTAAATCGTCTAATAAAGCAGAAAGTTGAGTACCGATGAATGCTGAAATAATTGCCGGAGGGGCTTCGTTTGCGCCTAATCGATGGTCATTTCCAGCTGAAGCAATTGCTGCTCTTAACAAATCAGCATTATCGTAAATCGCATTGATTGTGTTTACGAAAAATGTTAAGAACTGTAAATTTGACTTTGGATTTTTACCTGGTGCTAATAAATTTACACCTGTATTTGTACTTAATGACCAATTGTTATGTTTTCCTGAACCGTTAACGCCAGCGAATGGTTTCTCGTGGAATAAAATTCTAAAGTTATGTTTACGAGCGATTTTTTCCATCAAATCCATCAACAATAAGTTATGGTCATTCGCAAGATTACATTCTTCGAAAATAGGCGCACATTCAAATTGATTTGGAGCAACCTCATTGTGGCGAGTTGTAACAGGAATTCCTAATTTCAATGACTCGATTTCAAATTCACGCATAAATTCTGTTACACGTTCTGGAATTGAACCAAAATAATGGTCTTCTAATTGTTGACCTTTTGCAGGCGCATGACCAAATAAAGCTCTTCCAGTCATTAGAATATCAGGGCGTGCATTGAATAAAGCTTGGTCAATTAAAAAGTATTCTTGCTCCCAACCTAAAGTAGCATTAACTTTTGTAACATTTTTATCAAAATATTGACAAACTTCAACAGCAGCTTGATCAACAGCGTGTAAAGCTTTCAATAAAGGCATTTTAAAATCTAAAGATTCACCTGTGTAAGAGATGAAAATTGTTGGTATACAAAGTGTTTTACCAATTACAAACGCTGGAGATGATGGATTCCAAGCGGTATATCCTCTCGCTTCAAAAGTATTACGGATTCCACCGTTTGGAAATGAAGACGCATCTGGCTCTTGTTGAACTAACATATCACCATCAAAGCGCTCAATTGCTTTACCTGGACCAATTGGTTTTAAAAAGGCATCGTG
>CAZDKE010000021.1:2281-6915 GCA_964506255.1 uncultured Lishizhenia sp. | reverse complement strand
GCGTAATTCGGAGTGATTCGCATTTTGAATAGAAATAAAGGCATCGTGTTTTTCAGCTGTAGCACCAGTTAATGGTTGAAACCAATGAGTATAATGAGTTGCACCTTTAGAAATTGCCCAATCCTTCATTGCCGAAGCAACTTGATCTGCATTTTTACGATCCAAACGCGTTCCATTTTGAATAGATTCAACCATAGATTTGTAAGTCTCAGATGGAAGAAATTCTCTCATAACGTCAATATGAAAAACATTCACCCCAAATAATTCAGATAACTTACCATCATAATCGATGTGTTTAGGTTCTCTGTTTAGAACATCTTGATAAGCTTTTAGTCTCTTTGTTGCCATTTTTTACATTATTTTTGAGCAAAAGTACATTTTTTAGAGGGGTGTTTCCAAATTTTTTATGTTAATTTTTAATTAACCCCCTTATTTTTTAATACAAAAATGAAAAAAGTTGAATTTCTATTTTTTAAGCTTCAAATAGTTTTTTTAGTTATTTTTGGAAATGATGCGAACGATTTTTCTATTTCTTCTTGTTTTTCCTCTTTTAGTTGCTTGTCCGAATTCGAACACTCCAACTAGAGATGCTAATGAGTTGTATTCCAATAACATGGATTTTAAAAAATGGGAAAAAACAGATTTTGTAGATATTAGCTATATATTACCTCAAAAATTTGAACAAGAACTTGAATCAAATTATACAATAGAAAAATATTCATCTCAGCAAAAGAGCATTCCCTCTTTATCGCTCTATTTTAGTGTAGAAAAATTTACTGACACTACAGCGACTTACTTTCAGTATATAAATAATGAAAGATCAAATCTTCATGCTATTCAAAAAAACTATATGAATAGCGTTCAGAATTCTCTTGCTCAAGAAAGCAGTGCTGGATATCGGACGTCTGAAATAAAAAGATTAAGTAAAAAATGTCTATCACAAGTGGTTATTCAAAATTTCACCCGTCAATATAAATGGGATTCTGACTATTCAAGGACTTACTTTATTGCTACTAAAAAAATTAATAAATCGTTTTACGTTTTTCAATTGATTGGTAGATCAGAAAATATGAAATACTTACAAGACGATTTTTTCAAAATTGTTAATTCAGCAAATTAGTTTTGAAGAATACTAAAATTTTAGCGCTTCAAGAAAAAATAAATAACAACCTTCCTGGATTGGATGCTCACATAGCTTTTTATCCATTGCGATTTATTAAACATAATGCTGAAGATTATTTGAATTTTAGAAAGTCGGCAGTTGCTGTTCACATTTATCCAAGCAATGAAACAAGTAATGATTTTTCAATTTTACTCATTGAACGTTCGGAATACGAAGGAACACATAGTAAACAAATTGCATTTCCCGGTGGAAAAGTAGATCCAGAAGATGAATCGTTTGAACACACTGCAAGGAGGGAGAGTTTTGAAGAAGTTGAAATTCCTTTTGATGCAGGAACTTTTATAGGGAAATTAACGGAAGTAAATATTCCCGTTTCAAAATTCAATGTGATGCCTTATGTTTTCTTTCACGAAATTTTACCCCCACTTAAAAAGAACGAGCGAGAAGTTAATGAAATCCTTTCCATTTCCATTTCTGAATTAGTAGACGAGACTAATAGAAAAGCTACTTCAATAAAAATAACTAATGAATTAACGATGCCAAATGTTCCTTGTTTCATCATCCAAGAAAAAATAATCTGGGGAGCTACAGCATTGATTTTAAATGAATTGAAAGTAATTTGTAAAGAAATTTGGCATTTATAGAAAGCAAAAAGAGGAACAAACCGTAACTTGTTCCTCTTTCTGCTAAACCATGCTAAAACTATAAAACTCAAAAACTACAACTATGAAATGTAATTTTCTCGTACAAAGATAGGGCAAGAATTTTGTTATGCAAGCATAATTATATTAAAATAATGTTAAATATTCCAAGCGATAGTCATTTCTCGTTTTCCAGGAGGACCAGGAAGTGTTTCAACTTTTAAACCCAAGGTTTTTAAATCCCTCTTCAATTGTCCTTTGGCGCAATAAGTTATGAATAAACCAGCAGGATTTAACATCGAAGTTGTCTTTTTAAGTATTTCAAAATCCCACATTTCTTCTTGCGCTCTAGGCCCAAAAGCATCGAAATAAATTATATCAAATTTTTGATTTACAAGTATGGTTTGAATCTTGGACTGACATTTATACAATTGGAAAAAATCGCTTATTTCTGTTTTAGCCTCCCAAGGTGCCACAATAATTTTTGAAAAAAGATCTTTGCTCTTGTAATCTGTTATTAAGCTATCGTATTTCATTTCAAAATTCATTTCAGTCTCAACTGGAAATGCTTCTAATCCAAAATATGCTACTTTTTGTTGATTTCTCTCTGCCCAAATAGCAGTAAGTAATGCGTTCAACCCAGTTCCTAGTCCTAATTCAAAGACTGAAATTGAATCTTTTTTTGGGAATCGCTGGATACCATTTTCAATGAAAACATGTTTTGCTTCTTGGATAGCTCCATGATAGGAATGATAATGCTCATCCATTTCTGGAAGATAAATTGTCATTGATCCATCAGCAGTTTCACGTAATTCTCTTTTCATTTTTCTTTTATTTTGCGAGCTATCATTAAACCGTCACGAATAGGAAACAATACATTTTCGACACGTTTATCCCTGTGATTCAATAAATTATACTCACGCAACAATTCAGTGTCTTTATCTTTTTTAGATTCATCTGCCACTTTTCCTGACCATAAAACGTTATCAGCAATAATGTATCCACCAATTTTCACTTTATCAAAAACTAGATTATAATAATTAATGTAATTCAATTTATCCGCGTCGATAAAAACAATATCAAACTGCTCATTCAATTCTGGAATGATTTTCATTGCATCACCAATTCGATAATCAATCTGTTCTTTGAAATCAGAACTTTGAAAATAATTTCTCACTCTCGATTCCAATTCTTCATTGACATCAATTGTGATTAATTTTCCGTTTTTGTTCAGACCTTCTGCTAAACATAAAGCCGAATATCCTGTGTAAGTTCCAATCTCTAAAACACATTCAGGCTGGATCATTTTTGAAAACATACTTAGAACTCTACCTTGAAAATGTCCGCTCAACATACGAGGTTGTAAAACCTCTAAATGTGTTTCACGATTAATTTTTTTCAATAAATCATTTTCCTCACTTGTATGCGAGCAAACATAATTATCTAATTCTTGAGCGATAAATTCCATTAATTGATTTTTAAACAAAAGTAACACAAGTAAAAAACTAAATCACTTTTTTCGCTTCACAGTATGTTTGAGTTTCAACAAAGCAAAATTGAATTCTATTGAAGTTTCCGTTTCGTCAATTAGCATTTCTTCCTCCAATATTTCCGATAATAGTTCATTTCCTTTTTTCATCAAATCTTGCTTTGAATTTTCATTTTGATGAACTGAAATGGATTGAATAGCTTTTGTAAACTGTTTCAGTTTAGAATACGTTTCAATAATTGCAATCGTTGTTTCAGTCGCTTTTGGACTTTTCAAAATAGTCGCTAACATATACAAACCTTTGTCTGTAAAAGCCTTTGGACGAACAGTGGAATGTTTTAGGTTTTGGAACCGGTCGAAAAATTCGACCGGTTCATTTCCTATTTCTAAGGTCGAAATTTTCGACCTTAGAAAATCTGTTTCTTCCTCATCTAAATAAATAACATAACCTTCAGGAAATTTCTCCGGATTGTTCTTTACCGCTTCATTCACCCGTTTGGTTTCAATGCCATATAAATGCGCTACATCTCTATCTAGTAGTACTTTTTATTCCGTATTTCCAATAATTTTTCTTCAATGATTTCTAAGTTTAACATAACCGAATTTTACCTTTTACCCTAAATTTAAGAAAAAAAGTCATTTAGATTTAAAGTTAAACTGTTAAAAAAAGAACTATTTATACGTCTCCTCGCTCATTCGCCAAGGCAAACCTTCTCAAGGAAGGAAGTAAAAAACAGCTTAACTAACTTCCACGTGCTTTCAATTTCCTAAATTTGCGACCAAACATATTTTAAATGACGGTTTCTGAAATTCGCCAACAATTTTTCGATTTTTTCGCTAGTAAAGGACATCAAATAGTTCCTTCAGCGCCAATGGTTGTTAAAAACGATCCAACTCTAATGTTTACAAATGCGGGTATGAACCAATTCAAGGATTTTTTCTTGGGTTATCAATTACCGAAAAACAAACGCGTTGCCAATTCACAAAAATGTTTGCGTGTTTCTGGTAAACACAATGATTTAGAAGAAGTTGGAGTGGATACCTATCACCATACCATGTTTGAAATGCTAGGAAATTGGTCTTTTGGAGATTATTTCAAAGAAGAAGCAATTGCTTGGGCTTGGGAATTGTTAACTGAAGTTTATAAAATTCCAATTGATAGATTATATGTAACCGTTTTCGAAGGCGATGCGAAAGACAATGTCCCTAAGGATATAGAAAGCTTTGATATTTGGAGAAAATTCATCGCTGAAGGCCGAATCATTTTGGCTTCTAAAAAAGATAATTTCTGGGAAATGGGCGACACAGGACCTTGTGGACCTTGTACAGAAATTCACGTAGATTTGAGAGACGAAGCTGAAAGAACAAAAATTAACGGACG
>CAZDKE010000021.1:0-2271 GCA_964506255.1 uncultured Lishizhenia sp. | reverse complement strand
TAACGACCATCCACAGGTGATTGAAATATGGAACAACGTTTTTATGCAATTCAATCGTAAAGCAGACGGTTCATTAGAAAATCTTCCTGCAACACACGTTGACACGGGGATGGGATTGGAACGTTTGGCAATGGCTTTGCAAGGAAAACAAAGTAATTACGACACAGATTTATTCCAAACACTCATTCAACACACCGTTAAAGTTTCTGGAATCCCTTATGGGAAATCAGAAGAAACTGATATTGCTTTACGTGTAATTGCAGATCACGTTCGTACGATTGCTTTTTCAATTGCTGACGGTCAACTTCCTGCAAATAATGGCGCTGGATATGTTATTCGTCGTATTTTAAGAAGAGCTGTACGTTACGGTTATCAGACTTTAGGTTTAAAAGAATCATTCTTAAGTGATTTATCCTTGGTGCTTTGCGATTTGATGGGAAATCCTTACGAAGAATTGATCCGTCAAAAAGAGTTGATTTCTAAAGTGATCCGAGAAGAAGAAATTAGTTTCTTTAGAACATTAGAGCAAGGAATCAAACGCATCAACGACTTAATCGCGTTGACAAAATCTAAAAATGAAACTATCATCAACGGAACAGCGGTCTTTGAATTGTATGACACTTCTGGTTTTCCAGTTGATTTAACCTCTTTAATTGCACGTGAAAACGGATTACAAATCGATGAAGTTGGTTTTGAAAAAGAATTACAAATTCAAAAAGATCGTTCACGAATCGCAACAGCGGTTGAAACGGACGATTGGCAACAAGTAAATCCTGATGTAACAACTGAATTCATCGGTTACGACAATACCTCAGCAACTGTTGAAATCATCAAATACCGTAAAGTTTCTCAAAAACAAAAATCATTTTTCCAAATCGTTCTCAATCAGACTCCTTTTTACCCAGAGGGTGGTGGACAAGATGGTGATCAAGGAAAATTGACCAATGGAACGGATACCATTTCTATTTTCGACACTAAAAAAGAAAATAACTTAATCATTCATTTAACGGATAAACTTCCAGCAAATTTAGATGGAGAATTCAATGCGCAAGTGAATGAAACGAAACGTGAAAACGCAGCTAAAAATCACTCTGCAACTCACTTGTTGCATCACGCGCTACGTCAAGTTTTAGGAACTCACGTTGAACAAAAAGGCTCACTTGTAAATTCAGATTACTTACGATTTGACTTTTCACATTTTGCTAAAATTACGGACGAAGAATTAGCTCAAATTGAATTATTGGTACGTCAGGCAATTGAGAGAAATGAAGCTCTTGACGAAAGAAGAGCTTGTCCGATTGAAGAAGCAAAAGCGTTGGGTGCAATGGCATTGTTCGGTGAAAAATACGGCGACAATGTACGTGTTATAAAATTCGGCGAATCCATTGAATTATGTGGTGGAATTCACGTTCCATCTACTTCAAAAATTGGCTTGTTTAAGATTACTTCTGAATCGGCTATTGCAGCTGGAATGCGCAGAATTATTGCAATTACTGGTGAAGCGGCTGAAACTTATTTCCGTGAGAAAGCTGAAAAATTAGATAGCATCAGTCTCCTACTGAAAAACCCAAAAGATTTGAATAAAGCAGTTGAAGATTTGATTCAGAAAAACCTACAATTGACCAAAGAAATCGAACAATTGCAACGCGAAAAAGCGAAAATTGTTAAGGCTGAATTAAAAGCTAAAATCACAACCATCAACGGTATCAATTTCTTAGGAGAATTAGCTGACGTGGATACCAATTCAGTGAAAGACATTCTTTTCCAATTGAAAGGTGAAACAGAAAATTTCGTTGGAATTCTTGGAAATGCTGACGGCGACAAATGCGCATTAAGTTTGATTATTTCAGATAATATAGTAGAAGATAAAAAATGGAACGCCTCACAAATCATTCGAGAAGTGGCAACACATATACAAGGTGGCGGTGGCGGACAAGTATTTTTCGCAACAGCAGGAGGTAAAAAATCAGACGGACTTAAAACAGCAATTGAAGCAGTAAAAAGCAGATTGAACTAATTTGAAAAAAGTACTCATCATAAGTTATTACTGGCCTCCAAGTGGCGGAAGTGGCGTCCAAAGATGGCTGAAATTTGTGAAGTACTTTCGAGAATTTGGAATTGAACCCATCGTATTAACCATTGACCCTGCATTTGCAACTTTTCCGAATCACGATTATTCGTTATTAGAAGAAATACCAGAAGGAATTGAGATTCATACCACGCAAGCAAGTAGCCCTTTTGAACTATATAAAAAAGTACGAAAAAAAGATG
>CAZDKE010000020.1:0-54786 GCA_964506255.1 uncultured Lishizhenia sp. | reverse complement strand
CAGATTTCTACACACATTAAATTCACAACCGATTATGGGTAAAATCTCTTTTTTAGTAAAAATCTTCCCTTTTTCTTCCGCTTCAGCACGTTCTTTTTTAAGGTTTGAATTATAAGTACTTGCCGCTTTTTCAAAATGAAAAGCCGCCATCATATTTCCGGTATCGGTTAGAGCCACCGCTTCCATTCCCATTTTTGCTGCAGCATTGATGAGGGATTTGATCTCGGAAGTTGACTGTAAAATGGAATATTGAGAATGATTGTGCAAGTGTGCAAAAGGTAAATCGTGAAGTCCTTTTAACTGTTCATCGGATACAACTTGAATTTGTTTTTGATTAGGTTCTAAGACTTCCTTAAGTTTCGCACTTTCTTCTTTAAGATTGGCGTGAATTAATCCAATTGGCTTGATTAGAGCTGGATTGTTCTCTTTGAAATTTTCAAAATAACCTGGTTGTTGAAGAAGTTCTTCAAGCGTATAATGTTCTTTACGAATAAGTTCTAAAAAACAACGCGTTGTTGCTTCCACGTCGGCTGTAGCGTTATGTGCCTCAGCAAAAGTTTCGTTAAATAAGGCACTGTGTAATTCACCCAAAGTTGGGAATTTTTGTTTGCGCATTTCTTGATAAACCGCTAGTCGATTTTCAATTGAAACTTGACCCCAATCTTGATAATTTGTTTGTAAATCTAAAATTGCTTTTGGGGCTGGATAGGTCTTGAAAAATTGACTTTCAATTTCTGGCTGTCCATTGAGTAAAATCGGTTTATCGTATTTATCGGTTTTCGTTCTGCCCTTGTCACCATTTTTAAAAAACTCAATCAAGGCAAGCAATTTAGCTGATTCTTCGGTACACGTATCTAAAACGGGCATTGTTTCAAGTGGAGAATCTTCGCCCAAACGAACAAACTCACAACCCATCACATTGACGTCAAATTTCAAGTTGTGACCAACAATGAATTTTGATTTTTGAAGCACTTTTTTGAATAGAAACAGTACATCTTCCAATTCATCGCCGCCTTGTTTTGCCAATTCTGTCGAAATACCATGAACGCGCTCAGCATCGAAAGGAATAGTGAAATCAGTAGGTTTTATTAAGAAATCTTTGTGTTCAACTATGTTTCCTAATTCATCGTGTAACTGCCACGCCAATTGAACTACACGCGGCCAGTTATTGGTATCGGTAATTGGAGCGTTAAAGTTACGTGGTAAACCTGTTGTTTCGGTATCAAAAATTAGGTACATGCTTTTTCAAAATTGGAGTATAAAATTAGCGGTTTTAGTTGCCAAAATAGGTCGTTGTTGAAAACTAAAAATTCATACAAACATTTTTAATAAGCCAATAAAAAAAATGTACTTTGTATAGAAAATTAAAATATCTTTTTGAGTAATCGCTTTCGTACCACTAAAAAATAATACAACGGTAATTCATAACTCGAAAAAAGATTCCAATTTGAGCAATCAATAATTTTACCTTTCTTTTTTTCTTAACAAAAAAAGAAACACCGCGAAGCAGCACCGAAGGTAAAAAAGTCAAGGCTCTGAATTTCTTTTTGTTCGCAAATAATTGTTCTTTAATTATTTACAACTCGCTGCGAACAATTTTAACTCCTTTCTGAAACTGAAATTTTTTAAAAATGTTCTTACAGAAATTTTAAAAATTAACAGTTTCAGTTCAGTAGCTAAAACCTAGAAATTAAAGGCCGATAATAGTTCGCTAATATTCACCAAATAGCTCTCACTTCGATTAAAGAATTGATTTTCAATATTAAAGCACTTTACTGGTACGATTGATGATACATATTAAATCTTTACATATGAAAATTGAAATGTATAAAAAATTTCAAAAACAATAAAATGCAAAAAAGTTGAGTTTTTAATAGAGGATAATAACGTGAGATTGAATTACCAAAGTAATACCAATAAATGGCTTTGAATATTTTTCACTTCCCAAACTTCGCATGCGCCTCTTTCAATTTACCACTAATCTGAAAAGTGAGTATATGCCAAAACATAATGAAATCAGAGGCTAAACTGTAGAAAGGATATTTAAAAGTGGCAGGTTTATTTTTCTCAATCATAAAATGTCCAAACCAAGCGAAACCATAGCCTGCAAGTGGCATAAAGAAAAGAAGTTTATACTTTTCAAGTAGCATTCCAGTAATCAAAAGAGAGATTACGATTCCTGTACCACAAAAATGCAAAATGCGATTTGTCAAATTACTATGTTCAGTCAGATAATATGGATAAAATTCCATTAGTGATTCAAAACGTTGCTCGGTTGCCATTGGGATTTATTTAGGTTTTAAATTTAGGAAAAAAATTAAATTAATGTTTTTCTGTTCCACCTCTTTTCAAAACGTGTTAATTTCTTAATTTAAAAAATGAACTTTGATTCAGCCTTTTTTCTTAACCTTGAAAAAAAAAAATTACGGTGCGATTTAGTGTTTTACTTTTCTTTCTCTTAACAGGTTTTTTTGCCGAAAGTCAAGAATTGCGCATTGCTTTTGGCTCTTGTGGACATCAAGACAAACCTTTATCTATTTTGAAAGATGTTGCAAAAACAAAACCTGACTATTTCATTTTTTTAGGTGATAATATATATGGTGACACAAGAGACATGAAACTCTTGGAGTCTAAATACCAACAACTTGGAAAGAATAAAAACTTTAAAGCTTTAAAGAAAAAAACAAAAATTCTAGCCACTTGGGACGATCATGATTTTGGCGAAAATGATGCAGGAAAGTATTACCCTAAAAAACAAGAATCGAAAGAATTGTTCTTAGAATTTTTTGAAGAACCTAAAAATTCAGAACGCCGAACTAGAGAAGGCATTTACACTTCCTACATGATTGAACACGAAAATATGCTCGTGCAAATCATTCTTTTAGATTGTAGGACTTTTCGAAGCGATCTTAAACAGTATGATTCAACTTACAGTGTTGATACGATTTTTCGCCATCAATTGGATTACTTACCGGTTGTTGAGGAGGATTCGACACTTCTTGGAAACGAACAATGGTATTGGTTGACAGGTGAATTGCGCAAAAAAGCAGATGTACGAATTATTGGTTCTTCAACTCAGTTTGGGATTTCCTTTAATGGTTACGAAGCTTGGGCAAATTTTCCTTACGAACGAGAACGAATGCTAGACGTAATCAATAAAACAAAAGCAAACGGAGTGATTTTTATTTCTGGCGATGTTCATTACGGTGAGTTATCGAAGTATTTCAATGAAAAAACCTATCCCATTTTTGATTTAACCTCCAGTGGTTTAACTCAATCCTGGCATTTTGCAACTCCTAACTCTAATCGTATTGGTGGCCCTGTAATGGAAAACCATTATGGTGTACTAACGATCAATCCCAAAGACCAAAAAGTGCGTATGCAAATTATCAATCTAAACAAAGAAAATAAGATTGATGTCAAAATTTCATTGAAGGAGTTGAAGTTTTAGTAACAATTCAAACTACATCTTGCTCTAATTCCTTTTTTTATATTTGGAAAGTTTTTTTAGTGATTGAATTTATCAAAGAAACATTTATTTTTTTACCTAAACTCATAATCAACTCCTGTCACTTGCGACAACAAAGTTGCAGGACCATCTAAAATGACTCCATTTTGTTGAGGTACTGGATTGACTGGAGAATTTTTAGTTAAATATTCTATCATCACTTTGTGTAAAGTTGAATCGGTGTTTTTAGCATCTGAAACTCCTTTGATACGACAAAGCATATCCGTTGGGTCGCCATCGCGCTCACAAGCAAGGATTGAATAATACTGGTCCATTTTCAAGTTTTCACCTTTAATGGTAACGGATTGAACACGTTTTCCTTGTTCACCAAATGCATTGAAAGTAACTTTCATTCCTTGAAATTTAATTACCCAACCACCAAAACGTTTGGAAGCATCTTTCGCAAAAACATTATTCAACTCCTTTTCTAGCCATTCAGAAATTTGTTTTCCTGTAACTTTAGCTGTTCGAACGGCACTATCAACTGGCAACATATCGTAGATAAAACCATTGGTTATTGGAATATTACCCGTTGCATCAGGCGTCGTTCGTGGCGGACAAAAGCGGAAACCATTCGAAAGAACAATATCAATTGTTGGGAATTTCCAATGCAAAGCATCCAAAATCATTGTGTCAATTGGGTTTTCTACCACAAAATAACGATACAGAGGAATTTTACTATAACCGATAACCTTTTCTATATCCGCTTTAAATGTGGCTTCATTTTCCAATAATAACGCATTCATTTCTTTATCTGCTTTGAACTTAGAACTTGTTACCTCCAATAATTCATAAGTATCAGCAACAACTTTTCCATTTTCGATTGTCAAATCAAGCTTTCCGATAAATGAACCAAAAGCTCCTGGCTCAACCACTTTGGCATATTTTGCAACAATTGGTTTTCGAACACGTTCGTGAGTATCTCCACCAAAAATATAATCAACACCCTCACATTCAGGCATATTTGCTAATGCAATCTGTTGTGATAAACCAAGGTGAGCAATCATTATAACATAGGCACATTGTTCTTGGTTGCGCAAAACATCCACGTAGTGAGCGAGATTTTCTTCCGGTTTTGTGTAGATTATTCCTTTACTATAATTGGGACTTTGACGAATCGGAACAAGAGGGTCAGTGTAACCGATAAACCCAATTTTCACTCCTTCAACATTCCAAATTGTGTAAGGTTGAAAAATCAATTCTCCTTTTTTACCTTCGCCTAAATCGTGGTACATATTGGTGCAAATCTTAGGTGCGTGCAAAGCTCCCATCAACTGTTGCATCGTTTTTTTACCGTAAATCACTTCCCAATTTCCAGGCAAATACAAATCGTAATTCAAAGCATTTAAAATAGGAACAAAGGCTTTACCATTAGTTTTTACACTTAATTCACTTCCTTGGAACATATCACCAGTATCTATCAAATAAGAATTAGGATTTTGTTTGCGTAATTGCTTCAAATAGCTTGCAATGTGTGCATAACCTCCTGTTTTTCTGAAAACGGCTTGATTATTCTCCCAAAACAACTCATCGTGCGGATGAATTTGACAGTGAACATCAGTAGTTTGAAGTAAGGTGATTACTTTTTTTGTTGCTTTCTCAGGCGCTAAAGCATTTGATTCTGTTTCATTGGTTGCAACGTTTTCATTTAGCGCTAACAACGGACCAGTCAATGCTGCACCAATTCCTGCAAGTCCAAGAGACTTAATAAAATCGCGACGTTTAGTATCGTTTTCAGACATATAGTTTAAGGTTTAGTCCGTAAAGATGTTGTTTAAAAAATGGAAAAGCTGTAACCAAAGTTACATATAGAAAGTTAACCGATTAAACATTTTCAATTTCTTCTTAAATTTTCGTAAACTAAAAAATGCAACTCATTGCTGAATTGCATTTTTAGCAATATGCGGAGAAAAAAGTTACTCGCACTCAATATTTTGCCAAGCTCCTAAGTTTTCGATGTTTTTAACACCCAAAGATTCTAATTGAAGTTTTGCATTTCCTGCACGAGCTCCACTTCTACAAACTAGAATTACTTTGTCGTACTTTTTTAATTCTTCTGCTTTTGTTTCAACGATATCCAAAGGATAATTTACTGAGCAGTTGGCGTGACCATCGTTCCATTCTTCGATAGTTCTAACATCTACAATAATTGTGTTCATATTTTGGTTTTCAGATTTAATACTTACTTGATTTTCTGCCATCGGTTTGTCGGTGTTTGCACAACTCATCAAAGCGAGAAAAGAAAGGGAAAAAAGAATTGTTTTCATGCTTTTTGTTTTAGTGACCACCTCCTGATTTAAGTAAAAACTGATCTAGAATGATGTATAGTCCCATTACTAAAACAAACCAGCCAAACCCTTTTTTCAATTTATTGCCATCAATTGATTTTGAAATCCAGTTACCGATGAAGATGCCACCAATTGCTAAAGCGGTTACGCTTCCTAAAAGCACCCAATCCATTTTTGCTGCGTTTTCAGATAAATCTCCTGTAAAACCGATTAATGATTTTGCTGCAATAATTAATAAGGAAGTTCCAACAGCCATTTTCATTGGAAGTTTACTTAACATAACCAATGCAGGAATAATCAAAAATCCTCCGCCTGCACCAACTAATCCTGTTAGAACGCCAACAACTGAACCTTCTAAAATAATCATTGGGTAGTTGAATACTTGCTCTTCTTCCTTTTCTTCGGATTTCGATTTCTTATCGCGAATCATTGAAACAGAAGCTGCAACCATTAAAACAGCAAACAACATCATCATCAAAATTGATTTGGTGACCATAAAATCTCCTATCGAAAACACATTATCAGGAATTGCAGGTACGATTAATTTGCGTGTTGCAAATACAGCCACAATCGAAGGTGCACCAAAAACAAGTGCCGTTTTAAGGTTGATTGTTCCTTGTTTATACTTTGGAAAGGCACCTACTAAACTACTTGTCCCAACGATAAAAAGTGAATAAGCAGTTGCCATCATTGGGTCAACTTTGAAAAGATATACTAGAACGGGAACTGTTAAAATCGAACCACCGCCGCCGATTAATCCCAAAGATATTCCTATTAAAATTGATGCTAAATAGCCAATTATTTCCATTATTATTTAAATTTTGTGCAAAAATGAACTTATACTGTTTCTTAATTTGTTACTTGAGTTACACTGATTTAAAAATGATAGTTCAAGACAACGTTCACTAAAAGCATATTTACTTTATTGATTACATACCTGCGATTACCATAAATTTCTCCCTCACGCAGTTTAGCAGTTAACAATAATTGAGCTTCTAATCCTTTAAAAACGGTTTCAAATCGATATCTTGTATCCCAAATTAAATGAAAATAAGATGGAACTCCATATTTGTTTAGTGCAAAATCTTTAACATCGGGTAAGGCTATATAACCTGCCGCTAATGAAGTTTTAAAAGTTGTGTTTTGGGGTTTGAAGTCAATTTTAGCAACAAGCGCATGCACATCTCCAAATCCTTCACTTCTTTCTCTAGGAATAAAAGTGAAAAATGGATCTCTCCCCCACTCTCTTGGGAATAAATAACGTCCATGTTTAGTGATGCGATTATAAGCCAATGAATAATCCAAAATAGTTGTTTTCAAACTTACCTTTCCTCCAAAAGTCATTGCTTTCGATCCCTTCTCAACGTATGTATGGGCTTGGTCTTCACTTCCTCCGTAATTCAAAGCATCCTGACGAATAAATTGTCCTTCTGCAATAAGTCTCGTTGAACTCGATAATTCTATGGTATATTTTGCTTGGACTAAAGCGGTGTTTAAAATATTATCCAAATAGTAATCCCAAGCTTGAAATTCAAATTTATTTGGTTTAAAACGAGCAGAAACAACACCTAATCCTTTCGATTCAAGATGGTCGTGGTATTCTGAACGTTCTCCTGTACTTGTTACTCCTTGCGGATATAAACCGATTGATTCGTCCATTCGATACCATTTGGTGGTACTTCGTGGAGAAATTGCATACAAATATCCTCCTTCAAAATGCCATTTTTTTGATGGTTCAAAATCCATCCAAAGTCCTTCGACACCTGTTCCGCGCATACGTCCATCTTGTAAATTCACCATTGGAGTATTCACCAATTGTCTTCCAAAAGTTAGATGTGCTTTTTTGAAATTATACTTTAAATACAATTCCTCTAAACGGTCCATATCTTTGTGGATATTCGGGTTTTCAATATCAAAAAGCCCAATCTCATAGCGATTTACCTGACCTGTGATTGAATCAACCTCAGTCATTGAAGAGGAACCTAAATTGAAAAAATAAAAACCACTAGCTGCAAATTGAAATCCATGAAATTTATTGGATTCGTAACGCAAACCTCCTCCTCCAGCATTTGCAAAATAGTCAGTTAGTTCGCCTTCATTAATTGTTGAACTGAAATAGTAGCGAAAATGACCGTGAAAAGTTCCTGTTTTGAAGGCATGTAGCAATGAAGTTGTGTCATCCGTTTGATTGTGTTTTCCTTTCCACATCGAAGGTTTATCGTGAACTTCTTGGTGTTGAGCTACACTTGAAAAAGCAATTAAAAGAAATGAAAAAATTGTAAAAAGTGCTTTCATGTGATCTTGTTATTTCTTAGCCAATTCTTGAAAAGGACCGTATTTGTGTTGTTTCTCTGAAAAGTTATCTGCGTAAGGTCCAAAAGGATGATCCATTGGTTTTTTAGATTTATCTGGCCAATCTTTAGGCACATTTTTATGTGGACGAGGCATTGATACAACATAAGCAGCAACATCCCACGAGTCTTCGTCAGAAAGGGTTGGGTTTTCGTGGCTTATACCAAACGGCATATTGTATTTAACATATTTCGCCATATTGCTAATGCGGTATAATCCAGCTGCATCATTGAAACTTTCATTACCCCAAAGTGCTGGATAGATGAATTCTCTTCCGTGCTCGTCTTTTGTACCTTCCCCATTCGTTTGATGACAGCTAGCACATTGATTTTCATAAACAATTTTTCCCTTTTCTGGGTCGGCAGCTCGCGAAAGTAAAGTGATATCTTTCAAGCCTGAACCTGTTGCTTTTTCGCCTTTTTTGACATTCTTTCCAATGTATTTAAGATAGGCCACAATTGCTTTCATCTCAGGGCTATTGATTGCTAAAGCTTTTCCATTTAAACTTCTTTCAAAACAGTCATTGACACGTTTTTCGATGCTTTCCATCTTTCCACTTCTCGCACGTAATTTAGGATAGGTTGAAGCTACAGAACCGTAATTATTACCAAATACTTTTGTTCCTGCATTCAAATGGCAATTTTGACAATTCAGGCCATTCGATTGTTGTGCAACTGTTCCTTTTGGCCCTAAATAATAGGCTGTGTGCATAATTAATTCTTTGCCATAAATCACCTCATCTAATAGTTTGTCATCATTGATTAAATTCAAACTTGGAGGTGTCCAATACATACTTGTTTCTGCTATTTCAGTCGTAACAAGCGCAGTAGTATCAACTGTTTGAGGAGTTAAATCGTCTTCGCCTACAGACTTTAAATAATCTTTAATTGCTGTCAGATTAAGCACGAATAACGGAATCAGGACAATTAAAATTGAAAGAAAAACCACTAATCGCAGTAAACGACGAATTGCAAGCTGTAGCGCTTCAATAATTAGATCTTTTTGATTTTCCATAGTCAAAATTGTTTACTAGTGAGGAAGATGATCCTTGATGATTCCGTAGAAAAAAGTTCCTACCATTGCAAAAAGAATCACGATTGAAAAGCTTAAAAAACCATAACCAAGATTCACAACCATTGGTCCTGGACAAGCACCACTAAGTGCCCAACCTAACCCAAAAATTGTTCCTCCTAGCAAGTATCTAAAAATGGATTTCTCTTTTGGATAAAAAGCGATAGGACTGCCAGAAATGTCTCTGACTTTGAATTTTTTAATTAAAAACACACCAATCACACCAAGTACCACAGCTGTGCCGATAATTCCATACATGTGAAAAGCTTGAAAGCGAAACATTTCTTGAATGCGATACCAAGAAAGAGCTTCAGACTTTGTCATTACAATTCCAAACAGAATTCCAACGACTAAAAATTTCATAAATTTCATCTGTTATTCAATTAAAAAATTAGTGGAAAAATCAAATAAGTCATTACTAGTCCGCCGATAAAAAAGCCAACTACAGCAATAAGTGATGGGAACTGTAAATCAGAAATTCCGCTGATTGCGTGACCAGAAGTACAACCGCCAGCATAACGAGAACCGAAGCCAACTAAGAAGCCTCCAACTGCAAGTACAAGGAATCCTTTTAAGCTAAAAACTGCTTCCCAACTGAATAATTCCTTTGGTTGAATTCCCTCTGGAGCACTAAAACCAAGTTTTTGTAAATCCTCAATCGTAGCTGCTGAAATTTGTACAGGGTCAGTCGTGCTTAAAAATTGGTTGGCGATAAATCCACCTAGAATTGCTCCAACTAAAAAAACCAAATTCCAAGTTTGTGTTTTCCAGTCAAAATCAAAAAACTTCACTACTTTCCCTGCTCCTGCAATGCTACACATAGTGCGTAAATTGGAAGAAAAGCCGAATGATTTTCCGAAAAACAAAAGTATAAACATGATGGACGAAATGACGATTCCTGAGAACCACCATGTCCAGGGTTGCTTAATAAATTCTATCATAACTATTTTTAATTTAAGTGAAATGAAATAATGGGTTTATACAAGTGATTGATTAATTTCTCTGTTGCACTTGAGTGAAAAAAGCCACCTTTACCGTGGGTTCCGATACACACCAAATCCATGTCTATCATTTGGTTAAAGTGAATTACTCCGTTCTCAACATCTGTATCTTTAATCACGTGTGTTTGAATATTTTCTAGGCCGTGTTCTTTCGCGAAATCGTGCATGTTTTTTACAATTTTCTCTGCATCCATTCCTGTTCTAGAAATTTGTAACAAGTGTAACTCAGCATTGAAATTTAATAGAAAGCGTTTCAACATATACAAATCTTGGTGGTGCTTATCTTCAAATTGATGCACCAACAAAATACGTTTTATCGCCAAATCAGAACGATTACACATTAAAGATAAAACGGGAACTTTTGACTTTCTCGCTACGATTTGTGTTTCAGAACCAGCCAATCTTTCAAAAAAACCTGTGGCTCCTTTTGTTCCCATAGCGATTAAATCAAAACTATGCTTTTCTGCAAAATCGACAATCGTTTCGTTCGTTGCACCGATTCGAATATGTGTATGAACATCTTTTCCATACTCATCTTGTATATGACGTAATTTTTTCGATGCCATATCTCGTTGCACAGACACGTATTCTTTATCAATTTCTCCACAAGTTGTGATTTCTCCCATATCGCTGATTGTCACTGTGTCAGGAAAATTCATTACGTGTAAAAAATGAACTTCTAGCTCGGTTTGTTGACGAATTTTATCGACTAAAATAAACGCATATTCCGCTTGAATTGAAAAATCGGTTGGTATTAAAACTTTTAATTTCTTGTTCATAATTTTCTGATTTATTGATTTTTACTTTGAAGTTAATTAAAACTATCCAACAATTTCATTAAGTGCAAAAAGGAGCCAATTAGACTCCTCTTTACACCCTTAAAAAATCACTATTTCAATACTTTACTTTGACAAACGAAATCCGTTTTTGGAATGCCAGTTTCTGCAATTGCTTTAAATCCACCAGCAATTTCTGTGAAGTTTCTGTAACCTCTTGCTTGTAAAATACTCGCAGCTATCATACTTCTGTAACCGCCAGCACAATGCATAAAGAAATGTTGTTCTGGATTAATATCTTTTGTCCATTCGTTGATGTAGGCAAGTGGTTTACTGTACGCATCTTCTACATGTTCAGCACCATATTCGCTTTCTTTTCTAACGTCAATCACCATCGAAGTGCCTAATTCAAATTTAGCTTTGAATTCGTCAGCATTAATTCTGTTTACTGTGTCAATCTCTTTGCCAGCTTTTTCCCAAGCATCAAATCCTCCTTCTAAGAAACCTAATACATGATCGAAACCAACTCGACTTAAACGAGTGATTACTTCTTCTTCCATTCCTGGTTCTGTCACTAATAAGATTTCTTGTTTCACATCACCAATCAAAGCACCAACCCACGGAGCAAAATCGCCGTTAACGCCAATGTTTACTGATTGAGGAACAAAACCTTGGTAGAAAATCCCACTATCTCTTGTGTCTAAAATCAAAGCACCTGAAGCTTCTGCTAATAATTCGAAAGCATCTGGAGTTAAGGCTGTCATTGCTTTTAGCTTCACTTCTTCAAAGTTTTCGTAGCCTTTTTTGTTCATTGCCACATTGAATCCAAAGTATGCTGGCGGAGGTAATAATCCATCAGTTACTGCTTCGATAAATGCTTCTTTCGAAGGTTGGTTCAAAGCATAATTCATTTTCTTTTGGTTACCTAACGTGTCAACCGTTTCTTTCATCATGTTTTTACCACACGCAGAACCAGCGCCATGAGCAGGATAAACAGTGATATCATCACTCAAAGGCATAATTTTAGTCATTAAACTTTCATATAAAAGTCCAGCTAATTGTTCTTGCGTCATATCAGCAGCTTTTTGAGCTAAGTCAGGACGACCTACATCACCTAAAAATAAGGTGTCGCCAGAGAAAATTGCAGTTTCTTTTCCTTGTTCGTCAATTAACAAGTAAGTTGTGCTTTCCATTGTGTGACCTGGTGTGTGCAAGGCTTTGATTTTAATTGCACCAATTTCAAACACTTGATTGTCTTCGGCGATAATAGCTTCAAATTCTGGTTTTGCGTTTGGACCATAAACGATTGGAGCATTTGTTTTTTTACTCAAATCTAAATGCCCAGAAACGAAATCCGCGTGAAAATGTGTTTCAAAGATGTATTTCAGAGTAACCCCATCAGCTGTTAAACGGTCTAAATAAGGTTGGATTTCGCGCAATGGGTCAATGATAAAAGCTTCACCATTACTTGTTACATAATACGCGCCTTGAGCCAAACAGCCCGTATAAATTTGTTCAATTTTCATTTTGATAGTGTTTAAGATTTAGTGTTGCAAAAATAGAGGGGTAAAAAAAGCTGGTTAGTAACAAATGTTACTTTGGAGGATTTTTTAAAAGGGAGCTAGCGTTTTTGAGAAGTTTGAAAAGGGAATCGGTGTCTTTGCGGAAAATTTACAAAGGATTGCTGCATTCAAAAGAAACTGAACCTATAAAATTGGCGCTAGAACGCGTTAAAAAACTTGGGAAAAACTTGTTAGAAAGTCCTTCTGATGCGATTGATTTTAAGTTGAGTTGGGAACAAAAACGCGGACTTCTTCACCCATTGGAATTAATTGAAGAAACAAAATACACAGCCGATATTCAAATTCCAAAAATCCAAGTAATGAACTGCTATACAGAATCCTATAACAATCGCCTCCACGCAGTAAACTGGAAAGAAAATCAACGGTTTAAGGGGTTGTTGGTGGATTGATGATGGCTTTGAATTTACAGGAGAAAAGCCATTTTGTGGCAGATTTAATTTTGAAATACTTTAAAAAATGAAACTCCTTTTCCTCGATGACATTTGAAATTCAACGGATTGTCTTTTGTAAATGCAAACAAAAATTGAAGACATTGAAATCTATCATAAAGAATGGCAAATTGTGCTTTCTTACACTGAATTTGTAGTCTGGATTGAAACGAATAGTTTACCTGATTTCATTTCTTTCGACCATGATTTAGGTTTGCCTGAACTTCCCGAAATCTAAGAACAAAACGGCATGACTTGTGCCAAGTGGTTGGTGAATTATTGCATGGACCACAATGTAAAATCACCCGATTTTGCGGGGCATTCCTCTAATCAGGTAGGGAATCAGAATATTGAAGGATTGTTGATGGGGTTTGGAAAGTTGAATAAATGAAATTCCCCGATTTTGGTCGGGATTTTTTTCTCGACAAATAGGGAATTAAGTTTTTAATTTCATTTCGGAAATCTTTTGATTAATTCAATAATTTGCGATTCTTGAACAATGTCTTCAAAAAGCATAGAAGTGAGTTTGACATAATTTCTTATTTCACGTCCATTCATTTCGATGTTGGCAAGCTTGGAAAGTGAACTGATTTTTATGTTAGCCATATTCAGGTTTTGTTTCCAAACTTTTTCTCGTGAAACTTCATCTAGTTTTGGGTAGTTGATCTTCAAAGTTACTCGGCTCAATACAGCTTCGTCCAAACTATTTATCCGATTTGTTGTGAAAAACAAAATTCCATTGAAATATTCAAAAAGTCGCAGAAAAATACCAACAATAGCTGATCTCTCGAGGTTTTCATTTCTACGAGAAAGAAAAATATCAACTTCGTCAAACAATAAAATTGCATTCCATTTTTGGATTCGATTCAGTATTGTCGTTAAGTTACTTTCTAAATCTCTCGAAGTAGTTCCCAATTCCTCAACTTGTAAAATGTAAAGTGGTTTGCTTTTCAATTCTGCATACACTTCTGCTGTTGATGTTTTTCCTGTTCCTGGTTCACCTTCCGCTAAAATGATCAATCCTCCACCTTTATTTGCAACAAGATCTTGATGAATGTTTTTTGAGTTTATTGAAAAGAGTTTGTTTAGTACATACTTGTTTTCTTCTGGCAGCACTAATTTTTCAATGGCATTTTGGTTGTAATTATATTCTTTTAAATCATCAATATGGACATAAAAGTATTTTTTTCGAAGGAGCGAAAAAACTCGGACATAAGGAAGATGATTGGTGAAGGCGTTATCATTGATTGCTTCGATATTATATTCTAGTTCATTTTCAATAATTACTTTTCCGTCATTATCATTCGTATTCAAATTTCTGAAGGAATTAGTTGAGTTTCTAAATCGATTATATCTATCGAAATTTGTTTCCATTCCTGTTCCTTGAATTAGAAATTGCTCACCGTCTTTAAGTCGAAATATAGCCGCTTTTTCAAGTGATTTTTTAAAGTCACTGATTGAAGTGGTTTGCGGAAAAAGTTGAAATTCACTTAATAGATGCGTTAAATTAAAGTCATTTATTCGACTTTTGTAATATTGAATATGTTCACTAACAATTATGTAAGACAGTGTCGTGTTAAATTCTAAAATTCTGATTTCTATGGTTAAAACAATTCTTCTTGGGGAATACTTTGATGCATTTTCAAGCACCATTTTTGCTTTAATCGGATTTGTGTTCCTGTCTAGTTTAAGATCTAAATTGTATTCTAAGTCTTTTAAATATTTTTCATAAATATCAATAATCGTTGAGAGGCCTTTTATTTTGATTTTCCAAAAATCTATTTCTGCAGGTTTGGCGTCAATGGGTTTTAAAAAATCCATCGTAAGTTGTGCTTTCGTTTCATAATCTAAGGTTGAATCATTGAAGACGATAAACTGAAGTAAATCCACGCTTGCATTATTCGGTTCAATTTCAAAATAATCTCCATTAGAATTGTTCAAATCTTTGAGAATCTGAAAATCTGATTTTGAAATGTTTTCTTTTTCCTCAAGGAATCTTAATAAGGTACTTTTTTGAATTTTCATTTTTATTTATTTTAAGTTAAAATCTTACGCCTAATTCAAGAGCTTTCTTTTTCCAAACAAGGTTGTGTCCGTTTTCATTGCCCACAATTGCATGCGCTATTTCGTGTAAAATGGTATTGCATATTTCCTCAATATCCTCGTTAATACTAAATTGGATTTGCAGCGAAATTTTTTTACCACTGTTATAGCATATTCCGCGGGCATAGGAATGCATTAGAAAATAAATTTCACATTCTGGCAATTGATGTTTTTCCAATAATTGTTGAGCTAGAAAAGCAACTTCCAGTAATTTTTGATTCTGCTCGGGAGCATTAGTGTATTTGTTCTGGAGAATATTTTTAACCGCTTTGCCAATCATTTTTTACCTTTTTTTGAATTTATAGAACAAAAGAAGTCACTAGCTACGCCAAATAATGACGTATGGGTTAAAAAATTGGGCAATAAAAAAGCCAACGTGGGGGCATTGGCTATTGAGATTTCTTGATAAACTGTTATTCTTGGTTTATAAAATCATTGAGGTAATTATATATTTCTTCCCCACGTTTTAAAATATTCGACTCCCATTTAGTGCAATCAATCCACATATTGTTTTCATTATGTTCAAGATAAGACTTACCTAATATAGAATTATATTTTTTGTCCTTTGGATGACTATTATTTAATGTAGAATTTTGAGATGGTGTTATAATTAAAAGGTTCCCAATACCATTCTTTATTTTTTCAATTTTATCGAGGAAAAGTTTAGCTTCATTTGTAGTTTGATTGTCTTTATGTAAAGTCCAATTCCACTGCCATTCTTGAGGTAAAATATGCTCAACTGAAATGCCATTTTTCATAATTTCTCTAAGATGACTTCTTGATTCAACATGACAATCAATTTCATACTTATAAAGTAGGTAAATCATTTTTTCTTTATGCCAATGAAAAGCTGAGGTTAATATAATCTCTTTATTATTCAAGATATAGTTTTTCACAACTTGTTGCAAATCTTGATTTTCTAATCGATCTGAACGAAATCCTTGATTTTTATATTCATTAATAATATCAAAAAATGACTTTTTTTCTTCAAGGTTTACTAATCTAAAATAAAGATATTCAAAATTGTCTGTATATTTCAGTCGATAGTAATTACCATGAAAATCTCTTGTAAACAATAACTTCTCCCAAGTTGAAAGAAAAGTATTATCTAAATTACAGGTTGAATCTAAATGTTTTAATATTAGAAAAAGAGATAAAGAATAATTTCTTTCTAGTATTATTGAATCACCAATTAAATGATTTTTCATATCCATTTCAGGGACTTCAATTACAATAAACCTCACCGTTTCCTCGAATTTTTCGACAAGTTTTTCGACGTATGTAGCAATGTTTTCTTTTTCTATATTTTTTAGTTTTTCGTCAAGATAATTTAAAATATTATCTTCTCTGTTTCCTGTTTTACTAGGACTATTGAAAACTTGTTCACGTTCTGGATTTTTTATTTTTGTTCCATCATCTATCATTCTTAAATGAATGAGTAATATTTCTTCAAGACTTAAATTTCCTCGGAAAGAAGTCGAACTTGTTTTTTCTTCCAAATGATAAATTTGCCCAAAGCTTTTTTGTACCTTACCGATCATTTCATCCACATCCCCTTTTTCAGCGTTCAGATAAAGAGCTTTCATCAATTTAGCCTTTACTTTTTCAATCGTATTCAACTTTACACCACGTGAATTGTGTAATTCGAATATTTGAACGGCAACAGCTTTGTCTTCAGTTATGTGACTTGAGATGTGAGATTCTATTAAAATATCAATGTACTTTTCAATTGAATCTAATTTTAATTTCTTAGTATCAAATTGTTTTTCAAAGTATTCCAGGGCAAATTCAATTCTTGAAATAGAAAGTGTCTTGTTTTCGGGTAAAATTTCGATAGATTCATTACTTTTTATTTTTAAGAAGAGCATATCATCATAATCGACCGTTGAAAATTTATCAATAAAATGCTTGAATTTTTGGGATTGATTTTTCCTATTGCAAGCGATGAGGAACAAAATGAATGTTGTAATTCTTTGTTGTCCATCAATAACTTGAAAACTGTCATTACTTTTTTCAAAAATGAAATGCCCGAAATAATAACCTTTTTTGTCCTTAGAAGTCATTTCAATTAAATCACCGATGAATTGATCCAATTGTTTTTCCTCCCAAGAATAGGCTCTTTGATAGGGTGGAACCGTTATTTTTTGAATTTCCTTATCATCAAAAAGGTCTTTTAAATATTGGTAAGGCTTTACTTTTTTTTCTTCCATTTTATTCTATTAATAAGTTAAGTCTGTTCAATTAATGATTGATTTTATACATCAAATACAACTCCGCGCAAGCCCTTGCATCACTTAGTGCATCATGGTGATTCAGTGGAATTTTGTGCTCTTGACACAATGAGGCAAGGTTGTCTTTGTATAGGCGATAGGTGCAATGTTTATTATAATGAGGGGCGGTCATTCCATAGTATTCAAGTGTTTTTTCCAGTACAGGAAAATCAAATGAAATTCCATTATGAGCTACGACATCTTGATCTTTTATAAGATGTTCGATTTTGTGCCAAATTTGATTAAAAGTAGGTTCATTTGCTGTGTCTTCTGGAGTAATTCCGTGAATATCGATGAACTTCTCCCAATAATAATTATCCGGTGGTTGAACCAATAAATTGATTTCTTCAGAAATGATTCCGTTTTCAGCACGCACAATTCCAACCTGACAAATACTATGTCTGTATCCTTGCGCTGTTTCAAAATCAATTGCTGTAAATGTGTTTGTCATTAGGTGAATTAAAATTAGTAAAATATATTACACATAAATGTTTTTATTTATTAACAGATGTTATTTTGCGCCTATTGAACTAACTCAATACTTTTAGCATCGATTAAAATTGGTGTATTGTGATAACCTGTTATAGAAGAAAAAAATGTTCCTGATACTTTAACTTTTTTACCGATAAGTTGGGCTAAGTCTCTTTCTCCGAAGTATTCAATTTGCATTTTTGGATGATCTCCCAAAGGGTCTTCCTCTAAAACTAAGATAAATTGGTTCACTTTTTCATCGTTCTCGGGATCTTCACCATATCCTGGTGGTCCATAAAACGTTTCGGTGGTCAATTTTCCGTAAATTGTTGATAGTGTCTTGTTTTTATCAGAAATTTCAGTTGAATTGTTCTGGTTCTCAGCATCGTTTCTTAAGTGAATAAGAAAAAAACAAGCTTGAAAAACGATGATGATTATTAAAAGTATTTTCATTGGAAAAGTCCTTAATTAATTTTTTTTAAAATTTCTTCCTTTTTCTGTTGGTATTCTTCGGTTGAGATTAGTTCCTTATTCAATAAATCTTTTAATTTTTCAAGCTGGGAAGTAATATCTGTCGTTTCTGTTGCACTACTATTTGACTTCATTGGTAACTCAAAAATAACTTTATCGTTTTTAACAAATAATCCAATAATGGAAACGAATGCGGTTGCCAAAAAACCAATTCCAAAAAAGGAAACCAAATCCATTGAACGCTCAAAAGCGACATAGGATATAAAAACACAAACAAAAATTGCGAGGTAGAAATCAAATTTCTTCAAAGAAATACTTAAGTTCAAGAGCTTGAAATCTGCCAATAAATTAAGACTTGAAAGAATTGGTATTAAGTAAACAAGATAGACTAGAAAAACGATTGATGAATCTGAACCTCCTATAATACTTAATTGATGAATTGCCCTAGGTAATTGGTATCCACTAAAAATGAATATACTAAAATCTACCCATGGTAGAAAAAATGCAACCAAAAGTAAGGTTGATAATAACGTTGTTGTTTTCATTTATAAAAAGATTAAAATGCTGATGGCTTCCAAATTCAGCGATTAAAAAAAGAAGGCGTGAAAGCCTATCCAATTATTCGTTGAGGTATCGCCAAACACCTTGGGACATAAAAAGACACAGCATTCCACGCCAGTACGGCTGAATCACTGCGTAATCTTTGTGTCCTCATTTAAAAATTGGCGATTTTCAACGAACAACAGATAACGCTTCTGTTATTATATATGTCCCAAATTTAAATATTTAATTGAATATTAATTCAGTTAAAATCTTTTTTGGTGTTCTTAAATTAAAACTTTTGATTGCAAATCTATATTGTCAAACCGCCAAAAGTGGTAGTTTATATTTTATTTCTCATAATTATCCAAGGTTCTTCTAATCCTATCCAATATTGAATTTCTCAACCACTGTGGCTCCAAAACCCTAACCCGTTCGCCTTGTTTTAAAATTTGTTCCTCTAATTCGAAATTTGGGCAAACTGTAATTTCAATTCGCAGCTCAGAATCGTTATCGATTAGGATTTTTTGACTAGAATGTAAAGGTTGCGATTTGATGTATTTACCTTGAAAAGGTTGGTAACTTAAAACAATTTGTTCTAATTCATTTTCAGAATACAAGCCAATCACATTATAGAATAATTTCTTGGGATTTTTCACTTTAGGTTTAAACGTGGAAGCTAATATCTGAAATTCAGTAACGCGCTCAAGTCCGTAACTGCGAAATTCACCAGCTTCATTTGTTCCAACCACATACCAACGATTTAGATATTCTTTTAATAGCTGTGGTTCCAGTTCGATTTGAATGGGTTCATCTTCCCAAAATCGTTGATAGGTAAAATTAATTTTTCTTCGTTCAATGATTGCATTGAGTACCGATGGAAACAATTGTTCTTGATGAATGCTAACCGATTGATCAAAATCAATGTAATCAATTGTACCTGGAGTTTTTATTAAAACTTCATTGATTACGTTTGCTCGATTGAATAACTCAAATAGTTGCATCCATTCATTGAAATCACGTTCACTTTCTTTATCAATAAAATAGCCGTTGTGCAAGCGACTGTACTTGATGTCAATAAAGCACATTTCACGTATTGTTTTGAGATCGCGTTGCATCGTGCGTTCGGTAGGATAAAAATCTTTATTGGATAGATTCCCCATCATTTCTTGAAGACTGCAATATGGATATTGATGAACGAAATTTAATATACTGCTTAAGCGTTCAATCGATTTTACTTGAGACATAAAACTTATTTTATGCGAATGTATAGCTTCAAAACTACAATTTATGGCGGTCAGCTGAAATTTCTTTGTAAAAAAATCAAGATGAAACAATTACTTACTGAAGAGCTTAAGCTAATTTTATTAGTGGTTGCAGATGAGGCAACATTGGATATTTTTATTTCTCAAAAAAAGTTGGAGTACATTACTTTTTCCTCCAATAAACATTCTTTTTTTCAATTAGACACAACTAAAAGGATTTGGAATTGTGTAGTTGAGGCTAATGCCAATTACTTAAATGTTAAAGCACAATTAATGAAGGAATTAGATTCAATTCAATGGAGCTTAAAAGAAAAGAAAAAATTGACGGACTTAATTTATCTTATTTGGCATTCAGAATTTGATTTCTCAGTTTTAGATTTATTGTATCAAAAAATTAAACGAAAGACAGAAAAACGCATTGCTAACGATTTAATCAAGTTATTTCATGATAAAATCCAACTAGAAAATTCTTCTTTACAAAATGCCGCTGATGTTTTTTTTATGAATCTCCCAATTTCCCAAAAGACAACGATGAAAAATTGTGTAATTGGAGCAAACAGTCAAATCTATTGGAATAGTGAAACTATTCACGAAAACTTATTGGATTTGGAGCAAGAATTGAGAATTCACAAAGAATTTCATAATATTCGTTGGGTATTGAATTGCTCACTGCAAAAACAATCTAATTATAGCGAAGAAAAAGTAAAAGAATTAATGCATAATTTAGGTTTGGAATTGCTGGTTAAACAAATGATATAGTCGATTTAAAAAGTTTGTGTATTCCATAGGTGAGGGTTTAAACCCTCACCTATGGAATACACAAACAATCAAAAAATGGTTTCAACCATTTCCTGAATATCACTCCTTCAAAAACCCATACTCATAAACCTTCGGCTGAATCTTTTCGGCCAAGATGGAAAGTTTGCTTCTTAATTCGCTGATTAAAGCTGTGTAAATTGCATCATCGCTTTTGGAATTCATTCTGCCTTGTGGGTTTCTGCCTTGAAAATACTCGCGAATGTCGTATAAACTAGCATTCACGTTCACGTCTTTTTGAACGTGATAATATTTCCACAATTCACGCCCGGCATCGAAAACTGCTGTTGCTTCTTCGGAAAATTGTAGCGGCTCGTTTCTAGGATTTGAAATTCTCTTTTCTTCTGAAAATAAAGTGGTTTCGCTTGGAGTTTCCGTTTTTAGTTTTCCTTTGATGAAATCGGTCATAAAACTACTCTCAAACTTAGCCTGCGCATTGACCTCAAATTCTGTAAACGGAATCCATTGGTTGGTGCCTTCAGAGCTTGTAATTCTGTTTTGACCGTAAAAAAGAGTGAAAGCTAAACAATCATTTTGAAATTCTAAATCTGTGTTCCAACCTTCATTTGGATGTAAAAATTGATCTCGGTCGTTGAGCCATGTTGCTTCAATACAATGACGAACTGTAAATGCAATTACAATACTTTTTAAATTTTCAGGATAAATAAAAATTCCTCTTGGCACTGCAATTTGTTCTTTATTGTTTAATAAAATTATTCCATTTTGTGATTGAAAGTCATTTCTTGTAATTCCTTCTAACCAACCAATATGTTTACTATTCTTTAATTTAAATGAAGTAACAAAACTGCTAAAATATTTATCATCATTGTAAGAATGAATCCCTTTTGTTGATATGAAATTCCCATTCTTATCATAAACATCTGAAATAAAGTGATCAAATATTTCTATTGTAGATGTATCCCAAATTTTGAATCCAATAGGAAATTTACCTTTTACATTATCAAAAGTGTCGGCTGGTGAAATAAAACAACTGACAAGTTTCGCTTTGAAATAGCTTCTATAAGTCTTAAAATTTGAACCAGATAACGCTTTTAATTTGGAAAATTCTCCGATAAAGCAATTTTGTATTTCATTATAAATTCTGATTAAAAATTGTGCGTATATCTCTCTATTTGCGACTTCCAATTGATAATTGTATTTGTCATGGATACGATTTAGATTAACACCAGTTTTGTTACCTGCTATTTCCGCATAAGGCGGATTAATATATACCACCAATTTCTTGCGTTTTTCCTCGTTGTTGATGATGTCTTGCAAGCTTTGGGGCAACTTGGTAAATTCATCGTTTAAGAAATCAAATTGAAAGACGTTGTTTTTTAGCAAATTGGCTCCGTGGTCGATGCGTTCGTGAATCACGTTGACATCTGCTTGATCTAAAGTGCTGGCGTAAATGTTGTATTTATTGGTTAATCCTGCCAACAAATTTCCCGTTCCGGCTGCGCAATCCCAAATGTAATAGTCGTCTTGCCAATTTTCGCCCAAGTAATCGGTTAGGTATTTTTGTGACAATTCCACCCAAATTCGTGGAGTAAAAAACGCGCCTTTTCTTTCTCGAATGTCTTGTGGCACCAACAAATCCCGACGTTCGATGATGTAATCTTGAAATTCTTTTAATGGTGGGCGTTTGTAGCGTTTCCAAAACTGCAAATAGATTTCTTTGTTCTTGAGATTTATCGTCGCATCAAACATTTGACGAATGTTTTCCTTCGCAATTTTATATCCTTGATTTTGATACACCACAAACAAACTGTCGCGAATCGTGAGGTCGTCGTCGATGTTTTGCGTGTCTTTATCGTCCACAAACAAGTCAGCCAAATAAAAATCGCTGTCCAAAATATTGGCTTTTTTCAGTTCTTCCCAATTGACGTCTATATTGGGTTTGATGATTTCCAACCAACGCAAATAAATTGGAATGAAATTGTTTTTATCAATCTTCAATTTAGTGGTGGTCGTGGCTTTTGCGACATTGTTTTTGATAAAAGATTCCAGGTCTTTGGCGTCTTTTTCATAATCGAAAACAAAAGTATTTTGCTTTAAAGTCGCTTCAATTCTTGCCTTAATGAGTTGAAATTCTTTGGTTTCGTGGTTGCTCGGCGTAACGTTCCAATTGAAATCATTCATAATAAAAATATCTTGAACGCTCAAATATGGAACAAATGCAATTTTCTTAAAATCGAAAGCGCCCAAAAAGACAGGAGGCAAGGTTTTATCGAAGGTGCGCGCTTTTCCAATCGTTAGAATCAACTGCACAAACATCGAAGGAATATCGAAATTTCCTGTTTTCGCTTCTGCCCACAACAAAGGCGTTCGACCGAACAAATTATCTTGTTTGGGAAAGACCGAAAAGTCAATGTTACCAATGATTTCGGTGGTGTCGAAGTTTTTGAACCAATCGGCACCGACCTTGTTTTTCAGCTCTTCTTCGCGGATGTTTTTGTATTTCATCGCTGCAACTGAATGGGGTTATCAATTGCGTTGAAGCCAAATTGCGTTGTTGCTGTGAACGAGCAATTAAGTATGAAATAAAAGAGTGAAGTTGTCGCTTTCCTTGCCATAGTGTGTGTTTAAAAGCTGGCTAGGCTCTTAAACTTTCAAGCAAAAAAGAAGGTGCGGAACTATCCGTTTGCTTGTTCGTAACTCAAGGGTCTGCGGTCCTTTTCAAGTAAACAAGCACGAATAGCCCACACCCGTTCAGGTGTGAGCTTTTTCGCGACTTATTCTCACTTGTAATTTTTGAAATTTTGCAGACTTCGAGTTACGAGAATAAGAGCTTAAAGCTCAGCAATATGTTTAAAATTTATCTATCTATAGTTTCAATTTTTTTTGTGTTCCAATATATGTTGGTGCTAAGTTCGTAAAAAATGTGGGAAGATGAATTAATTCAAGTTTTGTTTTTTGAATTTATGTGTAGCTATTCTAATTCTCCCGAATACGGTACAATTAAAAACCATTAAAATGGTTGAAACGATCGTTGTCATTTCCATAGGTGAAGGTTTAATCGTTGGTGCGGGTTTAATAGTTGGTGCGGGTTTAAACCCGCACCAACAAGATGGACAACGAATCAATCAATGGTTTTAACCATTTGCGATTTCACCCTTTTTTGATTAAATTAAATTACAAGAAAACATTTTGAACCAAAGATTTTAGGGAAAAATGGAACAAACCAAATTTTAAAACCCTCGAATTCGAAGGGTTTAAAAAACAGGCTGGACTTAATAGTTTTGTATTAACTCCAAAAAAATGGATTGAAACTACACACGCTATTGGAATTATTTCTAAGTCTGGTCGTTATGGAGGAACTTTCGCTCACAAAGACATTGCGTTTGAATTTAGGTTTAGTTGTTCTTCAAGAATTTAGTAATTCTTCTGCCTTCAAACTCGCTTCTTTAAAACTTGCTTTTCCAGATTTTTGATGTTCTTTTTCGTAAATCATATTGATACTAATTTACAAAAAATTGGAATAAAAAACTTTATAAAACAAAAGACTCGCCCTGGGACGCTGTTCTATTGGGTAGCGTGGCGAGTACTGTTATTACAAAATTAGCAATTATATCTTTATACCCGATTTAAATTAAAGCAATTTTTCATTCCTCAAATAAGTGCAAAATCAAAATTACGATTTTAAAAAATGGCGAATATGCCACAATTAAAAATCATTTTAATTCTCCTTTTAAAAACCTGCCTTGATATACGACCAGCCTGCTTCTTGTTTTTCAACGATGTGGATGATTCCCGCTTTTACATAGCTTGCCTCCGTTATAATAGCTGATTTTTCTACTTTGCGCTCTTTCAACGAAAACTCACAAGCTTGAAATATTACACCGTTAGCTTTCGCTGTTTGAATTCCTTTCAAGACGATTGTTTTTTCTTTTTGAAGCATTTCCAAACCAGGTCCGTGGCAAACTACTTCAATTTCAGTTTCTGGTGCAACACTTTTGATATTTCCCAATTGCTTCATTAATGCTTTATGTGCCATCGTGTCGGCTGTTGTCATTTGAAAAACAATTTTATGGTGACTTTTTTCTGTTTGCGAAAAGCTAATGGCACTTGATAAAACGAAAAGCGCTAGTACAATAGATTTTAAAGTTTTCATAGTTGTTTAATTTTAGACAAAAGTAAAATCAGAGAACTTAAATAATGTAACTAAAGTGGCTTTTATTAGTTTAGTAATTAAACCAAAAAATTCTTGTCACCCAAGTTACATTCATCAAAGATGGAACTTACTACCTTTGTACCATGGGAAAATTTAAAGATATCGTTGCTTCAGAAACACCAACATTGGTTGATTTTTATGCTACTTGGTGTGGACCATGTAAAACCATGCATCCTGTACTAGACAGCTTGAAAAAAGATATGGGCGAGAAAATTAGGATTCTAAAAATCGATGTGGACAAAAATCCTGCAATCGCTGATATTTACAAAATTAGAGGTGTTCCTACTTTTATGTTATTCAAAAAAGGGGAAGTACTTTGGAGAGAAAGTGGTGCTTTTCCACTTCAAACTTTAAAAGGCAAAATCACAAACGCGATTTAAACTAATTCTTTCTTTGCTTTCGCTGTCCCAATTGTTGCCGTGATGTAATCAATCGCTAACTTCGGACTGCGTGCCGGTGAATGCGAACGTCCGTAGAAGATAATCTGTAAGTGCAATTTATTCCATTTTTCAATCGGAAACAAAGCTTTGGCATCTTTCTCTGTTTCGACCACATTTTTCCCAGATGTTAATCCCCAACGAATCATTAAACGATGAATATGGGTATCAACAGGAAATGCAGGAAAACCAAAAGATTGCGACATAACAACCGATGCTGTTTTATGTCCAACTCCAGGTAATTCCTCCAGTTGTTCAAAGCTTTGTGGTACTTCTCCATTGTATTTGTCAATCAAAATTTGTGATAATTCCCAAATAGCTTTTGCTTTTTTTGGAGACAAGCCACAAGGACGAATAATCGCTTGAATTTCAGAAACTTCTAATTTCACCATGTCAAAAGGATTATTTGCTCTTTTGAATAAAATCGGAGTGATTTTATTGACACGTTCATCTGTACATTGAGCTGACAACAAAACAGCAATAGTCAAAGTATAAGGGTCAGAATGATCAAGCGGAATTGGTGTTTCTGGATACAACTTTTCTAACTCTTCCATTACGTAAATTGCTTTTTGCTTTTTTGTCATATTAAAAAATTCCGATTGTGATTAAATGAAACCATCGATCTTCCGTGAGAAGATACAAACCTACTAAAACCCCAGAAACATATCTCGTTAAGTAATGTCCAATTACAAAAAAAGCATTGTCTTTTTTGTAGAAAAACATAAAAATAGGAAACAATAAAAATGGACTCAAAGCGAACTGTGCCCAATAAACTGTGAAATGAATAGGTATTTCAAAGAATTGATTACCAGCATGTATTTTAGCTGTAATTGGATTTTGAAAAATCTGACTTGACTCCAAAATAAAAAAAGGATTGTAGTTGAAATCTTTATTGTAAAACTCATTTGTCCATAGATTTTTCCCCGATTTTGTCTTAATCAAACTGATTTCATTGCCTCCAACGCTATGATAAATATCATCGGAATATTCCGTCACTACCTCTGGAATTGCTTGTGTTGGAAGAAAATAATCAATCGTCATAGCCACTAAAATGATTGCACAAACGATTGTTACCGACTTAAAAGCAATCCACGACCAGCCTAAGCGCAGGGAATGGTAAAAAGCTTGTAATTCTTCATCGTCCCTTATTTTCTTTTCTCGCGCATACTTCCAAGCCTTTTCTCTATACGCTTTTTGAATTTCTTCCTCGCGTTCTTTTTGTTGCTCTTCAGGCGATTTAACTTGAATTTTGTCTTTAGAAATCAAATAAATATACGCCTCGTTGATTTCTATAAATCGTTTGTTCGCGTCAGGACTTGGATTCCGATCAGGGTGATATTTTTTTGCAAGTTCTTTGTAGCGTTTTTTTATCAACTGCTCGCTTGCACCAAAAGGTAAACCTAAAACATCATAATATTGGTTTCCAATCATTGGCTTGAATTTTAGATGCAGTTGCCTTTCGGTTTATTTTTCCGTTACTTGTTAGTTCAAAAGTAGGAATTATTGCAAACATTTTAGGTAATTCATACTTGGTGAGTAAAGCTTCAAAATCTGATTTTTTAAATATCATATCGCGCTCACTTTCAAGCACTAAAGTTAGTTTATTTCCAAGTAAATCATCAGGAAAGGAAGAAATAAAAAAGGATACATCAATTAAACTTGCTAATTTCTGCTCGATTGCTTCTGGATTTAATTTCACTCCTCCACTATTAATTATAAAATCAGTTCTTCCAATCCATTCAAAATGCGTTGAATCAATTAAACGAACAAAATCAGTGGTTAACAAAGGTCGTGGCAATAATTCAGGGTAATGAATTTCTAAATTACCATCGAGAGCTGTAAAAGTGACACCTTGCAAGGCTTCATAAGCATCACTTTCTTCAAAACCTATTTTTCGCAAAGCAATGTGAGAAACGGTTTCTGTCATTCCATAGGTTTGGAAAACTGTTTTCTTTGCTACCTTGAGTAATTGCTTTAATTTATCTGAAACAGGCGCGCCACCAACAATTATGGTTTTAACTAAGTTTAATTTTTCAGGCGTTTCCGTTAAAATAGTTTCAAGTTGCAAAGGAACAATTGCCAAAAAATCAATTGGCTCAGTAATCGTTTTCAATGGATTTGCACTTGGGCTTTCGATTTGTAGAAAATAATCACCTACCAAGGCACGCACCAACATCATTTTTCCAGCAATTGTGTCGAGCGAAAGACATAAAAGCGCTTTTGTTTCAGAATTGAAATGAAAAAATTGATTTGTTTTTTGTGCCGAAAGCATCATCTGACTTTTCGAAATCGCTATCAATTTAGGTGTACCTGTTGATCCAGAGGACTGAACCACAAAAGATGCTCCTTCTCTACTCCATTCTATCAAGAAATCACTTACATATTGAAGTAAATTTTCGTCTAATGAACTGAATTTCCCGAGCGTGAACATAAGCTTAAAACTCAATGTCCAGATTAAACAAATTCTTCAACTTGTGGAGATTTGTGTTTTTCCTTGCTAAAGCAGCGAATTTGTCTTTTCCAGTCAAAAATTTCACTTCATTTACTTGATCATCCGACAATTTTAAATCGACTGTTATCGAGTAATTCTTCAGATTTTTACGCAAATAAGAAACAAACTCATTTAAAAGCGGTTTGATATAATCTATTTGAACACTATTATCGACTTCTATTACTAATTTTTCATCATCCAAAAAAAGTGGTTCTCTTTTTATCAAAGCATTGTAAAAAGTTTCCATACTGTTTTCCTTCATCTGAAAAGCAAATCGCTTCCAAAACATTTTTAATTGTTCGCGTGTGAAAGGCTCTCGTTCTTCGTTTTCTTTACTTAAACTCGGCTCGTTCTTGTTTTGCTCTTCCAAGATTTTCTTAATCGAAATATGGGGGGCGTTTACAGTTCCTGCAGGAGCTGACAAAACCACAGGTTTAACCTCCTGAGGAACAATAGAAACAGGAACAGATGCAACTGTTTTAGCTGGTGTTGGTTTCTTTCTTAAAGTTTGATTTGGAAATGGAAGAATGTCAACGCGTTCAGTTAGCCATTTTTTTTTTCTTGCTCTTGTTTTAAAGAACAAAGCTGCATTAAAGCAACTTCAATTAACAAGCGCTGATTTTTCGACGCTTTATAATCCACATCGGTTTTGCTTACAATACTTAAAGCACGCATAATTCGCGTAGCCTCAATCACTTTTGCTTGCTCAATGAATCGTTGTTGCGTAATTTCAGGAACTTCCAACAAAGATGCAGTTCTAACATCTTTACACACTAATAAATTTCTGAAATGCTCCGCTAATCCAGTGATGAAATTGTGACCATCGAAACCTTTTTCGTAAATGTCATTTAAAATCAAGAGTGCAGAAGGAATATCTTCTTTTTCAGCTGCTTCAACAACTTTAAAGTAATACTCGTAATCGAGAATATTTAAATTTTCAAGTACATTTTTATAAGTGATCGTATTTCCAGCGAAAGTGACTATCTGATCAAAAATGGATAATGCATCACGCAAAGCACCATCAGCCTTCATAGCAATTAAATGCAAAGCTTCGGGATCTGTAGAAATTTCTTCTTTTGTTGCAATTTGAGCAAGATGGTCTGAAATATCCTTCACACGTATTCTACTGAAGTCAAAAATCTGACAACGCGAAAGAATCGTAGGTATAATTTTATGTTTTTCAGTAGTTGCAAGAATAAAAATTGCGTGCTTTGGTGGTTCTTCTAAGGTCTTCAAAAACGCATTAAACGCCTGTGTTGACAACATGTGAACCTCATCAATGATATATACTTTGTGAGTTCCTAATTGCGGAGAAACACGTACTTGGTCAATTAAACTTCTGATATCGTCAACAGAATTATTTGACGCCGCATCTAATTCATAGACATTGAGTGAAGAACCTGTATTGAAAGAAATACAAGAATCGCATTGGTCACACGCTTCGATGTTTTCTGTTCGGTTGAAACAGTTGATTGTTTTAGCTAAAATTCGTGCAGTGGTTGTTTTTCCAACTCCACGTGAACCGCAAAAAAGAAATGCTTGCGCTAAATGATCGCTCTTGATTGCGTTTTTTAAGGTAACCGTAATCGACTTTTGACCAACGACTGTGTCAAAGGTTTGCGGACGGTATTTTCTAGCTGAAACAATAAAATCACTCATTACTACAAAGTTAATTTATTTGGTCAAAGTTGTGTTTTGAAGTCTTAAAAAAGATACGAACAATTTCATTTTTTTTGAATTAAACTACCTCGGAAAAATCTCCACTAAAGTTCCATTAACTGGACCGTATAGTTCAATATTTTTAGGCATTTGGAAACGATTCTTTTCTGTAAGCGACTCAACCTCAGCTTCGTTTTCGTATTTCACCGTTCTTAATTCAATTTTTTCATTCGAAACAAAAATCCAATTAAACTGATTGATAGCCTCTGCATCGCGCGTCCACGATTTCTTGTCGTCAGCAGCTCTGAGTGGCGCACCCCAAGTTCCTTCACCTGCATAAACGATTCCTTTCGCATCGTCGCGTTTGAAACCTTCGTCAGCATCCGCTTCTTTACTACTCACGATTGGCCAAGTGACTTTCCATGTATGAGAATCATTTTCAAGACACAAGCGCACATTTTTATGCTTTTCAAATAGTGGAACGAAATTTTTGTACTGCGTTTGCATTTCTTTCTTACTGGCAACATGCGCTCGAACTGGTCGGTGATATTGAATAATTTGCCATTGAAAATTAGCATGTTCAGCCAATGTGTTTCTTAAAAATATTTTTTGAGGTCCAACCTTTTGAATTTCAGAGTTCAAAGAAACTAAATTCAATAAATTCCCACCGAAAACAGTGTTATAGAAAACTTTTTTGTGAGGCACATCAAACAATGAAACTAAAACTTTATTTGAATGTTCGTGATTTCCTCGTGTAACGATTAAAGGTGTAATTCTACCATCTGTATCAATCGAATTTTCCCAGTCCAAAAACCATTCTTTCCATTGTTTCTCGATGTCAATCCCTGTGAAATCGCCATTAAACAAAACAGCATGTGCTTTTAACTTTGCTACTAATTTATCAGCTTTAGCCCTAACAACTCGATTATCCCGCGAATCTCCGCCAGCAATAAAAGAAAAACGCTCATTTGGACTATTGGAAACAGTTGAAAAATAGTAAGTTCTTCCAAATCCTTCGGTGTCTTTGATGGTGAAATAATAACGTGTATTTTGTTTTAAATCTTTCAAGCGAACAATGTGGTTTTTCATACCGCGCGCAGAATTTTTCGCCGACAATTCTAACTTAGTGCGATAACGATTCACACTAGGGTCAACGGTATCAAGGTATAAACCCAAAAATTCACCTCTATTTTGATCCCAAATAATACTTGCTTCGTTATAAGGATTAAGGCCAAAAGTCACCCGTACGAAACGAGATTTTGCACTTACATTTTGAAAAATAAAAAAAGATAAACAACCAATAATCAAATACTTCATAACTTTTTTTAATGTTGAATTTGGAATTTATATACTAAAACTCCTTGTTGATTTACAATTTTGAAAAAGTAATTTCCATTATTATACTTCTGACAATCAAAAACTTGTGATTTCAAAATTCCTTTTTCAATTACTTTTCCATTGATACCGTATAAATAGTACTCAGCGTTGAGCGCCGATTCTGGTAAAGTAACATTTTGACTTGCTGGATTTGGATAGAGTAATTGTTCATTTTGCGTGTAAACTTCATACAAACTTGAACTTTGGTTATTGATGTTCCATTTGTTCAAGTAAATTTTTAAGGTCCCAGAACGCACATCACCCCAAATTGCATAAGCTGTATCATTTTGAAGTGCGACATTCATAAAATCGTTTCCTTTGTCCTCTAAAATTACATCGTGGTCAACTTGTAAAGATGAAATACCATAATCCTCCTCGAAATCTGTTTGACCATTCTTTCTTACAGCACAATAGATTTCAGTTGGAACACCATAAGTTGAACCAGATGCATTTCTTCTATCTCTCCAACAAACAACCAAATCGCCATCGTTATCAAAATCTGCCCATACTAAATCTTGCAATTTTCCATTCGCAATTGGATCTTGATTGATTCTCTTAATTAGTGACCAACTCGTTCCTGCATTCGTTGTTTCCATCATTTTAATATCCGCATCACCGTCAGAATCTGAAAGAAAGAAAAATGCTAAATGGTTTGGATTGTTTGGATTAGAACGTAATAAATAACCAGCTTTCAATAAAGAATTCGTTGCGTTATTCGCTAAAAATGGACTTGCACTTTGGTAAGCTACTTGATGATTCACATCCACACATGCTGTTGTAGAACTTGCTAAAATCATTCTCGCAAAAGGACTTTGAGAAGGTACATAGCTTGGATAAATTGCATAGAATTTTCCATTGCTCGTTACCGTTGGCGTTGGCATTGGTTGTGCAACTGATAATCCAGACAAAAAACCCAAAGTATCCAAATAGCGAGGTGGAGCAAAAGAAGCGCCGTTATCTGTACTAACAGTGACGTAAGGATTATAAGGAGGAGTAACCAAAGTTGGTTGATTCGCATTCATATTGGTGATATAAATTGTTCCATCTAAAGGTCCACCTGAACAATCAATTGCCATCCAAGGTCGATCGATACATAGTTTATTTGGGCAATCTAAAAGCGATAATACTTCAACTGCATTTCCCCAAGTTATACCTCCATCAGTTGATTTTCTAACTACCACTTTACCTCCCGTAAATAGTTCATTATCATAATCTATGTATGACATGAAAACATTTCCTGCGTCATCAAACTTTACAGAAACATCAGCAGAAGAATAGGTTGAAACGACATGAGGTTGCCAAATTGGAGTTGTCCAAGTGATTCCACCATTTGTTGACACTGAAGATTTTATGACGACTTTATTTCCAACTTGAAATCCCATCCAAGCTGCAACAAGGTGCTGTTGATTTTGACGATTTATAGCCAGATATGGTTCTCCTTCAAATGTTGTGCCTTGTGAAACTAAAGTGTTTTGAGAAAAAAATTGAGTTGTTAAAAAACAAAAGATTGTAATTAAAAAGCTTTTCATACGAGTAGAATTTGAGTTAGCTGTGTAAAAATACGAATTCAAAAGTTAAAAACACTTGCTATTGAAAGACAAAAAAAAAGTCCAGAATTGCTTCCGGACTTTCTCAATAAAAGTTATAAGTTATTATTCGCTAACAACTTCAAATTTGAATGCTTGTTTAACACCTTTGTAAAGGTTAGCTTCTGCTTCAAAAGTTCCAATTTCTTTAATCGGCTCGTCTTTAATTTTTAAAGATTTACGGTCGATTTCAAAACCAGCTTTACGAATAGCTTCAGCCAATTGAACTGAACTAACAGAACCAAAGATTTTACCATTTTCACCTGCTTTGGTAGCAATTGTGATGGTAAGACCTTCAATTTTAGCAGCCAATTCTTGAGCTTCAGCTAACATTTTAGCTTCTTTGTGAGATTTTTGACGCATAATTTCAGCGTGTGCTTTTTTAGCACTTGGTGTCGCCAATATAGCGTATCCTTGAGGAATCAAGAAGTTACGTCCATATCCAGGCTTCACATTAACAAGCTCGTTTGCATAACCAAGCTTATCTACATTTTTCTTTAGGATTATTTCCATGATATTTTTAGTCTTTTAAGTTCAACAATAGGTTATTTCAACATATCACCAACGTAAGGTAAAATCGCAAGGTGACGAGCACGTTTGATTGCTTTGTTGACTCTTTTTTGGTATTTAGCTGAAGTACCAGTGATACGACGAGGAAGAATTTTTCCTTGCTCGTTAATTAACTTCAATAAGAAATTAGGATCCTTGTAATCGATGAACTTAATTCCGCTTTTTTTGAAACGGCAATATTTATCCTTCTTAATATCAATATTAATCGGGGTTAGGTAACGAATATCGTTTGACATCTTTAATGTTTTTATGGGTTAATATTAAGCTACAGTTGCGGATTTACCAGCTTTTAAACGTCTTTTCTCAGCGTAAGCTACATGATCAACATCCATTTTCATTGTAAGGAAACGCAATACTCTTTCGTCGCGTTTCATCATCAATTCATATTTTGCAACCACATCGCCTTCACCTTCAAATTCTATTAAAAAATAGAATCCGGTTGACTTTTTCTGGATTGGATACGCCAACTTGCGCAATCCCCAGTTCTCAGAGTGTTTGATTTTAGCACCAAATGCTGCAATCTCACCTTCAAACTTCTGTACTGCTTCCTTTGCCTGATCATCAGACAAAACGGGAGTTAAAATGAAAACAGTTTCGTAAGAATTCATAGTGTTTATAAATTAAATTATTAAATAAGGGTGCAAAAGTAATGATTTATTTCTAGCTTGCAATAGGTTTGTAACAATCTATTTTTAACAATTAATTTTATCTTTGTCTAAATTCTTATTAAAAAGATTTTATGACTTCAAAAATTCAAGTAATCTTAAACATTTCTGAAATTGGCGCAGGCACAAGAGGGGCATCACTCGGACCTCAAGCAATTATTTCTGCTGCACGAAAAAAAGAAAGTGATTTTTTTGATAAATACCGACCTTATATTTTACCAATTTTTAATGAATTGTTAGATAAACCAACACCATACAGCCATGCGAAAAGAATTGATGGAATGGTGAATGTTTATGAAAATATTAAATCCGAAGTAGAAGCTGTATTATCTGAAAATAAGTTCCCTTTTATAATTGCAGGTGATCATTGTTCGGCTGGAGGTACAATAGCTGGGATTAAAAATACAAATCCATCAAAAAGAATTGGAGTTATTTGGATTGATGCTCACGCAGATTTACATACCCCTTATACAACGCCATCAGGAAATCTTCACGGGATGCCACTCGCAACAGCAATTGGAACCGATAATTTAGATTGTAAAAAAAATAACGTAGATGCGGAAACTGCTCATTTTTGGAATCAATTAAAATCTTCTTCTCTTTCACCTGAAGATTTAGTTTTTATCGCTGTTAGAGATACTGAAGACGAAGAAGATTATCTAATAAATGAGAACAAAATAAAAAACTACAGTGTTGAAGAACTTCGAAGTTTAGGGGTAAATGAAGTATTAAGTCAAATCGAAACTAAACTTCAAAACTGTGACTTAATATATATTTCTTTTGACGTGGATTCAATGGATCCATTTTTAACATCACACGGAACGGGTACTCCCGTTCCAAATGGCTTGTCACCAGCGGAAGCAAAAGAACTTTTGGAAGGTTGCTTAAAATTACCAAAAACGGTGGCCTTTGAGTTAGTTGAGGTAAACCCTTGTTTGGATGAGAAACAAAACTTAATGGCAGAAATAGCATTTGATATAATAGAAGATTTAATGGTGGTTTTAGAGAAAAAGTGATGGAAGAGCAAATAAAAAAGATAATTATTGAAAATGCAACGAGTTTATTTGGTGCGGGAATAAATGAAAGTTTAATACAATTTCAACAAACTCGAAAAGATGTTGAAGGTGATCTTACCCTAGTTGTTTTTCCTTTTGTTAAATTGATGAAATGTTCACCAATTGAAGCAGGAACTAAAATCGGAGATTTTTTAAAATCAAATTTTTCTGAAATAGATAAATACATAGTTGTAAACGGATTTTTAAATCTAGTTTTCTCAAATAAGTATTGGTTAAATAATCTGCATGCTATTCATTCTGATTCTAACTTTGGTTTTTCACCTGAAAAATCAAAACCTGCAATGATGGTGGAATATTCTTCACCTAATACAAATAAACCCTTGCATCTTGGACATTTAAGAAATATCTTTTTAGGCTATTCTGTGTCTGAAATTTTAAAAGCAAACGGTCATGAAGTGATAAAAACGCAAGTGATAAATGACCGTGGAATCCATATCTGCAAGAGTATGTTAGCTTGGGAATTATTTTCCCCTATAAACTATAAAGGCGAAAGAGAAACTCCACAAAATACTGGCTTAAAAGGTGATAAACTTGTTGGAAAATACTATGTTGAATTTGATAAACATTTCAATCAACAAGCAAAAGCAATTATTGAACAATGGTCAGCTGGAAATTTTGATTCTTTCAGTGATGAAACCAAAAACACTTATTTGAATTTCGAGAAAGCGAAAGAAGGAAAAGACGAAAAGGCAATCCAGGCAATCGACGATAAAATCAAAGATTTAGCTAAAAATCAAACGGCGTTGTTGCGCGATGCCAAAGAAATGTTAGTGAAATGGGAAGCAAGAGACCCTCAAGTTTACTTACTTTGGACCACAATGAACGGTTGGGTTTATGAAGGATTTGAAACAACTTACAAAATGATGGGGGTTGATTTCGACAAACTATATTATGAATCTGAAACTTACTTGCTAGGAAAAGATAAAATCATCAAAGGATTAACAGAAGGTGTATTTTATAAAAAAGAAGATGGTTCAGTTTGGATTGACTTAACAGATGAAGGATTAGATGAAAAACTTGTACTACGTTCAGACGGTACAGCCGTGTACATTACACAAGATATAGGAACTGCGATTGATCGTTTTTCAGATTTTCCACAATTAAACGGAATGGTTTATACGGTTGGAAATGAGCAAGATTACCACTTTAAAGTTTTATTTCTAATTCTTAAAAAATTAGGTTACAAATGGGCTGAAAACTGTTTCCACTTGTCATATGGAATGGTAGATTTACCTACTGGGAAAATGAAATCAAGAGAAGGAACAGTTGTAGATGCTGATGATTTAATGGCAGAGGTTGTTGAAAAAGCGACAGAAATGACCAAAGAAAGGGGGCACTTAGAAGGTATGAATGAGGGAGAACGCAATCATTTGTATTATCAAATAGGTATGGGAGGTTTGAAATATTACTTACTAAAAGTTGACCCTAAGAAAAGAATGTTGTTTAATCCTGAAGAATCAATTGATTTAAATGGAAATACTGGACCTTTCATACAATATACATATGCAAGAATTTGTTCACTGATTGCGAAAGCTGGCGAACTTGATTTATCACTTCAAGAAGTTCAATTGACGAAGGAAGAAATTGAAATTATTAAATTATTAAATAATTTTCCAGAAGTTATAAATGAAGCTGCTAGTACTTTTTCACCAGCATTGATAGCAAACTATATGTATGAATTGGTAAAAACGTATAATTCTTTCTATCAAAGTGTCAAAATCAATATTGAGCCTGATGAATCTTTGAAAATGAATCGATTAAAAATTAGTTTGGAAGTGTCAAAAATTATTAAAAAAAGCTTAAAACTTATTGGAATTGAAGCTCCTAACAAAATGTAAAAAAAATAATACTAAATTTGTACCGAAAAATCCTAATTATGAAAAATACACTACTTATTTTATCAGTTATTTTTGTTTTGGCAGCATGTGGCAAATACGAAAAACCATTTATAACATTTAAATCTCCAGAAAAAAGATTAATGGATAAAACTTGGAAGTTAGAAAAAATTGTTGATACTAATGGGACTGAAATACTTTCAAATCAAACCTTTAGCTTTACAATTAAAGGCAGTGATTCTATTTTAGTAAGAACTGTTGATAACGTTACTTACACTGGAACTTGGAATTGGTTAGCTGCCTTAAAAGGTAAGCTTGACAAGCAAAGAATAGAAACATTTATAAGTACCCCACTAAATCCTTCTAACACCGGTCTAATGTACGATGTAAAAGTTTTAACGTCAAAAAAAATGGAGCTAGTTGATCGTAATGGGGCAACAACTGCTAACTTAAGATATTACTTCGTTAAAGAGTAGTTAATTTTTAAAAATTACTTCATCAGTAATTCCTCGAACCATTTTATACAGTTCGTCTTTAAAAGTTTGGGCATCATAGGTGCCCTTTTCTATTTGACGCAGTTTATGTTCCCACTGCCCAGTTAATTCTGGGCTTTTTAGTAATTCATTTGAAATAAAATCAATTAATTGAATACCCGTTTCTGTTGCAATGATATTTTTTTTCTTGCGCTCAATATATTTTCTTTTGAAAAGTGTTTCAATAATATTTGCTCTTGTTGAAGGTCTTCCAATACCGTTTTCTTTCATCAACTCACGCATTTCTTCATTTTCAACCATTTTACCAGCTGTTTCCATGGCTCTTAATAATGTAGCCTCGGTATATGGTTTTGGTGGACTCGTTTTTCCTTTATGAATAACTGGAGCATGTGGACCCGATTCACCCTCAGTAAAATGTGGTAAAATCTTCTCTTCTGTTTCTTTCGGTTTGGAATCTTTGGATTCAGGTGAATTTGAAACTTTTAAGTCTTCATAAACAACCCTCCAACCTTGTTCAATGATTTGTTTCCCTGTTGCCTTGAATACAAGCTTATCAACTTTTCCTAATACAGTTGTATTTGAAACCTTACATTCTGGATAAAAAACGGCAATAAATCTTCTTGTGATTAAATCATAAACTCGTTGTTCATCGGGAGTTATTCCAGATGGATGAACACCTGTTGGGATAATTGCATGGTGATCAGTTATCTTTTTATCATCAAAAATAGCTTTCGATTTTGGAATAGGTTTAACTAATAATGGATCCGTAAATCGTTTATAATCTCTTAAATTAGCAAGGATTCCTGATACTTTTGGATGTAAATCCTCTGAGAGATATGTTGTATCAACACGTGGATAAGTAACTAATTTCTTTTCGTACAAACTTTGAATATGTTTTAAAGTATCTTCTGCAGAATATGCATAACGTTTATTTCCATCAACTTGTAGCGATGTTAAATCATACAATCTCGGATTACCTTCTTTTCCTTCTTTTTGTTCAAATGAAGTAATATCAAAAGGCTTATCCTTTAAATATTCCAATCCCTTTTCCGCTTTTTCTTGCGATTTCAGTCTTTCTATTTGACACAAGAACTCTGTCTCCCGATAAATTGTCTTAAGTTCCCAGTATTCATCACTTTTAAAAGCATTGATTTCTTTTTGACGTTGAACAATCATTGCTAAAGTTGGTGTTTGTACTCGACCAACCGACAAAGTCATTTTGTTTTGTCCAAATTTTCTGGTGTATAAACGTGTTCCGTTGATTCCAAGTACCCAATCTCCAACAGCTCTTGAATTTCCGGCAGCAAATAAATTATCAAACTCTTTAGCGTCTTTCAGTTTATTAAAACCTTCCCTGATTGCTTCCTCAGTTAATGATGAAATCCATAAACGTTTAATTGGAACATTACATTTGGCTTTCAATAAAACCCAACGTTGAATTAATTCTCCTTCTTGCCCAGCATCACCACAGTTTATCACTTCCTTTGCTTCAGCCACTAATCTTTTAATAACTTCAAATTGCTTTTTAACGCCTTGATCATCTTTGATTTTGATTCCAAATTGTTGCGGAATAATTGGCAAATCTTCCAATTTCCAATACTTCCAATTTGGATTATAATCTTCAGGATCCTTAAGAGTGCATAAGTGACCAAATGTCCAAGAAACGCAATATCCGTTGCCTTCAAAATAACCATCTCGTTTTGTACGAGCACCTAAAATTTCAGCTAAATCTTTGGCAACACTAGGTTTTTCAGCAATACAGAGTTTCATAGGTAATTAAAATTCAAGGAATCAAATTTAGTTCAATTTCAACCTTAAAATTCAATCTCAAGCTTGATTTTATCAACTATTTCAACTCCTATTTTTTGTTTTTAAAAGCCTTTATACCTTCATTTAAGAATTTCTTATATTGCTGAATATTTGGCGTATAAGCAATGCCTTTTGTTAAATCATTGCCATCTGCATCAATCATAACATATAAAGGCTGTTGGAAACTCTGATATTGTACAATTTGATACTCTGCCCATTTGTTACCTATTGTTTTGATCTTTCCTCCAATTGCTTCTGAATATCTAACTTCACCGGCCGGTAAAGGTGTTTTGTCATCACAATAAAGTGAAGCGATTACAACTTTAGTTTGAAGTATTGGTCGAATTTCATTACTAGTCCAAACCGTTGATTCCATTTTACGACAATTTTGACAGGCGTGACCAGTGAAATCTAAGAGAATAGGGAGGTTTTTAGCTTTTGCATATTCTTTTGCAATTTCTAAATCATGAAAGACTAAAATTGAACCATCACCAACTGGATGCATTTCTGCCATAAATCTTTCCGTAATTGAATCTTTCTCAATACCTGTTTCTAGACCGCCATTGACATATCTAAAATTATCTTCTGAGTGAGTACGTGGAGGAGCAATTCCATCAATAATTTTCAATGGTGCTCCAAACATTCCTGGGAACAAATAAACGGCGAATGTCAGTGCAAATAGAGCAAACATAAATCTAGGGACACTTAATTTTTCTACTGGAGAATCGTGTGAAAAACGAATTTTACCCAATAAATAAACGCCCATAACTAGGAACAAAACAAACCAGATTGCCACGAACCATTCTCTTGATAACAAATCCCAATGGTAGGCTAAATCTACTGCCGATAAGAATTTTAATGCTAATGCTAATTCAATCAAGCCCAACACAACTTTAACTGAGTTCAACCAACCTCCTGATTGTGGTAATGAATTTAACCATCCGGGAAAAATTGCGAACAAAGTAAACGGAATAGCCAAAGCTAAAGAGAAACCAGTCATACCAATTGCAGGAGTTATATAAGAACCACTTGTTGCGGCTTCAACTAACAAACTTCCAATGATTGGTCCTGTGCATGAAAACGACACCAACCCAAGCGTAAATGCCATAAAGAAAATTCCAATTAAACCTCCTCTATCTGCTTGTTTATCCATTTTATTTACCCAAGAAGAAGGTAATTGAATTTCAAATGCACCCAAAAATGAAAACGCAAACAATACGAAAATACTAAAAAAAACAAGGTTCATCCATACGTTCGTGGACAAATCATTTAAACCAAGTGGACCAGTAGCGGCAGTGAAAATCAAACCAAAAGTTACATAAATAAGAACAATCGAAGCACCATATATTAATGCTTTAAATATTCCTTCACTTCTTGTTTTAGATTGTTTTGTGAAAAATGTAACCGTCATTGGTATCATAGGGAACATACAAGGAGTCAATAAGGCAACCAAGCCTGCTAAAAATCCAGCGATAAAAATGACCAAATTAGAATCTTTTTTCACTGGACCAGTCGGCTTCTCTTCAATTGGTTTTGCAATTGTTTTCGTTACTTTCGGTTTTTTTTCATCTTCTACAGAAGTTTCATCGGGAGTCGAACCTTCGTTAACTATTGGTTTAAAACCAGATACTTCAACAATCGTTTCTTGTTCTGGAGGAAAAATACATCCTGCTTCATCGCAAATCTGAAAAGTGTAAGCTAGAGGTATTTTAAATGTTTTATCTGTTAAGACTTCAATTTCTTGTTTGAAAACACCTATTCCCTCGAAATAAAGTTGAATACCTAAATCATCCTTGTGAACTTTTGCTTTTTTACCATCTTTAAGTTTGCCAACAACCTTAAAATTTTCATTCGATTTAAGACTAAAGCTAGTTGGAATTCCCGTAAAATCAGCCTTTTCTGGATCATGGTCAACGGAAAAAATATGCCAACCATCTAATAATTTTGCAGTTCCTATAATATTCGCATGAGAATCATCTATTTTCTCAATTTTAAAACTCCATTTTACTTTGTCTTGCCAACCAACTGGTTGAGAAAATAAACTTGCTATAGAAAGAAAGAACGTAAGGATAAGAAAGAAAGACTTCATTTTTGTTTAGGGTTTTACTTTAATAGTGAAAGGTACATCAATCGGAGGATAACATTTTGAATCGTCACAGACCATATAAGTTACTTTTCCAGATACGATTGCTTCCTTTTTAATTTTAATTGGAACCTGAGCTATGTAAATAATATCAATTACAAATAATTCAGAGTCGAAGTTAGGATCAAAAACCTTTTTTGGGATACTTATTTCTTGTGCTTTACCAGAAATTTTATATCCTTTTCTTTTCTCTATGGACAATGTAGTTGGAACCGGTCCTGAATTATTTTTATTATGAATCGAATAGGTATGCCAAGTTGAATCGATTCGACCGTAGGCAACTATAGCTTGATTGATATCATCATATTCGAAGGTCCATTTTACGTGATTTTGACTAAAAAAATGTGAATAAATAAATAAAAATAAAGTAGTAGTTAGTAAGCGCATAATTATATTTTGATTTCTAGTAATCGACTAATTGGAATCCAAACTCCTCCTTTTAAACAAATAAATTTTGTTCCTGCTGCCCAAATTGTCGTCTCAACTTTCTTGACGCTTGTGTCGTCCTGAAAGTATATCGAAACTTTTGTACGATGTGCATTTCCTAAAATAGTTGCTTTCTCTATTTGTTCGAGAAGCTGCGGATGTTGATTAACTGTTGACTTATCGTGAAAAGTTAATGAAGGAATCGCTTCCTTTTCGATGAGTGTTGCTTCCATAACCGTTGAGAATTTAAAGTTAATAATAATCGAATATAGCAAAAGATTGTTTTGGTTGTTCTTTTCCAAAGATAATTTTTAAGAACTTTAACATTGAATCTATTACCATTCTAAACGAGCTTTTGCCGCAACCATCTGATTTGCAAATTGTTTTTCCTCGAATAAAAATTTTCCTGTTACAGCAATCATAGCCGCATTGTCTGTACAGTATTCAAACTTCGGAATAAAGGTTTGCCACCCAATATCTTTCTTCATTTCTAACGCTTTTCTTAAACCAGAATTTGCAGAAACACCTCCAGCAATTGCAACTTGGTTTATTCCAGTTTCTTTTACCGCTTTTTCGATTTTATCCATTAAAATTTGAATAATTGTGTGTTGGATGGATGCACATAAGTCAAATTTGTTTTCTTCAATAAATGCTGGATTTAACTTCACTTGATCTCTTATTGTATAAAGAATAGAAGTTTTTAAACCACTAAAACTAAAATCTAAACCGTCAATTCTTGGTTTTGAAAACTTAAACTTTATGGAATCGCCGAATTCAGCATATTTATCAATCAAAGGACCTCCTGGATAAGGTAAGCCCAACATTTTGGCTGATTTATCAAAAGCCTCTCCCGCAGCGTCGTCAATAGTTTTACCGATGACTGTCATTTTACTTGCACTTTCCACTTTCACAATTTGTGTATGTCCACCTGAAACTGTTAAACATAAAAAAGGAAAACTTGGCTTTTGCTTATTTTCATCATCTATAAAATGTGCCAAAATATGCGCTTTCATGTGATGAACAGGAATCAATGGTTTTTTTAGCGCCAATGCAAAAGCTTTCGCAAAAGAAGCACCGACAACTAAAGAACCCAATAAACCTGGACCTTGAGTAAAAGCGATTGCATCTATTTCGGAAATTGAGATTCCAGCTTTTTTTATCGCAGCTTCTACAACTGGCACAATATTCTCTTGATGCGATCGTGAAGCTAACTCGGGAACAACTCCCCCATATTGCTCGTGTATAGATTGATTTGCTGTTACGTTGGAAAGAATCTCAAAATCCCGTAAAACGGAAGCGGAAGTATCGTCGCAAGAAGATTCAATGCCAAGTATAATTGTGTGTGCAGCCAAAAGATTTTTAAATTTGTAGTTGAAAGAATGGCAAAATTACTCAAAATAGTAGGAAGAATTATTGGAATCAGCTTTGAATGGCTTCTTATTTTCATAATTTCGCTTGCTTTTTTGATTCGCTCCTCCCCTTTTCAGACTTACTTAGCCAAAAAGGCAACGGCCTATTTATCAGCAGAATTAAAAACGAAAATCTCCATAGATAAACTAGAAATTGTTTTCTTAGATAAAGTTGTCTTAAAAGGCGTTAAAGCTTTAGATCAAAAAGGAGAAACGCTTGTTTCAACTCAAGAAATTCTTGTAACTTTTGACAAATTAAACTTTTCAAAAAATGAATATGTAGTTTCAAAAGTTTTACTTTCTAATGGTTCAGCTTGGGTTTATAAATCAAAAAAAGATGGTGAATTCAACTTTCAGTTTATAGTAGATTACTTTTCAAGTGATGCACCTCCCTCTGAAAGCAAACCAATTATTTTAACTGTCAATTCAATTAAACTTGAAAATTTTGACTTGCGTTACGATGATTTACAGAAAGAAATTCTGCCTTTTGGATTAGATTACGATCATTTACGCCTTTCGAAATTGAACCTTGAAGTAGGTAAATTGACCTTGAAAGATGAAGTTGTTGCCTTTTCAATTGATAATTTAAGTTTCAAAGAAAGATGTGGTTTTGAAACAAAACAATTTAAAGCAAATGTAAATCTAAGTTCTAAAGGTGTTAAGTTGAATAAGTTCACCCTTAAAACTGCTAATTCAAATTTATTCTTTTCCAAGTTGAATCTACTGTTTTCAGATTGGTCAGCTTTTGATGAATTTGAAGACAAAGTTAAATTTGATATTGATATTCTACCGAGTACATTGGATTTAACAGATGTTTCTTATTTCGTTAGTGCAATAGAAGGAATGACGGATAAAATTCGATTAACAGCAAAAGTTGTGAATCCGATTAAAAACTTAAGTATTCAAAATTTGGATTTAAGAATTGGGAAACAAACGCTTGTTCAAGGTACAATCAATTTACCCGACTTCAGAAAAGGAAACGCAGCAAATCTCTCCGCTTATCTTCAGAAAACATATATTTCCCTAGCTGATTTGGAAGCGTTTAAGTTACCAAAAGGAACAGCTCCTCTAAAATTTGAAGCACCGGTTTCAAAACTGAAATTTATAGACTTAGACCAACTTGCTTTTAATGGTTCATTTGAAGATTTCAAAGTAAAAATCAAGGAGGCAAAAACAGAAATAGGTGACATAAATCTATTGCAAGCAATCCACATTGAAAACAAAAATGACATTCTGAAATTCTATCCAACGAATGCTGATTCAATGGCAATTAATGTTTCCAATTTCAACCTCGGTTCATTTTTAGACAATACCCAATTGGGATTAGTAAGCGGGAAACTTAAATTGAACGGAGATGTAAATGAAGGTGGAGATTTTGCAATGCACAACTTAGTTGCAAATTTAAGTCGCTTTGATTTTAACAATTACGCTTACACAAATATCTCTGTTCAAGATGGAGAATTAGTGAATGACAATCTATTCGCTGACTTAAATGTTAAAGACCCAAATCTGGACTTGGCTTACACAGGAAATATATCCATTGGTGCAAAACAGAAATATGAATTTGATTTACAACTCGATTACGCTAATCTTTTTGAGTTAAATTTCTCAACAGAAGATAGTTCGCGTATCTCCACTCAAATTTCTGGACAATTAGAAGGAGAATCGTTAGAAAATATTTCTGGAAACATTCAAGCAAATTTTCTACAATTTCAACAAAGTGGAGATGAGCTAAACATTCCTGTAATTAAGTTGGATTTACAGCGTCAAAAAAATTATGATATTTTCAATCTTAATAGTTCGATTTTATCTTTGAATCTTACAGGAAACATTAATTATGAAACTGTTCTTGATGATTTCTTGGAAGATTTATCGCTTGTGTTTCCCTCAATTGGCGTCACTAAAAAAATTGACAATAAACGAAAATTAAGTGATTTTAATTTTAATGTAAAAACAGGAAATTTAAGTGAGTTTCTAACCATTTTCGTTCCTGATTTGGAAATTGAAAAAGGAACAACTGTTAGTGGTAATTATCATTCAGTAAACCATATTTTGAACTTGGATTTGAATTCTGGTTTTGTGAAATATCAAGATATAAAATTAGATGATATTGTTGTCACTCAAAATATTACCAAAACAGGAATTATTGGGGATTACAAAATTGCCACACTTAAATACGGGGATTCATTAAACTTTGATAAAATTCGATTTGAAACAACAGGAAAAAATGGCGATTTAGACTCAAAACTTTCTTGGAATCCAGAAACTAAAGATTATTCCTCTATTGAATGGAAAACGGTAATTCTTGAAAATAATCAATTAAACTTCAATTTGAGCCCTTCGTTTTTCTCTTTGAATGGTTTGCGTTGGGAAATTGCAAATGCCTCTGACATAATGTTGACAGAAAAAGATTTGATGGTGACAAACTTCAAATTAGTTAGAAATGAGCAGCTTATAAAAATAAATGGATGTCTTTCAAATAATGATTTAGATATTTTAAAAATTGATATTCAACGTTTTAATTTAGCTGAAATAAGTAAAGTTCTTGGACTTGGCGTTAATGCAGAAGGCCAATTTTCTGGTTGGGCTAAGATTTCTAATCCTTACACTAACTTAGTTTATCAAGGAGATGCGCACATTGAGGACTTAAAATTGGATGGACAAGAGGTAGGAAATATTAATTTGCTTTCTGATTGGAATGCTTTAAGAGAACGAATAATTATTTCTGGAGATTTAGAATACAGGGGAATGAAAACTTTTGATTTTGGAGGACTTTATTCATTAAAAACAGAAAACTTAGATTTATTTTTAAATTTCGACAATACCGATATTCAATTTGCGAATGCATTTATGGATCCAAGTGTTGTCAAAGACATAAATGGTAAACTAAATGGTAAAGTTTTCATTAAAGGTAAAGCGGATGCACCAAAATTAAAAGGAAAATTAAAACTTGTTGATGGAGGAGCACAAGTTGAATTACTAGGAGTGAATTACCGAATGAATGGGGAAATTATCATTGAAGAAGACGCATTCTTGATTAACAATATGCCAATAAGAGATAGGGATGGAAATACAGCTACTTTGGTTGGACAGGTTTATCACGAAAATTTTTCAGGTTTTAATCTCGATTTGAATTTTGATTTTGAAAATGATCGTTCTAAAAAACCTTTACCGAATGGTCAGGCAATTCCGCTTGAAAAATTTATGATTCTTAACACAAAATATAAAGAAGGGGATTTGTATTACGGTAAAGCTTATGGTAGAGGTACTGCAAATATCTCAGGTTCTGCAACTAATTTAGATGTAACAGTTGATGTTCAAACTAAAAAAGGTACATTGATTAACTTCCCAATGTATGGTGTTTCTGAAATTGATGAATCAGCAGATTTTGTTCAATTTGTTCAAAAAGGAACTATTCAAAAACAGCTTGAAGACAAAATTGACTTCACAGGTATAAACCTCGATATGAAGTTCAGAGTTACACCTGATGCTGAATTAAAAATTATTTTCAACGAACAATTGAACGATGAAATTCTTGCGAAAGGTTCTGGAATTATTGATATGCGTCTCGATCAATTTAATCACGTTACTTTAAACGGTGATTATGTGATTGGTACAGGAAGCGTATATAATTTTGCATTAGGGGCAATTAAACAACCATTTAATATAGTTCCCGGTTCTAAAATAACTTGGACAGGTGATGCTGTAAATGCAGCTTTGGATATAAAAACAAACATTGCCTTGAAAAAGGTTTCTATTTTAGAATTGAGTCCTGAACAATTAGACAAAACACTTTCTAGTCAAGATGTTGATTGTTACTTGAATTTAACAGAAACCTTGTTAAAACCTGTTGTTGCATTTGATATTGATGCACCCTCAGCTCCAGAAACAGGAAAGGCACTTATTGCGAGGGTGAAAAATGATCCTGATGAATTGAATCGTCAATTTTTCTCGCTTTTACTTGTAAGAAAATTCCAACCATTAAAAGGTTCTCTTTCTGCTGGAAGTTCAGCTGCACTCGATTTACTAGAATCGCAAATAAACTCTGCCTTAGGTTCTCTTTCAGATAAATACAAACTAAATGTTGACTACGGTGCAGATGAAATTTTAGGTGAAACTTCTGTTGGTGTTGGTTTAAAAACTGGTTTCTTGAATGATCGCCTAATTGTTTCAGGAAGTTTTGGTGTAGAAAGTACGAGTGCTACAAGCAATGAAACGAAAGGAACAAGTTCATTAATCGGAGATGTGAGTGTTGAATATTTAGTGAATGAGAAAGGAACTTTTAGAGCAAATGCTTTTAATAAATCAAACACTAACTCCGTAAACGAAAATGCTGGACCATTTACGCAAGGTGCAGGTATTACTTACCGAGAAGATTTTAATTCTTGGGGAGACTTTGAATTAGCACAATATACACTTGATTTATTCAGAAAAGAGAAACGTTATCCATTAAAAAAGAAGAAAAAACAATCGCCCGTTCCTCCTTTGGAACCAAAACCTACTGAAACTACTATCAAAGAAGAAAAGAATAAAATATGAAGAAAGTACTGATCGCAAATAGAGGTGAAATTGCAAGAAGAGTAATCAGAACCTTGAAAAAAATGAACATTCAAAGTGTTGCTATTTATTCCGATGCTGATAAAAATGCGCCACATGTTTTAGAAGCTGATGAAGCTGTTTATGTTGGAAAAAGTCCTTCTGCTGAGAGCTATTTGCAACAAGATTTAATTCTTCAATATTGCAAAGATTTGGGGGTGGAAGGAATTCATCCTGGATATGGTTTTCTTTCTGAAAATGCTGGATTTGCAAAAAAAGTAAAGGCTGCAGGCATAAAACTTATCGGTCCTTCTCCAGAATCAATGGAAGTGATGGGCGATAAATTGAGTGCAAAACAAGCTGTAAAAAAATTCAATGTTCCTTTAGTTCCAGGTGTAGACGAAGCTATTTCTGATGTCAACGCGGCAAAACTTATCGCAGAAGAAGTTGGTTATCCAATTTTGATTAAAGCTTCAGCTGGTGGTGGTGGAAAAGGAATGCGTTTGGTTCAAAATTCAGCTGAATTTGAAGAGCAAATGACAATGGCACAAAATGAGGCACGTTCCTCTTTTGGCGACGATGCTGTTTTTATTGAAAAATTCGTGGACAAACCACGCCACATTGAAATTCAAGTTTTTGCTGATCAACTAGGAAATGTTGTTTATTTATTTGAACGCGAATGTTCGATTCAACGTCGCCATCAAAAAGTGGTGGAAGAAGCGCCAAGTGCGATTTTAACTCCTGAATTGAGAAAAGAAATGGGCGAAGCTGCTGTTGCAGTTTGTAAAGCTTGCAACTACGAAGGTGCAGGAACTGTAGAGTTTTTACTTGATGGAAAATTGAATTTCTATTTCTTGGAAATGAATACGCGCTTACAAGTGGAACATCCCGTTACGGAAGAAATTACTGGTTTAGATTTAGTTGAATGGCAAATTCTTGTGGCGCGAGGTGAACGTTTACCAAAATTGCAAGATGAACTAAAAATCAATGGTCACGCAGTTGAAATCCGTGTGTATGCAGAAGATACTTTGAATGGATTTACACCAGATATTGGAACCCTAAATCGTTACCGAATCCCAAGCGGAAACCACGTTCGTGTAGATGATGCTTTTTTAGAAGGAATGGATATTCCAATTTATTACGATCCAATGATTGCAAAATTGGTAGTTTGGGGCGAAAATAGAGCTCAAGCTATAGAAAGAGCAATTGAAGCAATAGACAATTATCAAATTTCAGGGGTGAAAACAACTTTAGACTTTGGTAAATACGTTTTGAAACATCCTGCTTTTAGAAGTGGGGATTTCGATACCAATTTCGTGAAACATTATTTCCAAGATCCTACAATTATGCACGAAGCTATGCTTGAAGAAGAAGATGCTTTATTGCACGCCGTTGATGATATTTGGTCGGATATTAAAAAATTAAAAGAAACAGAATTTGCTTCTCGAGAAATTCAATCTTCTTGGAAAAACAGAATTGAATAATCGAAATTTAAAAAGCCTTTTTAATGAAATCACATTCCTTTCCACGCAAAGATTCCAATTGCTTTAGTAGTCAACAATTACTTTTTACCGGTGATCAAGAAGCATTGAAAGATTTCATTGGACTTCCTTTTTCTGAAGAAAATTTAAAGGCACAAACAGCAATTAAATCTACCTTTTTCACGGCAGAAAAAAGAAATTTACTAGTTTCTGTGCTCACGAAAAAATACAGTTCTGTTTCAAATGTGGCTGCAAGCTTAAAAAATATTGCTTCACTTGAAAACGAAAACTGTTTCACAATCACAACTGGACATCAACTCAGTCTATTCACAGGTCCTTTATACTTCGTTTACAAGATTTTACACGTTATAAAACAATGTGAACTTTTAAACGAAAAATTTCCAGAAACTAAATTTGTTCCTGTTTATTGGATGGCAAGTGAAGACCACGATTTTGAAGAAGTGAAATCATTTTTATTGTACGGAAAAACCATTTCTTGGGAAAGTGAACAAGCTGGCGCGGTAGGAAGAATGAATTTATTTGGATTAAGTGCGGTGGTCGATCAACTGAAACAATTTTTCGCGAATCATCCTGAAGCTGAAATTCATCAGTTAATCGATAAATTGAATGGAAAGACTTATGGAGAGGCATTTTTTAAGTTTGTTCACGAGTTGTTTGGTTCTTTTGGCTTAGTTATTTTGGATGGAGATGAAGGTGCATTTAAAACAACATTTAAACCAATATTTAAACAAGAATTAAGTACCCAATTTTCGCATCAAGAAGTTATTAAAACGAATGAAAAACTTGCATCTGAAAACTTTAAAATTCAAGTTCATCCGCGAGAAGTAAATCTATTTTTTTTAAGTGAAAACAAACGTGAGCGCATTATTGCAGCTGGAACTGATTTTCAAATTGGAGAAAACAACTACACTTCAGTAGAAATTTTGGAACTTCTTGAAAAACATCCAAGTTCCTTTTCACCGAATGTTGTTTTGAGACCACTTTATCAGGAATTTATTTTACCAAATATTTGTTACGTTGGTGGTGTTGGCGAACTCAGTTATTGGCTTCAACTAAAATCTACCTTCGAAAAAGCAGCTATCCCCTACCCGATTCTTCAAGCTCGAAGTTCTGTAATTTGGATGGATAAAAACAGTAAAGAAAAACTCGAACAATTACAATTAGAGATAGATTCAATATTCAAATCTACAGTCGAACTTAAAAAAGAATTTCTTCTGAATAATGAAGAGGAAACCATTGAATTTACACTTCAAAATTTTCAATTTAATCAGTTTAAAACCGATTTGATTCATAAGTCGGAATTAATTGACCCATCCGTAAAATCGTGGATTGAAGCAGAATTTACACGTATAGAAAAACAAGTAGATGGTATTAAAAATAGATTGGAAAAATCCGTTAAATCCAAACACGAAAAAGCTTTAAAGTCAATTGAGCAACTTAAAGAAAAATTATTTCCAGCAAATGGAATGCAAGAACGTAGCTATAATTTCTTTCAATTTTGCCCTGATGGAAATTATAAAAATAAACTCAAAAATCTATACACTGCAATCGAACCATTTGATTCCTCTATTTTAATTTTGATTGAAGATTAACGAAAAGAACTAGCTATGAGTTATGTCAATTTCTCCTTTTTAATGCTTTTACTTTTTACTAATTGCACACTGACGACTTCGAAAAAAGAAACAATTGCAGTTAGGGAAACAAGTTATAAAACAAAGGTTTCTTGCAAAATAGAAAACGACAAATTGCTCGCCAGTTATGAAGGACCTGAATTTCTGAACGATCGCGATACGGCGCATTTACTTTCAAATTTGGTAGCAAATGAGCTTGGTAATCATTTAAAGAAGGAATTCAGCAAGAAAAACTATCTAAAAGTAGACTTCAAAAACACAAAAATTCAAACTAAAGGAAATCCTCAATTTCGCTATCCTTCAGAAGAAATCGTTAAGTACACCATTGAAATGCCTTTGTTAAAAGTCAAAAATGCGTGTGATGCCTTCACAGGAATCGAACATCGAGGAACCTGGGCAAGAAACGATATTGAAACAGGTTTTCCAGAATGGATTAAAAAACTAAAAAGTCAAATTGCTGTTGGAGAAATCGAAAGTCAACTTTACTCAACACCAGAAGGATTTAAAGAATACTGGGTGCAGTTCAAACATAGAGGATATCAAGGGAATTGTAAATGAGACATTAGGAATCTGACTTGACGGAAAAAAACATTGAGATTTTTATGGTTAATAAAAAATAAGAAGTTAAGAAAACTAAGTTTTTTTTCATGAAATTGCTTTTACTCTAACTACAACTTAATCATTGAATTTTAAACTGTTTTATTCTTTATTTCTTCAATCAAAATTCTACTTTTGCACTTTTACAAATTTTCCCCTTCCGAATGACCATTAATGAATTATTCAAAGCTTTTACTGATATTGAATTTCAAGCGAATCGACTGATGAAAATCAAAAATTTCGATGATGGACATTTACAGCAATTTGATATACGTTCAGAAGAAGTTCGTCTGGAAGTTTTGCGCTTAGATTTAAGTGAGGAAATGAATGAAGAATTCAGTAATTTAGGTCGAATTGAGTGCGAATACACCCCAAAAATCAACTTTGGACATACCTTGCTTAACGTTTTCACCTTCGGATTTTACAAAAAAAGATACATTGCTCGCAAACGTGAAGTTTACTTTATCAGTGAAATCAATCACCGGAAAAAACTATTTCTTCATACCAAACACCAACTTAAAGATACCTGATGGACAAAAATTTAGATGCTCAGTACTGGCAAAGTCGTTATGAAAACAATCAAGCTGGTTGGGATTTAGGAACTGCTTCAGATCCAATTGTTGAATATGTTAATCAACTTTCAAACAAAGACTTAAGCATCTTGATTCCAGGTTGTGGAAATGCGCACGAAGCTGAATATTTGTTCAAAAATGGTTTTAAAAATGTCAGTGTGATTGACTTGGCTAAAGCGCCACTTGAGAATCTAAAAAAAAGAGTCCCTGATTTTCCAGACTCACAATTAATACAAGGTGACTTTTTTGAGCTTAATCAACAATTTGATCTAATCATCGAACAAACACTTTTTTGTGCAATTAATCCTGCTTTGCGAAAAGCGTATGTTCAAAAAGCAAGTGAGTTATTAAAACCTGAAGGTAAATTTGTTGGCTTACTTTTTAATCGAGAATTTGAAGCAGGTCCTCCTTTTGGTGGAAGTAAAGAGGAATATTTAAACTATTTTTCAGCTTGTTTTAAAAAAACAGAAATGGAAATTTGCTACAATTCTGTACTTCCAAGAAAAGGGACTGAATTGTTTTTTATTGCTCAATAAATAAAAAATTAACAAATGAAAAAATGGTTGCTTTTTTTTGCTTTTGGATGTGTAGGAATCACAACTGAGATATTTTTCACAGCCATAAGTACTGTAGTTGAAAGCATATTAAATCACGAAGCAATTAACTGGCGATTGCTAGGTTTCTCCTACATTTGGATGTTTCCGATTTATGGATTGATTTCCTTTCTTGCACCAATCGTTCTTGGATTTTTATCAAATTACCCGCTGCTTTTAAGAATGTTTATTGCGGCAATTGTGATATTTATAGTTGAATTTATTTCTGGATTTATACTCGACCAATTAACTGGAAGTTGTCCATGGGAATACAAACACGGATATCACGTTATGGGTTACATTCAATTAGAATACTTGCCTGCTTGGATGCTTTTTGCATTTATGATTGAAAAAATCTACACTTTTCTTGATAAAGCGTTTGAAGAAAAAAATAGAATTTAACAAACCTTTTTGACCTAGAATAAAAATCGATGAATTTACCACTAGTTTTCCTAAACTATGTTTTTAAAATTGGATTAACTACGTGACTACGTCGCTGCTAATCGGTCAGACCGCATAGAAACAATAAAAGCGATGCAGAACCGAAGGTAATTCTGATTATACTACCTAACTCAGATTTTTAATATTCCCCATACTCACAACCTCCAAGAGAACCTGTTAATTCTTCTTGAAGTATCCAGTTTTTATTGGATTTATGATATAATTTAATAGTTCCTTCTACGTGTCCACCGTTCCATAGGTTGATGTGGTTGTATTCCACTTTAGGGTTTTCGTAGTTCACCTTCAGTATCTTATTCTTCGGACATTTAAAGTCAATTTCTAACTTAGAAATTTTGTTTGCTGCATCTATTATCCAATACACAAATTGATTATCAGAATAGTATATGCAACAGATAATCCTGAATTTCAATGGGATGGAAACTCGAAGGAATTACCAATCAAAGATGGCGTATATTTCTATAAATTTGTATTACCAGCTTAGCTGTCAGGATTCCCCAAGAAGCAAAAATGGATTTGTGACAATTATTAGATAAAGAAAAAAATCATAGATTTTAAGCTCATAATTTTCACACAAACTTTCCTCTCTCCATTCTCAACCCTCCACTATTATTAGCTTTTTTTCTTAATTTTAGCGCTCTTAAAAAAAGAACGTATAAAATGGAACAAGTTGCGCCTTATAAACCAGTAAATAAAATCAGAATTGTAACAGCAGCCTCTCTTTTTGATGGTCACGATGCAGCGATTAATATCATGCGTCGAATCATTCAAGCGACTGGTTGTGAAGTGATTCACTTAGGTCACGACCGTTCGGTGGAAGAAGTGGTGAATTGTGCTATACAAGAGGATGCACAAGCAATTGCGATGACTTCCTATCAAGGTGGACACATCGAGTATTTCAAATACATGTATGATTTATTGAAGGAAAAAGGTGCGCCTCATATTAAAATCTTTGGTGGCGGAGGAGGAACAATTCTTCCTTCTGAAATTGAAGAATTACACGGTTACGGAATTACGCGTATTTACCACCCTGACGATGGTCGTTCACTTGGTTTACAAGGAATGATCAACGATTTGGTGCAAAAATGTGATTTTCCGGTTGGGACAAACATAACAAACGAACCCGAAAAATTAACAGAGAAAAATGTTCCTGCAATTGCAAGAGTGATTTCAGCCGCAGAGAATTTTGCAGAAGAAAATACAGAAGTGTTAAATAAAGTACGTGCGATTGCAGCCACAAAATCGGTTCCTGTTCTTGGTATTACAGGTACCGGTGGAGCTGGGAAATCGTCTTTGGTAGATGAATTAGTGCGTCGTTTTTTAATTGATTTTTCAGACAAACAAATCGCTGTCGTTTCTGTCGATCCGTCGAAAAGAAAAACGGGCGGAGCGTTGTTGGGAGATAGAATCCGAATGAATTCCATTAAAAGTGATCGCGTTTATATGCGTTCGTTGGCAACACGTCAATCGAATTTAGCTTTGTCAAAACACGTGGCAGAAGCGATTAGTATATTAAAAGCTGCCGATTACGATTTAATCATTTTGGAAACTTCTGGAATTGGTCAATCGGATACGGAAATCTTAGACCACTCGGACGTTTCATTGTACGTAATGACGCCAGAATACGGTGCTGCAACGCAATTAGAAAAAATCGACATGTTGGATTTTGCCGACGTTATCGCTTTGAATAAATTCGATAAACGTGGCGCTTTAGATGCTTTGCGTGACGTGAGAAAACAATACCAACGCAACCATAATTTATGGGAAAGTAGTGTGGACGATATGCCAGTTTATGGTACCAT